>JAKVKC010000006.1 GCA_022486705.1 Solobacterium sp. | reverse complement strand
GAAAATTAATAACAATGTGGCTGTGTGTCTGGACTCCAAGGGCAATAAGATAGTTGCCTTTGGTAAGGGTATTGGGTTTCCTTCAATGCCATATGATCTGAATGATCTATCTAAAGTCGAGCATACGTTCTATGGTATGAAACCGGAGAACATTCAAGTGCTTAACAGCATTTCCAAGGAGTATATGGATGCGGCAATTCGAATTGTAGAATACGGATCCTCCAGAATTGCAAGCAACTTGAATCCCAACCTGACATTTGTATTGGCTGATCATATTTCATTTGTGATTGAGCGTACTAGAAGAGGCATGTATATCCGAATGCCGAATGGCAGTACCATGCAGGCAATGTATCCAATAGAAATGGGAATTGCAAAGCATGCACGCCAGTATCTGAACAAGATGTTTGATATACATCTCATGAAAGATGAAGAAGTATCCATAGCTATGCACTTCATTGATGCGGAAAATATTGGAGAGAATAAAGCAGATCCGACACTTGATGCTGAAGAAATATCAGAAGTAATTACCGGAATGATTGAACAGGAATACGGACTTTCTATCGATCGTAGCAGCTTCAATTACGGAAGATTCATGACACATCTTGAATATCTGATTGGCCGCAGAAGGCAGCATGCTGAAATTCAGTCAGAGAATGAAAAGATGTTTGAAATGATCAAGGATGAAAATCCCAAAGCATGGATCTGCACAGAGCAGATTAGAGACATGATGCGGCAGAAATATAAATGGTTTTTGAATAATGAAGAGCTGCTGTATCTAATGCTTCATATCAACAGAATGACATCACGAGAGATTAACTGATTCATCTGTTCAACGCGCGAAATGGATGATGAATATATGCAACGAAAGAAAAAGAGGAGATTGAAATAAATATGGCAACTGACAACAAACAGATTGCAAAGGATGTACTCTTAGCGGTTGGCGGCAAGAATAACATTTCCTTTGTGACACACTGCATTACTCGACTGCGTTTTACACTCAAGGACAAATCGATTCCCAACAGCGATGAGATCAAAAAGATCAATGGTGTTATTGGAACCAATGTAGCCGGAGATCAATACCAGGTGATTATCGGACAGAATGTGCCGAAAGTTTATGAGGCACTGTGTAAGGAAACAGGCATTTCTCAGCAGGAAAGCATTGATGAGAATCTAGATGCACCGAAAGAGAAGCTGACATTCAAATCTGCCGGCGGAAAGATACTGGATTATCTTGCTGGTTCTATGACACCGATGATTCCGGCAATGATGGGCGCTGCCATGTTCAAGACCTTGCAGGTAGTGCTTGGCCCGAATATGCTAAATATCTTTGGGACAGAAAGCAATTTCTATCAACTGTGCAACTTTGTATATTATGGATTTTTCTACTTCCTGCCGATCTTCCTTGGCTATACAGCTTCCAAGAAGGTTGGTCTGAACCCGGTCATGGGTATGTTTGCAGCAGGATGCCTTCTGGCACCGGATTTTGTAACACTTGCTGGAACGGAAGGAGCCTCCTTCAGTGTCTATGGAATCCCTGCCAGAATGATGACCTATGGGCAGACGGTACTTCCGATTATTCTTATCATTCCTGTTATGGCTATGGTATTTAAGTGCTTCCAGAAATACATACCTGATATGCTGGCTACTGTATTTGCACCATTCCTCACCATGCTGGTCATGGTGCCGCTGATTTATTGCATTCTTGGACCACTTGGTGGATACCTTGGAGATCTGATTGGCAATGGGCTTGTTGCATTTGGCAGTGTCGGCGGATTCATTGCAGTTGCAGTTGTGGCAGCTCTGTGGGAATTCTTGGTTATGACCGGCATGCACCAGGTGCTGATTGTCTTCGGCATTACTACTATGATGTCTGCCGGTGTTGATAAGTTTGTATTAACAGCTGGCGGCTTTGCAACCTGGGCAGCATTCGGAATGGCATTAGGAGCATTCTTAAAAATGCGTGAAAAAGATGAAAAGGCACTGTCCCTTGGCTACTTTGTGTCTGGTATTCTGGGCGGTGTAACGGAACCGGTACTTTATGGCATCGGCTTCAAATATAAGAAGCCGTTTATTGCCATGGCAATTGGCGGGTTCTGCGGCGGCCTCTATGCAGGCATTACGGGAGTGGGAACCTATGTGATGGGTGCTACTAACTTTCTGGCAGTGCTTGGTTATGTTGGAGGTGGGACAGCAAACATGATTAATGGCTGCATTGGTGTAGCGATTGCCTTTGTGGTATCAGCAGTGCTGACTTACATGTTTGGTTTTGACAAGAATGATCCGGTTATTCAGAAACAATAAAAAAGAAAATGGAGGAATATTCCATGATTGAACTAATCCTGAGAGCAGATGATATTGGATATAGTGAGGCAATAAACTATGGTATTGCCAAAACAGTGAAAGACGGACTGATTGGCAGTGCCGGACTGATGTGCAACATGCCTTATGCCGCACAAGGTGTTGAATTGCTGAATGGCACAGATGTGTGTCTTGGTCAGCATACTAATGTATGTCTTGGAACCCCTTGTGCTGATCCTTCTCTGATTCCTTCTCTTGTACAGGCCGATGGTCAGTTTAAAAGTAGCCGGAGATACCGCGAAGCTTATAAACAAGGTATGGATCTGATAAAAGTAGATGAAGCAGTCATTGAGGTAGAAGCACAGTATATACGCTTTAAAGCGCTCACAGGCAAAAAACCGGAATACTTTGAAGCTCATGCCATTGCCAGTGAAAATCTGCAGAAAGCACTGAGGATTGTGGCAAATCGGTATGATCTTCCGCTCAATGATATGAATCCGATGGTAGAAAATGGTCTGTTCAAAGGTCATCCGATTCATGCGCTTCCAATGCAGTCAATGGAGGAAAAATATGATCCTTTGACTTGCTTGAAAAATGGTATTCTTAATCATGTTAGAACAGATATGCCAAATGTGTTTGTGTGTCATCCAGGCTGGCTTGATCAGTATCTTCTGAATCATTCTAGTCTGACTATCAACCGAACAAAAGAAGTGGATATGCTGTGCTCAACTGAGACAAAGCAATGGCTTGAAAAAAATAATGTTAGGCTTATTAAATATCGGGATATTGTATAGAAAAATGACTAACTGAAACTGCTTGATGACTTGCTTGAAAATAATGATTCAAAGTCTTTATCAGTAGACATTGATGACAGCAGTATCGTCTCATCGTCTCACCTGCAGCTGCAGAACGGATTGATGTAACAACAGTTTCTGATCCTGTATTTTCTGAGAAGATGTTAGGGACATCGTTACATTCACCTATGATGCAGTTGAAGCAGGATATCACATTGTTGAAGTGAATTTAAAAAATTGAAAGATTCCTATGAAATTGCATCAATTCTGCTTGTAACCAATACCAATGATCACAAGATCAGTTTCAGTGTTCCATGCAGGGTAATAAGGAATCAGATAGTAATTTGCTGGTTCATATCTCCCGTCAGATCATCTGGCGGGATTTTATTATCTGCCAATTACCGAAAATGGTACAAAATGAGTTCTTGTTATCTCTTGTCTTAAGTTAATGATCTGCCCCGGAATTATCTCAGTACTTGAGTATACTTTAGAGCATTTTGCTTGCTGTTCACAGTATCTGGGATTGGACAGAAAGCTGAAGAATCAGCACGGAAAATTCATTTTGTTTTGCTGCTCTTTGAATTTTTTTGCGCAGCAAACAATGATTGAATGACATCGTCTAGATTATTCTCTGTTAGTCGTTTTGGATATTTCTTTTCAATCTCAATCAGCTGATCTCTTGTGGTGAGTTCCCGTTTTCTGATTGTTTGGTACAGGGCTGAGAGATCATTTGATTCAAACGCTGCATTGAGATCTTCCTGAGCAAGAATGGATATCTTATCCCATGAGCCATATAGTTTGATGACGGCTTTGTCTACATCTAAGAAACTAATTGGCTTGCCGATCTTCTTTTGTTCTGCGATGATTCCGACAATGTCACTTATATCATTTTTATACTGCCTTGCGGATCTTAGTTTCATCGCAATCAGATATTCAGAAGTAATGGCTCTGATGGTGACAATATTTGAAAATGTTCGATAGTATTGTGAACATTCAATGAGTCTTGGAGAATAGGAGACAGTTCTTTCAAAATCAGTGTTGATCCACCCATTGGGAAGACCCATGCGATCACCAACTGTGCTGATTGCATCTTTCATTGCAGAAGAAGCAGAGATCAGTGCATCAATATCATATGTGGATTCCCTGAATCCATAATTTGCCAGAGCAGCAGCACCGCCAATTAAAATAATTTCGGCAGGTGCATTTCGACCACCTGACCGCTTATATTCTTTTGCAAGTTCCTTCAGATACACATCAAGATTATCTTTTGTAAATCCTTTTTCAAATGACATTTCTGATATCGCTTTCTATGATATTGAAGTGCCTGAACTCAGGAATGGCTTCCTTTTCACATAGTTTAAAACGTGTCTTATCATGGCGCAGTTCATAACTGATCCAGGCAGATGCCGGATACAGTGTTTCCTTCAGTTTCTGCTGTCTAATATCATTGTAGTTTTTGACAAGATCAATATGGTGCAGTCTGCTGAGGTAGTCGACCATTGCCAACATGTAAAAGGACTCTGCATACCATTTGCGCTCATAGAGGACACGAATTTCATTGGACTTCAGAACGTCCAGCATAAAATCGATATCGCCCATGTCATGCACGCGATGACAGACTGTACTTTTATACAGTTCAAAATCCATGCGCTTCTCGCTTATAATCTTGCTGTCCATCTGAACTAGATCTTCCATGGAAATGGATAATGCTTTGGACAGCTTGAAAACAACTTCAGCACTGGTCTTCTTGATATCTGTAGTGCCGTTGCAAAGATCTCTGAGAGTGGACTGTGGAATATCACACATCTTGGCAACACGGTAACGTGAAAGATGCTTATTTTCCAAAAGCGACGTTAATGTCATCTACATTACCTCCACTTTTATTATGGTGGTACACCACCATAATGTCAAACATCATACGGTCGCAGCACATGGTCAAGCTTAGCGATATGTTCTGCCGTGCAAATGTATGGCAGGACAGTAATAGAAAAAAAGGCTTTGCTAAGCCTCTTCTGTGATGCTATAAGTGAGCGTTAAGGGACTCGAACCCATGACCCCTTCCACGTCAAGGAAGTGCTCTCCCAGCTGAGCTAAACACTCAATGCTTATTGATGATAACACATCAAAGCATCTTTGAAAAGAAAATATTTGCTGAAAGGGGACAGGTCAGCTCTTGGCTATTCCTGATCTTCCATACCGGTGATCAGCCAGGAATCATTTTGCTTATCTACGGTAATGACAACAGGTCTTGCGGTCGCTTTCAGATCCTTCAAAGCACTTGTATAGTTCTCAGAGAACCAAGTGGCCATGGATGACATCAGATATTCAGCTGCGGCAGACTCTCCTTCACTTGTATATTTTTCTGTTACTTTGCTGGAGATATCATTCAGGAATGTTTCATAGTCGATATTCTCAATGGCAGTGGCGATGGTATCGGAATCTAAGATCGAAGCATCTGCTGTCACCTTATATTCGGTATCAGATACTTTCTCTGTCTTGGTGATCTTATGGGACTGTACGCAGAGCTTGATAATACTGGAGAAGGCATCAGAGAACAATGTCTTTGTGGCATCGCTGATATTGTATTCCTCAAGCATTTCATTCATGCTGTCTTCGGTTTCCTTCAGCTCTGAAAAGTCGGTCGTGGCATCATCGCCGACATATTTGTAGGCGTCTTCCAGCTTTCCTTCTTCTAAGGATACAAAGTAGCTGTTGACGGTATTCTTTACGGCAGCTTCATTTCCATTGGAACATGCGGTCATGGTGCACAGCATCACGCTGCACAGGATCATTTTCAATAGTTTTTTCATGGTTTACCTCGGGTATTATCATACACTCATTGGAAAGAATGCGCCATGAAAGAAGGGAAGTGATAAAATAAATCAGAGATTGAAGGAGAAGACAATAAAATGACAGATTTAGCTCAGGAACATCCTGACTGCGCGTACTGCGCTAAGGGAGAATTGGTCGCGAAGTTTGCAATTGAGATCTGCGAACTGCCGGCATCTACTGTATATTTATTTAAAGAACAGTCGCATCCAGGAAGATGCGTTGTTGCTTCTAAGCATCATGTATCAGAAATGATCGAGCTCTCTAAGGAAGACCGTGAAGCATTCATTGCGGATGTTACGACTGTTGCCAATGCAATCCATACGGTATGCCATCCGGATAAGCTGAACTATGGCATGTATGGCGATACAGGACATCATCTTCATATGCATCTGTGCCCGAAGTACAAGGATGGCTATGAATGGGGAGGCACCTTTGAAATGAACCCAAACAGAACACATCTGAGCGATGCTGAATATGAATCGTTGAAAGAGAAGCTCAAGAAAGCAATTCTAGGATAATCAGAGGCCGCGTTGTATGCGGTCTTTTCTTTTGGTAGAATAAACAGCGTTATGTATACTTTGAAGAACTGGTATTTTGAAAAAAACAAAGATCAGTATCATGTCTGGGGCAATGTCCTGGATCATCCTCACTTTGCCCAGGAACAGTGGATCTCAACTTCCTGCATCAAAGAGATCACGCTGGCGGACGATGCATTGATCATGAAGACAGAGCACAGTGTATATCAGGCTTTCTATGCGGATCATCAGAATAAAGATGCCAGGACTTTAAAGAAAGCGCTCCACGACTATCTATGGCCGCTGGATGAGGGATTGGCCCAGAAGATACAGTATGCCTCTCATAAGGCAAAGGAACCGTCAATTACAGCGGACAGCGCAAAGATCTGTGCCGTATTGGTCTTTGATGAACAATGGAAAGAACTGCGCTTAAAGCAGCGGGGACATTGGAAAACAATCACCGCGTATGATGTGCATTCTGGTATGTTCCATGATGAAACAGAACTGTCGGATCCCAGATTGGATTACTGCTTTCGTTTCTTCTCTTATGAAGACAATGGCTATCAGTTTGAAGAATGGCAGGGGAAGTATACTGAAGTATTCCTGAAGAATGAAGGGGAACAAGAGATCCATGCGTCTACAGTCTTCGGTGATTTCTGTATTGCACCGCATACCTGTGAACTTCTGGATCCCGCCAACAGTCATGCAAGAATGCAGAAGGACAGCAGAAGAACAGGATATGGTGAAACAAAGGTTCTGTCCCATGGTTCGTTAAAGATCAAAATATAGCGGCAGAACATAGAAAGATCCATAAGAAAAGGGAGACTGCGCAATGCAATCTCTCTTTTAGGTACTCATTTTACTGATGTGTCCGGTATTTCAGAAGGATCATAGACAACGCATGCCTGGGTCTTTTCATCCCAATAGGCATCGCCTAAGCACTTGCTTGGCTTTGGCTCATTGGATGCCTCGATGACATTGAATACAGTTGTTGGCTGCTGACCATTCTGATAGTCCGCCATGATCGTATGCTGGCCAAGAGACAGGGTCTTCAGAAGCTCTGGAGAGAGCGTCAGCTTGGTGCTCCCGAACCATGCGGTATACAGATCTTCATCTACCTGCACACCATCGATATACAGTTCCTTAAAGATCGAGTAAGGACCGTCTGTTTCAAAGTAGAGAGCTGAACTGCTGCCCTGTTCCCAATCCTGATCCGCGCCTTTGGTAAACTTGTACGGTTCAATGGTTCCGCCTTCATCCGCAATAGTGATCATGTAATCTACATGCGAGGTACTGACGCTGTTGGTGGCTTCAATGGAGAAGTAGTAGGTGCCAGCCATCTGCGGGATGCCGGAGATCACACCGGTATTCTGATCTAAGGTCAGACCTGCCGGCAGGAAATCATATGCAAGCATATATACGGTATCCTCTGGATTGTTGCTGTCGGCAATTGTCTCAGTATACGCATCTCCGAGCGTACCGTCCGCTAACGGCGGCTGCTTCAGGACAGGATAGCCCTCTGGCAATGAGACAGTATAGGTAAATACATCATCAGCGATCTGCTTCATGCCATCTTTTTCGGCATGTGCGGCAATGTGGTAGGTCACGGTAGAACCAGCAACCCCGCCCAATACCGCAAAGCTGTCTTCGGTATACTCAGATGGGATTTCATCACCGTTTTTATAGACCTTGTAATAGATATCTGCATCTTCAGTATCGCAGGAGAGCGTTACCGTCTTCTGTTCTGTCAATGTACTGTTGTTTTCAACATCTGCAGTGACATGTCCTACAGAATCAGCTGCTTTGACTGTTACCGTACACGTGACATCAACGGTTCTCTGGTCTTCATTACCGCTGATCACAACACCATTCGGCAGATTCACTTTGCCAGTAAAGGTCAATGTCTGTTCATTCAAGGAAGAAGGATCATAGCTTGAACCATCCTTCAGTTTCCACTCTGTGATGTCTGCCGCAATTTCATGGGAAGCATTAGCAGTGTCCTTAGCTGTAACTGCAGCGGAAGTCGGCAATGGGATACTGTTTATTTCTGTTCCATTGTCTACGGTCATTTCATAGGAGTTCTTACTGACACCTGTGTACGTTAAGTTATCTGTCGGGAAATCTACAAGCACATAGTCACCATATTCATCCGATTGGAGCATTGCTTCCTCTCCATTGACCGTGATCTTTGCGTTGCGGTTCCAGCTGTACTGTGCAGAGATCCTGTTATAGCTGCCGCCTTCTGTGGAACTCACACCGATCTCTCCGCTGCTGTCTGGCATGACATCGATCAAAGCAGTATAGGTGATGCCATACTGCGCAGTATTATCTGACGGATACCAATTGACCTCACAGTCAGCCGGATCAATATAGTATGTGTTGGTGATGGTTGCTGCAGCAACGTCAATTGACTCTGCAAGACTGTCGCCGCCGTTTGGCTTATCAATCACTATGTTGATTGAGGAAACGGAAGGAATATAGATGGCACGCAGAGTCTTAGCATCATCCATTGTTACAGAGATTGTTCTGTCTTCTGATAACAGTGTTTGATCGCTGTTCTCCCATTGCAGGAATTCTTCATTGGCAATTGCTGGAGCAGTGACAGAAATTGTGCTGTTCAGTTCATAATCTGCTTGTGAAGACTGCATCAGTACCGTTGGCTTAGCAGTATCGTATGCCTCAATGGTCAATGTCTTCTGGACCTTGGTACTTTCTACTGTATATTGGAAATCACTGATGGAACTGGTGTCCGTCCTATGATATGCGACTGCTTTGATATGCAGTGCAGCTGCACTTGCAGGAGTTGAGATTGGTCCTGTGTATTCAGTGGAAGATGACGTTGGATCTTTGCCATCTAAGGTGTAATAAATTGAAGCCCCTTCGGTATCTGAATGGAGTGTGATGGTGTCGCTTGTCTGCAGAATGCTTCCAGAGTCATGATCGGCATTCGGCGCATCTACAAATCCTTTTTCTTTTGCACTGAAGATGACCTTCAGTTCTGCTGAAGCAGAATCGGTACCAGCTAAAGTACTCTGATGCTCTGTAATATAAGTACTGTCGATAGTTCCCTTAATGTTGGGAAAGGATTGTTCTGTCTGTGTACTTGCTTTGTATCCTTCACGGATCTTTGCAAGTTCAGTATCGCTGAATGTTAACGGAACATCGACGATCGTATTTCCTTCTTTTGTAAGGATGGTGGTCGTGACAGTTCCAGGTGTCCATTGCGGTAAGTCAGTGTCACTGTGAGCCAATGTGATGGCCTGCGGATCGAGCAGTGTCTTTACATGCTGCTTGATGGTAAATGCAGCAGTGTAAGTTAGAGAACCATCTGTATTCACAGTAACGGTTGCTCCATCAATGGTCTTGCCATTGACAGTTACAGAGACTTTTGCGTTGCCCTGTGCATCCACATCATAGATACGCTTGCTGTCAGTATTATCTGGAATTGTTACAGATAATTTTGCTGTATTGTTCTGACTGTCTACGGTCCAAGTCGCTGCCGCATCCTTTTCATCTGCAGATACATAGGTCTTTGTACCTGTGTATCCTGCACTGCGATAATACTGGGTGCTGTTATTCATCTCCCAAGGGATTGAAATCGCATCTTCAATGGAATCAGAACCTGTATTCAATGTCAGATCGACATTGGTGATCTTGTTCTGGAAGGAAGGCGTTGCATAGACATTGCTGCTGCCCATGACGAACTGTGTTGTGAGACTGCCTGGATTGCTGAGATCAACTGTATTGCCATCCTCATCCTTTGCAGTCCATCCAGTGAATATCTTATCTGTATTGGTGAAGTCAGTACTGTATTTGCTCAATGGTGTAATGCTTACAATTTCACCCGGATAATAGTCGCCGACTCTGCTTCCGTTGGCTCTGACTACATGCTTTACAGCACCTTTGAAGATGGTGTAGCTGAAGGTAGATACTTCACTGTAGACACCGTCTTTATAAGAGACAGCTTTGACAGTGATATTCTTCTGTTCCTGTGTCTCACTGTCCAAGCCGATGCTCTGTCCATAGGCAAGCGTGGTATTGCTGGTGATGCTTGGCGTTGTGCCATCCAATGTATAGTAGATGGTCGCTCCGGAAGTTGTGCTGGATAGATGCAGGGTCTGTGCTGTTTCGTAAGTTGTTTCTCTGAGATCTGCAGTTGGTGAATTCGGTACGGTAAATGATACAGTCTTTGCATTGACGGCATAATCATTTGCGTAGTTGCTGTCAGCTGCTCTGAGCCAAGCAAGGTTGTTTTCTGGATAGTGAGCCTCAGCTACGGTTGTTTTATTATTTACCAATGTCCCAATGTATTCTGGTGTTCCGCCTGAGACTCCATTATAGTCGTCACTCACAACGGTAAGCAGTACATCCAATACAACAGGGAAACAAATTTCTAAATTTTCCATTTCATCTTCGCCAATAGCAGATTGGACATCTGCACTGAATACAGTGTTATACGCCCATTGGATCCATTGATTCTTTGTCTGCAGATTGAATCCGCTCCAATTTCCAACAACTGTTTTATACCAAAATTTAGCAATTTCAACTTTGTCTGCTTTGGAAAGCGTGTCAGTGATTGTGGCTATCAGTTCACTTTTTTTTGTATCGCTCAGGCCAAAGACAAATCCGATAACGCTCTGCAGTGCTGATTGGAATGAAACGGGTGTTCCAACATGGTAAGTTGCAAAATCACTTTCGCTTATCAGACTTGGCACTGTTCCAGTCTTTTCCTCATTATTGCTGAAAAGAACATACCATTTGCTGCGCGTATATTGGAGACGTTTTTCCGAAGCATCGGCGGAGCTTGCAATGCCTAGACCATGGTCAATGAAATACTCAAGGAAGTCTGAATACCAATCTTCTGCTTCCATTTGCGGATATGCTGGATTGTCAACTGTGCTTGCAAGATGTCCGTTTCCTATTGCAGTCGTTACATATTCCATCTGTCCTAAGTAAAAATCATCATCAAATGCAATGCGAGGATCCAAGGCAACCAGCTGCAGCAGTGCCTTCTTTTTGAAATCGCTGTAGTCACCGGATGTCGTCTTGGTCACTTTGTAATAATCTGAACTATTGTCAGAATCACTGCTTGTGCTAGGAATATAATGATCGACACCATAGCGGACTAAGCCCATGAGAGTAGGTGCTACCATTGGGACAACGTCAGATTTGTTGATGATATTATGAATGTTGGTATAAGCATTATATGCTTTCAGATGGGTCCCCTGATCGGTGGTCCCGCCCTGAGGTGCTTCGAAAGTATATCCATATACATGATCTGAACCATAAATATCAGAAAGCCTCTGCGATGTCAGATTGGCTGTGGCACCGCCGCGGGAATAGCCGACGACCCAGATGGCATATTTTTCCCCAGTACCGTTCTTGCTGATATAGTCATTCACACGTGCTGTTACCTGATCTGCTGCATTCGCAAATCCTTCGGCTTCTCCGCTGCTGCCGATGGTCACATTGCTGCCCCATTCTTTTGTATAATTCGCACCGCGTACGGCAACGACGATCAGTTTCTTGCCGGTATCTCTCTGATTTTCCGTATAAAGTTCTTTGCTGGCAATGGCTGAACCGATGGTATAGCCATTTTCTGTTTCTGCTGGCTCCGGATAGTCGATCTGATAATTGCTGAAGCCGGTGGCGTCAAACAGATCGGTAATATTCTTTGAAGCATACGCAGAACTGTAAGTGTCTGTATCATTTGCTTTTGGACGCTGGAAGGCAGCCATGGCAAAATTGATGGACAGGGTTGAAAGCTGTGTTCCATAATCTTCGCTGCTGTTCATGAAGTAGCCGTCAGAGTAATAATAGACGGAAGATAGATCTGTTGAATCTAGGACAGAAGTATATTGGAAGGTACCTCTGTTTACACTGTACGTGTAGCCCTTGACTTCTGTTTCTGTCGGCGCTGAATCGGTTCCTGGCGCTTTGGATTCTTCACCCTTAAGAAAGAAGACATGTGAATTTGATTTGCTGATGATGTATCCGCTGTAATCGGAATGCAGATAATTAAGATTGATATCCCCGGTCGGCAGGTCAGTCGTAATCAATTCATAATCCCCTGTGGAAGGATTGAAATCACGGCTGCCAATATAGACACAGCTGTCAGTACCTAAGGAAAGACTTAAGAGATCCTTCGAATTCTGCAGAAGCAGATTGGAAGTCCCATTGTCCTGAATGACGATCCTGCCGCCGGTCAGAGAAATGTAATCAGCATTCGCCATATAAACACCGCTGCCTTCTTTCGAACCAGCGCTGTTATAGTTGATCACCGCAGATTTGATCTCGGCATATCCTGTGTTGACGTAGAAACCGCCGCCATACTTCTCGGCTTCATTATAGGAAACAGTCACACCGTTCAGATGAACACCGATGGTCGTCCCATTATGCCCGTTGGCATAGATACCGCCGCCATTCACGGCTGCAGTATTGTTGGAAATGGTGCCGCCATTGAGACAGACATTGCCGGATTCCTGGTACACACCGCCGCCATACTGCGCGGTATTATGACATACAGAACCGCCGGTCATCGCTATGGCAGAAGAGACACCATCAATATAACCTGACACTAAAGCACCGGAATTATTGTAGATACCGCCGCCATAATAATCGGTAGAAGTATTGTAAGAGATGTCACCGCTGATCAAGGCAAGGAAGCCGCTATTGTCTGTATAGACACCGCCGCCATTTCCTTTTGAACGATTGTACAGTACATGCCCGCCATCGATCACAGCTTTTGCATTGGTCCCATTGACTGAGATGCCGCCGCCGCCAGCAGAGGTCATATTCCCGGTCAGGGTGCCGCCATGCATGGTAAAGGTCCCATATTCATCAACGACAACACCGCCGCCATTGCCGCTGTTTGCACCGCCTGTAATAATGCCGCCATTCAATGTCAGAAGAGTTGGATTGCTGTTGACACCCGTACCTGGATACCAGAGATTGTTCAGGACTCTCCCTAAGTGTTCCGTTGTGGCATTGGTGTCTTCAATTGTTAATGATGCATCGCTGTTGATATAAATGACTTCGCCGTTCTTTTGGTAGCTTTTGGCGTCATTGGTCAGAAAGCGATTCATGATATGTCCATTCAGATCAAGTGTAACAAAGTGACCATTCGGCACAGGCAGATAGCCTGTTTCATTGTAGATGGATGCACCAGCCCAATCCGCTTCCAGAGTGATGGAAACATATCTGTCCGCATCCTGATCATCCGTCATTACGTTTTCTTTCCACATGCGTGAGAAAGCCTGTATAACATCTTCTTTGTCACTTTGATAATAGCTGACAGAACTGTTATTTCCTTTGATGACCGTTGCAATCAATGTTCCTTTTGTTTCAGCCTGCACATCCAAATGAAAGATCTGCAGAGATGATAGGATCATCAAAGCAGAAAGGATACAGAGGGCAAAGCTTTTCAATGTCTTTTTCATAAATTTTTCTCCCGTTTCCGGTGCTGCTATATATAAAATAGTTTGCGCATATAAATATTACTGTTTCAATTATAAAACGCTGGAAAAAGCATCATCAAATCATATGCACTGAAAAATTGAGTATTATTGGTGTAAATGAAAGAATGTAATATTTCTGGATGTTATTTGCATGCATGGAAGGAACAGGATCGATAAAAAAAGAGGACCGCTTCATCTGAAGCAGTCCTGCTTTCATTTCCTCATTTTACAGATGTATCCGGTATTTCAGAAGCATCATAGACAACACATGCCTGGGTCTTTTCATCCCAATAGGCATCGCCTAAGCACTTGCTAGGTTTTGGTTCTTTTGATGCCTCTGTGACATTGAATACGGTCGCAGGTTCCTGTCCATTCTGATAGTCTGCCATGATCGTATGCTGGCCAAGAGACAGGGTCTTCAGAAGCTCTGGAGACAGTGTCAGCTTGGTGCTCCCGATCTTTGCGGTATACAGATCTTCATCTACCTTCACGCCATCAATGTACAGATTCTTAAAGATCGAATAAGCACCATCTGTTTCAAAGTAGAGAATGGAATTGCTTTCTTCTTCCCATTCGCCATTCATTCCCTTGGTGAACTTATATGGATCAAAGGTCCCGCCTTCATCTGTAATAGTAATGGAATATTCTACATGCGATGTACCGGCACTGTTGGATGCTTCAATCGAGAAGTAGTAGGTGCCTTCCATCTGCGGTGTCCCGGAGATCACACCGGTATTCTGATCCAGTTTCAATCCTGCCGGCAGGAAATCATAAGCAAGTGTATATACAGTATCATCCGGATTATTGCTGTCGGCAATTGTCTCAGTATACGCATCACCGAGCGTACCGTCAGCTAACGGCGGCTGCTTCAGGACGGGATAGCCCTCTGGCAATGATACTGTGTAGGTAAATACATCATCAGCAATCTGCTTCATGCCATCTTTTTCGGCATGGGCAGCAATGTGATACGTTACGGTCGAACCAGCAATACCGCTTAATACTGCATAGCTTCCCTTGGTATATTCTGCAGGGACCTTTTCACCATTCTTATAGATCTTGTAATAGATCTCTGCATCTTCAGTATCGCAGGATAAGGTCACTGTTTTCTGCTCTGTCAGCTTGCTGTTGTTTTCAACATCCGCGGTAATGGAACTTAAGTATGGAGCTTCCTTGACGGTGATCGTATAGCGGATCTCTTCTGTACGCTGATTGATATTCGTGCCGTCAATGATCCCATTCGGCAGATCCACTTCACCCACAAAGTTCAGTGTCTGTTCTTCCAATGAATCAGGATCATAGCTTGAATCATCCGCCAGTTTCCAATTCGATATCGTTGAAGTAATGGTATGTTCTCCGTTCTGTTTATCTAAAGCAGTAATAACAGCCGAGCTTGGCAATGGCATGCTTGCTAAAGCAGTCCCATTGGCAGTGGATGCTGGTTCATCTGTGCTTGCACTCTTATACGTTAAGCTCTCCATCGCAAAACTTACCATGATGTAGTCGCCGTTCTCATCGGATTGGATCGCTGCGGTCTGTCCATTGACCGTGATCTTTGCATTGCGATTCAGACGGTATTGGGCAGATGACTTCTGATAGTCTATACTGCTTTCCGCTGGCCTCAGACCAATTTCACCGTTGCTGTCAGCCATAACACCGATCATTGCTGTATAGGTGACGCCATATTGTGCTTCTGTTCCATCTGTTGTGA
This sequence comes from Solobacterium sp., assembly GCA_022486705.1. GTDB lineage: Bacteria > Bacillota_I > Bacilli_A > Erysipelotrichales > Erysipelotrichaceae > Bulleidia. The sequence goes on along the minus strand of JAKVKC010000006.1, from coordinate 71,421 downwards.
GCCATACTGCAGAGAATGCCTCAGGATCCATGTCATATGAATTTGTAAATTTGACGGTTGCACTGTTCACGGTCGTATCGACAGCCTTGCCGATTTCAGGTGCATCAATGGTGATGCTCAATGCTGAAACAGCAGGGATATAGATAGCACGCAGTGTCTTTGTCTTATCCATTGTTACCGGGATTGTTCTGTCTTCTGATAACAGTGTTTTATCACTGTTCTCCCAATGCGAGAATTCTTCATCAGGGACAGATGGGGCAGTGATGGAAATGGTACTGCCCTCTGTATAGCTGGATGACATGATTGGATCTACGATCAATGGATCTGCACTGGTAATAGGATCATCTGTATATTTGCCAGTATCGTATGCACGTATATTCAATGTACATTCAGCAATTGTGTAATCAAAGTCGCTTACCGAGCTCCAGACCGTTCCATTATTTATGGCTGCGGCTGCCTTGATATGAAGATCATCCGATCCTGCTGTGATAGAGCCAGCGGAATATTTCAGCTTTGCAGAAGATGAAATAGGATCGCTGCCATCCAATGTGTAGTAGATCTCGGCACCTGATGTTGTGCTGGAAAGGACAACTGTATTTGTTGGATGCAGCACTGATCCAGATACTGGATTTGCTGCTGGTGCTGCAACCGTCTGGTTTGCTCCTTTAATGATCACGGTAACAGTTGCTGTAGAAGCAGGATTGCTGTTGATCAAAGCAGGATTGCTGTAGGTGCTGCTTATCGTTCCCGTCAGGGTGAAGGTCTTCGCATCGGTACTGTCTTTGTCATACTTAGTGCGAATAATATTTAGTTCATCAGTATTTGCAAATTGCAGTGGGATATCCGAGACGGAAGAACCGGATGTTGTGACAGCACTTGTTTTTACTTCACCTGGTGTCCATGAAGAATCTAAAGCATGATCAATGTGATCAAGAACGATGGTCTGAGGAAGCAGTGACTTGACATGCTGAGTCATGCTGAATTCAGCAGTATAAGTCAGAGAACCATCTGTATTTACTTTGACAGTTCCGCCATCAATGGTCTTGCCGTTGACAGTCACTGATAGATTCTTTGCTTTGCCATCCGCATCTACATCATAGATACGCTTGCTGTCAGTGTTGTCTGGAATTGTTACAGATAATTTTGCTTTATTGTTCTGATTATCTACAGACCATACTGCAGCAGCGTCATTCTCATTTGCCGTCACATAAGTCTTTGTGCCTGTGTATCCTGCACTGCGATAATACTGCGTGCCGTTATTCATCTCCCAAGGAATTGAAATTGCATCTTCGATGGAATCAGAATCTGTTTTCAATGTCAGATCGACATTGGTGATCTTGTTCTGGAAGGAAGATTTCACATAGACATTGCTGTTGACCATTGAGAGATTCGTAGTGAGACTGTTTGGATTTGCCAGCGCGACTGTTTCACCAGCCTCATTCTGTGCAGTCCAGCCAGTAAATATTTTATCTGTGTTGGCAAAGTCGTCACTGTACCTGCTGGAAGATGTGATGGTCACTGTCTCTCCCTGATAATAGTCGCCGACTCTTTTGCCATTGATTCTGACAACATGTTTTACTGCACCTTTGAAGATTATGTAGTTGAAGGTGGATACTTCACTGTAGATACCATCTTTATAAGCAACAGCTTTGACGGTGATATTCTTCTGCTCCTGCTCATTGCTGTCCAGGTTGATCACATGTCCATAAGCCTTTGTGGTTCTGCTGTCAATGCTAGGGATACTGCCATCCAATGTATAGTAGATGGTTGCTCCGGAAGTTGCACTGGATAGATGCAGCGCCTGTGCTGTGGTATAAGTTGTTTCTTTTAGATCAGCTGTCGGTGCATCCGGTACAGCGAAGGAAGCTGTATCCTGCCGCAGTGAATAATCATTCGCATAATTCGTATCAAGGCTCCTGAGCCAAGCCAGATTGTTCTCTGGATAATGTCCTTCTTTAATGGAATTCACATTATATACTAGAGTACCTAAATACTCTTCTACATAAGCAAATATCGTATGATCGGCGCTGACGAATGAAAGCAGAGCGTCAACGATGACAGGATAGGCTGTTTCCAATTTCTGCTGATCCGCTGCACTGATGATCGCTTTTGTATCGTTATTCAGAAGCAGAGATTTATATTTACTTATTGTAGTATTCTTCGCGTCATTGTTTTCCCCATTCCAGCCAACGACGACATCACTGATCAATGTACCAAGTTCATTCCACCAATGAATGCGATCCGCTTCTTTTGATACGGCAGCCATGAACTGCGTCATCTGATCATCGCTCATCCCCATGACAACGCCGATCACAGTCTGCAGGGCTTCTTGGAAAGTGACCTCTTGATATTGCTGAGAAGAAGAATCAAAGGGTCCTTTGAGAACTCCGGATTTTCCTGTCGTATTGCCTTGCTGGTCAACTGATTTTACTGCAACGGTCCATGTTTTCTTTGCATAGGCATCGCGGAACTGCTGGGCTGTAGAAAAACCAGAACTGGTCCAGGCACTGGTCCCAACACCGTGGTTCAGAAAATACTTAATGAATTTTGGATACCAATTTTCCGCCAGGGAATCAAAGAGGCTGACTGGAGAAGCAAGACTGAACCAAGGAATAGCCGAAATTACATAATGCATCTGTGCTGTACGGAAGCTGTCATCAAAGACAATTTCTGGATTGATGGAATTCAGCTGCAGCAAAGCAGCCTGTTTCTGACTTTCATATTTATCGGACCCAACCTTGTAATAGCTTGTCAGGTTATTCGATGCATCATTGCTTCCTGGAATAAAGTGATCAATACCATAGCGGACGAAGCCCATGCAGGATGGTGCGACATCAGGGACAAGATCTGCTTTATTAATGATGTTATGGATATTTGTATAATTTATGTAGCCTAACTTATGCGTTCCCTGGATCATCGTTCCGCCCATCGGTGCTTCAAAAGTATAGCCGAAGACTTTGTCAGTCCCATATAAGTCGGAAAGTCGCTGCGATGTCAGGTTTGCGGTTGCTCCGCCGCGGGAATAGCCGACGACCCAAATGGCATAGTTGTCACCGGCAGGATGCTGCGCAAGATACTGCTGTACACGTGCGGTGACCTGTGTCGCTGCATCCGCAAATCCGACTGCTTCTCCTTCCGTACCGATAGTCACATTGCTGGCCCATTCTTTGGTGTAGTTGGCACCGCGAACAGCAACGGCAATCAGTGTTTTGCCAGTAGCTTTTCCATCACTGGTGCAGAGCTGCTTGCTGGCAATCGCAGAACCGATAGTATAGCCGGTATCTGTCTGACCAGGGTCAGGGTAATCAATCTGAAAATCAGAAAAACCAGTATCGGTGAGAAGGTCAGTAACATTCTTTGATGCATATTCAGAACTGTAGGCATCAGAATCATTTTCTTTTGGCCGCTGGAAAGCAGACATGGCAAGATTCAAGGACATTGTTGACAGCTGAGGAAGATAGCTGGAAGGCTTGCCCATGAAGTATCCATCAGAATAATAATAAACGGTAGAAAGATCGGTGCTGTCCAGGACAGAAGTGAAATCATAGGTACCGCGCTGTACGGCATATGTTGCATTATCTGCGGTATAGGTTGTTGGTGCGGAACCTTCCGATGGTTCTGTTTCACTGGATTTTACAATATAGACAGTGTCGTTTATGCGTTTGATCACATAGCCGGTGTAGTCAGCATGCATGTAATTTGTATTGTAGGTCGCAGCTTCAGAAGTCCATGAAACGGTTGTTTTGTTATTATCTGAAGAAAAGTCCGACTGTGAAATGAAGACTGAGCTGCCTTTGCCTAAAGAACCGTCCTTCAGGTCATAGCTGTATCTCAAATATAAGTTGCTGACAGTGTTATTCTGAATGACAATCTTGCCGCCAGTCAGATAAAGATTATCTGTCAGTCCGATAAATACACCGCTTCCTCTTTTTGATTTGGCCGTGTTATTTGTGATGGTGCCGGAATGGATTTCTGCATAGCTTGTGTTGGAGTAGAAACCGCCGCCATCTGCACCGGCATAATTGTATGTGATGGAAGCACCGTCAAGATGCACACCGGTGGTCGTGCCATTATGCCCATTGGCATAGACACCGCCGCCGTCTTTCCGTGCCGTGTTGTCGGAAATTGTTCCGCCTGTAAGGCACACATTGCCTGAGTCCTGATAGATACCGCCGCCATACTGAGCGGTATTATGACAGACAGATCCGCCCGTCATGGCAACGGCAGAAGAAACACCGGTAATATATCCTGATACAGAAGCACCGGAATCACTGTAGATGCCGCCGCCGTAGTAATCTCCGGCAACCATATTGTAAGAAATGTCGCCGCTCTGAAGGGCAAGGAAACCGCCGTCGTCTACGTAGACACCGCCGCCATGTTCCTTGGAACGGTTGAACATGACGTGACCGCCATCAATAATGACTCTTGCTGAGGATGCATCGACTGAAATGCCGCCGCCTTTGCCAGAAGTCATATTTCCTGCCAAAGTTCCGCCATGCATAGTAAAGTAGCTGCCCTTGGAACATACGACACCGCCGCCATCGCTATTGCTTGCACCGCCGGTAATGACGCCGCCATTCAGGGTCACAAGTGTTGCCATGCCAGACATACTTGTACTTGGATACCAGAGATTGTTGACGACACTGCCTGCATGTTCGGTCACTGAATTGCTGTCTTCAATCGTCAGAGCTGCATAATTCTGCAGATAAAAGACACCGCCGTTCTTATTGTAGCTGAAGGAATCATTCGTCAGATTGCGATTGATCATATGTCCATTCAGATCGAGCGTTACATTGCGGAATTTCGGTACTGACAGGTAGCCAGTATCAAGAAACAATGAGGATCCGGTCCAGTCTGCTTCAAGTTTGATAGAAACATATTTATCCAATATGGAAGGACTGATGACAGCTGCCCGCCACATACGAGTAAAAGCTATTAAAGAAGACTCATTTTCCTTCTGGTAGTAATTGACGTCATCTCCGCCGCTGATGGAAACAGTGGCAATCAGTGTCCCTGATGTATCTTCTGCCTGTACGTCCAAATGAAAGATCTGCAGAGATGATAGGATCATCAAAGCGGAAAGGATACAGAGTGCAAAGCTTTTCAGTGTCTTTTTCATAAATTTTCTCCCCGAAGTCGGTACTGGTATATATAAGATTGTTAGGTGTAAAAATAATACTGTTTTAATTATAAAACGCTGAAAAAAGCATGTGCAAATCATTTGCGCTGAGTAACTGAGTATTATGGGAAAAATATATGAAAGAAAATGAAACCTTTTTGCACCGAAAACCATATAAAAACCGTTCCTATTGCAGAACGGTATTGAGATAGGCAGCAGTCAGTTCCAGGCCTTTTTTAAATTTTTTTGGATCTGCGGTCAATCCTAAGCGCAGATGACTCTCACATTGGAAACAGGCACCCGGAACATAGAAGACGCCGTATTGATCTAGAAGACCTTTGGCAAACTCGGTGCTTGGTATGCTGGCATGATATTTCAGAAAGCCGACGGTGCCTGCGGATGGTAAGACAATGCTGAAAGCAGGATTGTTCTGCAGCCAGTCGATCAGCAGTTCTTTATTCTGCTGGATCAAAGAAGCACTGCGATCAAGAAGCTCTGTCTGATGCTGCAATGCCAGCATGGACAGTGCATCGATCAGCGGACCTGTAGAAATAATGGAATAGTCGCGCCGTACATTGACGGCATCGATGACTTCCTTCGGACCTTTGATCCATCCGGACCGCAGCCCTGCTAAAGAGAACAGTTTAGATAAGGAAGAAGTTGAGATGCCTTTTGCATAAGCATCGGAGATACTTGCTATGGCAGGATCGCGATAGACTTCATCGCAAAGGATATACGTATTGTTCTGTGACGCTAAGGCATAGAGCTCTTGCAGGTATTCCTGTGAGAACACGGTGCCGGTGGGATTGTTGGGATTGTTCAGGATCACCATGCGGATCTTCTGCTGAAAAGCCTGCTTCAGATCAGCGATATGCGGCTGCCATTGATCTTCTTCATAAAGAGGAAGCGTGATCACATGGCATCCGATCGAACGCGGCAGATCCGTGAACTGCTGGTAGGAAGGTGTATAGGCAATGACAGTATCTTCTGGTGCTAACAGAGTCTCCATGACCAGTTCGTTTGCCTGCAGGCATCCCTGTGCCATGGTAATGTTTTCTTCTGCTCCGCTCTGATACAGCTGCAGGATCTCCTGTTTCAGCCGTACATCGCCGGTAATGGAACCATAATCAAGCTTTATGGAAGAAAGCAGATGACTGGTATCAAAAGATAGGAGCTCTTGATACGTCAAAGGTGAGACACAGGTATCTGTCATATTATAGACAGCTCTGCCCTCATACTGATTCATCCACTGTTCTGTCTGAAAGTCTGCAATCTTCATAATTTATTCGTAGAATACCTTGCTTAAGAAGTCTTTCGCTCTTTCCGTCTTTGGATCGGCGAAGAATTCTTCGGAAGTATTCTCTTCTACAATCTTACCAGAATCCAAAAAGACAACACGATTTCCTACTTTTCTGGCAAAGCCCATTTCATGGGTCACAACGATCATGGTCATGCCTTGGCGGCCCAGATCTTTCATGACTTCCAATACTTCTTTGATCATTTCCGGATCCAATGCGGATGTCGGTTCATCGAACAGCATGACTTCTGGATTCATGCAGAGAGCTCTGGCAATAGCGGCTCTCTGTTTCTGCCCGCCGGACAGCTTGGATGGCCATGCATCATACTTATCGGACAGTCCGACTTTATCGAGATACATCTTGGAAGTCTCTTCTGCTTTTGCTTTATCAATGCCGGCAGTTACCTGTGCCAGCATGCAGTTCTCAAGAACTGTCTTATTATTGAAAAGGTTGAAGTGCTGGAAGACAAAGCCCATCTTTTTTCGCTGGGCAGTATAGGCAGCTTTTTTCTTTGGATCCATCAGCTCGCCATTCAGGTATACTTCTCCTGTTTCCGGTGTCTCCAGACCATGGATGCAGCGGCACAGCGTGCTCTTGCCTGAACCGGAAGGACCGATCAGACAGATGATATCACCGTCATTGACGGTAAGATTGATGTCATCCAGCGCCTGCAGTTCACCGAACTTTTTAGATAAATGTTTGACTTCAATCATTGACGGCGAACCTCCTTTCGACGCGCTTGGACAGATAGGATGTAATGACAGTCATAAAGAGATACATGATCCCGGCAAGGATCAGCGGATCTAAGTAGTCATAATACTTCTTGCCCAATACCTGGGCAGAATACAGAAGCTCGAGTGCACCGATATTGGAGATCAAGGAACTGTCCTTGATCAGGGTAATGAATTCCGAAACGAGCGGCGGGACAATGCGCTTGAAGGCCTGCGGCAGGATGATCTCTTTCATCATTGTGCCATAGCCGATACCCAGCGTCGCACATGCTTCCCACTGTCCTTTATCTACGCCCTGGATGCCGGAACGGATCAGTTCTGCCTGATAGGCACCGGAGTTGAAGCTCAGGGCAAGAATGCCGACTGCATAAGGATTGACGCTCAGGCGCATGCCTGTGATCCTTTGGTACAGGACCGGTACGCCCAGATAGAAGAACAGGATCTGCAGGAGCATAGGCGTTCCGCGGAACAGTTCAACATAGATATTTGCGATCCAGCGCAGGATCGTCGAACCAATATTTTTTGACTGCGAGAGCTTCGCAGCTGCAATCAGGACACCGATGACGCAGCCAATCGCAATCGCACCAAGAGCGAGCAATAAACTATAGCCCGCTCCTTTTAACATAAAGAGAATATTTTCAGCAGTAAAGATATCGCTCATGATCGCTTACTTTGCGTTGATCCACTTTGCTTTATAGGTGTCAAAGTCATCGCTTGCCAAGAAAGCAGCCAATGCCTTGTTTACCGGTGTCATCAAGTCTGTATTGCCTTCCTTGGCAATCACATAGACATTCTCATCCAGCAGAGATCCATCCAGCTTCTTGAAGTTCCCCGTTGCGACATAATTCTCGGCAACAGCAATATCGAGGATGGCAGCGTCAATGCCGCCGGACTTCAGAGTCTCCATGATGACGCCCATATCTTCGACGGCCTGAACGGCAGCACCTTCAATTTCATTGGCACATGTTTCACCAGTCGAGCCAAGCTGTGCACCGATCTTCTTGCCTTTCAGATCATCTTTGGAAGTGATGGTGCTGTCAGCAGCGACAACAGCGACCTGCGCACTGTCATAGTAAGGATCGGAGAATAATACTTTCCGGTCTTCCGCATAGGTGAAGCCGGAGATGCCTAAGTCTACCTGATCTGTCTGAATGGCAGAAACGATGGTATCAAAGCTCATCTGTTTCCATTCATGTGTATAGCTGTAGCCGTTGTTATCCAGCCAGTTGAAGATCCATTCGCCCATATCATAGTCGAAGCCCTCCAGCTTGCCATCTGCCGTTAAGGAATCAAATGGCGGATAGTCTGGGGAAATGGCAATGACAATGTTCTGTGCAGCTGCGGAAGAAGCAGCGGATGCAGAAGAACTGGATGCTGTACCTGACGAGCAGGCGGTAAGACTGAGTGCGGCTGAAGCAGCGATAGCTGCCTTGAAGATCTGATTGAGTGCTTTCATATTTGTTTTCTCCTTTTTCTTTTCGGTATGTCTGTTTTCTGTGTGAAATACGCGGCTGCGTCGGCTTTTCATTGACCCACCTCCTTATAAGAAACAAAAAAGCCGCCTTCTGGATATCTCCAGAGACGACTTTGATCGCGGTACCACTCTGATTGCCAGCAATACTGTCTGCTGACCTGCTCTATTCCGTTAACGCCGGTATACGTACTTTCCTACTCTAAGTTCAGAAAGTCTTCTCCCAAATGCGCTTCTTCGAACCCGTTGCCGCCGGACTTCCACTCTGTTCCGGCTCGCTGATGGACAGGATCAAATACTCTTTTGTTCATCGAAGATAACAGTACTGTAATGTATCAGTTTGGAATTGTCAAACATTTTTCAAAATTATTTCTGAAAATTATTACATCAAAACATAACTTCGTGCATAAAAGTGTATGATTCATTCAAAAGTTCGTGCATAAAAATGTGAACTAAAGTTATGGAAAGATTTGCAGGACCTCATGCCTCTTGTCGCAAGGGCGGGAGACAAGTTGGCAAAACATGGCTGATCAACCTGCCATTATATGCAGCTGAGAGGATCACGGAGTGCGGTCAAAGCAAATAATTATATTTCTTTTTGTCTCACTTATGATATTCTAATGGCAGGGAATGAAGTTCTCCCTAGGAGAGATCCTGAACTGCTGAAACAGCTGATGACTTCTGTATTTTGTTTTATGAATACAGAATGCATCAGCTTTTTGTTTCAGTGAGGGAGATTCCAATTCAAATGTCAAAAGGAGGACATATGGATTACACAAAAGAAGTAGAGAACATGTGCAAAGTCCACTGCGGCGGACAGCATGGATGTGCCCCGATTCCTGAAGAAGGAAAATGGGTATATTCCAAAGAGATCAAAGATATTTCCGGTTTGACACACGGTGTAGGCTGGTGCGCACCTCAGCAGGGCGCATGCAAACTGACACTGAACATCAAGCAGGGCATCATTGAAGAAGCATTGATCGAGACGATCGGATGCTCTGGCATGACGCATTCAGCAGCCATGGCTTCAGAAGCAATTGTCGGCAAGACAGCTTTGGAAGCTTTGAACACAGACCTTGTCTGCGATGCAATCAACACAGCAATGAGAGAACTGTTCCTGCAGATCGCTTACGGACGTTCCCAGTCTTCTTTCTCTGAAAATGGACTGAATGTCGGCGCTGGCCTGGAAGACCTGGGCAAGGGCATCCGTTCGCAGATCGGTACTGTTTACAGCACAAAGGCAAAGGGACCTAGATACCTGGAGCTTGCCGAAGGATATATCAATAAGATCGCTCTGGATGAAAATGATGAGATCATCGGCTATGAATATGTCAATATGGGCAAGTTCATGGAAGCAGTCAAGAGCGGCATGGATGCCAATGAAGCATTGGCCAAGAACAAATCAAGATACGGACGTTATGATGAGGCTGTCAAAGTTATTGACCCTCGTCATGAATAGGAGGAGAACACCATGGCAGAACTATTTGAAAATTATGAGCGTCGTATCGACAAGATCAACGCAGTTTTAAAGCAGTATGGCATCAAGGATGTACAGGAATGCAGGAAGATCTGTGATGATGCAGGTGTTGACGCTGCCGGCATGGTCAGAGGGATCCAGACGATCTGCTTTGATGATGCATGCTGGGCATACACCGTTGGGGCAGCAATTGCTATCAAGAAGAATGCCCGCACAGCTAAAGAAGCTGCGAAGGCATTGGGCGAAGGCCTGCAGGCTTTCTGCATTGCCGGATCTGTCGCTGATGACCGCAAGGTCGGCTTAGGACACGGCAACTTAGCAGCGATGCTGCTGGATGATGATACCAAGTGCTTCGCTTTCTTAGCTGGACATGAGTCTTTTGCCGCAGCCGAAGGTGCCATCGGTATTGCTAAGAATGCTTCCAAGGCTCGTACAGAACCATTGAAGGTCATTCTGAATGGCTTAGGCAAAGATGCTGCTAAGATCATTTCCAGAGTCAATGGCTTTACTTATGTTGAGACACAGTTCGACTACTATACAGGAGAACTGCATATCTTATCTGAAACACCATATTCCAAGGGCGAGCGTGCAAAAGTACGCTGCTATGGTGCAGATGATGTCCGTGAGGGCGTCGCTATTATGTGGAAGGAAGGCGTTGATGTTTCCATTACCGGAAATTCGACCAATCCAACACGTTTCCAGCACCCTGTTGCAGGTACATATAAGAAGGAATGCTGGGAGAAGGGCAAGAAGTACTTCTCTGTAGCATCCGGCGGCGGCACAGGAAGAACACTGCATCCAGATAATATGGCCGCAGGTCCTGCTTCCTACGGTATGACCGATACCATGGGCAGAATGCACAGCGATGCGCAGTTTGCCGGAAGCTCCTCTGTTCCAGCACACGTCGAGATGATGGGCTTCATCGGTATGGGCAACAACCCTATGGTCGGTGCCAGTGTCTCGGTAGCAGTTGCTATCCAGGAAGCTGCCAAAGCAAACAAGTTCTGATCTTAATCAATCAGAGAAGCCGCAGTAAGCATGCTCGCATGCAGCTGCAGCTTTTTTCTTTGATTGCTTTTCATGCAGACCGTGATACACTGAATACGATCATTAGGGGAGCTTGTATGACAGGCTGAGAGGAAGGTATGACCTTCGACCCATATACCTGATTTGGATAATGCCAACGGAGGGAACTGTATACAGGATTTCTAGCAGGCATGCTAAGTCAAGGTGCCTGCTTTTTTTGTGAGCAGGGCATAGATGGAGGAAGAAAAGATGATTGACAACTGTTTGGATGTTCTGAGAAAAAAGGCTCCGCTGATCCACAATATTACGAATTACGTTACGGTAAACGATGTGGCAAACATCATTCTTGCATGCGGTGCCAGTCCGATCATGTCTGATGAACCGCAGGATGTTGCAGAGATCACTTCGATCTGCGGCGGACTGAACATCAACATCGGTACCTTGAATCAGCGCAGCATTGAGGCAATGTTCATCGCCGGTCATAAAGCAGAAGAACTTTCGCATCAGCTTCTGCTGGATCCGGTTGGAGCCGGGGCAAGCAGCCTGCGCACAGACACCGCTTTGAAACTGATGAAGGAACTGCATTTCAATGTCATCCGCGGCAATGTTTCTGAAATCAAGACACTGGCAAAGGGAAGCGGCACGACCAAAGGCGTCGATGCCGATGCGGCTGATGCTGTGACAGATAAGAATCTTGAACAGATGATTGCTTTCACCAAGAACTTTGCGGCCGAAACAGGCAGTATCATTGCCATCACTGGTGCAATCGATCTGGTCGCAGATCAGGAACACTGCTATGTCATCCGCAATGGCAGACCTGAAATGGGAAAGATCACCGGGACAGGCTGTCAGCTGTCCGGCATGATGACTGCTTTCTTAGCAGCCAATCCAGAGAATCAATTGGAAGCCGCTGCCGCTGCTGTCTGCACCATGGGCTTAGCAGGCGAGATCGGCATGCAGCACATGCAGGCAGGGGAAGGCAATGCGACCTATCGCAATCGCATCATCGATGCTGTATACAATATGGACAGCACGATCCTGAAGCAGGGAGCCAAGTATGAACTTCGCTGAAAAAGATCTTCTTCTGTATGCGGTCACCGACCGCCGCTGGCTGAAGAACAGTACATTGCTGCAGCAGTGCGAACAGGCACTGAAAGGCGGAGCGACAATGATCCAGCTGCGTGAAAAAGATCTGGATCCAGAACAGTTCGCTGCTGAGGCAGTGCAGATCAAAACGCTCTGCCATCAGTATGGTGTACCCTTCATCGTCAATGATAATGTAGCAGTCGCTCTGAAAGCAGATGCCGATGGCATCCATGTTGGCCAGAGCGATATGGAAGCAGATGATGTACGTGCTCTGATCGGCAGAGACAGGATCCTCGGTGTTTCTGCAGAGACTGTCGAACAGGCAGTCCTTGCGGAACAAAGAGGCGCCGATTATTTAGGCGTCGGTGCCGTCTTTCATACCGGATCCAAAGCAGATGCAGAAGATGTCAGCTATGAAACGCTGAAAGCAATCTGCCAAGCTGTGAAGATCCCCGTTATCGCCATCGGCGGGATCACGAAAGACAATGTCACGCAGCTGTCTGGCAGCGGGATCTGCGGCATTGCTGTGATCAGTGCAATTTTTGCTGAAGATAATATCTGTCAGGCAACAGAAAAGCTAAAAGCACTCACCGCAAAGATGGTCGCCGCATGATCCAGGGCGCAATCTTTGATTTTGACGGCACGCTGTTCGATTCCATGTTCATCTGGGATACGATCGGCAATGACTATCTTCGTTCCATTGGCTATGAACCGAAAGAAGATCTCAGTGAGGTCTTTAAATCCATGAGCCTGGTACAGGCGGCCTGCTGGTATCAGAAAGAATATGGCGTAACGCTCTCTGTAAAGGAGATCATGGATGGGGTCAATCATATGATCGAACATTACTACCGCAACGTCATTCAGCCCAAAGAAGGTGTTCCAGCTTTCCTGCAGAAACTTTCTGATAATGGCGTCAGGATGATCATTGCGACCGCGACCGATCGCACTTTGATCGAAGCGGCCCTGAAGAAATATGGCTTGGCGCATTACTTTGCGGATATCCTGACCTGCACCGCGGTCGGCTCTGGCAAAGATGAACCAGAGATCTATCGCCGTGCTGCTAAGGAATTGGGCACAGCAAAAAGTGACACACTTGTTTTTGAAGATGCGCTCTATGCCGTCAAAACGGCTGCTGAGGATGGCTTTCCAGTAGCTGCTGTATGGGATGCATCAGAAAAAGAAACAGATAAAGTAAAAAAACTGGCAGCGTATTATCTGCCTGATTATTTGGATCTCAATACATTTTGGAAGCAGACTTCATTGCAGAAGTGAAGGCTTCAGCAGCAGATCGGGGGCACCATCTTCTGCCGCTATATAAAACTAATGCGAAAAAAGGAGAGAAAAAAATGAAAACAGCATTAACGATCGCAGGGAGCGATTCCTGCGGAGGCGCCGGCATTCAGGCTGATATCAAAACTATGACCATGAATGGTGTTTATGCGATGAGCGCGATCACTGCACTTACCGCACAGAATACGACCGGCGTAACAGGCATCATGGAGGCATCGCCCGCATTTTTAGCCGAACAGATTGATGATATCTTTACCGATATCCGTCCTGATGCGGTCAAGATCGGTATGGTATCTTCGGCCGATCTGATCCGGACAATTGCGGATCGGCTGAAATTCTATCACGCTGAAAAGATCGTCCTCGATCCGGTCATGGTCGCGACCAGCGGCGCAAAGCTGATCAGTGAGGATGCCATTGCGGTATTGGAAAAGGAACTGCTTCCTTTAGCTGATATTGCAACACCGAATATTCCGGAAGCGGAAGTCTTAGCAGAAATGAAGATCCAGAAGCCGCAGGATATGATCGAAGCAGCCAAGAAGATCAATAAAAAATACGGCTGTGCGGTCTTATGCAAGGGCGGTCACAATCTGAATGATGCTAATGATCTGCTGTACGCAGACCATGCATACATATGGTTCAATGGCAAACATATCGACAATCCAAATACCCATGGCACCGGCTGCACGCTTTCCAGTGCCATTGCCGCAAATCTTGCCAAGGGTTTCTCAATGAACACATCGGTCGAACGCGCGAAAGCATATATTTCCGGAGCTCTTGGAGCCATGCTTGATCTTGGCAAAGGAAGCGGTCCGATGAATCATGCCTTTGATCTGCAGGGCGAGTTTGCCAAGGAGCACAAGGCATGAGCGAGAAGAGAACGTCTTTATTTGATAACGCTCTGCTCTGGTTCGGTGCCGGTGTTTCTTTAGCTGAGATCCTGACCGGTACGTATTTTGCACCGCTCGGCTTTGCCAAGGGACTGCTTGCCATTCTGATCGGACACGTCATCGGATGCACCATGCTGTTCTTAGCTGGTGTGATCGGCGGAAAGATGCGGCAGAGCTCGATGGAGACTGTGAAACTGAGCTTTGGGCAGAAGGGCAGTCTGTTCTTTGCCCTGCTGAATATCCTGCAGCTTGTCGGCTGGACAGCCATCATGATCTATGATGGCGCTTTGGCTGCCGAAAGTGCCTGGCCGATCGGATCATGGATCTGGTGCCTTGTCATTGGCACTTTGATCATTCTATGGATCTTAGCAGGCATTAAGAATCTCGGCCGGATCAATACCATCGCTATGGCTGCTTTATTTATCCTGAGCTTGATCCTCTGCTGGAAGATCTTTGGCAGCGGCATGTCGGCAGGAATTGCCGAAGAAAGTATTTCCTTTGGTGCGGCAGTCGAACTGTCCGTTGCCATGCCATTGTCCTGGCTGCCTTTGATCAGCGATTACACCCGCAGTGCAGAAAAGCCTGTCGAAGCAGCGGCCGTCAGTGCTGCTGTGTATGGTCTGGTCAGCTGCTGGATGTATGTGATCGGCATGGGCGCTGCTATTTATACGGGCGAATATGACATTGCACAGATCATAGTCAAAGCAGGCCTTGGCATTGCATCTCTATTGATCATTGTGCTCTCAACAGTAACGACAACGTTCCTCGATGCCTATTCTGCCGGAGTCTCCAGTGAGACCGTCTTTCCAAAGATGAAGGGGAAATGGGCAGCCATCGCTGCTGCCGCTATCGGTATGATCGGCGCCATTTTCTATCCGATGGACAGCATCACTGATTTTCTATATCTGATCGGTTCTGTCTTTGCCCCGATGATCGCTATCCAGATTGCCGATTACTTCCTGCTTCATGAGGATCGCAGTCAGAAGGCTTTTGATATTAAAAATATGATCATATGGATCATTGGCTTTGCTATTTATCGTCTGTTAATGAAAGTGGATATTGCAGTAGGCAATACACTGCCGGATATGGTCATCACTATACTGATCTGTTTGGCGGCATCAAAGATCAATGTTCATAAGAAAGACAAAAAAATCGCATAACACATAAAAAGAAGAAGCTGATTCCATATCATTTTGAAATTGGCTTCTTCTTTTATACATATTAATGAGTCGTGAGAAAGCAGTTTTCAGGCAATGATTTAGATAAATACGTAATTTTTTATAATTATGCGGCTGAACGCAAAGACAAACGCAAATGCAACGAAAAATTTTGCGCTTCATTTGCGTTTCATTTTTGAAACGATTCTCTGGACAATGATGAAACGTATTTTTATATGTTTGATCCTTTATATTGAGTGCTTTTTGTTATTTCTGGGCGAGCATGTCAATAGCCTTGTGTAATTCAAAAGATGGGTGTGACAAAGCTGACATTTTGATGATATGCTGATGAAAAGTATTATTGGAGGGGAAACCATGAAAAGAAAGATCATTACAGTACTATTGAGCCTAGTATTCATGTTTTCAACAGGCATGACCGTTATGGCCGCAGATGCAGTTGGAATATCGGCAGCTCTCACTTCTGAAAAGACGGCATATTCCGCTAATGAAGACATCGATCTGAAACTTACCGTCACTAACGCGAACAAGTATGGGGTAGATGGAATCCAGACTAAGATCACATTGCCGGATGGTATAAAGCTGAAGTCAGGAAGCCTGACGCAGAATGCGTTTAGTTTAGAGGCTGGCAAGAGCGCAGCTAACGATGTGATTGCAATTAAGCAAGCAGAAACTCAGGATTACACCGTGCCTGACACTGGAGCAGGTTCTCAGCTTCCTTTGTGGGCTGCACTGATGGTAATCTCAGGCAGTGCATTAGCTGTAGTGATTATCAGGAACAAGAAAGGCAAGACGATTGCTTCTCTGATTCTCTGTGCTGCAGTGATCGGAACAATGGCGATGCCTACAGCAGTAGAAGCAGAGGATAAGAGCTTTACTGCATTGGAAGACCTGACTGTTGACGGTAAGAAAATGACATTTACAGCTGAGGTCACATACGGATATGTTATCCATAATGATGTTACAGTTACCAATGGCACAGGAACAGGAACGTATGCTGAAGGTGATGTCGTTACGATTACCGCGGATAATGCACCAGCATCCAGCACATTTACTGGCTGGACAGTAGAGAGCGGTGAAGCCACTCTTGCGGATGCAACAAAAATAACCACGACATTCACAATGCCATCAGCACCAGTCACGGTAAAGGCTAACTATACTGCTAAGCAGTATTCTCTAATAATAAAGAATCAATCTGGAACGCTTTCCTTAAAGCGCGCCGCCGGTGAAAAAGCCACTCTTGTTGCGGGCAGAGCGCCAGAGCATTGTCATTTTGACAAATGGATTGCTGATGGTGGAACCATCGAAGATGCAAGTGCAGCGACCACAACATTCACAATGCCAGCAAGTAATGCAAATGTAATAGCAAACTATACGGCAAACGAATACACACTAACGTTATCGGCGAGCAAAGGTGGAACGATTTCTCCATCGGGAACAGTAAAATTAAAGTATGGCGATACAAAGCATATTGAGTTTGATGCAGATGACGGGTATTACATTAAATCAATTACTAGTGGGGGACAAATAAAAGAGACAGATGATATGCCCACTAGTGCAAGCATGGATTATGTACAAAACAGTGATAACGACGAGACAATCAGTGTGGAATTTGCAAAAAGAACATATACAATAACCACGACCAATTGCACTATCACCGTTGATGGAAAAACTGTTAGCAGTGGCGCCAAAGTTGCATGGGGCTCTCATGTGGTAGCTACAGAAAATTTGGATTTATACCCTCATCAAACATTCCATTGGATTCCAACGGGAATAACAGTTTCAAATGTGTCAGAAAATCCTCTTGAATTTGATATGCCAAAGAATGCAGTAAATCTGAAAGCACAATTTTGGGATGATTAATATTAAAGGACTGCTAACCATTGCAGCCCTTTTTTGATGACTTATCTTTTTATTTAATTGAATTTATTTAAGGCAAACACATAAAAACCTTCATCCTATTCAGAATAAGACGAAGGCCAATGCATGAAGATGAATATTTTAGTGGGGAATAAGGGACTCGAACCCTTACGACGTTAATCATCAGCTCCTAAGGCTGACGTGTCTACCAATTCCACCAATTCCCCATGTGCTTTACTATCTTAACAAAAAAGCAGAGAAAAAGAAATGCGCAATTGCAGAGATGAAGGGAAAGAAAAAAGGAGAATCTTCTTCTCCTTCAGCAAACATAGTTCATGAAATAAGGCAGCTGCTGCTTCCACCATGACCAGTCATGGCATACATCCTTGCCCCAGAAGTCGACCCATGCGGGAATGTCCTTGTAGGCAAAGAGCTCTTTCATTCTGGCAGCGTCCTCCTGCATTGGATGCTCCCACGCGCCCTGACCGCAGCAGAGAATGATATTCTTGGTACGGTAGAGATCGACATAGGGATGGCTGTAAGGCATGCCATCAAGATAATCCACAGGGCTGTTGGCATAGGTCAGATCATCCCAATAATCAGGGAAGAAGTACCGGGCATTGTAGGCACCGGATAAAGCAATGCATCCCGAGAAGATATCCGGGCGGCGCAGCAGGGCATTTAATGCATGGGTCGCTCCTAAGGAACATCCTGTGGTCAGAATAGCTCCGCGGGGAATGCCGCCGTTGGCATCGCGATTGATCTGATAGATCTTCGGGCAGAGCTCATCGGTGATGTAATGAAAATACGCTTCCTGATTCTCAATGGCTTTGCGATGATCCCAATTGGTGGAGGACCAGGAATTGATGTCATTGGAATCACAGCAGAATACCTGGATCCTGCCGTTTTCAATGAATTCTGCAATACTGCCGATCATGCCCTGATCTTCAAAGTCAAAGAAGCGTCCATCCTGGGATGGGAAGGCAAGCACAGGCATGCCTGCATGCCCATAGATCTTATATTCCATGTCGCGGTGCAGACAGTTCGAGTATTCTTTCCGATAGGAGATTTTCATTTGGTTTCCTCTTTCACTTTTGCGTAGATGAAGTCGGTGAATGCCATACATTCTTCTTTTGTCTTGAAGCGGGCGATATAGAACTCATTGCCCATGGCTTCGCCAAGCAGCTGCGGCATGCGGTCATGCATCATGATATTCTTGCCATATTTGGCAAAGATGGATGCGGCATTGTTCGTATAGACAAACGCATCGCGTCTGCCGACATAGATGCAGTGATACGGACGGTCGCTCTGATATGTATTTGTGTTGAACATCGCCATGTTTGCATAGATCTTATAGACATCTATGTTGTTGGCATAGTTCATCATGTCTGGGGTATAGCCTCCTGGGGGACGCATGTTGACTTCTAAGCCGACAAGACCTCCTTTGACACCAAGTCCTGGCTTATCTTCTGTTAAACGGAAGTATTCGGTGTGGAAGAAGCGGGCGCGGATATCAAAGGCCGCAATGACGCGGGTACCAAGTTCATCGAGATCTGCTGGGATCGTACGTTCGCTCCAATAGAAACATTCTTCCGTGCTGTTGACAATATTCATGATCGGTTCCGGAAAATGATGCGATGTCTTGAAGATGATCCGGCCATCCTGATCGGTGATGCCGTCAAAGGAGACGATATAGCCCGGCACGAATTCTTCCATAATAAATGGTACAGGCAGTTTCTTATCATAGAAAGCAGTCAGTTCTTCTTCATTGTGGATCTTCCAGGTAGTGGTTGCCCCAACGCCATCATTCGGCTTGACAATAACGGGGTAGCCGACTTCTTCAATGAACTTCTTTCCGGCATCAAGATCGGTGACTAAGTGATATCTGGCAACAGGGCAGTGTGCCTGCTCATAAAAAGCTTTCATGTTGGACTTGGTCTTGTAGCGCATGACTGTTTCTGTCTTATCCCCCGTCGTGATATTGAAATCGGTGCGGAGCTTGGCATCCTGTTCCAGCCAGAATTCATTGTTGCTCTCCAGCCAGTCGATCTTTCCATGCTTATGGGCAAACCACGCAACGGCACGGTACATCTGGTCATAGTCCTTCATGGAACTGACCTGATAGTACTCACTGCAGGCTTCTTTCATCTCTTTTGCTAGAGATGCATAGCTGTCTTCACCGATGCAGAGAGACGTACCGCCCAGTGCTTTCCAAGCTTTTGGGAACTGATAGTACGTCTTGGGAAATGTCGGTGAAATAAAAACAAAGTTCTTTGACATATGCCCACCTCCTTGTTTCAGAATATTTTATCACAGCCGAACTTGATGGCAAAACACTCATTGCCAGATGATGTATAATATAAAAATGACGGAGGTGCGGGATGGCAGATAAATTGGAAGATGACCGGAAGGCAATCGATGCGATCGATGCCAAGATGGCTGCTCTTTTTGAAGAGAGATTTAAGATCGTCGCAGATATCATCAGCTATAAGATTGAGAATCAGATGCCGATCCTGGACAGCAATCGAGAGGCAGAGATCACTGAGAAGAACTGCCGGCGGATCGAAGATGATGATATTCGGGCATATTATCGGAAATATTTCAGCGAACTGCTGAAACTTTCACGGGAATATCAGAAGCAGATCGAGGATGAAAAATAAGGAGGAAGTATGGGAGAACTATTAAAGCAGTTAAGAAAAGATAACATGCAGGCAATGAAGGATCATGATGCATTGAAGAAAGGCGTCTATTCATTGCTGATCTCAGCCATTGCTTTAGCGGAGAAAGAGTCGGGCAAGGAACTGACCAAGGATGAAGAGCTGAAGTATGTGCAGAGAGAACTGAAGCAGACCAAGGAAGCCTTGGCGGAAACACCAGCCAATCGGACTGATATCATTGATGAGAACAACAAGAAGATTGCTCTGATCGAAGAATATCTGCCAAAGCAGATGAGCGAAGCAGAGATCAGAACAGCGATCGAAGCCATCATGACAGAAAAGGGACTGGCTGCCGAAAAGAAGAGCCAGGGACCGATCATGAAAGAAGTCATGGCAAAGTATGCCGGCAAGACTGATGGCAAGACGGTCAATAAAGTATTATCAAGCATTTTAAAATAGGGACACGCAGCAGTGTCCTTTCTTATAGATGAAGTTTCGCTATGCAATGCATGCATAATAAGTATCGATAAGCAGGGCAAATGAATTGCATGCATTCCTATGACACCTTAATATATAGTACGCAAAGGGGGCAGATTCATGTCAGATTGGCAGCTCATGCTGGATTCTTTTCCGCAGATCTTTATGGCTGGATTGACGATGACCATTCCATTGACGATCATCAGCTTTTCGCTTGCATTGATCATCGCGATCCTTGCAGCTTTGGTCCAGTATGCCGAGATTCCCGTTCTGCGGCAGATCTGCCGTTTCTATATCTGGATCATCCGCGGTACGCCATTGCTGGTGCAGCTGTTCGTAGTCTTCTATGGCTTTCCTTCCATTGGGATCCATACCGATCCTTTCTGGTCGGCGGTCGCGGTATTTGCGGTCAATGAAGGCGCCTATTGTGCCGAAACGATCCGCGGATGCCTAGAATCAGTGCCGGCGGGACAGATGGAAGCAGGCTATTGCGTTGGTTTGAATTATTGGCAGATCATGCGCCATATTGTTCTGCCGCAGGCCATCCGCACGGCTTTCCCTGCTTTGAGCAATTCTTTGATCAGTATGCTGAAGGATACTTCTTTGGCATCGAATATAACTGTGATGGAGATGTTCTTCCAGACCCAGCGCATTGCCGGCCGGAATTATCGCTTTATGGCGATGTATCTGACCGTCGCAGCCGTCTATCTGATCTTCTCTACGATCCTGACATGGCTGCAGAGATGGGGCGAAAAGAAGCTGAATTTCTACAGCGGGGAGAGGAAGTGATCCGATGGCGATGCTGGAAATCAAAAATATCCATAAATCATTCGGCGGCCTGGATGTCCTGAAAGGTGTCGATCTTTCGATCCATAAGGGAGATGTCACTGCAATTTTGGGACCTTCCGGATCCGGCAAGACGACACTGCTAAGATGCATCAATTTTCTGGAAACGGCAGATCAAGGCACCATGACGTTTGATGGCATCTCCTATGATCTGGCCCACAGTACAAAGAAAGAGATTGCCCAGGTCCGTGCCAAGACCGCTTTCGTCTTTCAGAACTATAATCTGTTCGCCAACAAGACAGCGCTGCAGAATGTAACGTTAGGTCTGACGCTTGCCCAGAAGAAGACCAAAGCAGAAGCGGAAAAGATCGGCCGGGAAATGCTGGATCGGGTCGGCATGTCAGATCGCTGCAATTACTATCCATCTCAATTATCCGGCGGCCAGCAGCAGCGGGTCGCGATTGCCAGAGCCTTGGCGACAGATCCGCAGATCATCTATTTTGATGAGCCGACTTCGGCCTTGGATCCGGAATTGATCGGGGAAGTGCTGGAAGTCATGCGGAAGTTAGCAGAAGATGGGATGACCATGATCGTAGTGACTCATGAAATGGGCTTTGCCAGAGATGTATCCAATCATGTCATCTTTATGGAAAAGGGAAATATTGTTGAAGAAAATGATTCACAGGAATTCTTTGCCGCGCCAAAGCAGGCACGGACAAGAGAATTTCTGCGGATGGAAGTCAAACAAGAAGGAGAAAGAATATGAACAGAATCACAAAGATCGTTTCCGCCGTATTGGCTCTGAGCCTTGCTGGGTGCAGCAGCGCAGCAGCCGGCAGTTCGTCCAGTGCATCTGCCAATGATCATCTGGCCAAGATCAAGAGCGCACAGAAGATCATTATCGGTCTGGAAGGAGATTGGCAGCCGTTTTCCTATCATGACAATACCAATGCATTGGTCGGCTATGATGTGGAAGTCGGACAGAATATTGCCAAGAAGATCGGGGTGGAGGCAGATATTGTTGAAGCAGCCTGGGATGGCTTATTTGCCGGTCTCTCCAGCGGGACATATGACATTGTCATCAATGGCGTCGATGTCACCGAAGAAAGAGAAAAGACCTTTGCCTTCTCAGATCCGTATGCTTATGACCATACCGTGCTTGTGACAAAGGCAGACAATACAGATATCAATACGTTTGAAGATCTGAAGGGAAAGAAGACAGCCAACTCGATCGGCTCCACTTATATGGAGATTGGTGAACAGTATGGTGCGACTGTCTCTGGGGTCGATACTTTAGCCGAGACAATGGAGCTGGTCCTCAATGGGACAGTCGATGCGACGGTCAATGCGCAGACTTCGGTGCAGGATTATCTGAAGACGACCGGGGAAAAGAATCTGAAAGTTGCGGCGGTATCAGAGGATGCGACATCCTATGCTATTCCGATGATCAAGAATGCGGACAATGACAGCTTAGCAGAAGCCATCAACCAGGCATTGAAAGAGATGCGTGAGGATGGCACATTGGCCAAACTGTCGGAGAAGTACTTCGGTGCCGATCTTACCAATCAGTAAATTACATGCATGCAAAGAAAAGGCCTCGCTGAGAAGCGAAGCCTTTTTGTATGCTTATTCGACTTTGAAGAAGGCACTCTTAGGTGCACCGCAGACAGGACAGATCCAATCTTCAGGTACATCTTCCCAAGCTGTTCCAGGCTTTACATTATTAGCTGGATCACCTTCTGCAGGATCGTAAACATATCCGCATGGGCACTGATATTTATCCATGATTGTTCTCCTTTCTTCTATTGCTTACAGTATACAGGAAGAAAAGAAGAATTGGTCATTTGATGCTCAGGTCAGAGACGACTTTTGAAGCAATCAGAAGACCGGCCGCAGCTGGGACAAAGACCATGGATCCAGGGGTCGGCTTAGCTGGATCATTGACAAATCCTGCCGGATAGACAGGGGCCAGCGGCTTCTCGGTACTGTATACGACGTTCAGTGAGGCAATGCTGCGCTTCCGCAGTTCATAGCGCATGATGCGTGCCAAAGGATCGCCTTGGGTCTGATAGATATCGGTGATCACCAGCTTAGAAGGATCAAGGCGATTGCCGCATCCCATGGCCGAAAGGATCGGCACATTGCACTGTTCTGCTTCTTCGATCAGATCGATCTTTGCGGTGACCGTATCCACGGCATCCACAATATAGTCATACTGCGGGAAAGCAAATTTCTCTTTTTCCTGCGGGAGGTAGAAACAGTCATAGGCATGCACGCTGATCGCTGGATCAATAGCTTGGATCCTGGCTTTGGCCGCCTCAATCTTCTTCATGCCTAAAGTATCAGCTGTGGCTAAGATCTGCCGGTTGAGATTGGATGGCACAAAGATATCATGGTCAATGATATCCAGGGTACCGATGCCGCTCCTGGCCAAAGCTTCGACCACATAGCCGCCGACACCGCCAAGGCCGAAGACAGCGACGCGTGACTGCCGGAGCTTTTCCATCTTTTCTTTTCCTAAGAGAAATTCTGTGCGAATGTACTGTTCTTCTGTCATCTTTTTTCTCGTTTCATCTTCATGTGCTATTATATATCCCATACGAAAGTGAGGCTATATTCGTGAAAAAATTAATGACATGTACTTTATGCCTGCTCTTATTGACAGGCTGTGCCAGTGAGACACATCAGAATACAAATACTTCTTCAGCTGCATCTGCTTCGGCTGCTGCATCATCTTCCGCCAGTGCATCGGCAGATACTTCCAAGAAAGTGACGATCACCAATTCAGCCGCTGTTACATCCAAGACATTGGATATGTCCGGCTATGAATGGCTGACCGATAAAGATCCTGCCTTTATCCAGATCTCGATGAGCGAATCGCTGAAACTGGTCGATGAAGGCGGCACCGGGATCATCCTATACAGCTATCCGACATGTCCATGGTGCAACCGTGCTGTGCCTGTCCTCAATGAGGCGGCGAAAGAAATGGGCATTCATGTGTACTATGTGGATGTGTATGAGAGCGAACTGATGGATGCGACGGGAAAATCTTTCTCGGTCGAAGGCAAAGCAGTCATCCAGAATATGCTCAGTCATTTTGATTCCATCCTGAAACATGAAACAAATGAGACCACGGGCAAGAGCGAACCATCTCTGTATACGCCAGAGGTCGTTGCCATTAAGAAGGGCGCTATTGCGGGCCATCATACATCTTTAGTAGATTCCTTCAGTATGACCAGCGATACCGATCAGATGAGCGATGCCCAGAAAGCTGAATTAAAAGGCATCTATGAAGATCTGATCAAAGCAATTGCCGACTAAAAAAGATCAGTGGGATGAGCACTTCCGTCATCCTGCCGATCTTTTCTTTTACTTATTCTGCAAACTTCCAAGCTGTTTCCAAAGCAATTTCCATCATATCTGTAAAGCCATTCTGTCTCTGTTCAGCAGACAGTGCCTCTGGCTTGAAAAGATGATCGGAGATGGAAAGAATGGACAATGCTTTTTTCTGCGATGCACAGGCTTCCCAATAGAGACCTGCGGTCTCCATTTCAACGGCTAAGTGGCCGAAGTCCCTGAGCTTTTCATTCAGGCCGGCCTGCGGGTAGTAGAAGAAATCAGAAGTATATACTTTGCCTACTTTATACTTGACGCCATTCTTCTTGGCGGCATCAACGGCTGTTTCCAGCATGTCATAATCGGCACATGCGGCCAATTGTCCAGGGATCCCATAGGCATTGCCGTAATTGGAATTGGTCGAAGCAGCTTCAGCGATGACGACATCCATCGGATCGACATCCATGGACAGTCCGCCGGCAGAGCCAATGCGGATGATCGCATCAACCCCGAACTGGGTAAATAATTCATGCGTATAGATACCGACAGAAGGAACGCCCATGCCATGGCCCATGACAGAGATGCGCTTTCCTTTATACGTACCGGTAAAGCCAAGCATGTTTCTTGTGTCATTGAAGCAGACGACATCGCTGAGATACTTATCAGCCAATGTTTTTGCCCGCAGCGGATCGCCCGGCATCAGAACAACTTTTGCCAATTCATCTTTGACAACGATTGAAGCAGAAATACTCTCTTTTGGTTCCATGTTTTTCTCCTTTTATTTGCGGAACAGTTTCTTCAGATTTTCTTGGAATGGCGGATAGACAATGCCTCTTTCAGTAACAATGCCAGAGACAAGTTCATGATCGGTGACATCGAAAGAAGGGTTGAATTTCTTGATCTCTTTTAAGATCATGGGTTCTTTATACCACATTTCTCCGACTTCTTCAGGATCTCTCATTTCAATCTTGATCTCTTTGCCGGTCGGGGTATTGAAATCAATGGTGGATGAAGGTCCCAGGGTATAGAAGGGAATGCCGTAATACTTCGCCAAGATCGCTGCCCCAGAGGTGCCGATCTTATTGGCAAAGTCGCCATTGGCCGCAATGCGGTCGCAGCCGACCATCACGCACTGGATCTTTCCCTGCTTCATGACCAGCGAAGCCATATTGTCGCAGATCGAAGTAACATCAATGCCTGCTTTGTACAGTTCGTAGGAAGTCAGACGGGCGCCCTGCAGAAGCGGTCTGGTCTCATCGGAATAGACATGGATATGCATGCCTTTTTCATGCGCGAGATACATCGGCGCCGTTGCGGTGCCATAGCCTAAGCAGGCCAAGTATCCGGCATTGCAATGGGTCAGGATCCCATCGCCCTCATGGAGCAGGGTGACCCCATATTCAGCTATCTTCTGATTCATGGCAAGATTCTCAGCATTGATGGTCTTCGCTTCTTTGATCAGATCTGCACAGAGCTCAGCGGTATCTTCTTTATGATCGCTGACGAACTTCTTCATTCTGTTCAGGGCCCAGCTGAGATTGACTGCGGTCGGCCGGGATGTATTGAGATGATCTGCCAAGGCATCGAACTTTTCTTTGAAGCTGTCATACGGCAGTTCTTTCAGCGATTGTGCAAGGGCTGCCATAGCATAGCCGGCAAAGACACCGATGGCTGGTGCACCGCGCACCTGCAGCAGCTTGATGGCCTGCCACATTTCCGGTTCCTTGGTTAAAGTCAGATACTCCTCATGATTGGGAAGCTTCGTCTGATCCAAGATGATGACCGCATCCCCTTTTTCATTCAGCTTTACAACTTCTAATTGCTTTGACATTCTGTTCTCCTATCTCTGTCCGTAATGATTGAGGGCGAAATCGCGCATCCAATCGGTATTTTCTTTGGTGATCTCGATCGGTCTGCCGATCGCCAGTGCTTTCTGATAGATCTCGGCGGATGTCTCCAGCACTTCTGCCACTTTGAAGCATTCTTTGATATCATGGCCGACACAGACGGCCCCGTGATTTGCTAAAAGACATGCCTGTACTTTTCCCAATGCCTGCACTGTATTCTGTGCTAGGACGATCGAACCAGGCAGGGCATACGCCGCACACTGCACCGCACCGCCGATGGCCTGGGCCATCTCATCTGTAACGACGGGGATCGCCTGATGCAGGATGCCGAAGACCGTTGATTGGATCGGATGCGTATGCAATATCGCTAGGACATCGCTGCGTTCCTGATAGATCAGCACATGGAGCATCTTTTCAACACTTGGCTTTCTTGTGCCTTCGACAATATCGCCATGGCCATTCAGCACACAGACATCGCTTTCCTGCAGCGTATCATATGCCATGCCGGATGGCGTCAGATAAATGAGCCCGGTATCCGGATCTTTTAAAGAGATGTTTCCCCAGGTCTCTACGGTCAGGTCTCTTTTCTGCATTTCAATGCCGGCCTGCAGCAGCATTTTTTTGTAATTGACTGTTTTCATCATGCCTTTTATTTTAAACTCTTTTTCATGAATTCAAAGACCGCAGCTGACAATCGTCTGCTACAATAGAAGACATGAAAATTATTATTACAGATACAGGTACGTATCCTGGCAGAATCAGTATTGAGGACCGCATCTTCCGTCCGCAGAATCATATTCATCCATGTCTTGGCTGTTTCCAATGCTGGACGCATACCCCGGGCATCTGTGCTCAGCAGGATGATGCCCAGTATTTAGGCGCTCTGCTTTCAAAATGCGATGAGATCCTGATCGTATCACGCTGCTTCCATGGCTCCTTTTCACCCTTTGTGAAAATGGTCTTTGAAAGAGCATTGCCGTATGTGCAGCCTGGCTTTGAAATGCGCGAAGGAAGAATGCGCCATCACCCAAGATATAACAATGAGATTTCGATGCAGGTATATTTCTATGAAAAGCATATTTCACCAGAAGAAAAAGAACTGGCGGAAAAGATCCTGAGGGATGAAACAGAGAATTATCATCTGAAGGATCATCAGATCCATTGGTATCAGGATGCCTGGCAGATCGGAGGAAAGCAATGAAGATCACATTGATGAATGCTTCGCCGAAAGCAGAGCACAGCGGCTCACAGCAGCTGATCGATCGGCTGATCCCTTTTCTCAAGGGCGATGAATATGGGATCCTGCAGGTCAATCCGCAGATGAAAGAAGATCTGGCCGTAAAAGCAGTGATGGCAAGCGATGCCATCGTGATCGTATCGCCGATCTATGTCAGCAGTCTTCCTTCCAGCATGCTTGCTTTAATGGATGTCATTGAGGCAAGAGTGCAGAAAAAAGAACTGAAAGTAGCGGTGATCCTGCAGTGCGGCTTCTATGAAGCTGAAAATACAGAACTTGCGATGGAACTGATCAAGCAATGGTGCCGGCAGAATAAATATGATTTCTTGGGCGGCATTGGCTTTGGCGGCGGCGGCGCACTTCTGGGCATGAAGGATATCCCGACCGGAAAGCTGTTCCTGAAACAGCTGCCGCAGGCATATGAAGCACTGTATCAGTCGATCCATGATGGCCACGCAAAAGAAAATTATTTTTCCATTGCCATGCCGAAATGGCTCTATGTATTTGTTGCCAATCACAATTGGAAAACAATGATCAAAGCAGAGGGAGGCAGTCCGAAAGATCTTTCCGCAAGACCGAAGATCCCAAATGCCTGAAGCAGAAAGAAGCATACTGAAAAAAATATCTGTTTTTGCATGTACTCTTCTGCTTGCCTTGAACAGCGGATGTGAAAGCGAAAAAGCAACACATTATGTACCGACAAAAGAGCCCAGCAGCAATTACCTGGATATTCCTTCTTCCTCTCCTTCATCCAGCGCCTCAGCTGTGAGCGAGGGATCCGTGAGCGAAGATCAGCCCGTTCCGTCTGCTGCATCAGAAACACCTGCGGCTGAGGAACCAAGCAGCACCGCAGCTCCATCAGCTGCTGCCTCTTCTTCCGGTCTGAATAATGAATATCCCTACAGCATTCAGGCTGACCGTCCTTCCTTTGATGCCAGCCATATCAATATCACGGTCGGTGATTCTCTGTATGCGACACAGATCAATGATTGGTTCATGAACTTTTCAGAATATGCCGGTAAGTCGGTCGCGATTGAAGGCTTTTATATGAAGTTCGGCGGCTATACCTATGTCGGCAGAAAAGGACCGACCTGTCCATACTGTACCGGCGGCTATGTGAATTTTGAGTTCCAGACCGATCAGGATCTTTCGTCACTAGTTTCAGAAAGTTCTTGGATCAAAGTCAGCGGCCTTCTTCGGCAGGGGACAATGTATCCGCAGACAGGACAGGCTGGGCAGCCGTTCTATTACATCGAAGCGATCCGTATTGAGAAAATGCCGCAGGTCGGGGTCACGCCGATATCAAATTGAATTATGAAAATATTTCATGACTGTGCTGAAACAAATTCAATTATTTACAGAATTCATATTGACTTCAAAATAAGCATCGCTTATAGTACAGGCATACCCAAACCAATGAGTGGGAGATCAAACATATCAGCAGCTTTCAGAGAGTACAGGGAATGGTGAGACCTGGCAGTGATGAGATATGCAAATGGACCCATGAGGGCCTGATGAAAGCTTCGGCAAGTACTTCAGGACGCAGTGTCAGCGTTAGCAGACAGAAAATGTGATTGCATTTTCATACAGAGAGAAGAGAGAGATCTCTTAACTAAGGTGGTACCGCAGACATATACGCCTGTCCTTAACAATAGGACAGGTGTTTTTTGTATCTATGGTATCCCGCAGGGAAATGCACAGAAAAGGGAGGAAAGTCACATGAAAAAGTTATGCAAAGCAGTTTTATCCGCAGCCTTATTCGCCACAATGTTTGGATGTTCGTCCGCTTCTCCTTCTTCGTCCGCTTCGACCGGCGCAAAGTCGATCAAGTTTGCGATCATCAAGCAGCTGGACCATGCATCTCTCGATGAGATCGCCCAGGCCGTTACCGATGAATTGGATGCTCTGGCTATTAAGAATGGTGCCGAGATCGATTATGGCAGTGTGTATTCCGGTCAGAATGATCAGACCACACTGAAGCAGATCTGCGATCAGGCGGTCGCCGATGGGGCCAATGTGATCATCCCGATCGCTACGTTGGCAGCCCAGGTCGCTGTCAACAGTGCGGAAGATTCACAGACGCCGGTCGTCTACGCAGCTGTCTCTGATCCGGAAACAGCAGGACTGACCGGCATGAAGAACGTGACCGGTACATCCGATGCACTGAATACCCAGCAGATCATTGATATGATGCTGGCCGAGAATCCAAATACAAAGAAAGTCGGTCTCCTGTATTCCAAGAGCGAAGCCAATTCTGCAAAGCCGATCAAGGAAGCGAAAGAGTATCTTGATGCCAAAGGCATTTCCTATACAGAAGCGACAGCCAATACGAATGATGAAGTCATTGCGGCAGCAGCGTCCTTAGTATCCGCGGGGGTAGATGCTGTATTCACACCGACGGACAATGTCATCATGTCGGCCGAATTGGCAATTGCTGAGACCTTCGCAGATGCGAAGATCCCTCATTATACAGGCGCTGATTCCTTCGTCCGCAATGGCGCCTTTGCGACATGCGGCGTCAACTATACAGACCTTGGCACAAAGACAGCTGACCTTGCCTATCAGGCATTTATGGAGGGCTATGACAAGCTGGATGATTATTATCTGATGGATGGCGGCATTGTGACCGTCAATTCAGATACCGCAAAGAAACTGGGCGCAGATACATCTGTATTTGCAAAGTTCGGTACCGTTACTGAGGTCGCAACAACAAAGGAATAAGTTAGGAGGCAGTTATGCTATTTATTTTTCAGACAGCGTTGGAATTGGGCTGTGTTTATTCTTTGGTCGCTTTGGCATTGTTCCTGAGCTATCGCATTTTGGATATCGCCGATCTGACGACGGACGGATGCTTCATCCTGGGCATGGCAGTATCGGTCTCATCGGCTGCGGCAGGGCACCCGATCTTAGGCGTCTTCTTAGGCATGATCGCCGGCGGATGTGCTGGCTATGTGACAGCTTTCCTGCAGACACGCATGGGCGTTCCTTCGATCTTAGCTGGCATTATCACAAATACCGGTCTTTACACGGTCAATCTGGCCGCCATGGGATGGAGCTCCAATGTCTCTCTGCTCAAAGGCGATACCATCTACACGCTGTTCAAAGGCCTGGGCATTGGGGGCACATGGTATAAAGCAGTCTTAGCGGGAATCATCTGTGCAGTATGCATGATCCTGATGAAATGGTTCCTGTCGACACGGATCGGTCTTTCGATCAGGGCGACTGGCGACAATAAGGATATGGTCTCTGCTTCTTCCATTGATCCGCGCCATACGATCACGCTTGGCTTGGTGATCGCCAACTGTCTGACGGGCTTATCTGGGGCATTGGCTGGACAGATGCAGAAGAGCGCCGATATCAACGGCGGTACGGGCATCGTTGTCATCGGTCTTGCCTGCCTGATCATCGGTGAGACTTTGATCAATGGCAGAAAGAATATGGGCCGGAACATTCTTGCATGTCTGATCGGAAATATTATCTATCGTCTGATCTATGCCATTATTCTGCGCACAAGCATTATTCCAATCGAATGCCTGAAACTGGTGACAGCGATCATTGTTGCTTTGGCTATTGCTGCACCGACCATTAAAGAAAACATGCAGTATGCCTTGAAAGCCAGAAGGGAGGGGAAGAACTGATGCTGGAGATAACGGGACTTACCAAGATCTTCAATGCCGGTACGATCAATGAAAAAACAGCTCTGAAGGATCTTTCTCTGTCGGTGGCGGATGGTGATTTCATTACCATCCTTGGCTCCAATGGTGCAGGCAAATCAACACTGTTCAATGCAATCGCCGGCAACTTTCGGATCGATGAAGGAAAGATCGTCCTGGATGGTGAGAATATCACTTTTCAGAAAGAATATCAGCGCTCCAAATATATCGGCCGTTTATTTCAGGATCCTTTGAAGGGCACCGCACCGCATATGACCATTGAAGAAAATCTTGCGCTGGCCAACCTCAGTGCTTCTTCGCATACGGACAGTTTCTCCCGCATCTCCAAGCAGGACAGAGAAATGTATGCCGCCTGCCTGCAACAATTGGATATGGGATTGGAAGACCGCATGGATGTACCGGTAGGTACGCTGTCCGGCGGACAGAGACAGGCTCTGACGCTCTTGATGGCGACCATTGTACCGCCGAAGTTATTGCTGCTGGATGAACATACCGCAGCCTTGGATCCCAAAGCAGCGGAGAAGATCTTGGCCCTGACCAAGCAGATCGTTGAAAAGAACCATATGACATGCATGATGATCACGCATAATCTTCATCAGGCACTGCAGCTGGGCAATCGTACGATCATGATGTCCAATGGCCGGATCATCTCTGATCTCTCTGCCGCAGAGAAAAAACAGTCTACGGTCGAAGATCTGATGCAGAAATTCCGCAATGACCTTGACGATGATCGTATACTGTTAAGGGAAGAATAATGGCAAAGAAAGAAACGAAAACAAATGCAATGCGGATCCTGGAAAGCGAAGGGATCGCATATACGCTGCATACATATGAAACAGACGATGATCTGATCGACGGTCTGTCCGTTGCTCGAAAATGCAATGAGGATCCCGAACAGGTATTCAAGACACTGGTGACGGTCGGCAATGATGGCGAGCACTATGTCTTTGCGGTACCGGTAGCGCAGAAGCTTGATCTGAAAGCATGCGCGAAAGCAGTCGGGGCAAAACATGTTGAAATGATCCCGCAGAAAGAACTGCTGCCATTGACAGGGTATATCCATGGCGGATGTTCCCCTATTGGCATGAAGAAAAAATTCAAGACCGTCTTTGATGAGACCATTGTATTGTTTGATACGATCTTGGTATCGGGCGGCAGAGTCGGCACGCAGGTAGAAGTCAATTCGGATGATCTGCTGAAGATCACCGATGGCATTGCGGCACCAATCGGGATTGATGAATAAAGAAAAGGAGACCTCTCCTTTTTTTAGTGATAGATGATCCGGATCATTTCTTCATCTGCTGGACAGAAAGGATACTCTGAGATCTCTTTTTCTTTGATCCATTTCAGATCATTGTGCTCTGTTTTTGTCGGTACGCCTGCGATGATCTTGGCATCAAATAAAGTCAGATGAATAGTCATGCCGGGATAGGCATGCGTGACATCGCATACTTCTCTGCCAACAGCTAAGGTGATCTTCAGTTCTTCTTGGCATTCTCTGATCAGTGCCTGCTGCTTTGTTTCGCCAGGTTCGATTTTGCCGCCGACAAATTCCCACAGCATTCCCTGCGACTTTTCTTTTCCTCGCTGACAGATCAGAAAGGTATCATTTTTCCAAATACGTGCTGCAACTACTTCGACCATTTTATTTCCTCTTATTTCTATCAGTTCTTTTTCTGTGCGTCTGGATCAAGACCGAAATCATATTGGAGATCGGCTGGCAGTTCATGATCCATCTGGATCTGGAACAGCAGAGTACCGGTCGCACTGCCTGTTTCCTGCATATTGGTCATGGTGCCGGTGCCGACATATGTAAATGGCAAGGTCACTCCATCTTCATTTTCTACTTTGCGGATAAAGAGCTCTGCTTTTGTCAGATGAGTCAGATTGTTCCTGTCTGAAGCGGAAAGATTCCCTTTGCTTTCCCATTGAAAGACATCCGGCTGCAGGAACTTATCTTTATAGTTCAGATGCTCGGCAATGCTGGCATCTTTCTTTAAAGCCGCAAAGATGTAGATGCAGTCATCAATATAATATGTGCCAAGCATGGTCGCATCCGGCCGACAGAGGACCATCATGACCTGTTCCTTGCGATAGCTGTGCCAGAGCTTGAAGCCCTGGGTATCGCCTAGCTCGATCTGATAGCGGGTCAGGCCATACTGCAGAAGATCTTCCAGGTATTCATCGAACTGCGGATCGCGTTCAGCATGCAGTGACAGCAGACCGTCTGCTTCATTGATGAGCTTTACGACACCTGGTTTGTTTTTCTCTTTCGTCAGATTGTTCAATGCATGGTCAAACTGCAACTTCTGATATCCAACGATCTCATCGCTTAATGCATGTTCAATGGCATCTCTTTGAACCGTACCATGCAGGATGCACTGGATGATTTTATATTCATGCGGCCGGGCCAA
Organism: Solobacterium sp.; assembly: GCA_022486705.1. Classification (GTDB taxonomy): domain Bacteria; phylum Bacillota_I; class Bacilli_A; order Erysipelotrichales; family Erysipelotrichaceae; genus Bulleidia. The sequence continues at coordinate 37,573 of JAKVKC010000006.1, read as the reverse complement.
AGGAAGATAGCTGGATAAGGTGTTCAGGAATAATACCTGCTGTTCACTGAAGATCGGAAGATTATTTTCCTTGATTCCCTTCAGAAAACTGTAATAGGAATTGTTCTTGCGGCCATTGCATTTAGCAGATAGAAAGCGCATCAGATCCGGGGCACAGTCATTGTTCAGATAATCCATATGGGTCGGATAGGATTCTGCGTTGATATACTTTTTGAAATTGAAGTAGTCCTTTGTTAAGAAGCGGATACTGTTAAAGTTCTCCTGCTGAATATAGTTTATGATCTCTTCTTTGCTGAGGTCATCGATATGGATCTCGACACCGTAGTCCTGCAGACCTAAAGCAGAGAAGTCATCCCTGACCAAAGAGCTCATCAGTTTCTTTTCAACCACGAACTGATCGGAAAGGGTAGACAGTGCATAGGCAATCTGCACACTGCGCTGATAGCTGTTGCCGATGAAATCCAATACAGTTACATATTTTTTTCCTTCATATTTCCGCAGGCCTCTGCCTAGCTGCTGAATAAAGACGGTAGAAGAATCGGTCGGTCTGAGGAACAGGACCATATTGACGCCAGGAATATCGACCCCTTCATTCAGGATATCAATGGTGAAAAGGATCTCCAGATCACTGTCATCATTCTGCAGATCATTGTAGGCACGGATCCTTTCACCGATGTCATTCTTTCCTGTCAGGTATGCGGTATGATAGTAGACCGACATCGCTTCTGACATCTGCCTGGCATGCGTGACTGTACGGCAGAAAGCCAGGGCCTTCAGCTTGCCGGCGGGACGATGCTTTTCAATCTGATCATGCAGGAAACTGCAGTGCTCTTCGGTGGAAAGCTCTGCAGCTGCACGGCGTTCTTCTTTTGGCGAAAGACCGTAATCGATCAAAGCATCGCGGATGCCGTAGTAATGGAAAGGAACGATCAGATCATTGATGATGGCATCTTTTAAACGAAGCTCAAAGGGAATGTTCTCATCAAACAAAGCAAAGACATCCTGATTGTCCATACGTTCTGGCGTAGCCGTTAAGCCAAGCAGAAATTCCGGCGTGAAATAAGAAAGGATCTTCTGATAGGTAGAGGCAGCTGCGTGATGGCATTCATCAATGATGATATAGTCAAATTCATCTCGATCGAACAGATCCAGTGAATTGCACATGGTGAGATTGGTGGCAAATAAGAAGTCGGCATCGCTTTCTTTCTGATGGCCGGTATAAATACCGTAGGAGACACTGCCGCCGAAGACAGTTTCGAAAGTCTCTTTCGCTTTCTTCAGAATTGATTCTTCATGAACAATATACAGAAGATGCTTGGCATCAAAGTTCAGTGCATCAAAGGCCGCAAGATAGGTCTTGCCGCTGCCGGCAGCAGCGACGATCAATGCTTTTGAAGTGCCCATAGCACGATATCGATTGAGCTCTTTCAATGCTTTTCGCTGCATGAAGTTCGGCTTGATCTCTGCTCGGGACAGATCATAGTCCATATCCCAGCGTTCTACCGCAAAGCTCAGCTGGCGAGTATATTTTTCAATCAGTTCTTTATTCAGCTCAGATGTTCTGTTCCATTTGTCTTCAAATTCGGCAATGGCTTGCGGATAGACCTCTTTATCGGTCTGTTCATCAATAACGACATCCCATTCAATGTTCTTCAGAAGGGCATAGCGCGTAATATTGGAAGAACCGACAATGACTTCGGTATGATCGGCAAACGCAAATAAATAGCCTTTGGAATGGTAGCCTACAGCTGAATAGGATGCATCCATAAAACTGTTATAGTCGAGATGGCATGAAAAAGCAGGATATTTCTGCATCAGAAAAGAAAAACGCCGCAGCGAATCAATGTCGGTGAAGTTCTGGTATGTTGAAGTGATCAGACGTCCTTGGCATCCGCGCTGCAGAGCTGCTTCCAGATCTTTGTACAGAAGGATCAGTCCTGCTTTCTTGATGAAGCTGACACTGAAAGCAAAGCTCTGGCAGGTGCGCAGATCTTCCTGGATCTTTTTCAGAAATGTTGTATCTGTATAATTTGTCAGAAATTGATTTGACATATGTTCCCCCAATGAGCTGCCTTAAAACGCTGACTTCATTGTAGAACATTTGCTGCAGCTGTCCAGATCAGGAATGAATGATCAGCTGAGAAGCATAGACCGCTAAGATGCCTAAGGTGATGCTCAATAGAACATAGGTCAAAGCAATGGCTGATTTGCCATCGGTGAATAAAGAAGTCGATTCATAGGCAAAGGTAGAGAAAGTCGTAAAACCGCCGCATACACCGACTTTCAATAAAAGCAGAAGGCGCGGACTGGTGTTGGGATTCTTGGCGGCATAGGCAGAAAGAAGACCAAGCAGAAAAGCACCGGCAATATTGATGGCAAATGTTTTAAAGGGAAAAGATGTCTGTTCCTTTAGGGGGATCAGTCCGACCAGATAACGGCATACACTGCCAAGAAATCCTCCTATTCCTACACATAGACAATTGATCATATCGCTGCCTTCTTTCTTTTTTTGCTTGTTTGATTTTAGCACAAACATGAAGAATCGCATGTTATGATTGAAGCAGAGCAGTATTGCTGGAAAGAGGACACTAGTATGACAGCATATCCGCAGAAAGAATCTTCCGCAGTATTTCATTCTTTTCTTTGGAAAGAAATGTTTCTGAACAATGGTCTGACAAATGGCATCATCAATGCCGTGCTCTGCTATTTCCTTTCGGCAGAACAAAGCGATCTGCATAATTATATGATAGGGACATTGATCACCAATATTATACTGAGCATCATCCTGATCTATCTGTATCCTGTTCTGATCCGTCAGAAGCTCAGGAAAGATCCGCAGCTTTCAATTCCTTATACTAAAGACAATCATCTTCTCCTGGCCGCATTTCCTGACAATGGCCTGATAACACAGATCATTCTGATCCTCATATGCATCCTTCTGCCGACGCTGCTTACTATGGGCTTGATCGTATGCATGGATGTGAGCGAGATCAGTCAGATCCAAGGTGCACTGTTCAGAGGCATTGACTGCGCTGTCGCTTCCATTCTTGCATATTATCTGTCCGTCGTATTTCTGAAGCAGAAGCAGTAAAAAAAGAGAGAGCTTATTTGTACCTGACTGAAAAGTGAGTATACTTTTAAGTATGAAAAATACCGCAGTAAAATTTATTGTCAGTACAGCTTTAGTTCTATCTATCTTCCCTCTTGTTCCGATCCATGCTGAAGACTACAGCGACAGTGACTACTGGAATCAAAAATGCCAGAGTGACAATATAAAGACACAGGATGATTTCCAAGCCTGCAAAGCATATACCGAATATATCGCTGAAAATACACCGGATCTGCAGGCACAGCTGGATGCGATCAATGCGCAGAAAGCCGATATTGAAGCCAATATCTCTGCCTATCAGGATCAATTGACGGAGTATCAGAACAATGTCGAAACATTGAATGGTACGATCTCTGATCTGGAAGCACAGAGAGGAACGCTGCAGGCACAGATTGCCGATACTCAAGCACAGATCGAGACAAAACAGCAGTCCTTGGCGGATGCGCAGACGGTCATTGACAGTATGAGCGCCAAGGTCAAGGAGAGAATGGTCAATGCACAGGCGACCCTGCGCGTGAATAATCTGATCGATGTGCTGATGGGCGCTAAAACGTTTTCTGATTTTATGCGGGTCGCTTCTGGACTTGCCAGCATTGCGGATAAAGAAAAAAGTGAAAATGATGAACTCGTGCAGGCGATGACGGAACTGAACTCAGCCAAGCAGGTCCTGCAGGACAGCCAGGATCAGCTTTCCCAGCAGGAAGCCGAGCTGCAGCAGCAGGAAGTCATCATTTCAAATCAAAGAGAACAGGTCTTGGTAGACCAGTATAAAGTACAGGTCATTGAAACCGCAGCACAATCCCAGGAAGCTGTTCTGCAGGCGCAGGGCAATCATGTCGCTACAAATATTGCCCAAGTGCAGTCGCAGATGTCATCCATTTCCGATTCTTTGGATGCGCTGCAGGATCAGATCATGAATCCAACACCGGCACCGACGATTGCACCGACACCGACCAGCGATCCTTCGTCAACGGATGCACCTTCTGCAACAGATCAGCCTGTCAATACACCGGACAGTACGCCGGATTCACAGCCTGTGACGACTGGCTGGGCAAGACCGGTCTATGGCTCCTACCGCAGTGCAGGAACGTGGGAATATCCAGGCGGCGGCATTCATTTGGGCTATGACTTTGCGGTATCCTCCGGCACACCGCTGTATGCCGCAGGGACGGGCGTCATCATGCTGAGCGTCAGCGGATGCCCCGTTGGCTATCTTGGCTCCAGATGCGGTGAAGACGGCGGCGGCTATGGCGGCGGCAATCAGCTGTATCTGCTGTGCGTTGTAGATGGCAGTCTGTATGGCTTGATCTACTGTCATATGACGGACGGTACTTTGGTGTCGCAGGGAACGATTGTCAAGGCTGGGGATTACTTAGGCTTATCCGGATCCTCCGGCAACAGTTCTGGACCGCATTGCCATATTGAAGTGATGTACCTAGGCGATGGCAGCAACTTTGCAAACTATGCCAGAACATGGGACGGCGACTTGGCATATGGTGCTGGCTGGGCTGGAAGCTATGATGGCTATGGCCGCAGATGCGAAGCAGGCTATGATGCGCCATGCCGTATCCGGCCGGAAACAATTTGGGGATATTAGACCAGAAGGGATCATTCTCTTCTGGTTTTCATATGCATTGTTTCAGCGCGACAGCTATGCTATTGTGTGGTCATGAAATTTCTCAGACGTCTGTGCAAAACAATCGTGATCCTGTGCCTGCTGATCGGCATGGTCTTTTTCTTGGCCGAATATGCAGGAAAGTATATCAGCTGGGATGGTCCGCTGACGATTGCTAAGACATCTGCTTCACCAGCATCTACACCTGTGCCGAATGATCAATTGGTCTTTGATGCTTCGACATATCCTTACTATGATCAGCTGAACGAAGCACAGAAAGCGCTCTATCAGGAATTCTACACAAATGCATCCTCATTGAATGAGATGTTCCTGCCGAATGAAGATGTCACCTCTGCGGATGTCGAAACGGTCTTCCGCTGTCTCTTCTGCGATCATCCGGAATTATTCTGGCTGGATACGAAATATAATTACCGCTGTCTGAGCGACAGTGACAGAGTGATCTCGATCTCACTGAATTACAATGAAACGGCTGCGGATATCGATGCCGCAAAACAGAGCTTTGAACACGCTGGCAATGAGATCTTAGTGGCAGCGGAGCAGTGCAGCAGTGAATATGAAAAAGAAAAATATGTTCATGATGCCTTGATCGAGAAGACAGAGTATGACGTCAGTGCTGCGCTCAATCAAAGTGCGTACAGTGCATTGGTCAATGGCCGTACGGTATGTGCCGGCTATGCCCGCAGTTTTCAGTATCTTCTGCAGAAACTGAATATTCCATGCTACTACGTGATCGGAACAAGCGAAGGACAGGATCATGCTTGGAACATTGTGCTGATCGATGGGTCCTTCTACAATGTCGATCTGACATGGGATGATTGTGCTTCAGCAGATGATCCGTATTATTTCTTCAATCTGGATGACGCAGCTTTCAATGAATACCATACGCGGACATCCATGTCGACACTGCTGCCAAGCTGCACCAGTACACTGCTGGCCCATAAAGAAGATCCAGAACTGTATCAGTACATGCATTTCTCCATTCCGGAGTAAAAAAAACAATCTGCTCAGGCAGATCGCTTTTTGAAGATATCCAGAATGATCAGGACAAGCACATAGGCAACAAAGGATCCCGCCAGAATGCCTGCCATATCAATGAAGCTGTCCAGGAAAGCAGTTGTTCTTCCTGGAACAAAATGCTGGAGCAGTTCATCCGTGAAAGGAATGCCGATCATGATGATGATAAAGTTCAGGAATTTTGATTTCATCAGAGGTGCGATGCGGATTGCTAAGACAAGCATAAATCCCAGCAGGGCATATTCGGAAAAGTGAGCCAGCTTGCGAACGTAATGATGGAACAGATTGAAATCGATCGTGAAGCCGGCACGGTTCACATAGCGCAATAGAAAGTTGGCAGCCTTTGTGGAAACCGCACTGCTGTATTCGCCGATGGTCAGTGAATTGGAAAAGATCCATGCAACATAGCATCCAACACCGATCCAGATCAGAAGATTCAGTACTGTTCTTTTTTTCATGGCACCTCCTTAGCTATGCTATAATACCATGGCGATGCCAGTAAAAGTCAGAACATTTAAAAATAAGATGCTTGATGCATGCTTCATAATTGCCGGAACACTGATCTTAGCAATGTCTGTAGAGATGTTTGTTATTCCCTATAACATTCTGTCAGGCGGGGTTGCCGGTATTGCGGTCGCAGCGGAACCGTTCTTTCATATTGATAAGACACTGCTGGCCAATGCCCTGACCCTGATCCTGTTCTTTGTAGGCTGGGCAGTCCTGGGCAAAGAGTTTGCCATCAATACGGCATTTTCTTCTCTGCTGTATCCATGCTTTACAACGCTTCTGAGCTGGGTGGATTTCAATATTACGGTGCCGCCGATGCTGGCTTCTTTCTATGCCGGTCTGCTGGGCGGTGTCGGCATTGGCCTGATCATGCGTGCAGGTGCTTCTTCCGGCGGTATGGATGTACCGCCATTGATCCTGCATAAGATCACGGGGGCAAAGATCTCAACGTTAGTCGTAATTACCGATGGCCTTACCGTTTTGATCGGCATTCTTGCCTATGACCTCAATGCAGCATTGATCGGTCTGATCTCCGTTTTCGCTTCCGGTGCAGGCATCCGCTACACTTTGGAAGCAGGCCAGGGCTCTTCGGCCAAGAGCGTGCAGATCATCTCGGATTCTTATCAGGAAATAACGGAAACGATCAATAAAGAATTGGATCGCGGGGTGACCCTGCTGGATGCCGAAGGCGGCTATTCCTCTGATCCGAAGAAAGTAATTCTCTGTGTTGTCAGCGGCCGTCAGTATACAAGGCTCCTTGGCATCATTCGTGAAATTGATGATCGTGCCTTCGTTATTACGACCGATGCATCCGATATGCATGGCGAAGGATTCACTTACAGTTCACCGAATATTTAAGCGAAAACAACCGGAATATGATAAAATCGTAATGGATTTATTATCCGGTTTTTTTAGTGAGGAGGGTTTATGATAGAGTGCTCCCATGTATTCATGCGCTATAAAAATGGAACCAATGCCTTATACGACATTAACATGAAAGTCAATCAGGGCGAGTTCATTTACATTATCGGACCGACTGGTTCGGGAAAATCAACTTTGATCAAGCTTTTAGATGGTGAAGAAATAGCGACAAAAGGAAGTGTAAAGGCAGTTGGCATTGATGTCGGAAAATTGAAGCGGAAGCAGGTTCCTGTCTACCGCCGCAATATCGGTGTTGTTTTTCAGGATTTCCGTCTGCTGCCGGAAAAGACAGTTGCCGAAAATATCAGCTATGCCTTGGAAGTCATCAATATGAAGAAGCCGCAGATCGATAAGCGGGTCAAGGAAGTCATGGAAGTCGTCGGCCTGGAAGAAAAAGGCGACAGCTTTCCGCGTGAGCTTTCCGGCGGACAGCAGCAGCGTGTGACGATTGCCCGTGCGATTGCCAACCGTCCAAAGGTACTGATCGCAGATGAGCCGACAGGAAATCTGGATCCGGCAAAGTCAGCTGAGATCATGGATCTGTTAGCTGAGATCAATAAAAAATATGGCACAACGGTTGTTATGGTAACGCATGATGCGTCGATCGTGAACCGCTATCGCAGAAGAACGGTCGTTTTGGAACACGGCCATATTGTCGCAGATCTTGCGGAAGGAGGATATGTCCGTCATGATCAATAGACCATTGAAAGAAGGATTTTCCGGCGTCGGCAGACATTGGGCCATGTCTATTTCCAGTGCCATTGCCGTAACGATCACTTTGGTGATCATCTCGATCTTTCTGTTATTGACATGGAACGTCAATAACTTTACACAGAATATAGAATCATCTTTGGATATCTATGCATCCGTTGATTACAATTCGGAGAATCAGGAAGCATCTCTGAAAAAAGAAATTGAAGCGATCGATGGTGTTGAAAGTGTAACGCTGAGCCCGAAGAGCGCAGAATTCGATGCATACTTAGATTCATTTACAGATGAAAAAACAAAAGAAGCTTTTGAACCATTCAGAAGTGACAATCCAATGCATGATGCATTCTATGTCAAAGCATCGGATGGATCAAAGATCCAGAGCATTGCAGATGAACTGTCACAGATGAAGAGCGATGGCAAGGGCATCTATCAGGTCAACTACGGCGGTCAGAGCACGATATCTATTGTCGATGCCATGGCAAAGATCCGTCAGGTCGGACTGATCTTAGTTGTCGGCTTGATGCTGCTGGCAATCTTCCTGATTCAGAATACGATCAAACTGACGATTACCGCACGGGCAACAGAAATTGAGATCATGCGCAATGTCGGCGCATCCAATCGCTTTATCCGTTCGCCATTCCTGATCGAAGGAATCATTATCGGCATCTTGGGAGCGATTCTTCCGATTGTAGCAACAATATGGGGATATCTTGTTCTGTACGATCGTGCAGGCGGGATCCTGCTCTCTAATATGTTCCACTTAGTTGAGCCATTCCCATTTGTATATTACATTTCCGGTATCTTATTAGTCATGGGAATTGCGGTTGGCTTCATTGGTTCGTGGCTTTCCGTTACCCGCTATCTGAGGTGGAAGAGATGAAAAGACTGATCCAGACGGTGACCGCACTTGCTATGTGTGCATGCATGATCCCGCTGCAGGTCATCAAGGCGGAAGATCCGCCATATTCAGATACAGATTATTGGAACAGCTACTGCACTAATTCAGATAACAATCTGTCTGATGCATGCAATGCCTATCGTTCCTATTTAAATGACCAGAAGAGCACAGCTGCTTCACAGCTGCAGAGCGCGGAAGATCTGCGCAAGCTCTATGAATCAAACGCTGCTGACGCGAGAGCTCAGGTAGAAGCTCTGCAGACAAATATTGATGCTAAACAGACGGAGATCAATGATGTGCAGGCAAAGATCGATGATCTGCAGACGCAGATCGATGCCAAGCAGAAAGAGATCGATGCGAAGCAGAAAGAGATCAATGCGACGCAGAAAAAGATCGATGATATCAGTACAAAGATCAAACAGAGAATGGTCAATGAACAGAGCTCATTGAAAATCAATAAGTATTTAGACATTCTGATGGGTGCTTCCACTTTGGAGGATTGGTTCCGGATCATCTCGGGACTGCAGGCTATTTCTGAAAGTGATAAGAATTCCAGCGATGAACTGGTGACGATGCGCGAAACGCAGGATCAGCAGAAGAAAGATCTGCAGACAGCGCAGACTGAATTGAAAACAAGTCAGGATGATCAGACGAAACAGAAAGATCAGCTGACAGCAGATCAGAACGATCTGCTTACACTGCAGCAGCAGGCACAGAATGCGGCGGCGGCAGCTTCACAGTTGGCAGCGGAACAGCTGGCAATTGAAGGTGGTATTTCTTCTAATATTGATGCGATCAAGGAAACACTGAGCCAGGTGGCAGCCCAAGACGGTCAACCGCAGGTATCAGATGGCTGGACGTGGCCAGTACCTGGTGCCTATCGCAGTGCTGGTGCGTGGACCTATCCGGATGGCGTAACGATCCATCTGGGCAATGACTTTGCGGCTTCCTTAGGAACACCAATCGTGGCAGCGGCCAATGGTTTGATCATTGCCAGTGCAAATGGATGCGGCTATGGCTACTTAGGCGATGGCTGCGGCAAAGCACAGGGCGGTCTATGGGGCGGCGGCAACCAAGTGTATGAGCTTTGCATTGTCGGCGACAGCCTCTATGCCTTGATCTATGCGCATATGCTTCTGAATTCACCTATCGCTGCCGGCACGATCGTCAGTGCAGGCGATCAGATCGGACAGCTTGGTTCTTCCGGCAACTCGACTGGTCCGCATACGCATGTTGAAGTGACGTATTTAGGTGCAGCTTCGGATTATTCTTCCTGGCTGTCCTCATGGAACGGTGATTTAGGATTTGGCTGCGGCTGGGCCGGAAGCTATGATGGCTATGGCCGCAGATGCGATCATGGATATGATGCACCATGCCGTATCCGTCCGGAGACTGTCTTCGGTGAGTGATCTTCACGATAAGATCGGTAAAATGTAATACAATAGAAGAGCCTCACTTGCTGAGACTCTTTTTTAGAAAAAGGAACGGATTATGAGCGAAGAAAACAAAACAGAAAATCAGAAGAAAGATACTGAAATTGAGAACAGCGGTTCTGTCCATCTTTGGTCAGATGAACTTGCCCTCAAGAAATCCCAGAAAAAGATCAAGCACTTGAAAAGAGCGCTTGTGATCGTTGTTATAGCTGGCGTACTGCTTGGCTGGATGGGCGGCAGTTTAGTGCCGATGTCTTTTCTGAACAGTTTCCGTTCCCGTCTGAATGCAGCTTTTGGCCTGTCTTCGGATGATAAGATCGCAGAAGTGCTGAAGATCATGGAGAATGATTGGTATTTCGGCAGTTCGATCGACAACTTGGATGAACGTCTGAAAGATCAGGCATTGACAGCGATCACAAGCAATGAAGAAGATACGCATACAGAATATATGAGCGCGGAAGAGATGAGCAGCTTTACGCAGTCGATCAACCGCAACTATGTAGGGATTGGTGTTGCTTATATTCAGAATGGCGATACCAATATGATCGAAGAAGTATTTAAGGATTCCCCAGCTGAAAAAGCAGGGGTGAAAGCAGGCGATATTATTCATGCTGTGGATGGCACGGTCATTGACGGCATGTCGAGCAGCGATATCAAGGATCTGATCCAAGGGGATGAAGGAACGAAGGTCAGTGTGACATTCATCCGCGAAGGACAGTATCTGACGTTTGAAATTACCAGGGCAGCTGTATCCGCTACCGCTTTCGGCAAGAAATTGGATGACGGTACGATCTATCTGCGCTTGGCCCAGTTTGGTGAAGGAACGGTCAATGAGGTAAAAGGATACTTGAGCGATCTGGCCGTCGATGACAGCGATCAGATGATCCTGGATCTGAGAAATAACGGCGGCGGCTATCTGAATTCTGTTTCGGCAGTGGCTTCTTTATTCCTGCCGTCAGGGGAAACCGTCATGACGGAACAGTATGCCAGCGGTCCGGATGAGACGATCAAGACCAGCGGCGGTCAGCTGACAAATATTCATAAGATCGTCATTCTAGTCAATGGCGATACAGCCAGTGCAGCCGAAGTGATGACACTTGCTTTGAAGCAGCAGAGAGATGATGTGACGATCGTCGGCACAACGACTTATGGCAAGGGAACGGTGCAGGTCAGCCGTACATTCAGCGATGGCTCAGCCATCAAGTATACAACGGCCAAGTGGGTATCTCCGGATGGCACTTGGGTCAATGGTGTCGGCATTACCCCAGATGAGACTGTGCGTCTTCATGATGCTCTGTACAATACATATGCAGGCATGGAAGATGATGAATCCTATAGTTTTGACTCCGTCGCAGATGCAGTAAAAGATATGCAGCTGTGCTTAGACTATCTGGGATACAATCCGGGCCGCATGGATGGATACTTTTCTGAGATGACCAAAGAAGCGCTGATCCAGTATGAAAGCGATCATTCGTTAGCAGCGGATGGCGTACTGAATAAAACAGTTTATGAGGCATTGATCTCGGCAGTCAGAATGGATTGGGGCACGACAAGCAATCATGATACGCAGCTGCAGAAGGCACAGGAGATCCTGCATGGCTGATCATAAGTTTGAACTTGTTTCACCGTATCATCCTACCGGCGATCAGCCGGCTGCTATCGATGAACTGTGCGCAGGTCTTCATGAAGGAAAAAAAGAACAGGTGCTGGAAGGTGCAACAGGTACTGGCAAGACGTTTACAATGGCCAATATCATTGCCCGCGAAAATCGTCCGACCCTGGTCTTTTCGCATAACAAGACACTGGCAGGACAGCTGTATTCGGAGTTCAAAGAACTGTTTCCGCACAATCGTGTCGAATATTTCGTATCTAATTTTGACTACTATCAGCCGGAGGCATATATGCCGAAGAATGATATGTATATTGAAAAGACAGCAGCGATCAATGAAGAACTGGATATGTTTCGGGAATCAGCATTGAACTCTCTGCTGGAAAGGCGCGATACGATCGTTGTTGCATCGGTCGCCTGCATCTATGCGGCCAGCGATCCAGTGCAGTACCGCGATATGTTCGTGACGATCCGGGTCGGTGAAACGTATGAGCGCAATGAACTGCTGCGGAAATTTGTGGAGCTGCAGTATGCCCGCAATGATGTGGATCAAACAAGAGGTACAATGCGCGTGCGCGGAGATGTCATTGATCTGACGCCATCCTATACGCATGAATTCAATATCCGCATTGAGATGTTCGGCGATGAGATCGAACGGATCACGGAAGTGGATCCATTGACGGGGCACACACTGAATGCCTATCAGTTCTATAATATTTTTCCAGCTTCGGGCTATGCCCGCAGCCATGCATCCATGATGCGTGCATGCGATGATATTGAAAAAGAATTGGATGAAAGACTGAAGTACTTTAAAGATCATGGCAAGCTCTTGGAAGCAGAACGCCTGGAACAGCGGACGCGCTTTGATATTGAAGCACTGCGGGAGAATGGATACTGCTCCGGCATTGAGAATTACTCGATGCATATTGACGGACGCAAAGAAGGACAGCGGCCATGGAATCTGTTTGATTATTTTCCAAAAGATTTTCTGATGTTCGTGGATGAATCGCATGTATCTCTGCCGCAGATCCGCGGCATGTACAACGGCGACCGTCAGCGCAAGCAGGTATTGGTGGAATATGGCTTTCGGCTGCCAAGCGCATTGAACAACCGGCCGATGAAGTTTGATGAATTTGAAGGCATGGTCAATCAGGTCATTTACTGTTCAGCGACGCCAGGTGATTATGAATTGGATGAAGTGGATCATCATGTGACTGAACAGATCATCCGTCCGACAGGTCTGGTCGATCCGATCATTACGGTGAAGCCGACCAAGGGACAGGTCGATGATATCTGCATGGCCCTGGATGATCGCATTGCCAAGCATGAGCGTGTGCTGATCACGACCCTGACAGTCCGCATGGCGGAAGACCTGAGCGAGTATTTGAAAGAAAGAGGATATCATATCTCCTATCTTCATCATGAAACAAAGACATTGGAACGTACCCAGGTCATTCATGATCTGCGGGCGGGGAAGATCGATGCCATCGTCGGCATCAACCTGTTAAGAGAAGGATTGGATATTCCGGAAGTATCTCTGGTATGCATTCTGGATGCGGATAAAGAAGGCTTCCTGCGTTCACAGAGATCGCTGATCCAGACGATTGGCAGAGCGGCCAGAAATGAACATGGCGAAGTGTATATGTATGGCGATGTTATGACTGACTCGATGAAGTTCGCTATTGAAGAGACCAACCGCCGCAGAGCTGTGCAGGAAGCGTATAACAAGGCTCATGGGATCACGCCGCATACGATCGTCAAGCCGATCGAGGATGCGATCCATGGCAAGGAAACGCAGGAAATGGCTGCTAAGTATATCAAGAAGAAGCAGAAGATGTCCAAGAAGGACAAGGCTTCTTTGATTGCGGATATGGAAGCTGAGATGAGAGAAGCAGCAGGCTCTCTGGATTTCGAAAGAGCGGCACAGCTGCGGGATATGATCTTTGAATTGAAATCGGAATGAAAATGTTTTCTGAAACAAGCTGAAATATTGTATAATGAAATGAATTAGAAGGGGTGGAAATTTATGCTGGATTACGAAAAGCTGCAGTCAAAGACTGCCTTGGCAATGAGACCATCCGGGATCCGCAAGTTCTTTGATCTTGTCATGGATATGCCGGAATGCATATCTTTAGGCGTAGGAGAACCGGATTTTCAGACACCGTGGACGATCCGCGAATCGGCGATCCATTCACTGGAATTGGGCCGGACCAAATATACGGCCAACGCAGGGCTGAAGCCATTGCGGGAAGCTATCAGTACTTACATGAAACGGAAATATGATCTGGACTACGGCATTGATGAAATGATCGTGACCGTCGGCGGATCAGAAGCAATCGATCTGGCGATACGGGCCATGGTCGAACCAGGCGATGAAGTCATCATCCCGGAGCCATGCTATGTATCCTATGAACCGATCACGACGCTGACTGGCGGTGTGCCGATTCCCATTGCGACAAAAGAAAAGGATCGCTTCCGCGTAACAGCCGCTGATATCAGGAAAGCAATTACGCCGAAGACAAAGCTCCTGGTGCTGAGCTATCCGAACAATCCGACTGGTGCGATCCTGGAACATCAGGATCTGCTGGAGATTGCGGAAGTACTGAAGGACACCAATGTGATCGTGATCAGCGATGAGATCTATGCGGCATTGATCTACAGCGATGCACCGTATGAAAGCATTGCGCATATTCCCGGCATGCGGGAGAGAACGATCGTCGTCAATGGCTTCTCTAAAACATATTCCATGACCGGCTGGCGCTTAGGATATGCCTGCGGACCGAAACCTCTGATCAAGACCATGATCAAGATCCATCAGTCATGCATTATGACGGCACCGACCACTTCGCAGTATGCGGCCATCGATGCACTGAATGTCAAAGTGGATGAAGAAGTAGAAAAGATGCGGCAGGAGTATGATTTCCGGCGGAAGTACTGTGTACGGAAACTGAATGAGATGGGACTGCCTACCTTTGAACCGCAGGGCGCCTTCTATGTGTTCCCGAATATTTCCTGCTCAGGCATGAGCAGTGATGAATTCTGCATGAAGCTGCTGGAACAGAAGCAGGTGGCAATTGTGCCAGGCACTGCCTTCGGTGCTTCGGGCGAAGGATTTGCCCGGATCTCCTATGCGTACAGTCTGGATCATCTGCAGACAGCGATGCGGCGCATTGAAGAATTCCTGAAAGAAAATCATATATATAAAGGAGAATGATGATGGATACAAATAAACTGCTGCAGCTGCTGGTCAATGATCCAAGAGCCACAGTAACAGATCTCGCCGATGTGTTGGGCGAGAAAGAAACAGATGTAGAAGCTGCCAAGAATGGTCTGGAAAAAGATAAGATCATCTGCGGCTATCATACGGTGATCAATTGGGATAAGACCAATATTGAACATGTCGATGCAGTAATTGCTGTATCCGCAAAGCCAGAGCGCAATACCGGCTACGATAAGATCGCCCAGCGCATTGCCAAGTTCCCGGAAGTATCTTCGCTGTATCTGATGTCAGGCGGATCGGAATTCCTGGTCAATGTCAATGCTAAGACAATGCGGGAAGTTGCGGACTTTGTCGGTGAGAAGCTGGCACCGGTCGAGGGTGTTTCGCAGACTACGACGATGTTTATTCTGAAAAAATATAAGGTCAATGGTGTTGCCATGGATCTGGAACCGGAAGTGGAAGATGATCGGATGCCGGTATCGGCATAGTATCTCTGCAAAATAGGTACGGATCGGCTTGGCCGAGAAAGAGGGGGAGCTCATATGAGCAATTTTGAAATTTTCCGCAGGACATTTACATTTTCATGGCAGCGGCTTTTTGTCTATCTGATCGGCATCGCCGTAATGGCTGCCTGCACAATTGCAGGCTATCTGTTCCAGCCGGATGATGTGATCGGTCTTGGCATTGGGTTTGTGATCGGTCTTATCATCTTCGGCCTGATCGTTCATTACGTTGCCTATCTGCTCAAGGCTGCGCAGATTGCGATGATCACGAAAGCAGTGGTCGAGAATGAACTGCCGGAGCATGTATCCAAAGAAGGCAAAGCAATAGTCAGGAAAAGATTTGTTACGGTATCGGTCTATTATGCGATCACCGGAACGATCAGAGGCATCTTCGGTGAACTGACCAAGGGCCTGAATAGTTTAGCTTCCGGCGGCGGCGAAGCCGTGGAAGGTGTCACAAGTGCGGTCAGTGCAGTGATCAATACAGCCGTTGCCTATTTATGCAGCTGCTGCTTAGGCTGGGTATTCTATCGCAAGGATGAGAATGCTTTCAAAGCAACATGCGAAGGGGCTGTTCTTTACTTTAAAAATTGGAAGACGCTGATCAAGAATATGGGCAGAGTATTGGGGTTAGGGCTCGTTTCTCTGCTGGTCATCGGCGGTGTGCTTGGCGTTGGCTATTATGCATTATTCAGCAATTTCCCAGACTTTGTTTCCGGCGCAGCACAGATCATTGCGTCGGCCAGTGAAACGGGTGAAGATATCGCCGATCCTACAACGGCATTGGTCGTTGTTTCGGCAATGTTCGCTCTGATCAGCTGGCTCGTCCTGCATTCTGTCTTTGTCCGTCCGTTTGTATTGGTCGGTGTCATGCGCAATTACATGAAGGCTGGCATTGCAAGTACACCGGCAGAAACAGATATGGCACAGCTGGATGGCATTTCTGCAAAATTCCGGAAGGCTCATGCAAAAGCACAGGAACAAACTGCCTGAAGAAAGCGGATTGACATTCCGAAAACAAAAAGCTACGATACCAATTGCTCACTCGGAGGCAGGTTGTTCGATAGAAATAACAGGCCGGATAAGGTAGCAGACTGAAATGTCTGCTGTCTCATCCGGCTTTTTGTTTGTATATAAGGAGGAAACATATGACGGATTTTCTGAATGGAGATTTAAAAAAGATCTACCTGAAGTATTTAGCAGCATCCTTTGGCAGTACTTTATGGTGGGCAATGCCGATCACTGAATTGTGCACAGCCGTGTTTGCCGTCGCCATGATGAAAAAAATGGACCGTTCCTTTGCCCGGTAAACGCAAGTATTTGTTTACAATCGAGCCGAAAACTGATATTATCTTCAGGCGAGTGGTTTGACCACTCCTTGCCAGAAATGGCCGTTAGTCCAGAAGGAGGTGTACAAAATGAAGAAGTATGAAGTCATGTACATCATCAACGCATCTGTTGAAGACGATAAGAGAGCAGCGCTCATCGAATCCGTCTCCGGTATCGTCACGAAAAATGGCGGTAAGGTCAACAAGACAGATGAATGGGGTATGAGAGATTTCGCATACCGTATTGATGATATGACAAAAGGCTATTATGTAGTCAGTGCTTTTGAAGCCGACAACGCATGCGTTAAGGAATTCGATCGTTTATTAGGTCTGAATACTAACATTGTCCGTTTCATGATCACAAAAGCTGAAGCTCCTGTTCAGGAGGCTAAGTAATGATCAACCGCGTTGTTTTGGTTGGAAGGCTTACGAAAGATGTTGAGATCCGCAAGACGCAGAGCCAGCTGTCAGTTGCTTCCTTTACGGTAGCAGTAGACCGCAGAGTCTCACGTTCCCAGGATCAAAACAGCAATCAGCCGACCGCAGATTTCATCAACTGTGTTGCATGGCGTCAGACAGCTGACTTCCTTGGCACATATGCTAAGAAAGGTGCACTTGTAGGAGTGGATGGAAGACTTCAGACACGTACCTATGATGATGCACAGGGCAATCGTCATTATGTAACAGAAGTTGTATGTGACAATGCGAACTTATTGGAAAGCAAGAGCTCCTCTCAGCAGAGAGCTCAGCAGGAATCAAGTTTCCAGCAGCCTTCCTATGCACAGCCGCAGCCAGCACAGAATACCGGCAGCGGAAGCAATGAAGATTATGGTGCAGCATCATCCTTGGATATTTCCAGCGATGATCTGCCATTCTAAAAAAGGAGAACAGACATGGCATTCAGAAAACAGAGAATGGGCCGTAAAAAGGTCTGCTACTTCACAAAAAATAACATCAAGACGATCGACTATAAAGATGTTGAGCTCCTCAGAAAGTTTATCAGCGCCAATGGCAAGATCACGCCAAGACGTGTAACAGGAACTCGTGCGAAGTATCAGAGAATGCTGGCAGTCGCTATTAAGCGTGCTCGTCAGATGGCTTTGCTGCCTTACGTAGCAGACTAATTGGTCCAAATACAGAGGATTCTCTTCGGAGAGTCCTTTTTCTTTATTTCCTAGGGAATGGTACACCAATCATATATTCATGAATTGAGAATTATAAGATCTGCCGTGAATATAAAGATAGGAGGGAAAAAGAATGAACGAGGACAAAGAAGAACTGCTTTCATGGATCAAGGAAAGGATGCGGCAGAAAGAAGGAGAGCAGCCAGCACGCTTCTGTCAGCTGCTCAGAGAAGACCCGCTGCTGCTGAAAGATATCTTTCAGACTTTCAGCGGAGCGCAGATCGTTGATGCCATCCTGGATGAGACGAAAACAAAGGACGATCATCTAGGCATCTGGGTCCGAAAAAAGGGCGAAAGCATGGCAACATATACCGAAGTTTATACAGACAGAAGGGCAGATGAGAATGCAGGTGAAGGGGAAAGCCCTTACAATTATTCTTAAGGAAAAATAACGCAGAAATTTGTGAAATTCGTTGGAGCGAATTTGGATCTGTAAGGTATAATAGGAACATCCTTCATATCGTATATGCTTTCGGATTGGCGAAAGTGTCTCTACCCTGTTACCTTAATAACGGGACTACGACGAATCTTTTAAGCGAGACCTTCAGCGATATGGGATAGTACGCAGAAGGTCTTTTACTATTTACGATGATGAGGAAAGAAAGAGGGATAGATATGTTAGAAAAGCTTTTTAAACTGAAAGATAACAAAACATCTGTTCGTACCGAATTAGTTGCCGGTCTGACAACCTTCATGACCATGGTCTACATCTTAGCTGTCAACCCAAGTATTCTGAGTGCTTCCGGCATGGATGCTGGTTCTGTATTGACAGCAACAGCAGTTGCATCCGCAGTTGCCTGCTTTGCAATGGCTGCTTTCTCAAATAAACCATTTGCACTGTCTGCAGGTCTTGGACTGAATGCCTACTTTGCCTACACGATCTGCGGTGCCATGGGATATTCATGGCAGGCAGCATTGACGGCTGTATTGATCGAAGGCATCATCTTCATCGTATTGTCTTTGACCAACATCAGAGAAGCAATCTTCAACGCCATTCCTGGTCAGCTGAAAATTGCGGTATCTGTAGGTATCGGCTTATTCATTACTTTCATCGGACTGCAGGATGCACACATCATTGTCAACAATGAATCGACACTGGTCGGCTTGTTCACCATGAAGAATGCGTTCGCTGCCGGTTCCTTCAATACACAGGGCATCACTGTCATCTTAGCGCTGCTTGGTGTGATCATCATTGCACTGTTAATGATGAAGGGCGTCAAGGGATATATGCTCTGGGGCATCCTGATCACTTGGGTACTTGGCATTGTCTGCGAACTGACAGGTCTCTATGTACCGAATGCTGAAGCAGGTTTCTATTCTGTCATTCCGCATGCAATCTTCTCCATGCCAGCGTCTATGGCACCGACATTCTTCAAGTTCGACTTCGGCTTTATTGCGGAACATCCGCTGGACTTCTTTGTCATGATGTTCTCGTTCCTGTTCGTTGATGTATTTGATACATTGGGAACTGTTATTGGCTGTGCTTCCAAAGTCGACATGCTGGATGAAAACGGCAAACTGCCGCAGATCAAGGGCATCTTATTAGCTGACTCTGTCGGTACTGTCGTCGGCGCATGCTGCGGTACTTCTACCATCACAACATATGTTGAGTCTTCTGCCGGTATTTCCGAAGGCGGCCGCACTGGTCTGACCAGCTGCACTGTTGGTCTGCTGTTCATCCTGGCTCTGTTCTTATCTCCATTGTTCCTGACGGTACCTTCCTTTGCAACAGCACCTGCACTGATCGTTGTTGGTTTCCTGATGATGCAGCAGGTATCAAAGATCAATTGGTCAAATCTGATCGATGCGATTCCTTGCTTTGTTGCTATCACAATGATGGGCTTTGCTTATTCCATCTCTGAAGGTATCTCTTTAGGTGTCATCACTTGGGTCGTTCTGCATCTGATCATGAAGAAGACAGATGAGACTTCGCCATTGATGTATGTATTGGCAGTTCTCTTTGTTGCAAAATACTTCTTTATCTAAACCAAAAAAAGGGATGCAGATCAGTCTGCATTCCTTTTTTTCATGGCAAAGCCAATTGTTTTGAAGGTCATTGGATCAGCCCATGCATGAATGGCTTCAAGATACTGCTCTGGAACAGTATCTGCAGAAGTGCTCATTGCATCATAGACGATGCCGCACTCATGGATCGTATAAGGAATATCCTGAAAGCCATTGCGCAGATAGAAGCCATAGCGGCGTACACGCTGCCCATAGTTCTCAGCGGCTGGATCCAAAGTCTCTCTGGCAATCAATATTGTTTTCTTAGGATATCTTTCTTTCAGCATCTGCAATGCAGTGCTTCCATAATGCTTCTCACGGCATGCTTCATCAATCGCAAAGAAAGCTAAATATACCAGAGACGGTCCTTCCGATATATGCATGAAACCAATAAACTGCGATCCTTCCTCAATGATGAGGAAAGATCCTTTTTTGTTCTCTGCTTTTTTCTTCAGTACGGCAAAAGGCAGTCTTTCTTCCTTTGGAAACGCAGACACATAAAGTGCTGCGATGTTTTCATAATCTGTTTTATTGAATTGTTCTCTTAACTGCATGGTACCTCCTGACGAGGGTATCTTAACATGAAGAAGACAGTTTATCGAATATGGTGCTGGTTATGCTACACTGTAGTTATCAGTACAGCGGAGAAATCTTATGAAGATCATTGCTTGGATATTTGCAATAGGAATTGTTTTAGACATTATTTTTATCATCAGTTTTTATAAAGCACAGTATAAAAGAGTGCTGTTCTTTAAGACATTGTCTTCTCTGCTGTTTTTATGCATCGGTCTGTTCTGTACATTGAACTATCAGGATCATTTCCTGAGCTGGCTGATCGCTGGCGGTCTTGGCTTTGGCGTCATCGGGGATTTCTTTCTGGATGCAGATATGGTCTTCCCTGCTCTGCAGAAGAAATCATTCATGTTGGGATGCGGGGCTTTCTTTATCGGACATCTGTTCTATATTGCCCGCAGTATGATCATTATTGCAGAGAGCGGTCAATGGATGCTTGTGCTGTACGCATTGCTTGGCTGTATGTTTGGCGGCGTGATCATTCATCAGATGTTCAAGGTGGTTTTTCCGCCGGCTGATGTAAAGGTGACAGGCGTCCTGTATCTGCTTGTTTTAGATCTTTCCTGTTTCTTGGCAATGGGACTGTGGATCTCAGGCAGCGGCAGTGCATGGATGGCATGGGGCACACTGCTGTTTGTCATCAGCGATCATATGCTGGTCTATGATTATTTCGGCATTAAAAAGATCGTGTGGTTCCATGCTGTGCTGCTGATCCTTTACTACCTGGCACAATGCATGATCGCCTTCAGTATTCTTGGATGAAAGCCTGCTCTGCACTAGAATAGAAGCAGACAAAATGCAGGAGAATGATGATGGAAGAAATGAATGAACTGTTTTATCGGGAACCATATACAAGAGAATTTGATGCGGAAGTGATCGGATGCACGCATGTACAGGATCATTATGAGATCATACTGAACGATACTGCTTTCTATCCCGAAGGCGGCGGACAGCCATGTGATACCGGTACATTGGATCAGATCAATATTACGGATGTGCAGCGCAGGAATGGCGTCATTGTTCATTGTGCAGATGTTCCGCTGCCGCTTGGCAAGAAAGTCCATGGGGTGCTGGATTGGCAGCGCCGCTTTGAACATATGCAGGAACACTCGGGGGAACATCTTGTTTCAGGACTGATCTTTCATAAATATGGCTTTGACAATGTCGGCTTTCATATGGGAGAGACCATTCAGGTGGATTTCAGCGGCAGTCTGTCATTTGAGGAAATGCGCCAGATTGAAGTACGGGCAAATGAAGTGATCTGGCAGAATGAACCGATTGAAATATCCTATCCTTCACCAGAAGAACTGCAGGTACTGTCCTATCGTTCAAAGAAAGAACTGCATGGCAGAGTGCGGATCGTTACGATCCCAGATGGCGATGTCTGTGCCTGCTGCGGTACGCATACTGCTTCAACGGGAGAGATCGGACTGATCCGTATTCTTTCGGCCGAGAAACATAAGAATGGCACCAGAGTGCAGATGCTGGCAGGACGAAGAGCACTGCAGTACGATCAGGCAATCTTTGATCAGGATCATGAGATCTCTGTACTGCTTTCCAGTGAGATGAAAAAGACGGGGGCAGCAGTGAAAGAATTGATGCAGAAGCTTAGTGACCAGCGATATCAGATTGGTGCACTGCAGAAGGAACTGATGACATATCAGCTGCAGGATTATGAAGCAGATCAGCCATTGGCTATGATCTATGAAAAAGATATGGATCGTGAAACGATGCGGGCGATGGCGATCGCATTGGTTGAAAAGAAGAACTGCCGTGTGGCAGCAGTGCTCTGCGGCAGTGAGGATGCGTATGGCTATGTCTTAGTATCCCATACGGTCGATCTGAAGAAGTACAGCCGTCTGCTGAATGAAAGCCTGCATGGAGCAGGGGGAGGAACTTCTGATATTCTGCAGGGGAACTTCCGTACCGTGAAAGAAGACATCAGCGATCTTCTAAAACAGCTGTTCGCAAATCTGGAACCATAATCTGCTTTTGATATGAGAAGATACTTCTGTTAGAAAAAGAAGGAGGCATTGCGATGCTGCATAAGAGCTTAAAGGAATTGCCTAAGGATTTTCTGTGGGGCGCAAGTACATCTGCGTATCAAGTTGAAGGAGCTTCTTTGGAAGATGGCAAGGGACCGTCCTGCCAGGATGTCAAAGAAGTGCCGGAAGGGACTTCAGATCTGAAGGTCTGTGCAGATGAGTATCATCACTACAAAGAAGACATTGCTTTATTTGCAGAGATGGGGCTGAAGACATATCGTTTTTCAATCTCATGGTCGCGGATCCTGCCGGAAGGCACCGGCGCAGTGAATCCGCAGGGCATTGCATACTACAATCATCTGATTGATGAATGCGTGAAATATCATATTGAACCGCTGGTCACAATGTTCCACTTTGATATGCCGGCTGCTTTGGATCAAAGAGGAAGCTGGTCAAATCCGGAATCTGTCGAATGGTTCCTGAATTTTGCCAAAGTGATGTTTGCTAACTTCGGCGATCGGGTCAAGTATTGGCTGACGATCAATGAACAGAACATGCTGACACTGGTCGGACCGGTCATCGGGACATTGATGATCCCAGCCGGAACAAAGAATGTATTAAAGGAAACGTATCAGCAGAACCATCACATGCTGGTCGCACAGGCAAAGGCAATGGTCCTCTGCCATCAGATGCTGCCGCAGGCAAAGATCGGACCGGCACCGAATATTTCTTTGGTCTATCCGGCTTCCTGCCGCCCAGAAGATATTCTGGCTTCGCAGAACTTCAATGCGATCCGCAATTGGCTGTATTTGGATATGGCGGTCTATGGCAGATACAACAATCTGGTATGGGCATACTTGGAAGAACATGATGCAGCACCTGACTTTGCACCAGGCGATGCCGAAGCATTGGCCTCTGCTCATCCGGACTTCCTCGGCTGCAACTATTATTCCACGGCGACTGTCGGTGCATGGAAAGAAGAAGCAGATCAGGGCAAGGCGGATCAGGCAGTTCTGCCAGGAGCAGAAGGACTGTTTGCTTCCGTAAAGAATCCATATCTGCCGCGGACGGAATTTGATTGGGAGATCGATCCGGTAGGCTTCCGCAATACAATGCGTGAGATCTACAGCCGCTACCATCTGCCGATCATCATTACAGAAAATGGCTTAGGTGCATATGATACGCTTGGTGAAGATGGAAGGATCCATGATCAATATCGGATCAATTATCTCCGCCAGCATATTGAACAGCTCAGATTGGCTGTCAGCGATGGCGTTGAAATGATGGGCTACTGCCCATGGTCTGCTATTGATCTGATATCGACACATGAAGGCATGAAGAAGAGATACGGCTTTGTTTATGTAGATCGTGATGAATTTGATCTTGGTACAATGAAGAGATACCGCAAGGATTCTTTCTATTGGTATAAGCAGGTCATTGCTTCCAATGGCGATGATCTGGATGATCTGAAATAAACAGGAAGAAGCTTCGATCTGCAAAGATCGGGCTTTTTTGTTCCAAAAAGCGAAAACACAGGAAATGAGGCGCCAGGCAGAATATAATTCGTATTAGGGAGATTTGCATATGAATAAGAATTTTGAATTGAATCTGAAGTATGCTCTGGTCAATGCTTTCTATTTTATGCTTGTATGCGGCTCAGGAAGCTATGGCTACAACTTTCTGAAATACAGCGAGTTTGATACTTCTGTTATCGGTATTACATTGACATTGGTCTCAATCGTGGCACTGCTGATCCAGACATTTATGGCACCGGTGATCGATCGCTCGGAAAAGTGGAATGAAAAGAAACTGATCCTGACGACCTTGATCATTGCAATTATTCTGTATGCAGCGATGCTTGTGATCCCGGAAGGATCCTTTGCATTATTGGCAGTCTGTGTGATCGGCTTTGCCTTGACGGTAGCCGGCATGCCATTTATCAATTCGCTTGCTTTTGCGTATGAACAGGAAGGGAAAAAGATCAACTACGGTATTGGACGCGGCATCGGTTCCGCTGCCTATGCTGTGGGCGGTGCAGTGATCGGCGGTCTGGTCGCTTGGCAAGGCGGCGCGGATGAAATGATCGTGAAGATATTCCCGTACTATATGATCGTTACTGGTATTCTGACGGTTCTCTGCCTACTGACCATGAAAGATCCAAAGAAAGTATCTGCCGAGCACACCGCAGGCTCCCAGATCTCCTACCGGGAATTTTTCCGCAAATATAAGAAGATCACAGTGGTCATTGCCGCTATGATCATGCTGTTCTTCTGTCATATGATGATCAATACCTATATGATCGATGTCATCAAGGAGATCGGCGGAAACACGGCCGACCAAGGCAATGCCATCTTTATTCAGGCGATGGCAGAACTGCCGACGATGTTCTTATTTGCTTTGATCCTGAAGAAATTCAAGGTCAATACACTGATGATCTTTGCCAGTGTCTGCTATGTCCTGAAACATGCACTGATCTGCTTTGCCCCAAGCATGCCGGTATATTATGCGGCCATGATCCTGCAGATGTTCTCTTATGCGATCCTGATTCCGGCATCTGTCTATTTTGCCGAAGAACATGTTGCACCGCAGGACCGCAATCAGGGCCAGACAGTGATGAACGCTGCCACTACGATCGGCGGTCTGTTGGCAAGTCTCTTCGGCGGCATCCTGCTCTCAGTTATGAGTGTACACGGTGTTCTGCTGATCGGCTTGGCTGCGACCGTCATTGGTGCGGTGCTCATGTTCTTTGGCATCCGGGTCCTGAACAAAGCAGAATAAAAAGGATGGTGCACCCATCCCCAACATATTAATATTAGCAGATAAAAAATCCTTTGCCTAGACTGTTCTTTTCAGATCCATCAGCTATCATATAAGTAGAAAAAGGACACAGAACATCATCATAAATAGCATCATTCAGCAATAGAAGTGTCCGAAGGAGGTTCCCAATGAAAGGACCGGGTATTTCTTAAAGCAGGTGAGAGCCTGCACAAAACATGGACATCGCTCCATGTACGAAGCTGCTAAGCATATAGAAAAGGCACTGAGAAATAATCGCTATCATAGAGAATACTTATGAAGCAGTGCGGAATGACAGAAACAATGTGTGTGAGGGACAGAGAATCAAAGGACTTGGATCAGAAACAGTCATGATCTCCATCAGCTGAAACAAAGAATCATGTCCCATAGATTCAAATGTATCAGCAGCGGAACAAGTACATGGATGGATTGAAGGGAAGCCTCGCGAAGGCTTCTCTTTTTGAACTAAAATGCCGGAAACCGGCAGATTTTGAGCCCTGTTTTATGATATAATTTTTTCATCATGAAGAGAGATCCTATGTCAGCAGCAATATTCCTAGCAGATGGCTTTGAAGACTCCGAGGGACTGATTACCATTGACATGTTCCGGCGAGCAAGAGTCCAGATCGATACCATCTCTATGAACGCGGATCTTACAGTACATACTTCGCATAATATTACATTAATGGCAGACAGAACATATAAAGACACAGATCTGGATGCTTACGATATTCTGATCCTGCCGGGCGGCAAGCGCGGCACAAAGAACCTGGAGGCATGTGCTTCTTTGAAAGATGCATTGATAAAGCATTTCAAAGAAGGCAGATGGACATGTGCCATCTGCGCGGCACCTTCGATCTTTGGACATTTGGGGATCCTGCAGGGGAAGAAATATACCTGCTTTCCTGAATTTGATGGGGACTATGGCGGTCTCTATCAGAATGAACTTGCAGTAAAAGACGGCAATGTGATCACAGCCAGAGGCATGGGAGCGACAGTAGAATTCGCCCGCATGATCTTAGCAGAGATCATAGATCCAGATATGATGCGGAAACTTGAGTATGGAATGCAGTATGAGCATACCTTTCGTACATTGAAGAAGCCAGAATGAAAGGGGAAAATAAATTATGGCAAACATGTTTTCAAATGATGCGCGGACGTTCAAGTTCGATGTCATGGTACAGCTAGCAAAAGAAGCATATTCTGAAAAAGGCGTGCAGGAAGAAGAAATCCAGGCTTGGGCGAGGAAGCTCGTTACCTTAGGAGGGCCTAGATACCGCTGCTGTGTCTATAAGGAAAGAGAAGTATTAAGGCAGAGAGTGCGTCTGGCGATGGGGATGATGGCGAATGATGCGGCGGAGTACAATCCGCATCAGATCGTTCAGGTCATCGATGCTGCGTGCGATGGCTGTACAATCAAGAAGGTCAGAGTAACAGACAACTGCCGCAAGTGCATGGCCAAGAGCTGTATGGCTGCCTGCCGCTTTGGGGCTATGAATATGGGCTCAGAGCATGCGGAGATTGATTATGCCAAGTGCAAGGAGTGCGGTGCCTGTGCAAGAGCGTGCCCGTACAGTGCTATTGTTATTACGGAGCGTCCGTGCAAGTCGCACTGCCCAGTCGATGCGATCAGCTGGGATGAAAATAATATTTCGGTCATTGATACAAATAAGTGCATCAACTGCGGATTATGCCTGAATGCATGTCCGTTCGGTGCCATTGAAGATATCTCTTGGGTCGTACCGGTCGTTCAGCTGCTGAAGATTGGGGCACCGGCGTATGCAATTGTGGCACCTTCGATCCAGGGACAGTTTGAAGAAGCGACCCTGCCGCAGACAATGAAAGCAATTGAAATGCTGGGCTTTGAGAAGTGCTATGAAGTGGCACTTGGCGCGGATATGGTCGCGGATACAGAGTATGCGGAACTGAAAGAACATAAAGAAGCCGGCATTCCGATGACAACATCCTGCTGCCCAGGCTTTGTGAATATGGAGAGGATCCATTTTCCAGATCAGTATGCCAAGAATAAGAGCACAGCGCTGTCACCGATGATGGCTTTGGCCAAGAAGCTGAAGCATGATCATCCGGATCATGGCATTGTCTTTATCGGACCGTGCGTTGCGAAGAAGCAGGAAGCGATGTCAGAACTGACACCGGTCGATTATGTCCTGACCTTTGAAGAAACAGTTGCACTGTTCGCTGCCAAAGGCATTGTGCCGGCAGATGTCAAAGTAGATGATCCGGAAGATTATCCATCCAATTACGGACGCAATTTTGCCCATAACGGAGGTGTCGCTGCAGCGGTCAGCGAAGCATGCAAAGAAAGAGGCGATGAGCCATTTACATTTGCGGCGGCCAATGGCGCAGGCGAATGCAAGAAACAATTGATGCTGATGAAGTTCGGCAAGTTCAATGCTGATATTCTGGAAGGAATGTGCTGTGAAGGCGGATGCATTGCCGGACCTGGTACAGTACAGGATGCCAATGTTGCACGGGCCAGAATGATGAAAGAGAATAAAGAGACGGATCAGAAGACCATTAACGATTCACTGGAATTATTCAAAGTAAAAGACTTTGATATTCATATCCATAAGTAAAGTGCGGAGGACACATCATGGTAAGCATAGAGATATGTATTGGCAGTGCCTGCTACGTAAAGGGAAGCAGTCAAGTTGTAAAGGACCTGAATGCATTGGTTGAAGAAAACGGCTGGAAAGATCAGGTGGAGATCAAAGGATCTTTCTGTATGAAGTCCTGCCAGAACAAATGGGGACTTGGAATCCGAGTGAATGGGAAACAGCTCCAAGGCGTTACCATGCAGAATGCCAAAGAGATGCTGAAGAACGAGATCAGTGCTGCTTTAAACTGACCCTCACATGAAATCAAAATATATTCGCCTGGTAGAAGCACAGTGCCACAACTGCATGCGCTGTGTTCGGGAATGCCCAGTTGGTGCAATGACGTATGTTCATAATGAACCTTCTATTGCGGCAGAGGAATGCATCCTCTGCGGCGGATGCTATGTGGCGTGTCCGCATGAAGCGAAATCTCTGCTGAGCGAATTTGCTCAGGTACAGAAATGGCTGGATGAGAAACAGGAAGTTGTTCTTTCGGTCGCTCCTTCTTTTGCGGCTGTATGGCCGAAGCTCTCTTCTTTGGAGAAGATCCTGAAAGGAAGAGGCTTTTCTCATATTGAAGAGACCGCAAGAGGTGCGGCAGTTGTATCAAAAGCGTATGAGAATCTGATTGAAAAGGCAGAAATGAAGAATATCATTTCAACTGCCTGTCCATCGATCAACACATTGATTGAAAAGGAATATGGGGATCTGGTGTCTTATATGGCACCGGTCGTTTCTCCTTTTATTGCGCATGGCAGAATGCTGAAGGAAAAGTATCCGAACGCAAAAGTGGTTTTTCTTTCACCATGCATTGCTAAGTATAAAGAAATTGAAGATCAGCGCTTTACGGGTTCAGTCGATGCCTGCATCGGTATGGAAGAGATCCTGGATTGGATCCAGGCAGATCTGAAAGATGATGAGATTGATGAATGGACAGATTTCCAGGGATCAATCTCAAGAATCTATCCGACAGCCGGCGGGATCCTGCAGACATTGGCGCCGAGCGAGCACTACAAGTATATTGCTGTTGATGGTGTAGCACGGGTCAAGTCATTGCTGGAATCGATGCGCAAAGATCATTTGGAAGGATACTTTGTCGAAGTGAATGCATGCCAGGGATCCTGCATGGGAGGACCATTGCTTTCGCATTTTACGCATAATGAATGGGTCGGTGCTTCCCGGATCCATAAGAATATGGATCTGCAGAAGATCACGCCAGGGAAAGTAGATGTGGATGTGGATGCTTCTTGGGCAGAGGAGAATATCTACCGTCCGAAGCATACGGAAGAAGAGATCGATGAAGAAATGATTGCCATGGGCAAGACTTCTCCGGATAAGATCCATGACTGCGGTGCCTGCGGCTATGAGAGCTGCCGTTTAAAAGCAATCGCCGTTCTGGATGGCAAAGCGGATCCGAAGATCTGTATGCCGGAAGCTCTGGAAAGAGCACAGTCCTTGGCAAGTGTGGTCAATGAAAATACACCGAATGGCATTATTGTGTTTGATACAGATCTGAAGGTGCGTGAGATGAATCCGGCAGCGAGAAAGCTGCTGTCCTATGAGATGGTCAATCCGACCGGCATGCCGTTGGATGCAGTGCTGCCAAATCCTGAACTGGCTGAGATCGTTGCCCAGAAGCAGGCGAAGACACAGTATCTGCGCAGCTACTATGATATGTATCAGAGATTGTTTGAACATGCGATCGTGCATATCGCCAATGATGATCTGACCGTTGTGAT
Source organism: Solobacterium sp. (assembly GCA_022486705.1). GTDB lineage: Bacteria > Bacillota_I > Bacilli_A > Erysipelotrichales > Erysipelotrichaceae > Bulleidia. The sequence goes on along the minus strand of JAKVKC010000006.1, from coordinate 7,785 downwards.
CCTGATGGATCGTACGGAAGAAGAATACAAAGAAAAGATGATGACCAAGATGCGCGATGAGACAATGACCGTTACGCAGAAGGTGTTGGATGATCAGATGCGGGCCGTGCAGGAGATTGCTTCTCTGCTGGGCGAAACAACTGCGGAATCCAAAGTTGCTTTGGTCAAGCTGCAGCAGGTCATTACAGGAGAAGAAGATGACAGCGGAAAGAATACACATTGACTCTTTCTGGCGGTCGCTGAATAAGAACAAAGAAGAGCTCTGCGGCGACAGAGTCATGGAGAAACATAACGCGGAATGCTATGTCATGGTCTTGGCAGATGGGCTTGGCTCAGGCGTCAAAGCAAATATACTTTCCACGCTGACTTCTACGATCATTTCAGAAATGATCTTCCGCGGCATGCCATTGAAAGATGCGGTCGAAACGATTGCTGCAACATTGCCGACATGCAAAGAGCGCGGCGTTGCATACAGTACCTTTACGATCATTCAGATCTTTTATGACGGCCGTGCATATCTGGCACAGTTCGACAATCCGACCTGTGTTATCATCCGTGATGGACATCTGTTCCATCCGGAGGAGACAGTCGTGAACGTCAGCGGCCGAAACGTGCATGTATCAAATTTTGATGCACAGCCGTATGACAATATCATTACCTTTTCCGACGGTGTCCTGCATGCAGGTGTAGGCATGACATTGAATTTCGGCTGGGGACAGAAAGAAGTAGAAGAATTTTTGCTGCAGGAAACACGTCCTCATGATTCTGCCAGAGAGATCTCGCGGATCTTATTGGCCAATGTGAATTATCTGTATGGCGGAGAACCGGGCGATGACAGCACGGTAGCAGCGGTATGCATTGTGCCGGCAGCGGAGACGCGCATCATGGTAGGCCCGCCCAGCAGCAAAGAGCAGGATGAAGCAGTGGTGCACAGACTGATGAGTGCGAGCGGCCTGAAGATCTGCTGCGGCGGCACGACCTCAGAGATCGTGGCCCGTGTACTGAACAAAGAATTAAAGACAGATGGCATGCTGTCAAGTGCGGCTGACGTACCGCCGAAGGGATTTATTGATGGCATCGATCTTGTGACAGAAGGCGTTCTCACACTGCAGAAAGTGAATCGCTATCTGAATAAAGCAAAAGCAGATCCAATGTATTTGGAATCTCTGCTGACCAGCAAAGAAGAAGATGGGGCATCCTGTCTTGTCAAAGCTTTGCTGAAATCGACGGGCATCCGCTTTATGGTAGGACTGAGCGACAATCCTGCCCATGATGCGATTGCTTATTCACCGATCTCACTGAATGCGAAGATCGCATTGATCAATGAATTGGGAGACAATCTGCAGGAGATAGGAAAGATCGTCCATATTGATATGGACTGAACGGGGGAAAACAGCAGGAATGGGAAACGTAGACTTTACCAAAATGAAGTGGGTCCATCGGCCGCACTTATATATATGTGATTCGTATCGGCTGACGATTGAAACACAGCCATACACATACTGCCATGCGTCCAAAGACAATCAGGCGGGCGCTGAGATCCAGACAGAGCTGAGAGGAAACTTTATTTTCACTTTATGTACAGAATTTGTCTACGATAAACCATTTGACCAGTGTGGGTTCATATTGTATAACGGGAACGTGCAGAAGGCGATCGTATGCACAGAAAAGAAGGATGAGGAGTATCTGCGGCTTGGCGTGAATGTTTTCAGCCAAGATGGCGGAGACCTGAGCATGCGCGATGTCGGTGCGGCACTTGGCAGGATCTTCTACCGTGTCATCTACCGTGCAGGTGCATGTGTGATCCAATACAGCTTTGCCGGAACTCGCTATACGGATCTGCGGGAATTCCATGTCGATGAGACAGGAATTACAGCCGTGAGCCTGTTTGCATGCAGTCCGAATGATTCTGTTTTTGACTGTACGTTCTGCGAAGCAAATATTACGGAAGATGGAAAGATTGAGGCAGAAGAAAATGAGCGCTGAAGAAAGATTGATCCGGTATTGCAAGGTAGATACCCAATCGGATCCGAACAATGAAGGGGAGACACCTTCGACCAAGAAACAGTTTGACTTGGCAAAGATCCTGGAAAAGGAACTGAAGGATCTAGGTATGGAGAATGCGACCCTGGATGAGCATTGCTATGTGTATGCATGGCTGCCGGCAAATACCGAAAAGAAATGCCGGACAGTAGGCTTCATTGCCCATATGGATACCGCTCCGGATTTTTCCGGAACGAATGTAAAGCCAAGGATCATTGAAAGCTTTGATGGAAAAGATATTGTTCTGAATCCAGAAGTAACAATGAAGATGAGCGATTTTCCGCAGATGAGAGAACTGAAGGGAAAGCGGCTCATGGTAACAGATGGCAGTACCTTGCTGGGAGCAGATGATAAAGCGGGCGTTGTATCGATCATGGAAGCACTGACTTATCTTCATGCGCATCCAGAGGTCAAGCATGGCCGCATTGCGGTCGCATTTACACCTGATGAAGAGATCGGCAACGGACCGAAGTATTTTGATGTGCAGAAATTCGGCGCTGATTTTGCGTATACAATGGATGGCGGAGAAATTGATGAATTCAGTGAAGAGACATTCAACGCTGCTTCAGCAGAAGTTGAAATGCATGGCTTTTCCATTCATCCCGGTGATGCAAAGGACCGCATGATCAATGCGGCATCGCTAGCCTGTGAATTTCAGGAGATCCTGCCGAAGCATATGACACCGGAACATACCGAGGGCAGAGAAGGCTTTATTCATCTGATCTCGATCAAGGGAAATACAGAAGAAGCAGAGCTTTCCTATATCCTCAGAGATCACAATGCTCAGCTCTTGGAGAAGAAGAAAGAACTGCTGCAGTCAGCAGCTTCCTATCTGAATGATCTGCATGGAAAGAAGGTATGCACAGTCACGATCAAAGATGCGTACCGCAATATGTATGAAGTGCTGAAGAAAGAACCGGAAGTACGAAAGATCGCTTGGCAGAGCCTGCAGGACTTGGGCATTGATCCTAAGGATGCACCGATCCGCGGCGGGACAGATGGCGCAGTGCTGTCATTCCGTGGACTGCCATGTCCAAATCTTGGCAATGGCGGCGGCAACTTCCATGGACGCTATGAGTACTGTGTAATGGAAGAATTGGAACAGGCTTCGCAGCTGATCCTTCATATTATTCAGCATACGCAGGAGGCTTAATATGATCTGCACTTGCACAATGAATCCTTCATTGGATTACTATATGGAATTTGATAAAGAACTGAATGGCAATGATGCCGTGAACCGCAGTTCTTTGGAATACTATGAAGCCGGCGGAAAAGGCATCAATGTTTCTATCGTACTGAACAACTTAGGCATTCCGACCAGAGCTTTTGGCTTTGTCGGCGGCTTTACAAAGGATTTCTATATTTCCTTATTAGCGAAGTATGAGAATATCCGGCCGAACTTTACATATATCAATGGTCATACCCGTATCAATGTGAAATGTTCCGCCGAGGGACAGTGGACAGATCTCAATGCCAGCGGACCGATCATTACCGCTGAGGATATGGACAATCTGATGCATAAGGTATCGACCCTGTACAGTCAGGATTACTTTGTATTGGCGGGACATACACAGGAATACCTGTGCAGCAGTGCCGAAGAGATGCTTAAGAATGCCATCAAGGATGAAGTCAAGGTCGTCTTGGATACCAATGCGCCCTTGGTCAAAAAGATCCTTCCGTGCCATCCGTTCATGATCAAGACAACAATGGAAGAACTGCCGGCCCTGATCGACCGGGAAGTAAAGAATGAAGCGGATGCCATTGCCGGTGCGAAAGAACTGCATGAAGCAGGTGCCCGCTATGTCATTGTGACGGATCACAGCCGTTCGGCATATCTGATATGCAAAGAAGGTACGTATCGTGTACAGCTGACCAGAGATGAGAAGTATGTCAGCTTTGTCGGAACGGGCGATTCTCTGATCGCGGGCTTCTTAATGAACTATATGCGGACCAAGAATCCGCTGGATTCTTTCCGCTTCGGTGCTTCCTGCGGTTCCGCAACTGCCTATTCCAAGGGCTTAGCAACGCGTGCAAATATTGACAACTTCTATGAGACAACAAAAGTGGAGAAGATTGCGTGAAATATCATCAGATCATAAAGGGAGCCCTGTCTGCATTCCTGCTTGTCACATTGATAGGATGCAGCAGTGCCAAGACCAAGATCACCAATACAGTGGAACTGAATACAAGCGACGCAGATATGGATCAGTATACTTGGATTGGCGATGAGATCGGCGACTTCCGCAAAGTGACCATGAAAGAAGTGCTGCGGCTGTTCGATGAACAGGGATCCGGTATCCTGTTCTTTGGCTATCCTGGCTGCAAGTGGTGTGAAAGAGCAGTGCCTGTACTGAATGAAGCCATCCTTGAAAAAGGCGTGACAGTCTATTATGCGGACATGAAGGACACATATGATTCTTCTGATATGGATATCCTGAAACAGGATATTTATGATGCGCTTCCGGTCGATGCGGATGGCAATCGGGATTTCTATGTGCCGATGGTCGTCGGTGTAAAGAAGGGCAAAGTGACCGGACACCATACATCCCTTGTGGATGGCTTTGTGATCCAGTCGGATACAGATCAGATGAATGATGCACAGAAAAAAGAACTGAAAAATCTATATTTAGATATTATTCAACGGACAGCAGACTGAAATGCTGCCCGTTTCTTGTTATACTTGTATTAGATATGATATCTAGAAAGAAGCAGATATGAGGATCCCATTTCTTCATTCGAACTGTTTTCCCGGAGAGGTCGTTGATCTGATCCAGGAGGCTGTAGATGAACCATGCAGTCAGAACCAGAATGTCATGACAATTGATTACAGTATCTGTCTGCACCGGCAGCGCATGAAGATCGGTGAATGCGATCTAAGGATCGGCTCCAACGATGAGCTGACCTATGCAGGAAATATCGGCTATCGCATTTATGATGGCTGGCGCGGAAATCATTATGCGTATCAGGCATGTCTGATCCTTTTTGATATTGCCAAGAACCGTCTGCATCAGAAGGAACTGATCATCACCTGTTCGCCGGATAATATTGCTTCGCATAAGACACTTGTGAGGCTTGGCGGAAAGTATCTGCGGACGGCAGATGTGCCAGAATGGCATTGGCTGTACAAGCGCGGGGAGAAGCTCAAGGAGATCTATCTCTTCGTTTTGTAGCATGATGCAAAAATGATATAATAGGCACATGCGCAGAATACTGAAAATACTGACAAGCAGACTGATCATTGTTGTTCCCTTGGTCATCCTGCAGTTCGGTCTGTTCGCGATGCTTCTCTACGGCATGGCCGACTTTACAGAAATCCTTCCTTTTCTCTCTCTCATTTCTATTGTGACTTCGATCTTTGTGCTCAATCGAACCGTGGATCCGGCGTATAAGATCAGCTGGATCTTAGTGATCTTAGGCGCACCGATCATTGGGATACCGCTCTATCTTCTTGCCGGCAACCGTCATGTGCCGAAGAAGCTGAACAACGGTACGATCCAGGCAAGCAAAGATATGGATGGGCTGCTGCAGAATGATGATGAAGCAATCCAAACAGGGGCCAAAGCGCCGAAGGAACTGCAGAATGTTTTTAAATATGGTGTGAACGCTTCCGGTTTTCCCGTCTACTGCAATACAGAATCTAAATACTATGCGTCTGGTGAAGCATGGCTGCCGGAATATCTTTCTGCTCTGAAGCAGGCAAAGCATTTTATCTTCATCGAATTCTTTATCATTGATGAAGGGTCGGTATGGGATGAGATCCATGCGGTGCTGAAAGAAAAAGTCAGTGAGGGTGTTGATGTCAAGATCATCTATGATGATTTCGGATCTATTACGATGCCGCATCACTACGACCGGCAGCTGCAGAAAGAAGGCATTGAAGCCTATCGCTTCAATCATGTACGTCCGGCCTTTATTGTGCAGATGAACAACCGCGATCATCGCAAGATCACGGTCATTGATAATAACGTAGCCTTTACCGGCGGAGTCAACTTGGCCGATGAATACGTGAACCGCATCAAGCGCTTTGGCTATTGGAAGGACAGTGCGATCAAGATCCATGGCGAAGCTGTCTGGTCTCTGACCGTCATGTTCTTAGGCATGTATTCGTATGTGCGGACCCTGAAAGATCCGATCGATTATCAGAAATATCATCTGCCATGCGATGCCGTGGATGATCAGGGCTTCTATCAGCCATACAGCGATACACCGACAGATAATGAACCGGTCGCTCTGAACATGCATCTGAACCTGGTGAGCAGTGCAGAGAAATATATCTATATTGATACGCCGTATCTGATCCTGCCGGAAACGATGGCGGAAGCTTTGATCCGGGCAGCGAAGAGCGGGGTGGATGTGCGCATTCTGACACCGCATATTCCGGATAAGATCGGTGTCTTCCAGATCACCCGCGGATACTATCAGCGGCTGGTCGAAAAAGGTGTTAAGATTTATGAGTACTTACCGGGCTTCAATCATGCAAAGAACTTTGTCAGCGATGATCGTTTAGCGATTGTCGGCTCGGCCAATACCGATTACCGCAGCTATTTCCTGCATTTTGAAAATGGCGTGCTGATGGGAAATACGCCGGAGATCACACAGATCCGCGATGACTTCTTAGCCTCAATTGCAAAATCGCATCAGATCACCGAAGAAGAACTGAAGAAAGAATGGGCGATCGTACGTCTGTTCCGGGCATTCATGAATATATTTATCCCTTTGGTCTAAGGAGAAGAGAATGGAAAAAATTGGATTGGTATTGGAAGGCGGCGGCGTACGCGGTGCTTATACAGCCGGTGCCTTGGCTTGGCTGAATGATAATCATGTGACCTTTGACTATAATGTCGGTATTTCTTCCGGGGCTGTTTACTTAGCATGCTACATGGTAAATGATACACATACACCGAAGAATATGTCGATCCACTATGCTTCCGGCAAAGATGTTGTCGGCTTTGCGGCTCTGCGGACAGAGGGACATTATGTTGCCCTGCGGAAGATCTTTGAACATTATCTGAGCGATACGGAGCACATGGATGTATCGGCAATCAGTGAAAAGAATCTGCCGGTGGAAGTCGGTGCCTATATTCTTGAAGATGGAAAGACCGAGTACTATGGTGCCAAAGATATCAATATGACACTGCTCAGAGGAACATGTGCGCTGCCATGCGTGGCGGAGACAGTTGTGTATCAGGGCAGACATCTGCTGGATGGCGGCATTACGAAAATGATCCCGATTGAAAGAGCACAGGAACAGGGATGCACAAAGTATGTTGTCATTACAACAAAACCAGCGGACTATGTCAGAAAGCCATCTTCCAAGATCGAGACGTTCGTGATGAAGCATATGTATAAGAACTGTGCACAGATTTCGAAGGATTATGCTATGAGACACCTGAACTACTATCATCAGATCGATATCATTGATCAGCTGATCAAAGAGGGAAAATGCATTCAGATCCTGCCGAGTGAAGATATTGAAGTCAGCCGCTATCATGGCGATGTGGAGAATACGACCAGACTGTATGATCTTGGCTATCAGGATATGGAAGCACGCAGGGAAGAGATCCTGCACTTCATTGATCATAAAAGCGAATGAATGAAAAAAGCAGTTTACACGCTAAACTGTACCCCAAGTCAAGGACAGGTTAATTAAAAGAAGCTTTTACCAGAGGAAGAAATTCTTCTGGTTTTCTTTATGCATATATTACTGAAGGCAGATACAGAACTGGAAAGTACTTGATTGGT
>JAKVKC010000005.1 GCA_022486705.1 Solobacterium sp. | reverse complement strand
TGTAATTCCGTGTCATATAAATGACCTCCTATCTGTGAAAACTAGATGACACGGAGAGGTAGAACAATCATATGCCTTTATCAGTCTTACTGAAACACTGTGTTTCACTTAACTTGGGATTTAAAGTTTTGCAAATTGGCGCTTTGAAACAAAAGAGGAATGTGGTAAAATTCTTCTTACTGGAGACTTAGCTCAGCGGGAGAGCATTCCCTTCACAGGGGAGGGGTCATGGGTTCAAACCCCATAGCCTCCACTAGATTATATTTAAAAAGTGCCTAGAAATAGGCACTTTTATTATATCCCGAATAACTTTGGGTGAAATCTTGGGCGAAATATTAGCTTTTTCGGTCATTTAAAGCAGATCTGCGGTCATCTTCTGATGATCGATCATAACTTACAGATGTACGATAACTGGCATGACCGAGTATATCCATTTGTACTCTGGCATCCGCATTGCGGATATCGTGCTTGAGAGAATGCCGGCACATATACATGTTGAACGTCACTCCTGCTTCTTTTGCGGTTCGGGCGATATAAGCAGACAATACTGTTATTTCAAAAGGTAAGCCGTCAAAGTCCAAGAACAGCTGCTCACTGCTGATATCATTCAGCATATTGGAAATAATCAGCATAAGTTCATCATCAATTGGAACTTTTCTGAGGCTCTGTGACGTCTTCAGAGAGACGATCTGACGCAATTCTGTTCTAGTTGAACCAATCCGCTTAGTAATTGATATATCCTTGCTGGACAGGTCTATATCGCTTCTGCAGAGTGCCATTACTTCTGATGGGCGGCACCCAGTATGGTACATGATCTGCAGCATATAGATTATTCTTGATTTTCGGTATTTGCCTTTATCATCCATCGTATATTTGAGCGACTGTTCAAGCCAATCGATATATTTATAAAAATCATCTTTTGAGATCAGAACATCTTTTTTAGGTTTTGCCGGTTTATCGTCCTTCGGAATTGTTACAGCCAAAGTCTTATCTGGAACATAAATATCCATCATTGCTGCAGCACGATAGATCTGCCGCCACTCTGACAGCAGCCTATGGCAAGCATCTGCACTGTGATCTTTGATGTAATCGTTGATGTTGGACTGGATATCTGCCGGCTTAATGTCCTTTATCTTTCGCTGCCCATATGACCGCATCCCGTCATAGGTCCGACTGTGCCTGATCCAGGTCTTAGCATTGATTGCAAACATGTCCTTGGTAGCGTCAAACAGCTCCTGTACGGTCATGTCGTGATTGACAAGGCAATCATTGCGGATATCATCTAAAGCTCTGTCACGCACAATGCAGGCGGCGCTCATGGCCATGGCGGGTGATCCGTAGTCTTTAACATTGATCGTCTGGCTGAAATCATGACCATTTTTGGCAATCCGCACTCTCAAATAATGATGGGATTCAGTAAGATCTTCAACAATGTACTTCTCATGTCTCAATTTCTTGACCATAAATGCATCGCCTCTTTCTTTTGACAACATTTTTCGCTGTTGTGATAGAATTAGGAATACAGAAAAACTATCACAAAGTTCTGTACCGGAATGCTCGTGCTCGAACACGGACGTTCTTTTAATTTTTCAAATTTGAAAATTGATAATAAAACGCATTGTTTTATGCAACAACTAAAGATTTTACTATTCTGGCTGTTTTATCCTCTCTTCACTGCAAAAATTAGATGGAAATCCGATTGATAACAGTATCGCTGATGTATTAGCAACTTTTAACTTGTTATTAAGCCTTTTTGCAGCACCGAGAGCTGTATTATAAACAATTGCAAATTGACGTTCAGTTAAGAACATTCGCATCATGATGAATGCATCATAAACACTTTGTTTTGCTGTATCTGCAGGAATATTAAATCTATTATGTATTTCTTTGAAATATGGGAATCCTGTTCTGAACTTTTCATCGAAAATCATATTATCATGTGCAAGTAAGTTGCGCATATCTTTAAAGTTTCCAAAAATCACATCAATGTTTTTGGGAGATAGCCTTATTACCTGACTATTGCCTTGATACTGATTTGTACTTGCTATTGTTCCAAGATCTTGTGCTATGCAATTTCTGATATTATTGCTTACCAAACTGTACATAGTTGTCGCTTGCCCGAATGTCATATAGTCAGAAAGCACCCAAAGAGGTAGATTTTTATGCTTTTTTAGATAATGCTTGATTGAATTATCATTAGGCAGATTAGAATACTTAGAAATTATCTTTCCTAAATCAGCTTGAAGCTTGACAACTTTATTTAGATTATCTTGTTTATAATTTGTCTGAATTTGATATGGATTTATTTCTGATTTGTATGCTTTAGAAAACTCATACGATAGAACCGACTTAAACATGTTTTCAATGCACAAAATAGATTTAAGAAATGAGCTCTTAAATTGGCTGTCAAATTGGTGTATAGATACTATTTCCAAAAAGTTGGCTCCATTAAGATAACAATCTAAAGGCGAACTATAATCTTTTAAGAATCTTCCGTAGCAGTTAACTACATTGTAATAATTGTTAATCAGCAGATATTTTTTTGCTTCTTGATCATTATCAAAGCAAATTCCTCTGCTTTTAAGAATGTTTAGCTGCTCGTCAATTGTTTTGAATGGTTTGTCCATTTTTAAATTTTCCATAACCCCCCAAATAATAAATAAAAAATTCCGTTCATAATGACACGGAACTTTTACGCGGCTGGCTCACATAGAGTACTACAACCGCTCTCGCACCATCATGATAGATGTAACATAACTTTTTGTCAAACTTTGAATTGCCTATTTACCTATTTTCAGTATTTCTTTCCCCAGGATCCGGAAGCATTCATTCTCCGGTTTGACTGGTATTGGAGCATATTTATCATTTGCTGGCAGCAGAAACACATTTCCTGCATTTCTTGAGAATTTCTTGCATAAAGCAATATTGTTATCTACACAGAAACAGCCTATCTGACCATTCTCAACAGCAGTAGTTTTTTCAAAAATGAGAAGATCTCCATCATTTATTCCGGCATCTATCATTGAGTCTCCAGAAGCATATTGGGCAAAGTAGTCAGCCGACTTGGACGGCAGCATAGCAACTGGAACTGATATATGGCCAACAACTGCATCGTCTACAAACAATCCAGTACCGCAGGACAGGTCACCATATATAAGGATCTCACGTACAGGCTCTGGTGATGGAAGGGGAATATCAACATTGTCATCATCAGATATTCCTAGTATTGCAATAGGGGATACTTTTAGAACTTCAGCGTATTTAGCTATCTGCGATCTTTTCATATCTTTAATGATTCCCGTTTCCCATTTTCTTACAGTACTTTTACCTACACCAACGTAATCTCCAACTTGTTCAAGAGTTAGTCCGAGTTCTAACCGACGCTTTTTAAGCTTTTCATTAAGATCCATATTTAACCTCCATTATCATAATAATGTGTGTGTGTCTTTTTAGCAACTGTAATTATCATAAATAATAACAAATGTGTCTTAAAGTGCTTTACAAAAACTATATCATTTGCTATATTAGAGGTGTCCTAAAAGACACATGGAAGGAGGCTATATGAATTGTAATGCTCTGAAGGCAAAGATGTTGATTAAGAATGTTAATGCTGATGAAATGATCAGCACATTGGGTATCAGCAGAAGTGCCTATTTTCGTAAAATGAATGGCACGGTTGAATTTACACGAGATGAAATCGAATCAATTATAAAGAAGCTTTCACTCAATTCTGAAGAGACCATGAACATTTTTTTTGAAAAGGAAGTGTCCTAAAGGACACGACACTTAAAAGTAAAGAAAGGAGAGTGATAAATATGGAGGACAGACATTTAATTGTTAGCAGCGATGAAGCAAATGATCTTAAAGAGAAGATTGCCGATCTAATAAATATACTGATCGACGACATAAGAGCGTTTGCAAATGAAAACACCGTTGTTGGAAACGGTGAGTTCTTATCGGCCTTGGTTGGTAGCACAACCGAACTGATGAAAATATACTTCGATTTACTTTGATTCTTCGGTAGGATCGGTTGTCAAGCCTTCAATTATCCGATGCATAAAATCAACTACTCTATTCCTTGCTTGCTTTCCATCAGTACAGCCAGTTAATAGACCGGATTCATTAGAACAAATTAAGTTTCTTCAGAAAGGAGAACGGAAATATGAAAGACGAATTTGAAAATTCTATTGAAATTATGAGCATCAAAAATAGGTTGTGTATTGATGAAATTATTTTAATAATTGAGTCAATAGTGCTGCTAGTGATATCAATAAAGCGATAGATGAAAAAATAGTGGAATTTTTTGAACTCTTAACTGTAACTGAGACTAATGATTTTTGCTGGTTAACGGTTTCTGTTTGCTGCTTAATCATTTCCACTTGCTGATTAGACATTCCTATTTGCTTGCTGCATCGTCCAAATGTAAATCAGCAAAATTAAAATTATCAGTCATTGTAATCACCTCTTCAAAATTATACGTCAGAAAGGAGAACGGAAATATGAAAGACTTCTATTCAGCAAGTGAGCTGGCTACCGAATGGCACTGCAGCATTCATAGAATTTGGGATCTAAATCGGTATGGACTGCTGCATGGCATCAAATTCGGCAAGGGATATGTTTATTCTAAAGAAACAATCCAGGAATGCTTTGAAAAATATAGAGGTTATGATCTCGGAAACATTGAAAAGATAAGAATTGCAAAGCAGTTGGAAACAAAAAAGGAGCACCAGTCTCGGCAGACAGTGAGTGCTCGATAAATTGATGGCTTTAAAAGCCATTTCCATTATATCAAAAGGAGAAAAAAATGGAAAACAGAATTATTGATGATGCAAAACTCGAAAGAGACATCAAGGTTGCTATTGTTGCTGCATTAATTGGGCTAGTTGATCTAGGCATTTGGATCGGAGGATTAGTTGGATGAATAGTTTAAATGTTGGATCTGATTATGCCAGGGCCAATAACATAACATCTGGTAAAGGAACAATGGTGGCAACAGTGGCAATGACTGTACAAGAATGTGAGGCGGTAATAGATCTGCTGGATTTTCAAAACAGCAAGATGCAAAACACTTGTGATGGCAACAAGCACTGCGAAAGCATCTGGAAATACTATAAAGGGCTCATGAACCGCAACATATCATTGAAAGCAAAAATAATGCGTGCGGAGGACTCAACAGTCAGAGTTAAAGGCAGCGAAAATAAATGGAATACAGATGCGAAACACATTCCATCTGATACTCACATTGTTGCTGAATTGGATGATCACACTATAACATCCGGAAGAATGCTCTTAATGCAGGACACAATGAGGCTTTATTTCTTGGGAGACAATCAGTGTCATCCTACTTGCTGGCATGATCCTAGCAGCATTGTTAGATGGTCACTATATCCGGCAAAGGAGACATCCAATGGCTGATCAATACATCGTAACCGTGCTGATCATTGCAATCGTTATAATGGCCGCCGCATTGATTACAATCGTCATGTTGATAAAGGGGCTGCAGAAGGACACTGAAGAGCTGGAAGAAACGGCTCACGAGTTTGATGAATACAGAAAAGAGCAATCGCTTCTTTCAAACGATTGTGGCAATGCAATTAGAGATATAAATGAAAGAATTAACACGCTGGAAAAGCTCCACTGCGGAGATCTGATCCGCTTCAAGGCGAATCAAGCAAACTTCGATAAAATGCGCATGGATCCAAATAAGTTTAAACATGCTAAGAGGCCATTATGAGTAGAACAATCAGCGCATATGCAGTCAAGCGATGTCCTGTTTGTGGAAAATCAATTGGTCGAGCATTGGTAGACTGGGAAAATAAAGGGGATGGCATGCATCGTGTATATGTTGAATGTCCTATGTGTAGAGCAAGGACAAACTCATATGCCAATCAGAACCTCGCTATTGAGTCCTGGAACGATGGAAATGTATCGACTAATAGAACATACCAAGAGAGCCTGATTGGCTTCCTGGAGGTTAAGAATGGCTAGCAAGGTGAGCAAAGAGGTTAACAGGGATACAGTGATCAACAAATGTTCAGATCAAGTCATTGCAATTGCTAAACGGCATGATCTGACTATTGACGAAATGATGATGGTTATGCGCAAGGCGAGGAAGGCAGCAGTATCAAATGCAAAAGTATAGAAAGGTATGTTCTGGACAAACGGCCTTCTGAGCCTTCTTGCCTTGTAGGAAGGAGGAACAAGAACAATGGCAGAAAGAAGGATGTTTGCCAAAACGATAGTGTTCTCCGATGAGTTCTTAGACATGCCGCCAACGTCAAGGTGTCTTTACTTCACGTTGGGAATGGTCGCGGACGATGATGGTTTTATTAACAATCCTAAGTCAGTGATGCGCCAATGTGGAGCATCAATGGATGATCTTAAGATTTTGATCACCAAAAAATTTGTATTAATATTTGACGATGGAGTTGTCGTCATCAAACACTGGAGGATCCACAATTTCATTCGTAAAGACACATATTCAGAAACAAAATATAAAGATGATAAAGCACTATTAGAACTGGATGAAAACAAGGCATATTCCATGAATATTGAGCCTCGTCAACGTCCCGTCAACGTCCCGTCGACACAGGTTAGGTTAGGTAAGGTTAGTATAGGTAAGATAAATACAAAAGATATACCGGCCGATGAATCGTCCTTATCTGTAAAAAAAAATATTAAGCATCGATATGGACAATATAAACACGTAATGCTGACTGATATCGAGCATAAAAAACTGTTGAAAGATTATGCTAACGCAGAAGAATGTATCACATGGTTCGATGAATACATCGAAATGAAAGGATACAAAGCCAACAGTCATTATCTAGCGATCAGAAAGTGGGTTGCAGGAGCAGTTGAGAAAGAACATGAAAAGCGCAATCATGGCTATAATTGCTCGTCCCGCAAATCAGCAAAAATAGAATTGCCGGAGTATATGAAACAGCAGCGGACAAATGGTCTCCCTGCAGAATCTCCAGCAACAGATAAGCAGATTGCAGAGCTTAAAGCAATGCAAAAGCAGATTAAGGACAAGAACAATGGTTGAATTATCGATTTTACAAGCAGTTGTATATGCAATTCTTATATTCCTGCTTGGAGCTCTCATTGGAGCTGTTCTAGCAATCTTGATGGTTGCGTCTGGTTCTGATCATAGCAGAGATATTCTGGATAGTGGCGAGTACGCAGACAGGATCAGAAAAATGAAATGAACAGTATTATGGGATTTTTAGAAACAATGTCGAAGGTATCAGTTGTAATCATCCTTTGGATGAATATCAAGGATATTGAAAATATCGAACATCAAATAGACTCAATTGTTGAGCAACTATCAGTAAGAGATTTTGGCAACACCGAAAAAAGAAAGAAGAAATGAAATGGCAAAAACAACATATTCAGTTTTGCAAAGGGCAGTTAAGGAATACGGGAACGATGAACAGATGAGAATGGCCCAGGAGGAATGCTCTGAGCTGACAGTCGCTCTGTCCAAATATCACAGATCCGAGATCAGTGGAGACAAACGTAAGTTTAACCGTGCTGCAGAATCTGTAATCGAAGAAGTAGTAGACGTAGAAATCATGTGCAGACAAATGCACATCATTCTTGGAAACGAAGATGCGTTCTCAACAGTTAGAGATTTCAAGCTGAACCGACTCGAAGAAAGATTGAACAAGCTGGAGAGCAAAAGAAAATGACACAATTGATTCCTGTAGATCATATCGTCAGCAACCCAAACAATCCTCGTAAGGACCTAGGAGATCTCACTGATTTGACTGCCAGCGTCCGGCAGAATGGGATCCTGCAGAACCTGTCTGTTGTACCTATTGGAGACCATGTGAGAAACGTATCTACTGGAGAGACAGATGGCAAAACATACATGGTTGTAATTGGCCACCGCCGGTTAGCGGCTGCTCGCGAAGCTGGTCTTACAGAGGTCCCATGCGAGATCATGCAGATGTCCGAAGCAGACCAGATGACGACAATGCTTACGGAAAACATGCAGCGCAATAATCTGACAAAATTTGAAGAAACATCTGGCATCCAACAGGCGCTTAATCTAGGGCTCACAGAGAGCGAAGTTGCTTCTAAGGTAGGATTAAGCAAGGCAACTGTTATCAAGCACAGGAAGGCAATGAAAGTTGGCGCAGATATGGTCAAGAGAGCATATGCTCACGGAGCAACTATTGATCAGCTGATTCAGCTAGCAAAAATTGATGATGAAAATGACAAAGAAAAATGTGCTAAGTCTTTTGGATCATACAACTTTGACTATGAGATTGATTATGCGCTGAAGAAGCAAGAGTGGAAGCCAAAGAAGGAAGCAATCATCAAAATCTTAAAGGAAGAATTAGGCGCAAAGCCTGGCAAACGGCGTTGGGGTGAAGGAAAAGAAATCTGCAGTGATGAAAATATCAAGCTTCCTAAAAGCAAGGGAAAGTATTTCTATTTTGCTGGTGAAGTTGGAACTGTATACCTTTATAGCGGAGAAGAAAAAAGCCAGAGCAGCAGCCACCAGAGTAAAGTATCAAAAAAAGACGTTGAGCGAGAAAAAGAACGTGTAAGCAAAATGGATGAAGCATTTAAAATTGCTGCTGATTTAAGAATCAAGTTCTGCAAAGAGTATTTCAATAGGTCAAACATTCAGGTAAGCAATATTATGATGCGTCGGATTTTGAATAGATCGATACATCAGAGTTTACCGGACGAAAATATATTTGCGGAAATTGTTGGAAACGAAGGACAGTACGATGGAAGAACTGATGATGCAATTGCATCAAAACCAGTAAATAATTTGATGATAGCAATGCTATTTTCAACGTATGATATTAACTCAGTTATGATCTGCACGAGTTTATACAATGGATATACATATCGAAAAGATGATGGCGATACAGAAATGTATGCTATGCTCTGCGAATTTGGATATCAAATGTCTGATGTTGAAAAGGAGATGTTAGACGGAACGTGGGACTTATTTGATGTTCATGCGGCTGGAAGGAATAACAATGAAGTCTGAGTGGATCAGTGTCAATGCAGCTAAACCGAAACCGGAAACAAGAGTCCTCGCTTGCACTGATGGAGGAAACGTCATAACTGCAATGTATGAAGATGGAAATGTTTCCGAAAATAAAACAATCTTCGGATGGGAAGGAATAGACTGGATAGAAAAAGAAGATGGCCTATATATTCCTGAAAGCTGGTATGAGTATTCGGAATTCATAGATTATGATGACAACATATTTCCAGTATACGAAAAGGTAGTTGCTTGGATGCCGCTGCCCGAAAGGTATGAACAAAATGAGTAAATACAATGGATCCAAAAAGGCTGCCAAAACAAAAACTGTGCCTAAGGGAATGCCAAAACGATTAGATAATCCAAATGATGATTATCAGCGCAAAACGTCAACTAAGATGGGCAAGCAGACTATGTGGTATCTCACAAGAGCTGATTTTGAAAAGGTGCAGAGAGCCTGCCTTGTTCATCTGCAGAAGGCTAAGAAAGGATCTAACAATGAGTATCGATGGGAAAGAAATTATCTGATCCTGATGGTGGGAGTGAACATGGGCTGCAGAACGACAACAGTTCTGGAGATAACTCCTCGTTTGTATGCAGGAGGCAAGTTCTATGTTCGCGAGCACAAGACTGGAAAGACTCAGAACTATGAGCTCAAACCAGAGATCTACAAACTGCTGAATGATTTCTCAAACAAATATAAGTTTACAAAAGACGAGTACATATTCAGGACACGGATCGACTCTGCAAACAAGCCGCTGACGCGTGAACAGGCATGGCGCATTGTTAAGGGCCTTGCTGATGAGGCTGGCATTAAGTATAACGTTGGTGCGTACAGCCTCCGCAAATCGTTTGCTAGATGGCTGTACGATGACACACACGATATCTTCAAAGTAATGAGAGTGATGCAGCATTCGGATCCAATTATTACTGCGAGGTACATTTGCCTTGAAGAAGAAGAGGTGATGAAGATCCGCGAAAGTATCCTATATGGATTCGATAATTTCAAAAACGTTTAACATAGTTAGTTATGTTAAATGAAATATTAGAAGATTGTTATAAACGATTGTTGTTAAGCGATAAATACAAACAATCAGCAGATGCAAAAGATGTTACTTAACTGTAGTTCTGTTGCATGATTTGGTACATTGGAAGGGTAAGAAATGACACACAAAAAGCATGTTCATAACCGAGTCAAACGAAACAAAATGTATAGGTATTGCAGATGGAAACATATTACCGAAAATGAATATAGATACTATATGATGCAAAGATCTGCTGCCAAGTTGTATAGCCGTTCTCCAATAGCAGATATTGATTTTGATGATATGTTAAATGCTATATATGAAACCTATCATGTGATTAAAAACGTGATGATGGATCTATCAAGGAATCTGTCAAATGCATTACAGAACATGCAGTTTTAGATGATAGATATTAAGTGCAAGAAAAGGGGATAGCATGACCAAAGAAAAACTGGAATCATATGTTGGACTTGTTAAAGAGATAAATGCTCTTCAGCTTCAGATCAAGACACTATACAGGCCAATTAAAAGTCCAACATCCAGTGAGTCTCATTCCTCAACTCCAGGAGATCCTACTGCAAAGGCGGCAGACAGAATACTTGATTTAAAATTTAAAGTTGATCAAGAGATTGACGCACTGGCAAACCAAGCAAAAGAGATAGAGGATTGGCTTATCACAGTTGATAACCACGATGTTACGGCAATCATCAGGTATCATTATATTAGCGGCATGACATGGGCAGAGGTCGACTATGCAATGTATTCAGGCGGTGATGGGAGCCACAGCCGCCGTAAGTTCAACAAGTTTATGAAGGATTTAAGCTAATGCTTTCCCTTATGGGTTAGCATTTTTTATTGCCGCAAATGTCCGCTTTTGCCTACATATGCACACATATGTCCGTAAATGACCGCAAATGTCCGTTGATGCACACATTTGTACTCTTGTTACCGGCCATATAAAAGATATTATTAGAGTTGAAGAAAAGGCACAGAGAGATCTGCGTCCTTTTTCTTACGGCAGCGGTTAAACCTGTCATATATGATTTCCCCCTCTACCGCTGCAAGAATATAAACAGACAATATGTCTGGAGGACAATATAGGTAATGCTTAAGCTCTGTGCAAAATGTGGAAAGCCGATACCTTATGGTCAGAGATACTGTAAGGCTTGCGCAAAGAAGTATGCTGCAGACAATGTATCGAGAAGAAAGGAATGGAAGAGGCATGTAGATCCAGGTGCTAAATCCTTTTACAACTCGAATGATTGGCGGCTAGCAAAGTCAAGGTACTACCATTTGCACGGCGGCTGGTGCATTGACTGCCTGAACGAGTACAGGCTTGGGCTGAGAAACAAGAAAGACGTCAACCCAGCTACAGAGATTCACCATATAGTGCCTATATCTATGTCGTTCTTCGGCCGTCTTGACCAGGATAACTTAATAGGATTGTGCCATGGCCACCATGATATTCGGCATGGGCGGAGAAAGCCGTACTTCAAAGAATATGACATGTATCAGCAAGACCACTGTGGGAAACCAGGGGGGTATGTTGAAAAGTTTTAGGCGCCGTGGAAGAACGGCGCACATGAGGACAACGTGTAAAGGCTCCCCGATCAGAAATATCCCAGATTAGGATAAGGAGGACATATGCCAGCAAAAACAGTTGCTGTTGAGAAGACAAAAAAACATCTATCAAAAGCTCAAATCCAGGCAAAAAAAGCAGTGAAAACGCGAGTTAAGGCACTGAAAAATGCAATTGAACCACCTGACTATTTAACGAGTGATCAGAGAAAAGAATTTGATGTTGTAGTTGCATTGCAGGCAAAAGTTGGTCTTGTGTCAGCACTTGATGTAGACACAATAGCTTCATATGTCATATCCAGGGACAATTACTATAAAGTATCGGCGCAAATGAATGAACTGTCCGTAACATCTGATGCATATGGCAAAATATCGCGGCTGCAGGACCGCTATTTCAAGCAAATGCGGGCCACGCAGAATGCGCTTGGAATGTCTCCAGAGTCTCGCAACAGGCTATCAGTGCCAAGCGTAGATCCAGTCCTTGATACTGAAAAAAAGGTAAACAAGTTTGACAAGTTCGTTGTATCGCACTGATCCAGTTACTGCATATGCAAAGGATGTCGTTGATTGCAAAATACCGTCTAATAGATACCATTATTTGAGCTGCAAACGACACTTAGATGATCTCAATATGCAAGATACGAAAGATCTTCCATACCACTGGGACAGAAAGATGAGCAATCGAATTTTAACATTTGCGAATGAGCTTACTCTCATTGAAGGGAGCGCTCCTAGGCCTCTGAAACTGCTGCCAAGCCAAGCGTTTGATATTGGATCACGTTTTGGATGGATGGATAAGCGCAATAACAGACGTTTCAGGCGTTCGTACAAATCTATGGCACGGCAAAATGGTAAGACCATGGAAAACGGAATCATGGGAGTTTATATTTCAGCGTTTTGCGGTTACAACGAAGGAAAACTATTTACTGCAGCAACAAAAAAGCGCCAGGCAAAATTAGCCTGGACCGAAATGTCAAACTTCATTAAAGGCGATCCTGATCTGTTATCCAGATTTACAATAAAGGACTACATTGCGACGATTATAAGCAAAGATACAAACTGCACGATTGAAGCACTGTCCAAAGAGGGCGGTCTTGATGATGGATTTAGATCAATATATGCATCAATCGATGAACTACATCAGCACCCAGACAACAGTGTCTACAAAGCGCTTTACAACGGGACAATGGCATTGCCGGAAACATTGATATCAATGATTACAACGCGAGGAAAACAAAAGAACAGCTTTTGCCACGACATGGATAAGCTAGCAATTGGAGTCCTGACAGGATCAGCTAAGCTAGATGATTTTTTTGTAGATATTTATTGTTTGGATGAAGGCGACGATAGATTTGACAAAAATTTATTTTGGAAAGCCAATCCTTATTTGAGCACTACAAAGGAAGGCATGGGTAACTTGGTTGGCGCAATGAACTCTGCACGGCAGGTCGGAGGATCTGATCTTTCTGACTATTTCCAGAAAAATCTTAATCTATGGTCAGAAGAGTTTGACCGTAAGTTCGTTGATTCATCCGCCTTCGAACACTCGGCGTGTGATTTAAAATTAGAAGATATGCGTGGAAACGAAGGATATCTTGGCTTGGATTTTTCGAGCGGAGGAGACCTTACTTCTATTCATATTGAGTTTCCACAGACTGATGGGACATTCTATGAATGGTCTCATAGTTGGATGCCAAGGGGCCGCCTGGAAGAACATATACGGTCTGACGTTGCTCCGTATGATATATGGGAAGAGTCCGGTCAGATAACTGTTACAGGTGGAGAGACCGATTTTAAAAATGATTACAGTTTCATCTTCAAAATGCTGCGGGACCTAATATCAACATATGGATTCAAACTGTCAGCAATCGGTTTTGATCCGCATAATGCCGATGGCGTTATGAAAGATCTCGAATCATTTGGGTGTCCGCTGTTGGAGATAAAGCAGAGCTGCAGATTTCTTAACGATGCCACCGTAGATATTCAGCTTCTTGTTAAAAGTGGGAAGGTTAAATATAACGCTGATCAGCAACTGTTCCGCTGGTCTGTGGTTAATGCGATTACAGTTGCGAATAGTTTTGATGAAATCAAGATAGACAAAATGCCTAATGCGCGAACACGGCGTATTGATCCAGACGATGCCTGGGTAGATGCACATACAGCATATTTGAAATTAGGAAAAGCGAAAGTGAATGCAGCTAGTTCACTGGAACGTTTCTTAAACATGGATATATAGGAGGGCTTATGGGACTGCGAAAAAAGATAAGCAATTTAATACATGGAAATAAGTCAAAATCTGCATCAGTTGTCTCTGACTCTATGCAGAGCTGGATGGAGTTCTTAGGGATTGCAGATACAGATAAATCTGCATTGTCTGAAGCAACATATTTTGCATGCCTTAAGATTCTTTCAGAATCAGTCGGCAAACTTCCACTTAAACTGATTCAAAACATTCCAGGACAAGGATCAAGAGAAGCGTATGAAGATCCTTTATACAGAGTCCTGAAAACTAGGCCAAATCCATATATGACCGCATCAACATTCTGGTCTACAGTCGAAATCAATCGAAGCCATTACGGAAATGCGTACTGTTTAATAACAGGAGCCGGTAAGACGATGCAATTGTGGATCTTGCCATCACAGCAGGTCCAGATCTATTACGATGATCAAAAACTGCTTAGTAATGTTCCTGACATTTGGTATATTTACAACGTTGGCGGCAAAAGATATAAGTTTGGGTCAGAACAGATACTCCATTTTAAGACCGCAACAACGTTTGACGGCATTGTTGGGCTATCAGTTCAAGAACAATTGGCGAGCTCGATCAAAGGAAATATTAATGCGCAGAAGGTAGTCAATGATTCCTATGAAAATGGAATGTCTGCTCATAATGTTGTCACTTATACGTCTGATTTGAGTGATGAGCAGGAACGCTTGATGCTGTCTAAAATTGAAAAATATGCAACGGGAAGGGCGAGCGTCAAAACACTTATTCCGCTGCCACAGGGAGTCAGCATCCAGGCGCTGGCACAGAACAAGCTGGCTGACAGCCAGTTCTTGGAAATAAAAGAATATACTGCGTCACAGATCTGCGCTGCCTTTGGCATTAAGCCATATCAAGTTAACGATTTGTCTAAGAGTTCATACTCGTCAGTTGAAGCACAAAACCTGGCATTCTATACAGATACATTGCTTTATATCTTAAAGCAGTACGAAGAAGAGATTGAATATAAATTGATAACATCAGAGCAGATGGCAAATGGGTTCCGGCCAAAGTTCAATGTCAACAGTGTGCTGAGAGCTGATTCTAAGTCGCAGATGGAGTATTTAGTATCTGCGGTTGGATCGTTCGTGCTGACGCCGAATGAAGCTAGAGACTATCTGGACCTGCCACACAAGGATGGTGGAGATCAGCTGATTGGCAATGGAGCAACGATTCCGCTTGCATCAGTTGGCAGCCAATATAAAGGAGATAAATAATGAGCGGTCATGTAAAAAAAGTAGTTGCAAATAGCACAATTGAAAAATCTGCATTGATTAAGACATTGAAGATTACAAAGGATGATTTGAAGAAAATTAATAGTTATACAATGAAGGACTTAACTGCTGAAGATGTATTTACTTTTAAGCTAGCAATGGAGAACAATTGTGTTGATCGGCAGTATGAAAGCATGTCGGACGATAGTCTCACTGCATTATCAAATGCATTTATTGGACGGCCACTGATCAAAAACCATGACTGGACCGACGTAGACAATGAAGTTGCACGTATTTATGACACACAGATTGATGAGTCTGATTCAGAGCTGAACGAGCAAGGCAATCCTGTAAAAACGCTAGTTGCAAAGCTGTATATGGTGCGGACAGACAGCAACAAGGATCTTATTTCGGAGATCCAGGCAGGTATCAAAAAGGAATGCAGTGTTGGGTTCTCATGCAAATCTCTTGTCTGCAGCATTTGCGGAGTAGACAACATGAACGATGGAATATGCAAGCATTTCCCTGGAAGAGTGTATGACGGAAAGACGTGCACGTTTATGATAGACAACATTGAAGATGCGTATGAAGTATCTTTAGTCACTGTTCCGGCTGTTAAAACAGCTGGAGTAACTAAAAGCTTAGAAGCAATGAAAAAGGATATCGCAGATGATCCAGAAAGCGAAGGCGAAGAGCAACAGCCAGTCGAAAAACAGGCAGAAGAGCCTAATGGAAAATCTGATGATATAAGCCTGGCGGTCGAAATCGCACAGGCAAGAGTCGACTTATTAAATGAGTCGGCTTTTTGTTCGGAAAGTAAGGAGGAAAAAAACTAGATGAACAAGAAAATGCGCGAGCTGCTGGCCGCAATGCAGAAGCATTTGGACGCAGCAAAGGGCCTGAGCGATCAGTCAAAGGCTGATGAGGCTCAGAAGGAAATGGATGCCTACAACGAAAGTGCAAAAGCATACGCTGTAGAGAAAGCCATCTACACAGCTGAAGCAAATGCACCAACAGATGAACAGATTGAAGAAAAGGAGAATAAGGCAACTAAAGGACAGGAATGCAATCCATGGGTTGTTATGGCAAAGTATCTGTCGCATAAGGACCTTACGGAAACTGAGCGTAAGTCAATGAACTGGTCTGCGTCAGATGATGGTCTGAATGCTATTGTACCAACAGAAATTAGCAACAAGATCAATGAGCTGCGGAAATCATATGTTCAGCTACGCGACATTATCAATGTTGAAACAACATTAGCACTGACCGGAACTGCTGCAGTAGAAGACTCCACTGGAACGTTTACTGGTCTGGTTGAATTTGAAGATGGTGGTGACCTGGACTCTAAAGAGGCTCCAAAGCTCAAAAATGTTAAATGGTCCATCAAGCATTATGGCAAACTGATTCCGATTGGAAATATCTTACTTGGCGCAGAACAGGTCGAGCTTATTGCTTACTTAAATCGTTGGTTTGTTAAAAACGCAGTCCTCACAGAGAATGCTAAGATCATTGCTACTCTGAAAGATGGAAAAACGGCTGTTGCTTGCACTGGCTGGAAAGCACTGAAGAAGGCTATGAACAAGGATCTTGATCCAGCTGTTAAGATCGATGGAAACATTGTTACAAATTCTACAGGATTTGCGATGCTTGATGATGAAGAATTTAAGGATGGCAGACCAATTCTGCAGCCGAACCCTACCGATGCATCCGTTAAAATGTTTAATGGAATGAATGTATTTGTAATTAGTGATGCAGAATTGCCGATGATTGATGCTACTCATGCTCCTATGTTTGTAGGATCTGAAAAGGCTGCTGTTACAATGAAGCTTTATAAAAATCTCGAATATGCTACGTCTGATCAGTATATGTTCGGCAAGAATAGCAACTGCATGAGAGTCATTGAAGGATTCGATCTGGTAAAAACAGATGATACTGCGTATGAGTATGTATCGTTTGCTAACTCGTCTACAACAACAGCCTAAATGATAGGAGGATACTATGCTGACAATTGACGAACTGGCTAATTACATCGTCCTTGATATAGATGAAGGGTCAGAAGATCCGGATGACATTAAAACCGTTAAACGTTTAAATGCTCTAATTAAGGTTACGGATGAATACGCCAAATCTGCAGTATCAGCTGACTATCCAGATGATGACTACCGCGTCAAAGAGGCTCAGCTGATCTTAGCAGATGATTTATATTCTCACGGGAATGCTAGGTCTGACCAAGCAACTGCTCGTATCAAAGAAATAGTCAAATCAATGTTAGATCAAGTGAGAAATGATCTTAGAGGTGAATCTGATGCTACGAGTTAACATACAAAAACAGGATCCCGACACAGAAGACTGGAGCCTTTACAAAACGTTTCATACCGTTAGTGAAAACAGAACCGGTAATAGCGAATATTCTATTGCTGGTTCTGAATTTTCTTCGGACATGATTACGCTCAAGTTTCGATACTCAAGTGCAATGTCAAAGCTCGATGGCAATACGCAGATTTACAGAGCAATGATTGGCGGAAATGTTTATGATATCAAATCATATGATGACATCGAGTATAGGCATCAGTTTATTAAACTCGTTGTGAGAAAACTCTATGCCTAATTCTATTACAGCAGATCAATTCTCTGACGAATTTATGAAACTAATGGGTGGTCAAGAACCACTGGTCAGAAAGATTGCATCCGAAGAAGCGAAGAAATCAGCACAAAATTTAGTTGATGAAACTAAATCTGCCGCGCCTAGGGAAGCAAAAAACAGTAAAAGGTCAGGGAAATACGCAAAACATATTGCTATGAAAGAAATCAGCACGAATCCGCTGGAAGTTGGCTGGCAATGGTATGTTAAAGCTCCAGATTATAGGCTTACTCATCTTCTGATCAACGGACATATGACAAGGAATGGACATATGACGAAAAAGGAAGATTTTCTCACAGAGCCTACGAAAAAGAATGAAGAAGAATTCTATAAAAACATGAAAGAGAGGATTGAAAAAGGTGTCTAGTTTATACGATTTATTGAAGCTAGCAGGATTAAACATCAAAAAAAATAACAATATCAAGCCTACTCTGCCATATGGAATATACACAGAAGACGT
Organism: Solobacterium sp.; assembly: GCA_022486705.1. GTDB lineage: Bacteria > Bacillota_I > Bacilli_A > Erysipelotrichales > Erysipelotrichaceae > Bulleidia. The sequence continues at coordinate 80,558 of JAKVKC010000005.1, read as the reverse complement.
ATCTACATTTGGAGCTGATGACCATCCAGATCTATTGGCGAGCACTGACATCACTATTCTGTGGGCTGCAGAAAAAATAGATTTTGCTAATGAGGCATTGATTGAAAACTGTATTGTGTCAAAAGGGCTCAACTACAGACGTACTAGAGATTGGCTAGATACTGAAAAAATGTATCAGACAACTTATGATATATCGCTTTATGCGAAGAAAGGATGACAATAATGGCTGCAAATGATGAACGTATTATTTTAGGATCGGCTGATGTGTACATTAAACTTTTAGCCGATGGAGCACTGCCAACGATTGAGGACTTGTGTAAGGACGAGAACCGTTTGGCATATATCTCTGGAGGAGCATCAATCGATTATAAGCCGACCTATTACACAGCAGAGGATGATCGTGGGATTGTTGTTAAAAAGATCCTTACAAAAGAAGAGGTTACTCTTAAAACAGGAATCTGCACGTGGAATGGAAACAAGATTAAGTATTTATCAGATACCGCAACAGTCACAACTGACGCAGATAAAAAGCTCAGAGTTGTCAAAGTTGGTGGAATTAAAAACTACAAAGGTCAGACATATGCTATTTGCTTGCACCATGTAGACGCTATTGACGGAGACATTTGGGTTATGATTGCCGGATCTAGTGAATCAGGATTCTCACTTAAGTTTGATCCAGCTAAGGAAACAACTTGTGACGCTGAGTTTAAGGCAGCTCCACAGGACGAAAACGGAACCCTTATTACGTATCAGGAAGAAACTAAGTAGGATTTAAGTGGAAAATAAGGCAGGGAAATACTCTGCCTTTTTTGAAATAGGAGAAAACTATGGCAATGAGCTTTAATTTTAACAATATCAAACGGCGCTACTGGAAAGTCACATTGAAAGATAACAGAAGTCTTACTGTAAAAATGCCGACCAAAGAGGTGTTTGATGCAATGGCAAAAATTACTGGTGAGCAAAACAGCGGATTAGACATTGATCTTCAGATGGATGAGATCCATTCTATTTGCTGCTCGATTATCAACAACAACATGGAACGAGTTGTTTTGAAACGTTCTGATTTTGATGACTACGATCTTGAAGAGTCGATGTCATTCATTACAGAATTCAGTACATTTATATCATCACTCCAGAATGACCCAAACTAACAATCCCCTACTATCCAGGGGGGATACAGCCTGAATCAGAGCATCAAATTATATACAAAGAAAATACTCAGCTTGAAAAGCTTGTCATTGATTATACAGGGCTGAATCTAGTGCAGATTCAGACAATGCAAATTGATGATTTTTTATATTTAGCACGTGATGCATACATCAGAGAGCTAAATGAATCGGATCAAGGACGTGAATATTTGGAAAATTGCTGGAGATTGGGTCAAACAGAACCGGATAGAGAAAGCATAAGATCCCATTTCAAAAAAGTAAAAAATAGTAGAAAGGAGAGCAACAATGTCTGACAAAGTGAAGGGAATTACAGTTAAATTTGGCGGAGACACAACGGAGCTGTCAAAAGCATTGAAACAAGTTGAGTCTGAGTCAAAAAGTATTCAGTCACAGTTAAAGGCTGTCAATGCAGCGTTAAAACTGGATCCAAAGAATACTGAATTGGTCAAGCAAAAGCAGGAGTTGCTCGCATCTGCTATTCAAAAATCAAAAGATAAATTGAGCATATTGAATCAGGAACAGCAAAAGCTTCAGGACATATCTGCAAAGGGCGGAAAAGTATCTTCACAAGCAATGGGGACCGTTTCTGCATCTATTCAGAGCACAAAGAATGAGATCACAAAGCTCCAAAAAGAAATTGATAGTTCTAACTCAAAATGGAACAAGTTTTCTGAATCAGCTAAAAAAGTATCGGAAGATGCTGGGAAAACTGGAACAGCACTGACAAAAGGAGTAACTGCTCCAATTGTTGCAGCCGGTGTTGCAGGTGTTGCATCTTTTAAGTCAGTCGATGATGGAATGGATATCATCGTTGAAAAAACAGGAGCTTCTGGCGATGCTCTGGAGGGCCTTGAAGATGTTGCAAAAAACATTGCAACGGAGATCCCTACTGGATTTGAAGAAGCCGGAACTGCTGTTGGTGAAGTCAACACTCGTTTTGGACTAACAGGTGATGCGCTCAAGTCTGTGTCAAAGCAATTTATTGAATTTGCAAAGGTTAACAATACAGATCTAAATGGATCAATTGGTAATACGCAAAAGATTCTTAGCCAGTACAACATGGATGTATCCGATGCAGGCAATCTATTAGGACTGTTTACATCTGTATCGCAGAAAACTGGAGTGTCTGTAGACGATTTGATGAATTCCATTCAGACGAATGGAGCTACGTTCCAGGAAATGGGCCTATCTGCATCCGATGCTGCTGTTATGATCGGAAAATTCGAGCAGAATGGTCTTAACGCAGATCAGATGCTTACTGGTCTGAAGAAAGCGGCATCTAATTATTCAAAAGAAGGAAAGAGCATGAGCGAAGGTCTCAATGACCTTATCAGCAAACTGCAGGATTCTTCAACAAGTTCATCAGCTACTGCTGAAGCATACGATATTTTTGGATCAAAAGCCGGACTTGCGTTTGTCAATGCAGCTAAGGCTGGCAAGATTAATCTGTCCGATTTGGGAACAACATTAAGTGACTATGGGTCGACAGTAGACGATACATATAAAGGAACGATTGATGGAATTGACGCTCTGACAACAGCAGGAAATGCTGTTAAGGAAGCATTCGCTGCCATAGGATCGGCAATTGGAGAAACTGTTGCTCCAATGCTCTCATCTGTCGCTGGATTTGCAAAAGACACTGCTAACTGGTTTGAAAAGCTTTCGCCTGATATGAAAAAGACGATTGTACAGATAGCACTCGTTGCAGCCGCAGTTGGACCTGTATTGCTAGCAGTAAAAAAGGTAACAGGATGGGTTGGAAATTTAAAAGCAGGAATATCACTTCTTTCCAGCCCAATCAGCATTACAGTTCTTGCTATTGCCGCTGCCACTGCTGCAGTAATCTATCTTTGGAATAACTGCGAATGGTTCCGAAACATGGTTACTAAAGCGTTTCATGTAATACAGCAAACGGCTGCCGTAGTATGGCCATATATTCAAAGCATAATTACATCTGTCTGGAATGTAGTTTCTGGAATCTGGAATACTTGTGCTCCATTTTTTAAGAAGATGTTTCAAGTTATATGGAATGTAGTGTCAACAGTATGGCCATATATTCAGAATGCGATTGTGGCTGTGTGGAATACTGTTTCTTCAATTTGGAGTGCTTGCGCTCCATTCTTTGATGGAATGTTTAAAGCAATAAATTTAACAGTAGGAATTGTATTCGCAATTATTGGATCTGTAATAACTACGTGCTGGAATACGGTTAAGGCTGTGTGGGACTTTGCATCTCCATTTTTCGAGGCATTGTTTAATGGCATATCTGCTGTTGCATCGCCTATTTGGGATGCAATATCGTCGTTCGCAACTGGAGCCTGGGATGTTATTTCATCCGTCTGGAATGGCGTTTCTGATTTCTTTTCAGGAATATGGAATGCGGTTGCGTCTCCGGTCGAAGGAATTTGGAGTGGTATAGAAGACACGTTTTCTGGAGCAATCGATTGGATCAAAGGACTGTTTAACTTTGATTGGCATTGGCCGTCAATCCCACTGCCGCATTTTTCGATGGATCCGCCAGATTGGCAGATTACAGATATGTTTTCTGGATCATGGCCATCAATTGGGATTGATTGGTATGCAAAGGGTGCTATTTTAACTGCTCCAACTATATTTGGATTAGGCGGCAGCAGTCTCAAAGCTGGCGGAGAAGCTGGACCAGAAGGTGTTTTACCGCTTAACGAGTTTTACAATAATTTGCATGATTATGTAGCCGAGGCAATAGACGCGACAAGAATTGTTGTCCAGTCTGGATCCACTGCAGAAGGGCAAGGAGGATTTGTGCAGAACAATGCATATTATTCTCCAAAGTCACTCGATCCATCCGAGTCTGCTAGGCTAACGCGTCAAGCAACACAGCTTATTATCCAAAAAATACGAAAGTAGGATAGAAAAATGTCGATTAGAGTTAACTGCAAAAATGAAAACGACGTATCAATTGATTTCACGTCGACAGCGACTGCCGAGTATTTTTTGGAGGAGCTCGACGGAGCTTACACCGTTAGCAATAACATATCATCGTCTGACAACACTATGACAGATGGATCCGTTTATCAGGGATCAACTACAAAAACAAAAAACATTGTTGTTAAGGGCTTTATAGACAGAAACTACGTTAAGGCTAGAAACAATTTATATGTGGTTTTTAAACCGAAATCAGTTGGGACGTTAAAATATTATGAGGATGATGAAATACGTGAAATAGAATACAGAGTAGAATCTATCAATATAGACAATACTGGTGTCGTTCGCCACTTTTCCATCTCTCTGATATGCACCGATCCATTTTTTAAGGATCTCAGTGATATAACAGTGGAAATGGCCGGCTGGCAAGCTATGTTTTCATTTCCTCATCAGTTTTTGGACAGTAAAGAAGAATTTGGGAAACGTATTAAATCGTCAATCAAAACGATCGACAATGATTCTGCAGCTGACTACATTGGTATTAAGGCTGTTATGACCGTCGATGGTACAGTAATAAATCCTGCGTTGTATCACGTTGAACAAGGAATATTCATTAAAGTTGGCACAAATACCAATCCTTTCGAAATGCACGTTGGAGACAGCCTAGTATTTACTACAGGAACGAACAACAAAAATATATATTTAATCAGAAATGGTGTTTCCACAAATGTAAATGAATACCTGGATGAAAATTCTGACTTTATTCAGCTTGTGCACGGCAAAAATTCGCTTAAATATGATGCTGATCAAGGGCAGTCAAATATTAACCTATCAGTGTCTTATAGATTGCGTTATTTGGGGGTTTAGCTTTATGGAAATACATGTTTATACGCCCGAATTGCAGCGAATTGGGCAAATAGATAGTTCTACCAGTTTGTTGTGGAACAGGAAATATTTTGAGCCTGGAACATTTGAACTGCATGTTCCGAATACCAGTGAAAATATTAAAATGCTGAATCATCAAAATATTATATCGAAGAGCGGGTCAAAAGAAGCAGGAGTGGTTGAATCAATATCAATGGATGAGAACACCATGACTGTTTCTGGACGGTTTTTGAGCAGCTATATGGACCGCAGGCTGATCAAAGGAACTGTAAACTATAATGGTACTGTAGAGAATGCGATGCGTAGTCTGTTATCATCAGCAACATCTATTCCGCTGGTTGAACTTGGAAAGGCAAATGGATTTGCACAAACTGTATCATTCCAGGCAACCTACAAAAACTTGCTGATGTATGAAGAAAAGCTTGCTTTATGCAGCAACATAGGTTTCAGATTCTTACCTGACTTTCAAAACAAGAAAATAATATTTCAGACATACTCTGGTATTGATCATACTGTTCATCAGTCAACTAATGGACGTGTTATTTTTTCTGAGGATTATGGCAATGTATCTGATCCTAAATATGACTACAGTGATACAAACTTGCGTACACTTGCTATTATTGGCGGTGAAGGTGAAGGCCAGTCTCGCGCTTATGTAACAATTGGATCAGGATCCGGTCTTGGACTGCGTGAACTGTTCGTAGACGCAAAAGACATTCAAAAAGGAGACCTGAGTGATGCTGATTATAAAAATCTTCTAATCCAGAGAGGAAATGAAAAACTGGCTGAGAACAGGACAAGCGAGTCTTTTGAATCGAGTGTTATGGCAGACATAAATTTTCACTATAGACAGGATTATGATCTGGGCGATTTGGTTACGATCAAAAAAACAAAGTGGAACATGTCAATCGACAAGCGAATAACTGGAATTACAGAAGTCTGGGAGCATGAAATTATGTATGTTCAGCCAACATTTGGAGATCCGCTTCCAGACAAAATAGATTGGAGTGATGATTAATGAGCATTAAATCCTTTTTTTATAACTCAAATAATGGCGACAGGACATATGATGCATCATCAATGGAAGACTGGCTTAAAAGATTTTTTACAACAGGAGTATTTACCGGAAATTTTGAAGTGACAGCTGCAGGTGGAATGCAGGTCTCTGTAAGTGCTGGATATTCTGATATTGATGGAAAAGTCGCTGTTTCTGATGATGCCACAATCCTAGGAATATCAGCTGCTTCTGGCACGATCGATAGGATCGACTCAGTAATGCTACGGAGAGACGATACAAATCGGATGTGCAAGCTGATAGTGGCTGAGGGCAGCAGTTCTTCACAGCCTGTCCCACCTGATATTGTTAGGTCGAATGGCATTTATGATCTCCGATTGGCAAACATATCAGTTAAAGCCGGAGCTATAAAGATAAATCAGCAAGATATAACTGATACACGGTCATCTGCAGACTGCGGCATTGTCACAGCTACTGTCAAAGAAATGGATTTTTCGCAGTTTGCGAAACAATTTGCTGATTATTTCAGCTCATTTAAGAATGATACGGCTGCTGATATTACTACATGGTTTTCCGGTGAAAAGACAGTGTTAACAGCTTGGAAAGACAATCGTGAAAAAGACTATGAAACGTGGTATTCCGAAAGGCAGTCTGCATTTGATAAGTGGTTTGCAGAAGTTGTTGGAAAAATGTCTGAAGATGTTGCAGCAAAGCTTGTTGAAACAACTACAGAGTTAGACACAAGGCTATCGCTGATGGAATCAATGGTTCTTAATAATGATATGTCCGTTCCAATAACCGATGACGTTGGAAACCTAATCGTTGATGATGACGGAAACGCAATTTTAGCAGAGTGGAAATACAAAACAGAATAGGAGATACATATGGCAGAAATTTCAATTGTTACCAAGAAGATTAATGATTTAACAGCCGCTGATTTAGTTGGATCAGACAGTGATGTCATTATTATCCGTATGAACGATGGATCCGGAGTCAAGAAATTGACTATTGGATCGTTACGCAAAGCAATGTCAGGGGACATTTCTCTTTTGCAGACAGATGACAAATCATCTGCAGTTGCGGCCCTAAATGAACTATGTGTGGCTGAGAAAGCATCGTCTGAATTAATTGCTCCGCTTGTTTATCCAAATGCTGGATCTCACAATGGAGTGTTTAGAGGTAAGGATATATCTGCATCTGTAAATGATGGCTCCTTCTATCAGAATATTAAAAACGGGTCATTCAAGGATATTTATATTGGCGACCATTTCAGCAAAAAAGTTAATGGAACAGCGTATGATTTCCGCATTGCAGGTTTAAATATTTATCTGCATCGTGGAGACACAGAATTTGTATCAAATCATGCAGTTGTTGTTCCAGACTCTACTTTTGGGCAATACAAAATGAATGATACAAATACAACGGCAGGAGGATATGTTGGATCTAAGATGTATACCAGCGTGTTGCCGCTGTGGGCAGGATACTTAGCGACAGCCTTTGGCTCAAATTTACTCACAAACAGAGAATTGCTGACTAATGCAATTTCTGGTGAGCTGCCAAGCAGCTGGTCATGGTATGGCTCTAAAGTAAACCTGATGTCAGAAGAAGAAACTACTGGATGCCCTGGGTTTGGACTAAGCGGATTTAATACCGGATATAATGTCGGAATTGCTTACGGGCAGCTCCCGCTGTTTAGGCTTGCGCCAGAATTTATTTGCAACAGAAATGTTTACTGGCTGAAGGACATTACATGTTCTACTAGTTTTGCGGACGTGGGCAGCGGCGGCGACTTGGGCGGCAGCGACGCATCTAGTTCGTGGTACTTGCGCCCTCGCTTCCTGCTTGGTTAATCTTAAATCAGGCCCTCTTGTAGGGTCTGATGCTGAAAGGAAATAATGTCTGTACCAAAATCCAAAAGATCTGTGTCAAAGCTTGAATTTTTCCACAATGCATATCAGCTTAGAAAAGCAATTACTGTCCTGCTTTTGAAAGACTTCGGAATCAGAGACAAGGTAAGAAACATTCGAGCATATGTTGCAGTAAACAAGTTCGATGCATCCGACAGAGAAGAATTTTTAAGGCTTTGTGATAAGTACAATGTCAATGATAGCGTATTAGAAGCATATCCAACATGGCTTTTAAATCACTTCCGAACTATATTAATAGATCAGATGAACACTTTGATTAATAACATAACATATGCAAACAGTGTTTATCCGACGCGTGAGATGGAATATGATCAACGCAGAGCATTTCAAAACAGAGCTATAGCCAACTGTTATCAGATTTTACAATCAATGCAATATGTAATTAGTATTCTTCCGGTCGATGCAGAAAAATACATGCCATATGTTGCAATGGTTGACAGAGAAATCGCATTGTTAAAAGGATGGAGAAAATCAGACAATAAAATCCTTAAGGGAATAAAAGAAAGAAAATAGGGCATTGTTTATAAAAGTCGCTACTAATTTTGCGAACGTGAACAACAACGGCAACTTGAACAACAACAACGCATCTAATTCGTGGTACTTGCGCCCTCGATTCCACTAGCCATACTATGTGTAGGCTATAAGCCGATATGGTAAAGCGGAAGGAAACAATGTCCTTCCTTAATTGGTAAATATTATGGCAGATGCTAACAGATAAGTCTGTATGCTATTACTGCCTATTTTATTATTATGAAAAATATTGAAGATGTTTATAACGCTAACAATTTAATAAAAGCTTTTTCTGAGGCAAAAAAAGGAACGGCTTGGAAAGAAGCCGTGCAACGATATGAGTGTAATTATTTGCTTAATACATATCACTTGCAGCAGGATCTAAAATCAGGAAAGTACAAACAGAAAAAACTATATGAGTTTAAAATCAATGAAAGAGGGAAATGCAGGGATGTTAAATCCATGTTCATTTCTGACCGTATAGTTCAAAGGTCTTTATGTGATAATGTAATCACTCCAGCAATTGTTCCATACTTAATTTATGATAACGGTGCTAGTTTAAAGGGCAAGGGAATATCCTTTACGAGATCCAGACTAGAAAAACATCTTCATAATTTTTATCAGCAAAACAAATCTAACAATGGATATATATTGCTAATAGATTTTTCGAAATATTTTGATAACATTCGGCACGACAAGCTTTACGAACTGTTATGTAAGCACATAAAAGATGATGGTATACGTTCATTAATAAAGAACATATTGTCGTCATTTGATGTTGATGTATCTTACATGTCAGATGACCAATATGCTAAATGCATGTTCAATGTGTTTAATTCGCTGGACTATGCGTCAATAAGCAAAACGATGCTGACTGGTGAAAAATTTATGCATAAATCTGTTGGCATTGGAAGCCAAGTAAGCCAGAGCTCTGGTATTTATTATCCGTCAGAAATTGATACATTTTGTAAAAATGCAAGGGGAGTCAAGTTCTATGGCAGATATATGGATGACACATATGTTATTTCTCAAAGTAAAAATCGTCTTGAATCATTACTTAATGAAATAACGGAACTGTGTATGCATTTGGGAATATTTATAAATCATAAGAAAACACAAGTTGTTAAGCTTTCTCATGGATTCAGTTTCTTGAAAATACACTACATTCTTACCAATACCGGAAAGGTCCTCAAAAAGCTTAATGTCGAAACGTTTACGCGTGAAAAGCGTAAGCTCAAGAAGTTTAAAAAAAGGTATAGTGCTGGAACGATTAGCCTAGATGATATTGTACATTCATATCTTGGATGGTGTGGAAGCGTAAAAAAATATAAAGCAAACAGGAAATCTCTTCATACTACAGACTGTTTGTTTTTTAAATGTTTTCCTGAATATATAAAAATTAATAAGAAAGAAAGGAAGATCCATTATGAAGATTTTAGATGAAAAAGGAGAAGAGCTAAAAAAGGATCCTGACTTTAGCACAGGACGCTACGTTCAGAACGGCAACGGCGATTTAGTATTTACTTTGTGGACGCCTGACGAGGAAAAGAAGATCAAGGATGAAGAAAACCAGACGCTAACAGCAAGAGTTACGCAGGTTGAAAGTGCTGCCATGGAGCTTGCACAGATGATTGGAGGATCTGAAAAATGAAATACATTTATTATAGATGGATTTCGGCCGGAAGAATAACGATTGATGACGTTCCTGAGCATTGGAAAAAAGAAGTGCAGGATCTGATTAGTCTGGACAGCAATTCTTAATGTCATTAAACACGTGATGCGTGTTTTTTATTTAGAAAAGAGGAAAGAAAATGACACAAATGAATGGAATTGACATTAGTAAGTGGCAGGACGGTATTGATTTATCCGCTATCAAATTTGATTTTGTAATTGCAAAATCAACAGAAGGAATTGGATATGTAGATCCATGCTGCGATTCTTTTATTCAAAAGGCAATGTCCCTTGGCAAGCCTGTAGGATTTTACCATTTTGCACGTCCTATTAACGATGCTGTCGCAGAAGCAGATTTTTTCGTCGAAAACACAAAGAATTACTTTGGCCATGCTATTCCATGCCTTGACTGGGAGGCAGAGAACAAGTGGGACGTTGCGTGGGCAAAACGCTGGCTTGATGAGGTCTATCGGCAAACAGGTGTTAAGCCTGTTATTTACATGTCTGAATCAATCGTTACCAGCTATGATTGGTCATCTGTAATTAATGGAAATTACGGATTATGGATTGCAAAGTATCGGGACAATGAGCCAGATAGAAACTATGACCAGACAAATGTTGGCAATACACCAGAGAATGGTCAGTGGCCGTTCTATTGTATGTGGCAGTGGACGTCTGTTGGCCAGCTTGATGGATACGATGGAAACATTGACTGCAATGCTTTCTATGGTGATCTTGGAGTTTGGAATAAGTATGCATGTGTTGAAGAAAATCCAGCAGCTCCAGCACCAGTTGAAAACCCTGTTGTTGAGGAAAAGCCAACAGATGATGAGATTGCTCAATATATTGTAGAGGGGTCTCACGGGTGGAATGGAGTCTACGGTGAGGAACGCTGGACAAAGCTTTCTACGCTTGGATATGATGCGGCGTCTATCCAGGATAAGGTTAATAGGATCGTATCTGGTCAGACTGAAGATGAGCAGTATTATACCGTCGAAGCCGGCGACACATTGTCAGGTATTGCGGATGCTAATGGAACGACATGGCAAAAACTGCAGTCAATTAACGGAATCGCAGATGCTAATATGATCTACCCTGGGCAGCAGATCAGAGTGAAGTGATGCTATGGACCCATTCTTTCAGACGCTTGCTATAGCTTTGGTCACTGCGATGACAAGCTCCGGCGTAACTGGGCTGCTTGTGTTTATGATCCAGCGCCATGACAGCAAGCATGATTTGCTCATGGGGCTTGGCCACGACAGAATTTATGCACTGGCAACGGAGTATATTCGGCGTGGCTATGTCACGCGCGAAGAATACGAGAATATAAATGAGTACATCTATAAGCCATACCGAAAGCGCGGTGGCAATGGAACTGGAGAGAAGCTCATGAAAGAGGTAGAGAAACTACCGATGAAGGAGGAATGAATCATGATTAATTGGAAAGTAAGAATTAAGAACAAATCATTTTGGCTGGCAGCAGTGGCAGCGGCACTACTGCTGATTCAGACTGTACTATCATTGTTTGGGTATAACTGGGATTTTGGATGCTTAGACAAATCGCTGGCGAGTGTGATCAACGCGCTGTTTGCATTTTTGACGGTTTTAGGAGTCGTTACAGACCCGACTACTCCAGGGGTTGTGGACAGTGACAGAGCACTGACGTATACAGAGCCAGGAGTTATTGGCGTTACGGAATCAACAGAAAATAAATCATCTGATAATTCTGACGCAAAATCAGAGACTGCTGAAGCAACTGACCATTACGCTGACAGTGGAAAGTAAAAACTAGCCATCATCCTTTTGGGTGATGGCTTTTTTTGTGTCTTGAATAAGAAAAGCCAGCAATTATTTGCTGACCTTCTTAGCACGTTCGATTGTTTTTCGCATTGCTTCTCTGATTACATCAGACTGTGACAGACCCAATTCCTTACAGGAGGCTTTGAATTCCTCGACAAAATCAGTTTTGTAATCAGCAGAAACACGTTTCATGTTCTTCTTGTTCCAATCGTTTTGATATTTTGACTGGTCGAAGTTTCCACTTGCTTGTTTTGACATGTTATTTCTCTTTTCTAACCATATAAAGTGTAATGATCGATACAGTTAAAGCTACTATTGATATTGCCAGTGTAATAATGTTAATTATCTGCATATTTGCATCCTCCTTTTTGCTGTGATATAAAATAGATGGAGAGGGAACTTTCGTTCCCTCGGTGCTTATTTGGTCTTGCGTGCTTGTTTGATTAACGTTATTGCCGTCACGAGGTTAATTAACGCTGTCATCAAGTTTAGCAAGACTATTATTATTTCTGAGGCATTCATCTGTTCCCCCTTTCTGTACTTATAATATAGCATACTAAAGGTAGTATGTCAATAGACATGATGAATTTCTTTGAATATTTTTGGGTGAATTTTGGGTGAAACATATGCGCACAGCACAATATAAACAGCATTCAATGGCATACAAACATTTGCATATATACAATGGTTGAGCGCATAATATCAAATCTAAACATCAGCGATATATGTTAGTGGATGGAATAGCCTCCACTAAATGAAATGGCTGATGCAGAATCAGCTTTTTTTTCTGAAAGGAGACAGAATGAAAATTGCTGTTATCGGATACTCGGGCAGCGGAAAGTCTACTCTAGCAAAGAAAATGCATGATGTGTATCAGCTGCCGCTTCTGTATTTGGATACCGTTCAGTTTGAAAATGGCTGGAAAGAAAGAGACAGGGATGAAGCGGTTTCTATAGTGAGGCAGTTCATGTCTCAATCCAATTGGATCATTGATGGCAATTATAAGAGCTTTCTGCAGAAAGAGCGCATGGCATCCGCCGATAAGATCGTGTTCATGGACTTCTCAAGATGGAACTGTCTCTATCGGGCGGTGCACAGATACTTTCAATATCGCCATACATCACGTGAAAGCATCGCATCTGGATGTATGGAAAAGATGGATGCTGAATTTATATGGTGGATCCTGTATAAAGGACGTACTGGAGAAAAAAGACAGCGGTATCAGCAGATCATGCGCAAGTATCCTGAAAAAATTACCGTGATCAGAAAGCAAAAAGAATTGGATGCTTTTGAAGAAGAAATGTTCGGCAGGACGGAATGAACTGCCAATGGTCATAGAAAAAAAACAGGGCTCAGAGCGAGTCCTATTTTCCTAGTTCTTTTGCACGTTTGATGCAGTTCTCATTTGCATCATGAATGATCGTATCCATCTTTTCATTTTTCAAAGTATTGACCGCTTCAATTGTCGTGCCGCCTTCGGTAGCTACTTCACTGATGAAATCATCCAATGGCTTATCGGCATTCTTGGCCAGCAGCTCGCCAGCCCCGATGACGGTCTGCACCAAGAGAGCTCTGGCAGATTCCGCATCAATTCCTCTTTTTACAGCATCCTTGATGATGCAGTCAACGAAGTAATAAACATAGGCAGGAGTGGAGCCATGTACAGCAACGATATCATTCATCTGCTCTTCTGAGATGGTCCGGGTGACGCCCATGGAAGCGAACAGCTGGAAGACAAAGTCATAATCATCAGCTAAGCAGTTCTTGGACATGCATAGGGCAGTCGCACCTTCATTGATCTGCAGCGGTGTATTCGGCATGGCACGGATCACAGGAATATTTCCTAAAGCATTCTGCAGATGGGAGATTGAAGCTCCCGTGACGATCGACAGTACAACATCGATCTCTTCACCATGAATTGCTTCCAATACTTCATCTAATTTCTGCGGCGTGACGGCAAGCAGAACAATATGACTGTTCCGGACAAGCTCTCTAGGTGAGGACAGGTAGGCGAATTCTTCGACCGCACTGTCAGCCTGTGCATGCTTGCTCGGATCATAGACAGCTACTTGATAGCGTTCAATATATTCTTTGCGCACGGCACCTCTGGCAATGGCAGATCCCATATGTCCTAAGCCAATGATTCCTAATTGATATTTTTTACTGTTCTTCATCTGGTTTCTCCTTTTCCTTCTAAGTGATATGTATATGTTGTTAATTCTTTTAGGCCCAAGGGACCTCTGGCATGGAGCTTTTGGGTGCTGATGCCAATCTCGCCGCCGAGCCCAAATTCAAATCCATCCGTAAATCTTGTGGAGGCATTGTGGTAGACACAGGCGCTGTCGCAGCCATCCATAAAGTACTGTACATTTTCAGGTGTTTCTGAAACAATGCATTCACTGTGATGAGTTCCGTATTTTTCAATATGGTCAACTGCTTCCTGTACCGATCCAACAACTTTGAGATTCATTTCCAGGCGATTGTATTCCGTTGACCATGATTCCTCATCGGCTGCTTTCAATCCTGGAACAATCTGCCGTGTTTTTTCATCGGCATGAATGATCACATTTTGTTTCTGCATTTCTGCACACAGCATCGGCAGGAAGGCCTGCGCAATTCCTTCATGGACCAGCAGTGTCTCCATAGCATTGCATACGGAAGGCCGTGAGCATTTTGCATTGACGGCGATCTGCAGAGCCATATTCAGATTGGCACTCTCATCAACATATGTATGGCATACACCTGCACCAGTTTCAATGACCGGAACTTTGGCATGTGCAATGACAGACTGAATCAGTTTTTTATTTCCGCGCGGGATCAGCAGATCGAGCGAAGAACGGTCTTCCATCATGATCTGGGTTTCTTCATGAGTTGGATTTTCAGCAAGAACAGCCGCATTTTCATCCGCACCATACTGGTGAAGCGCCGCTTTCATCTGGGCCACTATGGCTAAGCAGGAATGATAGGAATCTTTGCCGCCTTTTAAGACGCAGGCACTTCCTGCTTTGAAGCATAAGGCAGTGCAGTCAGCGGATACATTCGGCCGTGATTCAAAGATGATGCCGATCACGCCCATCGGCACCGTGATCTTCTGAAGGTGGATGCCGGAGGACAGAATACGGTCCTCCAATACTTTATGCAGCGGATCATCCAGATCTGCAATCTGTTCGACGCCCTCAGCAATTGCCTGCAGGCGCTCTGAATCAAGCATCAGGCGATCCTGAAAAGCTTCAGACAGGGCAGAAGCTTCTTTCAGATCCATTTGATTTGCCTGCAGTATCTCATCCTGGTGCTTTCTGAGATTATCAGCGAAAGCTCTTAGGACAGCATTTCTTTTTTCGATTGACAAGGTGCGGAGCGAACGTGAAGCACGTTTAGCGAGCTGGCATTGTTCTTTCAGCGAAGTCATTTCAGATTGCTCGAAAAGAGTGTGCCAGCTTCTTTGCCCTGCAGGATATCATAAAGGATCAAAGGGTCGCTGCCGTTGGCAATGACCATATCGATATGATCCTTCAGACAGATCGCAGCTGCATTGACTTTGGTCGCCATGCCGCCGGTGCCTTGAGAAGTCGAAGATCCTCCTGCAAGACTGCGGATCTTTGGCGTAATCTGCGAAACACGGTGAATGATCTCGGCGCTCTTATCTTTATTCGGATCTGCTGTGTAGAGCCCATCGATATCCGACAGCAGAATCAGCAGATCGGCATCGGCTGCTTCACAGACAAGTGCCGCCAATGTGTCATTATCACCGATCGAAGTGATCTCGTCGGTAGATACCGTATCATTTTCATTTAAGACGGGGATCGTATCCAGTTTGATCAGATTATGAATCGTATTTCTGACATTTTCCAAGTGAGCAGGATTCTTCAGATCGCTGCCGGTCAGCAGTACCTGAGCTACGTTATGATTGTATTCGCTGAAAAGTTTATCGTAGATGTACATCAGTTCGCACTGACCGACCGCAGCGCATGCCTGTTTTTCTGCTAAGCCGCTGGGACGTTTGCTGAGACCAAGTTTGCCGACGCCCATCGCAATGGCTCCGGAGGATACCAGCAGGACTTCTGTACCGGAATTGCGTATATCGCTGAGCACTTTGACCAATTTTTCAATACGCCGGATATTCAGGCGGCAGCTGGGATAGGTCAGTGTACTTGTGCCGACTTTAACAACGATTCTTTTCCATTTTTTCATGAAAGATTCCCCTTGCATTTTCATATTATGTCACATTTTCAAGCGGAGTGCAGAGAAATGATTCTTGCTTTATAATGTACTGCAGGTAAATAAAATGAAACTGATACAATGCTGGATCGAGCATCCGATCAGAAAACTGGATCAGACCTTTGCCTATCTGAGCGATGTGCAGGCAGAGCAGGGGGCACGTGTAGAAGTGCCTTTTGGTCATGGCCGTGCCGTTGGCTTCGTGGAATCATGTACGGATACAGCGGAGACACCGGAACAGCTGAAGGCAAGACTTGGCTTCTCCGTAAAGAAGATCATCCGGGTTCTGGATGAATCATCTTTGATCACGCCTGAACTGCATGATCTCGCACTTTGGATGAAAGAGCAGACACTGTCGACAGCCATCAGCTGCTTTCAGGCTATGCTGCCGGGAAAGGTGAAACCAATCAGTTCAAAGCAGAAGATCCTATTTGAAAAATATGTACGGCTCAGTCAGGAGACGGCGGATCTGACACCGAAGGAATTGGAAGCATATCTTTATGTCAAGCAGACCGGGGAGATCAGCTATCATGATCTGCGGCAGAAATATCCTGGTCAGGCGCATGCCTTGGTCGAGAAGAATGCTGTCGATATTTTTGAAAAAGAAAAAGCCGCACAGGATCATCCTGTCGGCAGCCGATCTCTTCCTTTTGTTCTGTCTGACCAGCAGAAGCGTGCCATGGAAGAAATTGAAGGATCAGAGGATCCTGTTTATCTGCTGCATGGTGCGACTGGATCTGGCAAGACAGAGATCTATCTGCAGCTGGCTGAAAAGGCATTGCAGAAGGGAAAACAGGTATTGATCCTGGTGCCGGAGATTGCCCTGACGCCGCAGATGATCGAACGTGTCGCTGCCCGCTTTGGAACAGCACTTGCTATCTATCACAGCGGGTTGAATGCACAGCAGAAATATGAACAGTACCGCCGTGTCATGAATGGGAAAGCAGAAGTTGTTGTCGGCACGCGCAGTGCTGTCTTTCTGCCGTTCCATGATCTTGGCCTGATCGTTATGGATGAAGAGCACGATGCCTCCTATAAGCAGGAGAATCAGCCATCCTATCATTGCCGCGATGTGGCCATCTGGCGGGGGAAGTTCCATCATTGCAAAGTGATCTTAGGATCCGCTACACCTTCGCTGGATACCTACGCGCGTGCCTTGAAACATGTCTATCATCTTGTTGTGATGAAAGACCGCATCAATCAGTCTCTGCCCAAAGTAACAATTGTATCCATGAAGGACTGCATCCGCCATGGCGATTCCTATATTCTTTCCGAGCAGCTGAAGCAGAAGATCCATGAACGTCTTGTCAGAAAAGAACAGGTCATTCTCCTGCTGAACCGCCGGGGCTACAATACGCAGCTCAGATGCCGGAAATGCGGAGAAGTCATTACCTGCCCGCATTGCGATCTTGCGATGAGCTATCATCGCGAAGAAGGCCGTATGAAGTGCCATGCGTGCGGCTATGAAATGATCCGGCCGAGAGTCTGCCCGAAATGCGGAAGCAGCGAAGGATTTCTGACCCTGGGCTTCGGTACGGAAAGATTGGAACAGGAAGTGCATGCATGCTTCGAAGGGGTGCGGACACTGCGCATGGATGCAGATACGACTTCACGCAAGGACAGCCATGAAAAGATCCTGGCTGCTTTTGGCAGACATGAAGCAGATATTCTTTTAGGCACCCAGATGATTGCGAAAGGACTTGACTATCCCAATGTCACTTTGGTCGGTGTCATCAACGGCGATGATGGTTTGAAGCGTACGGATTTCAGAAGCTGTGAAACATCTTTTGATCTTCTGATGCAGGCTGGCGGAAGAAGCGGCCGCGGGGAACAGAACGGGGAAGTCGTCTATCAGGTCTTTGATCCGGATCACTATGCGGTGCAATGCGCAGCACATCAGGATTATGTATCTTTCTTTCAGAATGAGATGCTTTTTCGCAGAGCGGGTCAATATCCGCCCTATACCTATCTGATCGCATTGACAGTAATCGCGTCTGATCAGAAATATGCGGATCATCTGGCCCTGAAGATCAAGAATGAAATATCCGGAAACTTTAAGGTCATCGGTGTGATCAGTCTGCTGAAGATCCAGGATAGAGTGCGCAGCCGTGTTCTGCTGAAGGGAAAGAATCTGGAAGAAATGAGAAATGCTGTGCAGTATTTTATTGATCATACGGATGCCGATCTGAAAGGACTGCGCATTGATGTCAATCCGCTGACGCTGGATTAGGAGAAAAGATGAAGCCAAGACAGTATATATTGGAAGTGCTGATGAGAGTATTTCAGGAAGATGCCTATGCATCTCTGCTGATGAGAGAAAACAAGATGGACCGCAAAGATATGCCGTTCATCAGTGAAGTTGTCTATGGGACGATCCGCAATTATGACATGCTTGAATATCAATGGCGCAGCTATGCCTCAGGACACGTGAAGAAAAAGATCGCACTGCTGCTGGATATGAGCATCTATCAGCTGCAGTATCTGGATGGTACGCCATCTTACGCGGTCATTTCGGAAGCTGTCGAGATGACAGGAAAATATGAAAAGAAATTTGTCAATGCGATCCTGCGCAATGTTGAAAAAAGGGGACAGGTCTTTCCGCATGGCAATGATCTGAAGAGCCTGTCCATTGAGACCAGTCATCCGCTGTGGCTTCTTCAGATGTGGGAGTCGCATTATGGCAATGAGATCACGAAGAAACTTTGTCAGGAAGATCAGGAACGTCCGTATGCTTTCGGACGGATCAATACGCTGAAGATCAAAAAAGAAGATCTTGAAAAGGGAGACCGCATCAAGTTCCTCAATGATATCAGTTTTATCTATGAAGGGATCCTCAGCCGTACCAGCATGTTTGCGGAGGGAAAAGTCGTTATTCAGGATATCAACAGTGCAGAAACAGTCAGATATCTGGATGTGCATCCAGGCATGGATGTACTGGATGTATGTGCAGCTCCTGGCACCAAGAGCCAGGAAATTGCCATGTTCATGGAGAACAAGGGAAAACTGATCGCCTGCGATCTGTATGAGAAGAGAACGCATCTGATCGAAGAGCTGATGGCGAAGACAGGTGTTTCTATCTGCACTGCCATGGTCAATGATGCAGCCATAGAGAAACCGGCATGGAAGGATTCCTTTGATCGTGTTCTGGTCGATGCGCCATGCTCCGGCTTGGGCGACCTGCGCCATAAACCAGAGATCCGCCTGCATCTGAAACCGGAAGATCTGGATGAGATCATCAAAGTGCAGAGAGATATTCTGGATACTGCAGCTGCTTATGCAAGAAGCAATGGCGTTCTGCTCTACAGTACATGCACACTGAATAAAAAGGAAAATGAAGAACAGGTCAGTCACTTTTTAGAAATGCATAAAGAGTTTTCGCTGGAAGAAGAAAAAACGATCTTTCCGTTTGAAAATGGCGGCGATGGTTTCTTTATGGCAAAACTTCGGAAGATGTGAACGTTCTGCCATCATATTTATGTTAAAATAACTGCATATGCAAACAATTTATGATCTGAATTTAAAAATGCTGGAAGAAGTTCTGGCAGAATATGGACAGAAACCGTATCGGGCAAAGCAGATTTATCACTGGCTTTATCAGAAGCGCTGCTCTTCTTTAGATGAGATGAGCGATCTGCCGGCTGCTTTGATCGACAGATTGAAAGAGAACTATTGCCTTGATCCATTGAAAGAGCTTACCCGGCAGGTTGCCAAGGACGGTACGACAAAATATCTATTTGAAATGCAGGATGGATCTTCGGTAGAAGCAGTCCTGATGCATTTCCATTTTGGCGACAGTTTATGTGTCTCTTCACAGATTGGCTGCAACATGGGATGTTCCTTCTGTGCCAGCGGTCTGCTTAAAAAGCAGAGAGATCTGACGGCTGGGGAAATGGCGGCCGAAGTGATGTATGTCCAGAAAGAACTGGATGCGGTGCAGGGAAGAGTTGACAATATTGTCATCATGGGGACCGGCGAGCCTTTCGACAACTATGACAATGTCATGCGCTTCTGCGAGATCATCAACAGCGATCATGGGCTTGCCATCGGCGCAAGACATATTACGATATCCACCTGCGGCATTGTTCCTGCCATCAATGATTTTGCCAAGGGCCATTATCAGTACAATCTGGCGGTATCTCTGCATGCACCGAATGATGAACTGCGGGCGAAACTGATGCCGGTAGATCGTGCCTACCCATTGGATCGTCTGATGGATGCACTGAAGAAGTACAGTGAAGACAATCACCGCCGTCTGACGTTTGAGTATATTCTGCTTCATGATGTGAATGATACCGACGAGCATGCGGTTCAGCTGGCGGATCTGATCCGCGGCATGAATGCATATGTCAATCTGATCCCCTACAACGAAGTTGATGAGAATGGATATCATACGACCAATGAAAAGAAGGCCCTGCATTTCTATGATATTCTGATGAAGCATGGCGTGAAAGCAACGCTTCGTTCGAAACATGGAGAAGATATTGATGCGGCATGCGGACAGCTGCGGGCAAAGCACGAAATGGGCAGTCGGACAGAATGAAATACTATGGAATAACAGATAAAGGACTTCATCGAAAGTCCAATCAGGACAGTTATGTCATCGCGACCAATGTTAACGGTGACATTTTTGCGATTGTTGCGGATGGTATCGGAGGCAACAAGGGCGGGGATATTGCCAGCCGGATGGCAGTGGCGCATTTCTCCAAGGAATTCTCGGAGACAAAAGGATTCCGCGATCTTAAGGAAGCGAAGAGATGGATCCAGGTCAATGTGACGATTGCCAACAGTGCGATCTTCAACTACGGTGTTGAGAATCCGCAGCTGAAGGGGATGGGGACTACTTTCTGCGGGGTGATGATCACTTCGGTCGGCCGACTTGTCGTCAATATCGGGGACAGCAGAACATATGCCTGGACGGATGACCATAAATTTACACAGCTGACCATGGATCATTCGCTGCTCAATGATATGCTGATGCATGGGGAACTGAGCAAAGAGGAAGCAGCCAATTTTCCAAAGAAAAATGTACTGACAAATGCATTGGGCGTTTGGGAGACAGTGCGTTCAGATATTGATATACATAATGAAAAAGTAAGCGGATTTATGATCTGCTCGGATGGACTTCATGGATACGTTTCGTTGGAACTGATCAAGAAGATCATTCTGCATGATGATATAGAGCCGTCATTGAAAGCAAGAAGACTGGTAAAAGCAGCCTTGGATGCAGGGGGATATGACAATATTACCGTTGTACTGATTGATCTTGGGGAGGATCGTCCATGACGTCGAAGAAAAATATTATTGCCAACAGGTATGAGGTCCTTTCACATCTGGGCAAGGGCGGCATGGCAGATGTATTTTTAGGCATCGATACGATCCTGAACCGTCAGGTCGCGATCAAAGTCCTGCGTACAGAAATGAATACAGATGCCGTCAGCATTCTGCGCTTTGAAAGAGAAGCACAGGCTGCGGCTGCTTTGGCACATCCGAATATCGTTGAGATCTATGATGTCGGCGATTATAAGGGACATCACTATATCGTTATGGAATATGTCGTTGGCCAGACCCTGAAGCAGGTGATCAAGTCCCGCGGCCCTTTGCTGAACGAAGAAGCTGTCGATATTATGAAGCAGATGTGCTCTGCTATTGCGGAAGCACACAGCAGAGGGATCATCCATCGTGATATCAAGCCGCAGAACGTGATCGTGAAAGCGGATGGGTCGATCAAGATCCTTGATTTTGGCATTGCTACAGCGAAAGGTGCGATGCAGCTGACCCAGGCAAACAATGTCATGGGCTCTGTCCATTATCTGGCCCCAGAACTTGCCAGAGGCGAGCCGTCATCACCTCAGTCTGATATCTATGCATTGGGCATCTGTCTGTATGAGATGCTGGCCGGAGATGTGCCGTTCAAAGCAGAACAGGCTGTCCAGGTCGCCCTGAAGCATATGCGCGATCCAATGCCGGATATCCGGGCAGTGAATAACACCGTACCGCAGTCAATTGAAAATATCATTACCAGAGCGACCGCCAAACTGCCGGCACAGAGATACCGCAGCTGCGATGAAATGCTGCGTGATATCAGTACATGTCTGCGTCCGGATCGGCGCAACGAAAAGAAGCTGATCCTGAAAATGCCGGAGCAGCAGAAGAGACAGACCCTGGAAGGCATGGAACTGCAACCGGCAGATACAGATCACGAAATGACAGCGAAGAATCAGACAGATGATCTGGAAAAACAGAAAAAGAATAAAAGGACAATGAAGATCTTAGTGACGATCTTATGCGCTGTTGCTGCTGTCGCCATCTTCTTTACAATGGTACTGTCCGGAGTTGTCACATTGGGACCGCGCACTGTTAAAGTGCCGGATCTTTCGGGCATGACGATTGCCGAGGCTCAGGATACATTGGACAAAGACACTCTTGTGCTCAATACAGAGAATATTACCTATACTTTGACAAAAGATACAAAGAAGGGCCAGATCATAGCGTCTGATCCGGCAGCAGATACAGAGATCGATAAAAAGTCGGAAGTATCCGTAACCGTATCCAGCGGCATCGGCGCCGAAGTTCAGGATTATACCGGCAAGAATATTGATGATGTCAAAGACAGTCTGAGTGCGAAATATCCGTATCTGAAGATCACGGTGCAGGAAGAAGCCAGTGATAAAAAAGCTGGCACGATCATCCGGCAGGAAGGACTGACAGCGGGAACGCTGTTTGATCCAGATGTGGTGACCCAGATCACCTTGGTCTGCAGCGCGTATCCAAGTGTTACGATCCCAACAGATATTATTGGCAAAACAGTTGCCGAAGCAACTGCTGAATTGGAAGCGATGGGTGTAACAGCACGGTCTTCCAATCGAGATATTTCGAATATGTCGCAGGAAGAACGGGACAAGCTTAAGATCGGCGTTGTCATTGAATGCAGTCCGGCTGCGGGTACATCCTATACGCAGAAAGGCAGCAATTATGTCACGCTGTATTACTATTGATCGGTGAAAAAATGATTGCAAGAATAATACGCATTATTTCAAAAGAATATACTTTGATGGACGATAAGGAAAATCGCTATGATGCGATCCTGACCGGGAAGATCCGCATGCAGATGAAACCGGCTGCCGGCGATCTGGTTGAAGCAGTCAGACTGGATAATCGCTGGGTGGTAGAAAAGATCCTGCCGCGGAGAAATAAGCTGATCCGTCCATCGGTCGCCAACATCGATCAGGCATTGATCGTTATGAGCGTAAAGTCGCCTGATTTTTCTCCCGCATTGATCGATCGCCTCAGTGTCCTGATCATGTCAAGCGGGATCCAGCCGATGCTAGTTGTGACAAAATGCGATCTTGGCATTGAACCTGATTTTGAAAAAAGAATTGAGGAATATGAAAGAGGACCGATGCAGGTCATTCGGACTGGAAAAGGATCTTTGGATCCTTCTTTAGCAGGCATCCTGGAAGGAAAGATCTCTGTCCTGACAGGACAGACCGGAGCCGGCAAGAGCACACTGCTCAATGAACTGGAACCTTCTTTCCATTTGGCAACACAGGAGACTTCCAAAGCTTTAGGCAGAGGAAAGCATACAACACGGCATAATGAGCTGCATCCGGTCGCCGGCGGACTGGTCGCGGATACGCCAGGGTTCTCTTCTTTGGACTTTTCGCATATTGCAGCACAGGAACTTGCTTCCTATGTACCGGATTTTCTGCCGTATCTCGGTCAGTGCCGCTTTAATGACTGCATCCATCAGAATGAACCGGGATGCGCAGTCAAAGATGCTGTCGAGAGGGGAGATATCCCGCGTGTCAGATATGAAGATTATCTCCAGATCATGCAGATGATCCAGGAAAGAAAGGAGCGCTACTTATGATCGTTTCTCCATCAGTACTTTCATTGAACTATGCAGATACAAAATCACAGATTGAAGAACTGAATGCTTCCGGAGCACAATGGATGCATTTTGATGTCATGGATGGCCATTTTGTAAAAAATCTCACGTTCGGGCCAGATATTCTGAAGGCCTTTGAGAGGATTTCACCGCTGACCAAAGATGTCCATATCATGGTCGATGATCCGCAGATGATTGCTGGTATTTTTATAGATGCCGGCGCGGACATCATTACCTTTCATGAAGAGGCACTTCCTGATGAGAAAAAAATAAAGGACTTGTCAGCAAAGATCCGCTCGCATGGCATCAAGGCCGGATTGTCTGTCAAACCGGGCACACCGGTGACAGAACTTGGACGGTATCTAAATGATTTTGATCTTTTTCTTATCATGAGCGTAGAGCCAGGCTTCGGCGGACAGAAGTTCATGACGGAAGCAGGTACGCGCATTCAGCAGCTGAAGAAAATGCTGCAGGAAGATCACAGCAGTGCTTTGATCGAAGTTGACGGCGGCATCAATGCTGAAACAGGAAAGCTCTGTGCCCAAGCCGGTGCGGATGTCTTGGTCGCCGGATCCTATGTTTTTAAGAATGATATCAGGAAAGCGGTGCAAACATTATGCCAACTGCAGTCATCGCATTGAAGCTGACGGATGCTGTTCCGCAGATCGCCGGGGATTATATCGGTGTTGACAGAGGCACGCTTGCTCTGCTTGCACATGGCATCCATACAAAATTAGCTATCGGGGATTTTGATTCTGTCAATGATCAGGAAATGCAGCAGATCATAGAAAATGTTCCGGAAGTCATATCGCTGAATCCGATCAAGGATGATACGGACAGCGAAGCTGCTTTCAATGAGGCTGTAAAAAGAGGATATGACCGTATTATCTTCTTGGGATCGCTTGGCGGAAGAGCAGATCATACACTGATCAACCTGCGCTTAGCGTATCAGCATCCAGGTCTTGTTATTTTAAAGGATGAACAGAATACAGCAGAAGCTTTTGTCCCAGGTACATACGAAATAAAAAAAGAAGATCATGCATATATCAGCTTCTTTACCGAAGATGAAGCAGAAATCTCCTTAGAGGGATTCAAGTATCCATTGTCACATTGCCATCTGACAGAAAAAGATCTGTTTACAGTATCCAATGAATTGAATCAGGCAGTCGGTCATTTTACGATCCATCACGGAACTGTACTGATGATCCAGTCAAAAGATAAAGAACAATAAAAAAAATTTCCCTTTCAGGAAATCTTTTTTTAAGCATTGACTGCCTTGGCGTTCTTAGACTTCAATGTCTTTAACGCACGAGCGCTGACACGAACTGTCTGCGGCTTGCCATCAATGACCATATGTACTTTCTGCAGGTTGACTCCCCACTTGCGGCGTGTTGCACGCAGTGAATGGGAACGTCTGTTTCCTGATAACGCCTTCTTACCGGATACGGCACAGACTCTTGACATACCATAACCTCCTTCACTCAAATAAGCTTTCATAGGATAACATGCCTAGAATACAATTGCAAGAATTTTGTGAATAAAGGCAGACGTGCATTCTATGCAATGTTTCGATAAATTATGAACATATTAAAAAAATCGTATTTTTTTCACAATACAAATGTTGTATAATAATTCATATATTTGATGATGAAAGGAGACTTCACGGTGAGCAATAAACAGATCTTTGCTGCAGTAGAAGTGGCAGACCATGAGGTACGCCTGGTAGTAGGGGAATTCTTTAATACCAGATTTAATATTATTAAGGTGGAGAAAGTCCCATGTTTCGGCTTATCTTTTAATGAAATTGAAAATCCAACAGAAGTGACGCAGGCCATCAGAACAGCAGCAGACAATGCTAAGAAAATGATTGGTGCGGATATTAAGAAGGTGATTTTATCTATGCCTTCGTATCGCTTCAGAAAATTCACAGTCAGGTCAACAGTGGATATTAAGGGGATCGATCAGTGCGTTACGATCCAGGATGTCAGAGAAGCAGTAAAGAAAGCACAGAACGCAAAATTGGATGAGTCCTATGCATTGATCCAGGCACTTTGCATAAAGTACACGGTCAATGGAGTATCTTCAAGAAGGATCCCATTGGGCGAGCACTGCACGCAGATGTCAGTGGATATTGATCTGCTCTGCGCCGATCGCAAACTGTCGTTTGATCTTGTCAGCTGCGTTGAAAATGCTGGACTGAATGTATTGGATATTTTCCCGGATGTATATGCCGCAGGAAAAGAAGCTGCTCTGTTCGAACAGAAAACAGATTCTCAGGTAATTATCTTAAAAATTGAGCGCAGTATTACAACACTGGGCCTTGCTAAAAACGGCCGGCTCGCTACGGCAGCAGTCATGCCTGCAGGTATCGGCGCCATTGCTTCGTCCGTATGCGACACGTATGGCATATCAAGCGATACAGCAGTTGAACTGATGAAATACAGTGCCCGTCTTGACCAGAAAGTATGTTCTACGAATCCGGTCTATATTTGGGCGGATGGCAAAGAGACAAAGACAATCAATGAGCAGCAGCTCGTTGACTGCCTGGCTCCGAATATTGATCTATGGCTGAATTCGATTGAGAAAACGTGTGTTCCAATCTTGCAAGCCGGTGAAACAACTGTTATGATTACAGGCGAGGGTGGCGAGACACAGGGTCTTTGTGAGCTTGTTCAGAAGCGCCTTGGGGTTGAGACAACATGCTATATTCCGGAAACACTCGGAGGCAGAAATGCTGGTCTGACCGCCTGCCTTGGATTGTTCTATGCATATCAGGATAAACTGCCGATTGAAGGAAGCATTGATGACAGTTTGGACATGGATGCATTTACGAAGGCTGTATCGTATCGTGAGAAGTCTTCAAAGAAGCAGGAAAATGGCAAAGAAGATACTTTGACAAATAAACTGAAGGGTTTATTCCTTGAGGGAAAGAAGTAATTGAGAGGATAAAGAAATGGCAGACTTAGAGTATAACCAGATTGCGAAAATTAAGGTGTTCGGAATTGGCGGAGCTGGCAGCAATGCAGTGAACCGCATGGTACAGGAAGGCGTACAGGGCGTTGAATTTTATGTAGCAAATACAGACCTGCAGGCATTGGATGTATCTCCTGTTGCCAACAAGATCCAATTAGGCAAAGAAGGCTTAGGTGCCGGCGGAAATCCAGACAATGGACGCAAGGCTGCTGTTGAATCTGAGGATTCGATCCGCAAAGCAATTGAAGGAGCCGATATGGTGTTCCTTACAGCGGGACTTGGCGGCGGAACAGGAACAGGTGCTTCTCCATTATTCGCTAAGATTGCGAAGGAGCTTGGATGCCTGACGGTAGGTATCGTTACCCAGCCGTTCTCTTTTGAAGGCAAGAAAAGAATGGTCCAGTCTGAACAGGGCTTGGATCAGCTGAAGGAATATGTTGATTCTTTGATCATCATTTCCAATAATAAGGTCTTGGAAGTCATTGGACATATCCCATTTGAAGATGCATTTAAGGAAGCAGATAATATTCTGCGTCAGGGTGTTCAGACAATTACAGATCTGATCGCTGTTCCTGCGATGATCAATCTTGACTTTGCAGATATCAAGTCTGTAATGGAAGGTCAGGGTTCTGCATTATTCGGCATCGGCATGGCGGATGGCGAGGATAAGGCAAAGGAAGCTGCGAATCGTGCTATTCAGTGCCCATTGCTTGAAGCTTCGATCAGCGGTGCAAAGAGCGCAATCATCAATGTTACCGGCGGTGCTTCTATGAGCGCTTATGATGCAAGTGAAGCTGTTGACTTCATCCGTGAAGCTGCTGGCAATGATATTGATATCATCTTCGGTGTTGCCATCAATGATAAGATCGGTGATTCTATTATCGTATCTGTCATTGCAACAGGCTTCGATCTGCCAAAGACAGAAGCTGCGAAGGATGCTGATAAGAAGGAAGAAGTCAAGCCTGCTGCGGTCCAACCTGCTGCTGGTGTAGTTGCTGAGAAGGATGATGACATTGCCTTCGGAGCGGAAGAAGAGGATACGAACGTTATTCCTGGCTTCTTCAGAAAGAATTGATTATAAACAAATTGGCTGTCCTCGGATAGCCTTTTTTATACGGAGGAGAATACGATGAAGAATGAAGATACAGCAGCTGAGAAGAGAAATCATGGATACAACTGTGCCCAGGCAGTAGTCTGTACATACTGCGAACAGTTTGGCATTGATGAGAAGACGGCCTTTCGTCTGTCAGAAGGAATGGGCTCAGGATTGGGATGCACGCTTGGTACATGCGGTGCTTTGAATGCCGCTGCCATGGTCCTGTCATTAACGACAAGTACAGGCTGCTTAGAACAGCCTAATTCAAAAGGAAAGACATATCCGATTATGAGAGATCTGACGCAGAAGTTTTTTGCGGAAACAGGAGCTCTGCGCTGCCGTGATATCAAGGGAATTGAAACGGGCAAAGTACTTTGCGAATGTGAAGAATGTGTACGTATCGCATGCCGCCTGATCGATTCCTATCGGAATCAGAAAGCGGAGTAAGATCTGGGTGCTGCAGGTCCTGCAATATTTGCATACAGAAATCAGATAATGATATAATATTTCGCATCAGGAAAGGATGTGTTTCAGTTTGGAGGATTCTGCGATACCGCTGGCAATCGGCAATGTATACTTTAGAAATGATGAGGTAAACAGCCGATGAGCATAGCGAGCAAATATATTATTACAATTATTATTCTTGTTTTCTTTTCGGGACTTTTTTCATCGGTAGAGACGGCATACAGTTCTGCTTCGAAGATTCGTCTGAGAAATATGCAGAATGACGGCAATGAAAAAGCGGGAGCAGTTTTAAAGGTACTGGATGATTTTGACCGTTTTTTGACGACGGTCCTGATCGGCAACAATATTGTGAATATCGCTGCTGCAACAGTAGGAACTCTGCTGTTCACCCTTTATTTTTCTGGCAACGGGCCAACGGTCTCGACAATTGTGATCACGATTGCAACGATCATGTTCGGTGAAACAGCACCAAAGTCATTGGCTAAGCAGATGCCGGAACGCATGGCCTGCGGAATGGTCGATTTTGTTCGTTTCTTTGAAGTGATCTTGTGGCCGCTCAGCATGTTCATGAAAGGCTGGACATGGCTTGTATCAAAGATCATTAAAGTCAAAGAGGATGATTCTGATATTTCCGATGAGCTGACTACGATGGTGGAAGAAGCTGAACGTGATGGCGATCTGGAACAGCATGAATCTGATCTGATCTCTAATGCGATCGGTTTCAATGAATTGGATGTGAAGGATGTACTGACACCGCGGGTAGATATTGTAGCCATCGACATTGCTGCACCGGCAGATCAGATTGAAGAAGCCTTCCGTACGAATGGCTTTTCCCGACTCCCGGTCTATGAGAACAGTATTGATAATATTGTCGGTGTTGTTCATGAGAAAGATTTTTATGAACTGATGTATCACAGCAAGGGACCGATCCGGCGGATCATCAAGCCGGT
Organism: Solobacterium sp.; assembly: GCA_022486705.1. Taxonomy (GTDB): domain Bacteria; phylum Bacillota_I; class Bacilli_A; order Erysipelotrichales; family Erysipelotrichaceae; genus Bulleidia. The sequence goes on along the minus strand of JAKVKC010000005.1, from coordinate 51,086 downwards.
GATCTATACATCGCCGAATACAAGGATCAGTACGCTGCTGAAACAGCTGCAGGGCGCTAAACTGCATCTGGCGGTCGTGCTCGATGAATACGGCGGTACAGAAGGGATCATTACCTTGGAAGATATCATTGAAGAACTTGTCGGAGAGATCTGGGATGAACATGATACGGTCGAGGAATTCTATACAAAGATCGATGATGCGACTTGGCTTGTCAAAGGAGATGCGGAGATCGATGATCTGATCGATCGCTTCCATGTTGAAGAAGAAGATGAAGAATTTGATTTCATTACGGTATCGGGATGGGCCATCCATGAACTTGGCCATATTCCGCATGTCGGTGAAAAATTCACTTATAAGAATCTTCATGTTTCCATTACCAAAGCGGATCAAAGGAAGGTGCTGGAAGTGAAGATCGAGATTGAAAACGTGAAGGAGGATGAGGAAGACGAATGATCGTTTTCCTTTCATTTGTATGCAGCAATTTTTCTGTGAAGGACCAATTCAGATTGGCGAAGACTACGTATTGAACGAAGCACACGGACATCATGCTCAGGTCGTTCGCCTGGACCATGAAAGAGTGAGGATCGTATGCCAAAGCGAAGGCTTTTTTGGCGAATGTATGCAGAGAGACGGTCAGTATATTGTTCATGTCGAAGAAAAAGATCCAAGAGATAATGAGCTCGGCATTGAGATCACTTTGGCATCGGCCTTGATCCGCCGGGAAAAATTTGAACTTGTTCTGCAGAAGGCAGCGGAACTTGGCGTGGATCGCATCGTGCCATTTGAATCTGCCAGATGTGTCGTACATGAAAAAAAAGAAAAGACCCAGAAGCTGTTGGAACGCTGGCAGGATATTGTTCAGGAAGCTTCACAGCAATGCAAGCGCAATCGCATTCCGCGCATTGAGGGGATTGCATCTATAAATGATCTGACGTCATACCGCAGTGAGATCAATGCGGCGGCTTATGAAAATGCCTATGGCACGAGTCGGTATCTCAGTGAGATCGTGGACGGAACGCATTCGGTCACGATCGTGATCGGACCGGAAGGCGGCTTCAGCGAAGAAGAAGTGAAGATGATGCAGGCCATGGGCTATGAAGCAGTGACGCTTGGTTCACGGATCTTAAGGGCTGAGACAGCATCAATATATGCTGCTTCGGTATGCGCTGAGATCGCGGAAAGGATAAAGAAATGAAATTTGCCATCTGCAACTTAGGATGCAAAGTGAATGCATGTGAAGCAGAAAGCATCTCGGAAGCATTGACAGCCAAAGGCTGGACAAGGAGCACAAAGGAAGAGGACAGCGATGCGGTGCTGATCTTTACGTGTGCGGTAACAAATACAGCATCGGCAAAGAGCCGCCAGATGCTGCATAAAGCTAGACATGCAAATCCAAAGGCAGTTACGGCGGTCGTTGGATGCTATGCGCAGATGCAGGATGGTCTGCTGGATGATGCTGATATTATTGTCGGCAGCAGTCATAAGAATGAACTTCCTGAACTGCTGGAACAGTTCCGGCAGACGGGCAAGAAAATACGGCTTATTGAAGATCTGAAACAAATACCTTTTGAGCCGATGCCGCTGGATCATTTTGAAGATCACAGCCGTGGGGTACTGAAGATCCAGGATGGCTGCAATCAATTCTGTACGTACTGTATCATTCCGTATGTGCGCGGCAGAGAACGTTCGCTTGATCCTAAGACAGCAGTCGCAGACGCCGCCAGAGTGGCTCAGAATGACTCGGAGATCGTTCTGACAGGGATCCATACCGGCAGGTATGGAAAAGAATACAATGTATCTTTGGCACAATTGATGAAACGGATCCTGCAGGAAGTACCGTCATTGAAACGGCTGCGTATTTCTTCGATTGAAATGACGGAAGTGAGCGATGAACTGATCCAGCTGATCAAAGAAGAACCCAGAGTTGCACATCATCTGCATATACCGCTGCAGTCCGGCTGTGATGAAATCCTGCGAAAGATGGGACGTCCTTATGATACGGCTGCATATTATGCTAAAATAGAACAGATCCGCCATGAGATACCGCATATTGCGATCTCGTGCGATGTCATTGTCGGTTTTCCTGGCGAGAGCGAAGAAATGTTCGAGAAGACATATGCTTTTCTGGAAAAATGTCAGTTCGCATTCCTGCATGTTTTCCCTTATTCGCTGCGCGAAGGCACCAAAGCTGCTGCAATGGCAGATCAGATCGATCCGAAGATCAAAAAAGAAAGAGCAGAGAAGTGCCGCCGTCTTTCAATGAAGCTGGAAGATGCATACCAGCAGGCACAGGTCGGCAGTATCGGTGAAGTGATCACCGAAAGGCCGCACGGAAATGATACGCCAGGACATACATCGGATTATATCCATGTTGTGATACCGGATCAGAAGTATCCTCGAGGTTCTCTTGTTCGGGTACGCATGAAAGAATATCGAAGCCGGCAGATGATCGGCAAAACAGAAAGTGTAAAGAATGATGAAGCTATCTGATCTATTTGAAAATGTACCGGATATTGAAATAAAGAGCTTGATGTCCGACAGCCGCAAGAAGAGGCCGGATGCTATCTTCTTCTGTGTCAAAGGAATGATGTTCGATGGGCATAAATTTGTCGAGCAGGCTATCAGCAATGGCGCAAAAGTCATTGTGCACAGTGAGCCGATCGAAGAAATGCATTCGAATATTACATATATTAAAGTCAGGGATGTCCTGGAAGTTTACAATAAAGTTGCGGATGCTTTCTATGGTCATCCAAGCAGGAAGCTGCTGATGTTCGGAGTTACCGGCACCAATGGCAAATCATCGATTGCCTGCATCATCCGCGATGTCATGAATGAGTTCAAGCCGACAGGCTATGTCGGTACGATATCGATTGAATATGGCAGTGTCAAACTGCCGCCGCTCTTAACAACACCGGATATTGATGATCTGCATGGCATTCTGAGCGATATGGTGGATGCCGGCATGAAGTGCTGCGCTTTGGAAGCTTCTTCTATCGGCATTGAACAGGGAAGAGTAGATGCGATCGATTTTGATGTCGCAATGTTTACCAATCTGACGCATGATCACTTGGATTACCATGGCACGATGAAGAATTACTTTGAGGCTAAGAAAAAGATGTTCGATCATCTGAAGCCGGAAGCGATTGCCATTACAAATGTAGATGATCCATACGGATTGAAAATCGTGGAAGACTGTCAATGCCACATTCTTACTTATGGTATTGATCATGATGCCGATTATCAGGCTACCAATATTCAGCTGCTGAAAGATCGGACGAAATTCAATCTGAAGGTTGCCGGCATGGAGTATCTGATTGAAACAAATCTCGTTGCACGCTTCAATATCTATAATCTATTGGCTGCTATTGCGGCCATGAACTGCCAAGGCATCTCGATGACGCAGATGCTGCCATATCTGAAAGATATCAAGCAGGTCGAAGGCCGGATGCAGAAGATCAATGAGGGCCAGCCATTCAATATCATTGTTGATTTTGCTCATACACCGGATGGCATCGAGAAGGTATGCCAGTATGCAGCTGCGATAACGCCAAAGGGCAAGCGCATCATTGCCATTACCGGCAGTGCCGGCAAAAGAGATACGATCAAGCGGCCGATCTTCGGACAGATCCTGGATCGGTATTGTGATATGATCATTCTGACTGAGGATGATCCGCGCAATGAGAATCCAAAAACAATTGCGCAGGAGATAGCTTCCGGCATCAAGTCGACAAACTATGTTATTATTGTTGATCGCTATGATGCGATCCGTGAAGCAGTTGAGATGGCTGATCCGAATGACACGATCATCATCCTTGGCAAAGGCGATGAAAAATTTATTTACCGTGAATTTGGAAGAGAGCCTTATGAAGGCGATAACATCGTTGCGGCCGATGCAGTGCATAAATATTATTTTGGAAAATAGGAGGAATTACAATGAAATACAATAAGTATATTGATCACACATTATTGCAGCCTCAGGCAACAAAAGCAGAAGTCCAGAAGATCGTTGATGAAGCAAAAGAAAATGATTTTGCGACCGTTATGGTAAATCCATGCTGGATCCCTTTCGTAGCACCGCAGCTCAAGGGAACAGATGTGAAACCTGCCTGTGTCATCGGTTTCCCGCTCGGTGCCAACACAACAGCAGTGAAAGTATTTGAAGTCAAGGATGCATTGAGCAACGGTGCCGAAGAAGTTGATATGGTCATCAATATCGGTGCATTAAAAGATGGTGATGATGCGTATGTGACCAAAGAGATCAAGGCATTGAAAGAAGCAGCCGGAGATCATTGCTTAAAAGTCATCATTGAGACATGTCTGCTGAGCGATGAAGAGAAGATCAGAGCGTGCAAGGATGTCGTTGCCGGCGGTGCTGATTTTGTCAAGACATCGACAGGTTTCTCAACAGCTGGTGCAACGCCGAAAGATGTTGCTTTGATGAAGAAGGCTGTAGAAGGATCCAATGTAAAGGTGAAAGCAGCCGGCGGTGTCCGTACACCGGAAGAACTGAAAGAGATGATTGAAGCAGGTGCAGAAAGAATCGGCACCAGCCATGGTGTTGAACTGGTAAAATAAGAACGAAATTCATTGCATTTCAAACAACTGTTTGGTATGATATTAAAGCACTGAAAATAAGAAGGGAGGTGTCCCGAATGTCCAGAGTTGTATTAAAGGAAAATGAAAACCTTGATGATGCACTGCGCAGATTTAAGCGCCAAGTGTCCCGCAACGGAACCCTCGCTGAAGCTCGTAAAAGAGAGTTCTATGTCAAGCCAGGTCTGAAGAGAAAGCTGAAGTCTGAAGCTGCTCGCAAGGCTCGCAGAAGAGGCAAGTAAGAAGCGCTGAAACGCTTCTTTTTTTGTGCTGCCTGTTTTACAATAAGTATGAAAGAGAGGATTGACAATTGAGCGAGACAAATTCGATTCATATTGAAGATCTGAGTGAAGATGCTGTCAGAAATCTGGTCGGACCTGGCGATCGCAATCTCAATGCCTTAGCGGAATCGTTTGGCAGACAGATCAGCTATCGCGATAGGACATTCTTTGTCAAAGACTGCAGCGAAGCAGAAAAGACAGAAATAGAAACAGTGATCCATGAATTATGTCAGCTGTGCATGCAGGGGAAAAGCATCAGTGAACAGGATGTCTCCTATGCCTGCCGTCTGGTCGGCAGAAATGAAGATTTAGATCTCAATGAGATCCATTCGCATATTGTTGGAAGAACATTGGCTGGCAAAGCAATTGCGCCGAAGACAAAAGGGCAGTATGAGTTCGTGAAAGCAATGGAGAGCAAAGATATTGTTTTCGCTACCGGGCCTGCCGGAACGGGAAAGACATTTCTCGCGGTCATCCAGGCGGTTACGGAATTGAAAAAGGGAGATGTCAAAAGGATCGTTCTGACCAGACCTGCGGTCGAAGCAGGAGAGAATCTTGGTTTTCTGCCAGGCGATCTCAAAGAGAAGGTCGATCCGTATCTGACACCGCTGTATGATGCTCTGCATGATATGCTTGGCGCTGAAACAACGGAGAAGCTGGTGGAAAGAGGAACAATCGAGATTGCACCGTTAGCTTATATGCGCGGAAGAACTTTGGATGACAGCTATGTCATATTGGATGAAGCACAGAATACGACAGCAGCTCAGATGAAAATGTTCTTAACAAGATTGGGCTTTCATTCGCATATGATCATTACCGGAGATGTAACGCAGGTCGATCTCAATGGCAGACAGGAAAGCGGTCTGGTACAGGCAGTCAGGATCCTGAAGAATATCAATGATATTGCAATCATGGAATTGACCAGTGATGATGTTGTAAGGCATCCATTGGTGCAGAAGATCATTGAGCGCTATGAAAGCGTCGGCAAAGGAAGCAATGAAAAAAGCAAGGACTGATGTCTTTGCTTTTTTAGATCTTATTCAGCCGCTTTGCTTTCAGACAGATCGCTGCTTGGCGAAGCAGACAGAGCAGAGCGGGCGATGTTGCAGCAATGGTCACCCATACGCTCCAAAGTGCCCAGAATATCGCAGTACACAGACGCTGCTACAGCGGAAGCACACCGGTTGGTCGACATTCTCTTGAAGTGATCTTCACGGAAGGTATACTCATATTCATCCATCTTTTCTTCCATGCGCTGCAGAACATCGTTTGTCGCTCGCGACTTTGTAACGAAGATCTCTGCGCTCAGATCGAACATGTTGATGAACTGATCATACATCTTGTTGATATCATGCATGGCAATATCGGTGAAGGTGCCATTTTTATCTTGGAATACCATCATATAGAATTCTCCGAGATTGATGGCCAGATCGCCTAAGCGCTCCAGATTTTTACATGTATCAAGATCCAGCCGTACATCTAAGGTATCCTGCTGGGTCATATTCGGTGTAACGGAGACTTGGATCAGATAATTGGTGATCTTCTTATCGACATCATTGACCATGGCTTCATTGCGCTTGATGATCTCCATCTCTTCTTCCCCGCTGTGGTCATTGAGGAAATCTTTGGTTGCAAGCACGGCGATCTTTACAACATCCACCATTTTCAGCAAGGCTCCCTGCGCTGCTGTCAAGGCGGCGGAAGGAAGGACATTTGCAACATTGGCATCCAATTCATCAATGTTGACTTCCAGTCTTTCAGGCTCTTTGCCAGGAATGACTTTCTGGACAAAGAGAACGAAGTATTTCAGGAACGGTATGATCAGGAAAGTAGAGACAGTCTTGAAGATGATATTGGCAAAGGCAATCTGCATCATCGGGTTGACGCTGCCGAACACAGATTGAATGAAACTGCAGAACGGTACAAGCAGGATCATGCCCAGGATGCCGCTGAGAATATTGATCGTGGTATGGAAGGCGGCTGTCCGTTTGCCGGAAGTCGATCCGCCGATCGAGGCCAGAATGCCGGTCATTGTTGTGCCGATATCAGCACCGAACATAAATGGAATGGCTGCTCCAAAGGTGACGGCACCTGCCTGGTAAAGATTCTGCATGACGCCGATGGTCGCCGCAGAAGACTGCAGACAGGCTGTCAGCAGAACGCCTGCTCCCATGGAAAGCCATGGATTTTCACTCATCTTGATAGCAAATTCTGTAAAGGCCGGCATCTCCTTCAAAGCAGACAATGCGGTGCCCATGGCAGACATGCCATAGAAGATCAGACCGAAGCCCATGATGACCTGGCCGATATACTTTGTTCGCTGCTTTTTCGAAAAGCAGATCAGCAGAGCCCCTAGAAAGACAATATACAGAGCATATTTATCGATATGAACAGAAATCAGAAATGATGTGATCGTGGTGCCGATATTGGCACCAAGAACAATGCCGCATGCCTGGGTCAATGACATTAAGCCGGCACGCACAAAGCCGATGGTAATGGCTGCTGTAGCAGAAGATGACTGCATGATAATGGTGAGGATCACACCAATGACCATGGCGGAAAGCGGATTGGTCGTATAGCGGTCAATATAATCGCGAAGCTTATCGCCGGCAACGGCTTTCAGACCGTCTCCCATGAAGGTAATGCCGAACATAAATAAGCCAAAACCGCCCAAGATCATATCCCAGCTGATAGATGACAGTGTCATAGTTCAATCTCCTTAATATGGATTTTACAAGAACCATCTCATATTTTAACAAAGCACCTGCCATGAAACAACCTATTTTCACTTGTCGGAACATGGGATAATGTTTTTTTTGCGCTATAATACATAAAGGAGAAAAAAATGGAAATCACGTTGAGAAACCGCACAAACACAAATATTGAACAATATGCTTCTTTTTTTCAGAAAATTGCCGCATCTGCTGAAAAAATCCTGAAATTGGAAAAAGACAATGAGATCAGTGTGACTTTTGTAAGAAGTGCTTCTATTCATAAGATCAATCGAGAGTATCGCGGGATTGACCGTCCTACAGATGTCATCAGTTTTGCCATCCGTGATGATATCGATATGGATATTCCGGAAGAAGAAAAAGATCTTGGCGATCTTTTCATCAATATTGACTATGCAAAGAAACAGGCAGCGGAATATGGACATTCCTATCAGAGGGAAATCGGGTTCCTGTTTACACATGGACTGCTTCACTGTCTTGGCTATGATCACATGAAGCCCAAGGACGAAAAAGTCATGTTTGCTCTGCAGGATCAGATCTTAGACCCGATCATTAAGAGAAAATGATGAATAAATTTAAGAATGCATGGTCGGGGATCCTGTGCGGCATGAAGCATAAGAGCGTTCTGCTCCAAATGATCCTTGGCGTTTTGGCAATTATCGCCGGCATATGCATGCAGCTGTCTTTTTTGGAATGGGGCCTTGTTATTATCTGCATTGGTTCGGTCATTGCGACTGAGATGATCAATACATGCATTGAAAAAATATGTGATATGTATTCCTTGGACACACGCATGGATATAAAAATGATCAAGGATATTGCGGCAGGTGCCGTACTTATCGTCTCATTAATGGCATTGGCAGTTGCTGTTGCACTTCTGATCCATCATATTTAAGAAAGGCTGAACCAATGAAAGCAGAATTGATGTGGGAACATTTCAGCAAAAAGAATAACATTCATGCATCCTATGAGGCATGGGCATTCTGCGGCGGCGGTGAGAACGGCGACAGACTTGCACACTTAGTCTTGGAAGGAAAGAAGACAGCGACAGCAAGCGCTTATATTTCATATCAGCAGGAAAAGGAAGAACTGCCTAAAGAAGGATGCTATTCGATCGTTCTTTTTGATGACGGTGAAGCTGCCTGCATTGTTCAGACACAGAAAGTATCACTTGTGCCATTTGATGAGGTTAGTGAACGCCATGCGTATCTTGAGGGTGAGGGCGACCGAAGCTTAGCATATTGGCGGCAGGCACATCGGAAGTTCTTTGCAGAGGATTACCAGGCAGCAGGAAAAGCATTTGATGAACATGGCCTGACCGTTCTTGAAGAGTTCAGAATGGTCTGCAGCCAGCAGGAGGAAGAAAAGATATGAACAGGGAAGAATTGATCCAAGAAGCTTTTAAAGCGATGAAGAACAGCTATGCACCATATTCAAAATATCATGTCGGAGCGGCGATCCTGACGAAGGACGGAAAAGTGTTCTTGGGCACGAATATTGAGAATGCTTCTTTAGGTGCGACCAACTGTGCAGAAAGAAGTGCGGTGTTTTCGGCATACAGCAATGGATATACAAAGGATACGATCGAAGCATTAGCCATTGTCAGCGATGGCGGCCGTGTCTGTGCACCGTGCGGCATCTGCCGTCAGGTCCTTTCCGAACTGATCTATGGCGATACACCGATCTATCTGTCGAATGGAAAGCAGTCGGTAGATATGAGCATCAATAAGCTTCTGCCGATGCAGTTCGGCGTTGAGGATGTTGTTCGATGAAGAGTGGATTTGTTGCTTTGGCAGGAAGACCGAATGCAGGCAAGAGCACATTGATCAATAATCTGGTCGGCGAAAAGGTCGCAATTGTTTCTTCTAAACCGCAGACGACACGCAGTGAGATCCGCGGGATCTATACAGATGAAGACTGTCAGATCGTTTTCACGGATACGCCAGGGATCCATAAGGCCAAACTGCGTCTGGAAACACGCATGAATAAAGAAGCATCCGACGTCATGCATGATGTTGATCTGATCTATCTTGTGATTGACGGATCGAAGAAGTACGGACCAGGAGATGCGTATGTTCTGGAAATGGTCAAAAATACCCATCTGCCTGTTTTTCTTATTCTGAATAAGATCGATAAGATGGATCGGGCAAGGATTGCAGATGTTCTGCAGAGCTGGCAGGAACGTTTTGAATTTTCGGAATACTTTCCGATCAGTGCCTTGTTCGGAAAGACTTTTCAGGATCTGATCCATACGACAGCAAGATATCTGCCGGAAGGCGAACAGATGTATCCAGCTGAAATGATCAGTGATGGAGCCGAGAATTTCCGTATTGCAGAGATCATCCGTGAGAAGATCCTGCGCTGTACAGAGCAGGAGATTCCTCATGCAACTGCAGTTTTAGTGGAAAATAAGCAGTTCAAAAAAAATGCATGCTATATTCAGGCTGTGATTCTTGTTGAGAAGGACAGCCAGAAGGGCATTATGATCGGAAAGCAGGGATCGATGCTGAAGAAGATCGGAACATTGGCCAGAAAAGATATAGAAATGCTGCTGGATAAGAAAGTATTCCTTGAACTTTTTGTCCGTGTTGAGAGCGAATGGCGCAGCAAAGATGCCAGGATCAATGAATATGGCTACGGCGGCGCAGGCAGGGACGATGAATGATACAGTTCAGGGATTGATCCTGAAACAGATCGATTTCAAAGAATATGATGTGATCCTGACAGTACTTACCAAAGAGTATGGCAAGATCTCTCTGCGGGCAGCAGGCGCGCGGCGGATGACTTCAAAAAATGCCGGATCGATCCTGCCGTATACTTTAGCTGAATTTCAATTCGATTACCGACCGGAACAGACGATGTTCCGGATGAAGACGGCTCGTACAATAAAACTGTATCGGCATATGCATGAAGACCTTGCGGCTTCCTATGCAGCAGGAGCAGCAAGCAGCACGGCAGATGCATTTACGCTTCCTGGTGAAGAATTTCCGGAAAGGGAGAGCGTATTTGTCTATACTGAAAAATGTTTCTCTCTGCTGGATGAGGGAAGAGAGACCAATCTTGTTCTCTGTCTTTATCTGACAGATATGATGGATCTTTTCGGCATTCAGCCGGAAGTAGATGGATGTGCGGTGTGCGGCAGTACGAAAGTGGCTGCCGTAAGTGCGGAAGAAGGCGGTTTCCTCTGTGCGGAGCATGCCAAAGAGGTTGGTATCCCGCTGCAGAGCAAAGAACGTTTGCAGAGATTCCGCCTGATCGTCAAAGCAGGGCTGGAACATATTGATGCAGCAGCAAAAGCAGGCGGCGCAGAGAAGTTTGATCTGAAAGTCTTAGAAGATATCATACGTCTGCATGGTGCTATGAATATGAAGAGTTTTGCCCTATACAACCGGCTGTTCAGCATTGAATAACCGGTTTTTCAGTGCTATATTTATATAGATAATGTCAAAATAGGGAAGGAATGCAATAAAATGGATAAGACTTTTGATTTGATTGTATCGCATGCAAAAAATACAGGCTTTGTATTTCAAGGTTCTGAGATCTACGGAGGCCTGAGCAATACATGGGATTTCGGACCATATGGGGTCATGCTGAAAGACAACATCAAACGGGCATGGCAGAAGAAGTTCATTCAGGAAGATCCGAACAATGTTGAGATACAGGCAGCGATTTTAATGAATCCGCATGTCTGGGAAGCATCAGGGCATTTAAAGGGCTTTTCCGATCCTTTGATGGATTGCAAACAGTGCAAGACGCGTCACAGAGCAGATCAGCTGATTGAGAACTGGTCACAGGGAAAGATCAGCTGTGAGGGCTGGTCCAATGAAAAGATGGAACAGTTCATCAAAGAGAACAATATTCCATGTCCTGACTGCGGCGGACATGATTTTACGCCGATCCGTCAGTTCAATCTGATGTTCAAGACATTTCAAGGAACATTGGAAGATGCAAAATCTACGATCTATCTGAGACCGGAGACAGCGCAGGGAATGTTTGTTGATTTCAAGAGCGTACAGCGTGCTTATCGCAAAAAGCTTCCTTTCGGCATTGGCCAGATCGGCAAGAGCTTCCGCAATGAGATCACACCGGGGAACTTTATTTTCAGAACAAGAGAATTTGAACAGATGGAAATGGAGTTCTTCTGCCAGCCGGGAAGCGATGATCAATGGTTCCCATATTGGCGGCAGTTCTGCATGGATTGGATACTGAGCTTAGGCGGCAATAAAGAAAACCTCCGCTTCCGCGATCATGAAAAAGAGGAACTTTCCTTCTACTCGAAGGGAACGACGGATATTGAATATCATTTCCCTTGGGGATGGGGCGAGCTCTGGGGCATCGCAGATCGTACGGATTATGATCTGACGCAGCATCAGAATGCTTCCGGCAAGGATCTGACATATCTTGACCCAACGACAAACGAAAAATTCCTGCCGTATACAGTTGAACCTGCTGTCGGTGTAGAGCGCTTATTCTTCATGTTCTTCACAGATGCATATGATGAACAGACAGTGAAAAACGGCGATAAAGAAGAAACGCGCATTGTTATGCATTTCTCACCGATCCTGGCACCGGTAAAGGCTGCTATTCTTCCTTTGAAGAAAAAGGACCACAGTGAGAAAGCAAAGGAGATCTATAAGGATCTCAGCTATGACTTTGCTGTTCAGTATGATGAATCCGGATCCATCGGCAAGCGCTACAGACGCCAGGATGAGATTGGTACACCGTACTGCATCACCGTTGATGATCAGACTTTGACGGATGGAACAGTAACGATCCGTGACCGCGATACCATGGCCCAGGAAAGACTGAGCGTGGAAGACGTCAGAAAGAAGATCAATCAGGCAATTCGTTTCTAAAGCTAGAAAGGGTGGAAATGGCAAGGATCAGTGAAGAAGAAATCAATGCAGTGAGAAATCAGGCAGACATTGTCAATGTAATTTCTCATTATCTGCAGGTCCACCGGAAAGGCAAAGATTATGTATGCCTTTGTCCCTTCCATGATGACCATTCTCCTTCGATGTCTATTTCACCGGATCGGCAGATCTATAAATGCTTTGTGTGCGGAAATGGCGGAAATGTCTTCACTTTCGTTCAGAATTATGAAAAGATCTCGTTCCCGGAAGCAGTTGGAAAAGTTGCCGAACTGACAGGGTATCATCTGAGCGTTCAGCCGGATGCATATGAGAGACCGAAAGATCCTCATAAAGAAGCACTCTATTCACTGCTGAACGAATCGATCAATTATACGATGTATCAGATCGACACGCCATCCGCTTCACGCTGCAAAGAGTATTTGGATAAACGCGGTTTGAACAGTGAAGTCAGGAAGACTTTCCAGATCGGCTACAATCCCATCGGAAGCAGTCTGAGCGAATTTCTGAAAGCAAAAGGATATGCAGAAAAAGATCTTGTATCCGCTAACGTTTCGCGGATCAATGATTCCGGCATCCATGATGTATTTGAGGATCGTATAACATTTCCGATCCATGATGAGCATGGCAATCCGATTGGCTTCAGTGCAAGGTCAATGGATCCTCAGAATCCGTCAAAGTATATCAACACAAATGATACGGATATCTTCACTAAAGGAGATATCGTCTATAACTATCACCGCGCAAGATATTCCGCGCGGAAAGAGGGAAAGGTCTATGTCTGCGAAGGTGTGACAGATGTGATTGCCTTCCAGAGAGCGGGATTGGAAAATGCAGTATGCACCTTAGGAACATCGTGTACAGCGCATCAGATCCAGCTGCTCAAGAATATCGCACCTAAGACCATCTTCTGCTATGACGGCGATCATGCCGGGCAGGCTGCCACATGGCGGGCGGCAAAAATGGCACAGCAGGCAGGCTGCAATGTCGCAGTCGTCCTGAATCGAACAGGCAAAGATCCGGATGAGATCATCCGAGACCAGGGAAGCGAAGCATTGAAGGATCTTGTTTCACATGAGATCTCTTGGATGGAATTTGTTCTGAATTATCTGCAGAGCTCCACCAACATGGAAAGCTATCTCGAAAAGAAAGAGATGGTCCAGAAAGCCATGGATGAGATCAAGATGCTGAAAGATCCGATGGATCAGAAGTATTTTGTGGATGAACTGTCCAAACTGACGGGATTCTCGCTCACGTACAGTCAGCCTGTGCAGCCGATCGAAACAAATACGGCGGAAACAAAGAAGCTGTCCAGTGTGCCGGATGGTGTACAGCAGGCACAGGAACAGATCCTGTGCATGATGATGAATTCACCATCGGCAGTCAAGCGATTCGAAGATCGTCTTGGCTATCTGATCAGCAAAGATGAGCAGACATTGGCGATGATGATCGTTGATGCAGTACATGGTCATGGCCGCACAGATCCTTCTGAACTGATCGATCAGACAGACAGTCAGAAGATCAAAGATCTGATCTCAAATCTGGCATCCGGGCCGTATGCCAGCAGGACATATGATGAAGAAGTGATGGATGGTGCTATCCGCAAAATCAAAACGAAGATACTGTCCAATGAAGCAGAAGAGTATCGCACACAGCTGACCGCTGCGATGAATGACAGCAGTTTCGAAATATTGATGACAAAGTACAGCAAATGCTTAAGAGAACTTAGGAGGCTAATTGATGAAGAAGACAGCAAACAGGATCAGCAGTAAGAAAACAGAGAAGCATGCAGCGGCTAAAAAACCGGCAAAAGCTATGCTGAAGAAGAATTCGAAGGCTGCAGAGAAGAAGGCCTCAGCTAAGAAAACGGCAGTCAGCAGAAATGTCAAAAAGATATCTGCTAAAAAGCTGAACGTTAAAAAAGTCACCAAAAAGACCGCTGTTAAGCCAGCAGGAAAAGCAAAAAAAGCAGCTGTGAAGAAAACAGCTGTCAAAAAGCCTGTGAAAAAAACTGCGGCGCCGAAGAAGACGGTCAAAAAGACACCTTTGAAAAAAACGGCAATTAAGAAAACGACAGTAAAAAAAGCTGCTGGCAAAATAAAAAAAGAGCAGAAGAGAACGGATCTGAAAAAGACGGTAAAAGCAAAGAAGGCGGAAGTCAAACCGGTAAAAAAAGCAGCCGCTAAAAAGGAATCTGTAAAATCTGTGAAGAAACCGGTGCAAGCAAAGCCAGAGAAAAAAACAGTGAAAAAAACTGCGAAGCCTTTGACAAAGCCGCAGGCAGAGAAAAAAGAAGCGATAAAAACTTCGGCGGTCAAAGAGAGCATCAGAACAAAGAAGACGGCTGAAAAGAAAACTGAAAAAAAAGATGAAGAAAGAACGATCATTGAGAAAAGAGAACCGGTCGTCATTGAACTATACAAGGGCAAAGGAAAGAATAAAGAATTAAAAGATCTGGATGATCTGAAAATTGATTATAAAGCTATTTACGAAAAGGATTCCGTGATCTACCAGAAGGATATCATGACTTCTCTGGAAAAGCTGGATCTGAGCGATGATGATACAGAAGCACTCTGGGATTGGTTCCATGAAGAAGGCATTGCGGTTTCTGAGGATGAAGATCTTGAGAACATGTCTGATGACATGGATATCGCAGATGACGATGATGATGAGAGCGGCGATGACAGTGAGAATTCAGAAGAAGAAGCTGAACCGGCTGGTGAGACCAGAGCTGCGATTGAAGCAGAGGTTGCCGAAGCAAATAAGAAAAAGGGATCCAGATCTACATCTGTTCAGCTGAATGATCCTGTCAAAATGTACCTGAAAGAGATTGGCAGAGTACCTCTGCTGAAAGCTGAAGATGAACCTGAGATTGCTAAGCGCATTGAACAGGGAGATATGGCAGCGCGTGATATCCTGATCTCTTCCAACCTGCGTTTGGTCGTATCCATTGCGAAGAAGTATGTCGGCCGCGGCATGCTGTTCCTGGATCTGATCCAGGAAGGAAATATGGGCCTTGTCAAAGCGGTTGAAAAATTTGACTACCGCAAGGGATTTAAATTCTCGACCTATGCAACATGGTGGATCCGCCAGGCTATCACTAGAGCGATTGCCGATCAGGCTAGAACGATCCGTATTCCTGTCCATATGGTCGAAACGATCAATAAACTGACGCGTGTTCAGAGGCAGCTTGTACAGGAACTTGGCCGCGATCCAACACCGGAAGAGATCAGTGCTAAAATGGATGGCATTACACCGGAGAAGGTCAGAGAGATCCAGAAGATTGCTTTAGAGCCTGTTTCGCTGGAAACACCTATCGGTGAGGAAGATGATTCTCACTTGGGAGATTTCATTGAAGACAAGGATGCCCTGAGCCCAGATCAGTATGCATCGAATCAATTATTAAAAGATGAGATCAACAGCGTGCTGGCTGGCCTGACAGACCGTGAGGAAAAAGTGCTCCGTTTAAGATTCGGTCTGTATGATGGACGTACAAGGACGCTGGAAGAAGTAGGCAAAGAATTCAATGTTACAAGAGAGCGCATTCGGCAGATCGAAGCGAAAGCACTTCGCAAGCTGAAGCATCCGACGCGTTCAAAGCGGCTGAAGGATTTCTTTGATAAGTAAAATGGCAAATATTCGTCTTAACGAAATAGCGAAGATGGTAAAGAAGGGCGTGAGGGCTGCAGATATCGGTACTGATCATGCCCTTTTGCCGATTCTCCTCATTCAGAAGAAGACCTGCTGCAAAGTCTATGCATGCGATATTGCTCCAGGGCCATTGCAGGCAGCCAAGGATAATATTGCCAAAGCCGGGCTGTCTTCCTGCATTGAGACGATACTTTCTGATGGTCTGCAGAATGTTCCGTCAGATGCGGATGCTTGCATTATCGCTGGCATGGGCGGCATGAATGCCATAGAGATCATGAACCATGCGGGTGAACGCATTGCTCAGATGAAACAGATCATCATTGAAGCAAATCGCGATACTTATAAAGTCAGAGAATGGATCAGTGAACATCAGTATACGATCGAAGATGAGATCTATATCAATGACCGTCATCATGACTATACAGTTATTTCATTTGCATCTAAGAGGCATGATCCTTACAGCAGAGAAGAACTGATCTTAGGACCTGTTCTGATAAAGAAAAAAGATCCTGCCTATCTTTTGTACTGCACGAAGCAGGAAAAAAAGATAGAAAAGATCATAGGCGGTATCAAGCAGCTGAAAGCAGATGGATCAGGCAGCGAAGAACTGCAGAGAGATCTGATGATCTATAAAGAATATCTGAATAACTAAAAAAAACGTGAAACACGTTTTTTTTACTTAATAGAATTAACAGCTAGCGCAAGTCTCGACTTCTGACGAGCAACATAGTTCTTCTTTTTAATGCTGTTCACGAGTGCTTTATCCAAAGCTTTGTTCGCTTCGTTATATGCTTTAACAGCCGCGTCTTTGTCATTTGCTTCAACAGCAGTAAGAACCTTCTTGATTGCTGTCTTGAGCTCACTCTTTTCACCGGCCTTGGCATTCTGTCTCTTAAGGTTTGTCAATGCACGCTTCTTCTGTGACTTAATATTTGCCATGTGGGTACACCTCCTGTCTTCTTCAGCAGTAGAAATTATATCAAACGCTGTTTTAAATTGCAATGAAAAGTGCAGTAAATACTGTATAATATCCCCGTTAGGAGGTCATCATTATGAACAATGCAAAAATCATCTTCTTTGGAACGCCTGAATTTGGCATGAGGATCTTAAAAGCGCTCATTGAAGAAAAATACAATATTGTGGCAGCGGTGTCTCAGCCGGATCGTCCGACCGGGAGAAAACATGTGATCACAGCGACGCCGGTGCATCAGCTGTGCATTGAAAATGGCATACCATGCCTGCAGCCGGAAAAACTGTCCCTGATCAAAGAAGAGATTCAGAATTATGAGCCGGATCTGATCCTGACCTGCGCTTACGGTCAGTTCATACCAAGTTCCATTTTAAGCATCCCATCTCTGGGATGTCTGAATATTCATCCTTCGCTGCTGCCGAAATATCGCGGGGGAGCACCGATCCAGCACGCGGTCATGAATGGAGACAGCGAGACAGGCGTATGCATTCAGCAGATGGTGAAAGCGATGGATGCGGGCGATATCTATGCGTGCCGGCATGTATCGATCGGCGAAGATGAAACATTCAGTGAATTGAATGCCCGCTTGATCGAAGTATCCATCTCATTGATGAATGAGATGCTGCCGAAGTATCTGGCAGGCGAACTGAAGGGGATACCGCAGGATGAAGCCGGCATTGTGCTGGCACCGAATATTTCTTCTGAAGAAGAACAGGTGAAGTTCCAGGAAGAAGATGTGGATCATGTGTATGACCATATCCGCGGGCTGATCGACTGGCCGATTGCCTATGGCACTGCTGATGGTATACGGATCAAATTTTTCCGGGTGCGGAAAGAAAAGTGCGATGTGGCACAGCCGTTCGGAAAGGTTTTAGGTTTTGCGGATCACGCTATGGAGATCAGCTGCCGCGGTGGGATCTTAAAGGTCTATGAACTGCAGATGGCAGGCAAGAAGCGCATGGATGCAGATGCTTTTGAAAATGGCAGCGGCAGAGAATTGATAGGAAAGGTGTTTGCGTGATGGATCAGAAGCATATTCGAAATTTCTGCATTATCGCACATATTGATCACGGCAAGAGCACTTTAGCTGACCGTATTTTGGAAATGACAGATACGGTGCAGAGCCGTGATATGAAAGCACAGCTTTTGGATGATATGGATCTGGAAAGAGAGCGCGGCATTACCATTAAGCTGAATGCGGTGCAGCTGTCCTATAAAGCAAAGGATGGCCAGGAATATCTCTTTAACTTGATCGATACTCCCGGGCATGTTGATTTCAGCTATGAAGTATCGCGTTCTTTGGCCGCCTGCGAAGGCGCCGTCTTGGTCGTGGACAGCACGCAGGGAGTACAGGCACAGACTTTGGCCAATGCGTATCTTGCCCTGGATAATGATCTGGAGATCCTGCCGGTCATCAATAAGATCGACATGAACAATGCCCAGCCGGAAGAGACAAAGAAAGAAATTGAAGATATCATCGGGCTTGACTGCAGCGATGTACCAGAGATCAGCGCCAGGACCGGTCTGCATGTTGATGAAGTTCTGGAACAGATCGTCACGAAGATCCCATCGCCGCAGGGAGATCCGAAAGCACCATTGCAGGCACTTGTCTTTGATTCTTTCTATGATCCTTACCGCGGTGTCATTGCTTTGATACGGATCCGTCAGGGAGAGCTCAAAGTAGGAGATATCATTCGTTTTATGGCGACCGGCTCCGAACATGAAGTCCTGGAAGCAGGCATTCGGAATCCGAAAGAAGTTAAAGTCAATAAACTGATCTGCGGCGATGTTGGATGGATCGCCGCATCCATCAAAGATATTCATAATGTAAGAGTTGGCGATACTGTCACTTTGGCAGCACGGCCGGCAGACAAGCCTTTGGCAGGATATCGGCGGATGAACCCGATGGTATACTGCGGTCTCTATCCAAGCGATGCGGCCAAATATCAGGAACTGCATGATGCTTTGGATAAACTGCAGCTCAATGATGCTTCTCTGCAATATGAACCTGAGACATCGCAGGCATTGGGCTTTGGCTTTCGCTGCGGTTTCTTGGGCCTGCTGCATATGGATGTTGTGCAGGAGCGCTTGGAAAGAGAATACAATCTGGATCTGATTGCTACGGCACCTTCGGTCATCTATCACGTGTATTTGAGCTCCGGTGAAATGATGGAGATCGACAACCCAGCCAAAATGCCGGATGCATCCAGAATCGACCATATTGAAGAACCATATGTCAAGGCCAGTCTCATGGTGCCGAATGAGTATATCGGAGCTGTGATGGAACTGTGCCAGGATAAGCGCGGCATCTATAAGACCATGGAAGTCATTGACGGCGGAAGGAATCAGATCATCTACGAACTCCCTCTGTCTGAGATCATCTATGATTTCTTTGATAAGCTGAAATCATGCACGAAAGGATACGCCTCCTTGGATTATGAGATCATCGGCTATCGTCAGGAAGATCTTGTGCGGATGGATATTCTGCTGAATGGAGAAGCGGTCGATGCGCTTTCGGTCATCGTCCATCGTCAGGATGCGTATCATCGCGGAAGCGGGATCACGATCCGTCTGAAGGAACTGATTCCAAAGCAGCAGTTCGAAATTCCTATTCAGGCTGCAATCGGCGGCAAGATCATTGCCCGCACCAATATCAAATCGCTCCGCAAGAACGTCTTGGCAAAGTGCTATGGCGGTGATATTTCACGGAAAAAGAAGCTGCTTGAAAAGCAGAAAGAAGGCAAGAAGAGAATGAAGGCGGTAGGTTCTGTGGTGATTCCGCAGGAGGCTTTCATGGCTGTTCTCTCACGTGATGATGATCCAAAACAATAAGCCGCTGTATCTGTATCTTCATGTGCCTTTCTGTCGGACTATCTGCAGCTACTGTGATTTTGCACACTGTGTCTACCAGGAAAGCCTGGCGGATCAATGGCTGGATGCTCTGCAGAAAGAAATAGAGTATAAAGAGATCAATCCGCATCTAAGAACAATCTATCTTGGCGGCGGAACACCGACTTCACTTTCCTGCCGGCAGCTGGAACGTCTGCTGAAGATGCTGGATCCATACCGCAGTGAGACAGAAGAATATACAGTGGAGATCAATCCCGAAACATTGGATGATGCCAAAGCATCACTGATGGCATCCCATGGCATCAATCGTGCTTCTGTTGGCTTTCAGACATCGAACCCTGAACTTCTGAAACTAATGGGACGTCATCATGATCTGCCGATGATGCATCAGACCGTAGAACGTCTGCATCGCTGCGGCATTCATAACATTTCCCTTGATCTGATGTATTCTCTGCCTGGTCAGACAATGGCAGATCTTGCGCAGTCCATACAGGATGCACTGTCCCTGCAGCCGGTCCATCTGTCCCTGTATTCATTGACGATCGAACCGCATACACTGTTTGCCAAGAAGGATCTGCATCATCTTTCTGATGATGCTGAAGCAGATATGTATGAAAGCATTGAAAAGACATTGCCGCAGTATGGCTTTCATCAGTATGAGATATCTAATTTTGCTTTGGGAGATCATGAATCGATCCATAACAAGGCATATTGGAACTATCAGGATTTCTACGGTATTTCCGCAGGTGCATCTGGCAAAGAGGGATGGCATCGCTATGATCATACGCGGATACTTGCAGAGTATCTCAAAGACCCGCTGAAGACACAGGATATTCCCTTGAGCAGGAAAGAAGCAATGTTTGAAATGATCATGATGGGACTGCGGCTGAAGTGTGGGGTATCGCGAAAGCTGTTTGCAGAAACATTCCAGGAAGAGATCATGGATGTTTATGGTGAAAAAGCAGAAAAACTGATCGATCAGGGACTGCTGGAAGCAGATCCTCTGTATCTGAAAGCAAGTGACAGGGGATACGAGATCCTCAATACAGTACTGGTAGATTTAATGTAGTTTTGCTAGAATAAATAACTGATGAGGGAGAATGTATGGCAAAAAGCGGTATGAAAAAAGCGAAGATCCATGCTCGTTCTGAACGTGCGATCCAGCAGGAACAGGAACTTCTGCAGGAACAGCAGGCAAAAGAAAATGCTCTGATGAAAAAGAAACAGCGCCGAAAGACAGTGATGAAGGAAACAATGCGTACCATGCTTGGCATCTATTCTCTTCTGTTTACGGTCCTTGCTTGGATGATCGACTGGATGGGATTGGTAGCCCTTGGTGCTTTGATCCTCAGTATTGTCGGCATTTGCAAACTGAAGAATCAAAAGGATAAGTATTATTGGTTCTGTGTCGCAGCAGCGGTACTGAGCGCGATCCGGCTGATCTGGGAACTGGTCAATATCATTCAGTATTTTCTGCGATAAATTTGCAAAGTTCATGAATATTTGATATTCTTATAAAGCTTTTGTACTGGGAACGCACTGCCTCAGATGCCTGCTCGGTTCAGAAGGACAGAAAAGAAAGAGGAAAGAAAAATGTTAAGCAAAGAAAAAGCAGCAGAAATTGTCAAGGAATTCGGACGCAAGGAAGGCGATACAGGATCCGTTGAAGTACAGGTCGCATTACTGACAGAACAGATCAATCTTCTTACCGTTCATATTCAGGAAAACAAGAAGGACTTCTCCAGCAACCGCGGTCTGTTAAAGATGGTCGGACGCAGAAAGAACATGCTTGAATATCTGAAGAGAAATGATATCAACAGATACAGAGATCTTGTTGGCAAGCTTGGCTTAAGAAAGTAAACTGCATTATGAAAGTCGTCCTTCGGGATGACTTTTCTTATACGTTTGGATTAAGATAAAGAAATGAACTATACATATATACTTCTGTGCTGCGATGGCACATATTATACGGGCTGGACAAATGATCTGGAAAAGAGATTTCAGGCTCATGTGAGCGGGCATGGAGCGAAATATACTAAGGCACATAAACCTGTGAAGATCGCGTATTATGAGACTTTTGATACACCGGAAGAAGCAATGAGCCGAGAATGGCATATTAAAAAAATGTCCAGAGAAGAAAAGATAGAACTGATAGAAGGGATGGATCAGAAGAAATGAAAAATCTTAGAATTGCATACTGTCCCAAATGCTATAAAGCAGTTATGCTTTGCAATATTCATGAGGATATTCCCCAGTGCTGCGGAAGAGAAATGAAGGTCCTGCCAGCACAGACACAGGGCAATGGAGAAGATACGCATCTGCCGGTGATTGCCCGCAAAGACGGTCATCTGTTTGCTTACGCAGGTTCCTATGAACACCCGATGGATCCGGATCACTATATTGCCTGGATGGTATTGGAAACAGAGAAAAACGCGCGGATCTGTATGTTTCAGCCTGGAGAGGAACCGAAAGCGGCTTTTCTGCCTGGCGAAGCTGTGATTGCAGTCTATGCCTTCTGCACCAAGCATGGCTTATGGAAAACAGAGATCTGAGGGCCTTGTGAAAGGCTTTTCATATTTAATTCTGACAATGGGTGTGATACAATTTGAAAGTTAAATTGAAAAGAGAAAAGTGAGAGAACTAGAGGAAAAGATGGAAAAGTTCAAGAAGAGCTGGGATTTCCACGGCAGAACACTGACCGTAGAAAACGGCGAAATTGCCAAGCAGGCAGGCGGATCGGTATTGATCCGCTACAATGACACAGTTGTATTATCCGCAGCAACCGCATCAAACCAGGCGAAGGATACAGATTTCTTCCCGCTGACTGTACTGTACAATGAAAAAATGTATGCAGTTGGCAAGATTCCTGGCGGATTTTTAAGAAGAGAAGGCAGACCGACAGAGCACGCAACGTTGACAGCTCGTCTGATCGACCGCCCGATCCGTCCGCTGTTTGCGGAAGGTTTCAGAAATGAAGTGCAGATCGTAAATACAGTACTGAGCTGCGATCCAGACTGCAGCAGTGAGATGGCTGCTCTGTTTGGCTCATCCTTAGCACTGTGTGTTTCCGATATTCCTTTCAATGGACCGGTTGCCGGTGTCATTGTTGCCAGAGTCGATGGAGAATTTGTCATCAACCCAAGCGTTGAACAGGCAGCGAAAGCTGATCTTTCATTAACTGTCGCTGGTACAAAACAGGCCATCAATATGGTTGAAGCAGGTGCGAAGGAAGTATCTGAAGAAGATATGCTGACAGCTCTGCAGATCGGCCATGATGCGATCAAGGAACTTTGTGCAATTGAAGAAGAAGTGATTGCAGCATGTGCAAAGCCTAAGATGGAAGTTGTCCTGTATGCCATTGATCCGGAAGTCATCAAGTATGTTGATGCCAAGGGCGCACAGCGTATCAGAGAAGCGGTATCGATCAAGGGAAAACTTGAAAGATACGGAAAGATTGATGAGATCACACAGGAAATGGTGGATCAGATCGGTGCGCTTTCTTATGAAAATGATGCTGCCAAAGATAAGGCAATGCGTCAGGCCAAAGAGTATTGCGTCGAGGTAGAAGCGGGAGAAGTCAGAAGACTGATCTCGGAAGATAAAGTCAGACCGGATGGCAGAGGGCTCGATGAACTTCGTCCATTGAACTCACAGATCGATCTTTTGCCAAGAGTCCATGGCTCTGCTATGTTCACCCGCGGTGAAACACAGGTCGTATCGGTTACGACATTGGGACCTTTATCTGATGCGCAGACGATTGAAGATCTGACACCGGAAACAAGCAGAACATTTATGCATCAGTACAACTTCCCGCCATTCTCTGTCGGTGAAGTCGGCAGAATGGGATCGGTCGGAAGACGTGAAGTTGGCCATGGTCACTTAGGTGAAAGAGCTCTGTCTCAGGTCATGCCATCTATTGAAGAATTCCCATATACAGTGCGTACATGTGCTGAAGTATTTGAATCCAATGGTTCTTCCTCACAGGCTTCTATATGTGCCGGAACGATGTCACTGATGGCAGCCGGTGTTCCGATCAAGGCAATGGTAGCAGGTGTAGCTATGGGCCTGATCACCGTCGGCGATACATATTCGATCCTGACAGATATCCAGGGCATGGAAGATCACTATGGCGATATGGACTTTAAGGTTGCCGGAACACGTGATGGCATTACTGCTCTGCAGATGGATATCAAGGTGACCGGTATCTCTATGGAGATTCTCAGAGAAGCATTGGCTCAGGCACATAAGGGCAGAATGCAGATCCTGGACAACATGGAAACGGCTATCTCTGCGCCAAGAGACCATGTATCCAAGTGGGCTCCGAAGTTCGATCAGATGATGATCCCGACAGATAAGATCAGAGTTGTCATCGGCAAGGGCGGTGAGACGATCGATAAGATCATCGAAGCATGCAATGATGTCAAGATCGATATTGATGATGATGGCAAGTGTGTCCTGTATCATACAGATCAGGCAATGCTGGATAAGGCAAAGCAGATGATCGAAGATCTGATCCGTGTAGCTAAGGTCGGTGAAGAGTATGATGCAAAGGTCACTGAAGTCCGTGATTCCTTCGCTTTCGTAACTTTATTTGAAGGTACAGATGCATTGCTGCACGTATCTCAGCTGAAGTGGGAGAGAGTTGAAGATATCAAGAATGAACTTCATGTCGGCGATGTTGTGCATGTCAAGGTCATTGCGATTGATGATGCTGGCAAGGTCAAGGTATCGGCAAGAGAATGCCTGCCGAAGCCGGAAGGATATGTTGAGCCTAAGAGACCGATGAGACCGCAGCATGGATCCCGCGGCGATCACAGCAGTTTCCATCATGACCGCGAAGGCGGCAGTGTGGAAAGACGTTCCTTTAAGAAAAGGGATGCGGAATAATTGAAATGAAAGATGCTCTGCAGCAGGGGCATCTTTTTTTTGCGGCCGGCTGTATGGTATAATCACGAAGCAAAAGAGGTACTTCAATGAGAATGAGAAAAAAGAAATGGGCAGAACCATGGCTGAATGAGCACAGCAGCTATATCTATAGCGATCCGGAAGAAGAAAAGGGACATTGGAAGGAACTGCTCCATTGTCAGCAGCTTCATCTTGAGATCGGTATGGGCAAGGGAGACTACCTGATCCATATGGCGGAAATGTATCCGCAGGATGGCTGGATCGGAATGGAGAAGGATCACAGTGCGGCCGCGGTAGCTTCGCGGAAGGCATTGGAAAAGGAACCCCTGCATATTGATAACAATCGGATGATCTGCGGCTATGCGGAAGATCTTCAGAAATGGTTCGCGGATGGTGAGATCGATGTGATCCACCTGAATTTTTCTGATCCATGGCCGAAGAAGCATGCACATAAAAAACGTCTGAGCTCGAGCCGTTTCTTAGATATGTATCGTTCTGTACTGAGTGAAAATGGATGCATACGCATGAAGACAGACAACAAGGACCTCTTTGAGGATTCTGTTCTGTACTTTCTGCAGAATGATTTCAAGTTCAGTGAATTCTCTGTGGATTATCATCGTACAGATCATCCGGAAGATGCTATCACGGAATATGAAGCAAAGTTCATGGCCTTATCTCAGCCGATCTATCAGCTCTGTGCTTCACCGAACAGAAAGGGAATGCTAAAATAAAGGCAGGAGGAAGGCTATGAAGAGAACTGCTTCAGCTGTGATATGCTTTGCATTGATCTTTGCGGCTGGCTGCGCAGACAGTGAGAATACGCTTGCACAGAGCGTACAGGATTCTCTATCCCGCGTTCTGAACCAAACCGCAGCCAAGGCAAATCACAGCAAAGAGTACTACTCCTATTATATTGAGCCATCTGTCGGCAGATACAGCAGTACAAAGACGGGCAATATCTTTTCTTATCAGGGAACAAAATTTGCGATGAATCTGAATGTGGCGGAGATCATCAATGCAAAGTATTATCCTGACCAGTCCTCGGAGAGCAGCAGTGCAGCGAAAGATGCAGCGATCGATCTGAAGGGCACATATATCGATACAGAACAGATCCAGCGGACATATCACGTATGCATGTATCAGGATGGGACCAGGATGCTGATCCTGCTGAATACAGATACCGTGTCTTTCTGCGGTATCAGTGAATTGGCACAGGCAGCCAGCCTTGCCGGTGAAATGCTGAAGATCGCCCGCAGTGTTGAAACAGATGCAGAGCAGATTGCCTTGGCATATACGAATCATAAGACGCTGGACTATAAAACTGAAAAGATCCAGCTGTTCAATGAAGTTGTCCCTGAATCCGGCACGATCAGCGATCTGATCAATGAAACAAATACAATTGGAGATCAGGATTCCGGTGCGGATAAGATCACTTCTGATAATCAGGAATAGTTGATTTTATTTGTTTATGTTATAGTTATTCTTAACAAGTGTAAAATTTTATAATAAAATACATTTGTATAAAAATCTAAAGAAGGGGAATGTCATGTTTAAAAAATTACAAAACCTATTATTCGAAGATGAAGATGATGATATTGTCAATGAAGAAGGTCAGGGGACAGCAATGCCTCAGCAGCAGCCTGTCCAGGCTCAGCCGGCAGCGGTAAAGCCAGCTGCACCTGTACAGCCGGAGGTACGTCCGGCAGCACCAGCACCGGTCCAGCCGACCGTTCAGCCAGCTGTGAAACCAGAGCCGATCACGCTCATCAATGAAGAGAAGAGCGAAGAAGCTAAGAAGCCTACGCTGGGAATTACCGTTGATGATGCACCGGCAGAAAAGAAAAAGCCGGTCAAAGCAAATCCCATCAAGCCTATGGAATCAGCGAAGAAGGAGAAGAAGGATGATGCATTGAACTATCAGTTCCGTCCTGTCATCAGTCCGATCTTTGGTGTTGATGAAAAAGATGTCAATTCTCTGAAGAATACAACAAATAAGATCAAGAATGCACAGAAGCCGAAGAAAGAACCAAATGTCACTCCTGTTCTTTCGCCGATGTACGGTGTGGCTGCTGAAGATACAGAAGAAGAAAAAGAAGATGCAGCATCTTCTGATCTGCTGAGCCAGATCAATGCGACCAATAAGGAAAGCAAGGAAGATGATATTCCTGAATTCTCTTTGGATGATATTTTAAAAGTCAGAGATCAGGAATTTGCGGATGAGGATCGTGCTGTCAAGGATGAGGAAGCTCCAATCTTCCCTGATCTGACATTCGATGATGATGACGCTCCAGAAGCAGAAGAAGTAAATGA
This sequence comes from Solobacterium sp., assembly GCA_022486705.1. Taxonomy (GTDB): domain Bacteria; phylum Bacillota_I; class Bacilli_A; order Erysipelotrichales; family Erysipelotrichaceae; genus Bulleidia. The sequence continues at coordinate 23,922 of JAKVKC010000005.1, read as the reverse complement.
GGATGTTCCTGCGGATCTGCCGGTAGATCTGCCGAAGGAAGCACCTGAGGATAACAGCAGTATAGATAATACAGTGATCATCAAACAGCAGCTGTTTGATGATGATGAGAAGTAAGGGTAGGATGAAATACTATTTTATTGGAATAAAGGGGACAGGAATGTCCTCTTTAGCTTGCATGCTCTACGATCTTGGCAATGAAGTCACCGGCAGCGACTTGCCAAAGCATTTTTTCACAGAAGATCCACTGCGTGAAAGAAATATAAAAATATTGGATTTTGATCCAAAGAATATTCAGGATAATATGCATATTATCATTGGCAATGCCTTCCTGGAAGATTTTCCGGAAGTGATTGCGGCCAGAAAGAATAAAACATGTATCTGTGCAAGATATCATGAGTTTTTAGGTGAGTTCCTGAAAAAGTATAAGGTGATTTCTATCGCCGGTTCGCATGGCAAGACAACGACGACTGCGATGCTCTCCAGTGTGATGAAGAACTTCGGCCATACGGGATGGCTGATTGGCGACGGTACAGGTCATCTGACAAAGGACACAAAATATTTCTGCTTGGAATCGGATGAGTTCAGAAGACATTTTCTGGCATACTATCCAGATTATGCGGTGATCACCAACGTTGATATCGACCATGTAGATTATTTCAAGGATAAAGCAGACTATCGCAGTGCTTATGAAGAATTTGCCACCCATGTCAGGAAAGCATTGATGATATGGGGCGAAGATGAAGAAGCACGGAAGATGGAATTGGGCAGTACAGTACATTATTGGTATGGCGAGAAGGACAATGACGATCTGCAGGCAGTCAATGTAGATGAACGTCAGGATGGCATGGATTTCGATGTACTTTGGCATGGCAGGCAGTATGCGCATTTTTCAACGCCATTGGTCGGGCACCATCTGCTGCTGAATTCATTGGCTGTCATCGGCATTGCCATGCTGGAGGGTGTTCCGGCAGATATGATCGAAAAAGGCCTGAGCGAATTCCACGGGGCAAAGAGAAGATTTGCGGTTGAACATCATAAGGATAATATCTTTGTTGATGACTATGCACATCATCCGACGGAAGTCGGCGTCACGATCGATACAGCAAGAAAAGAATTTCCGGATCATAAACTGGTCGCTGTTTTCAAGCCGCATCGTGCTTCGCGGGTAAAATATTTTGCCGAGGATTTCAAAAAACAGCTGATGAAGGCTGACAAGGTATATCTATGCGATTTCACATCCATTGATGATAAACAGGATGGCACGGATATTGATATTACTTACCTGCAGAAAATGATCCCAGGTTCAGCTGTCATTACGGAGGATCAGAAAGGCGCGGATATTCTGGCAAAAGAATGTCCAGCATGCTTTTTGTTCATGTCCAGCAAGGATATTTATGGCTTGGCAGATCTGGTCAAAAAGTCTCATTAGATCCATGAAAAACTTTTCAAAAAGCGCTACCATAAATATTGAAAAAATTTACATTTTGCGGTATAATTTCATATATTAAAGGAGATCTCTTATGGACGCTTTGCTATTAGCATTACAGAATGTATCTGAGCAGCTGCTGCCGATATTGGGAGCAGTCGCATTGATCTTTGTATGTATTTTTTTAAAAAAGCTGTGGAACTTCTTTGATCAGCTTACGGCGACAGTCAAGGAATTGGATCCGACGATAAAGCTGGCCGACCAGAGCTTGGAAAAAGTCCAGGCACCGCTGGATACGGCAGTGAAATATTCTCATACATTGGACAAAGTTCACGATAAGACAAGTGAAGTAATTGGAAAAGTCGCCGATTTTGCATCTGATAATATTGATAATCTGAAGAATCAGTTTGCGGATAAGGCCGGAGCTGAAAGTTCTGAGGTGAAAGATCATGAGTGATGCAGAAAAGAAGAATACTGAAGAAAAAGATCCAATTGATTTTGATGATGAAAAAGAACCGATTGATTCTATTGAAAAAACAGTCGAGGATCTGAAAAAAAAGATTCAGGAACTTTCGCAGGAAGATGAACAGAAGCTGCAGGAAGAGCAGAAAGAAGAAGATCCTTCTGCTAAAGAAAAGATCTCAGCGACATTGGATCATGCCTCAAAGTCAATATCAAAGGGGATCAATGATCTGAAACAAAAAGCTGGAGAAGTCAGCAGCAGTGAAGAAATGCAGAAGTCGATTGCTTATGTCAAAACAAATGCTGTCAAGGCATATGGGGCAGCCAAAGATAAAATTGATCAATTGAAGAATGATCCGAATCTGCAGGCGGCAGGAAATAAGGCGGCTGATTCTTTTAATCAGTTTGCGGACACCGCCAAAGCAAAGGGTCAGAAAATGTATGACAGTTTAGATGAACATACAAAAGAAGATCTGAACAATGCATATCATAAAATATCCGGTGCGGTGAGCGAAGGTGTGAAATCGGTCGATGAGTTCGTGAACAGACCGGATGTACAGCAGAAGATCAGTGAAGTAAAAGAAGGTGCTGCGGAGCTTGCTCAGAAGTCAGCACAGAAAGTCAAAGATCTGATCGACAGTACGAAGAATGGGAAGCAGGGGAATTAAAATGAAGAGAGTAACAATCTATGATGTGGCAAAAGAAGCCGGCGTTTCTTTGGCAACTGTTTCACGGGTCATCAATGGATCCAATGTTGTCAAAGGACCGACGCGTGATAAAGTCCAGGCAGCTGTAGATAAGCTGGGCTATAAGCCTAATGCAATTGCACAGGGACTTGCCCTGCAGAAGACAACAACGATTGGATTGGTCGTGCCGGAAGCTTCCTTTACGTATACGGGACAGATCATCAACGGTCTGATCGATGTGGCAAAGATCTACAACTACAACATTATGCTGCATACGATCACCGCTGGCATTACAGATCTTTCCAGCGTGATTGAAGATATTATCAAGAGCCATGTTGACGGTGTTGTTGTATACAATGATAAACTGGAGCTTCCTGAAGTCGATGCACTGTCAAAGTATAATATTCCAATCGTACTGATCGGATCAAAGGTAAAAGGAGACAGTATCTGCAGTGTCTATGTAGATATTGAAAAGGCGATCTTTGAACTGACAACGAAATATCTGGAAGAAGGAAAGACAAAGATCGGCATCATTGAAGACCGCAAGAATCAGTATGCATGCAAACAGATGATCACCGGAGCTGAAAAAGCTTTTAAGGCAAAAGGAAAGAAGTTCACAGGATTCCTGAAGATTCCTGCTGACAGCCGGACATCTTATGCATTCCTGAGCAAGTGGCTGAAGGATCATCAGTATGATCTGATGATCGGGAACCGTGATTCACAAGCTATGGCTATCCTGAATGCGGCCAGAGAAAATAAGATCTCAGTACCGGATGATATGGAAGTTGTCTGTGTCATTGATACAAAATACAATGCGATGATCCGTCCGCAGATCTCTTCGTTCTCTATTCCAAGCTATGACTTGGGAGCCGTATCGATGAGAGTCATGACAAAGATGCTGCAGGAAAATGAGACAGAAAGCAATGAATGCATTGAACTGAGCTATCTGTTTACGCCGCGTCAGACAACAAAAGATTGACTTGCATTATAGAAATGATAGAATTTGAAAAGCTTTGAAGAGGATAAGTAAAAGGAACTGCAGATCGCAGAGACAGTCTGGATGGTGAAAAGACTGAGTGCAATTGCTTTGAATACACCTTGGAGCCTTCTGTCTCAAAAGGCAGAACGTGAGACTGCGTTAATGCAATGAAGGGTATATCTTTTGAAGATATAAACTAAGGTGGTACCGCGCTGAAAGCGTCCTTAGAATTAAGAGGGCGCTTTTTATATGGGCGTCCATGGAGGAGAGTATGGAACTGATCGATGAATTGAAATGGCGGGGACTGGTAAAAGATGTTACTGACTATGAAGGCTTGACTGAAGCTTTGAAAACACCGCAGACTGTATACTGCGGATTTGATCCAACGGCAGATTCACTGCATGTCGGACATCTTCAGCAGATCATTCTGCTGCGGCGCTATCAGAAAGCAGGACATCGTCCGATTGCTCTGTGCGGCGGATTTACCGGGATGATCGGCGATCCAAGACCGACGACAGAGCGCAAGCTGCTGAGCCACGAAGAAGTCATGCATAACGCAGACTGCATCAAGGATCAGCTGGCAAAGTTCCTGTCATTTGATGGCGGCAATGCAGCTGTCATGGAGAATAACAATCATTGGCTTGGCCAGATGAGCCTGCTGTCTTTTCTAAGAGATTATGGCAAGCTGTTCAACGTTGCATATATGCTGCAGAAAGATACGATCAAGAAGAGAATGGATTCCGGTCTTTCCTATACCGAGTTCTCATACACAATGCTTCAGGCTATGGATTTCCTGCAGCTGTATGAAAAGTATAACTGCCGGATCCAGATCGGCGGTTCTGATCAATGGGGAAATCTGACTTCAGGCATGGAGCTCATCCGCAAAGTGAAGGGCGAAGATGCGAAAGTATGGGGCATCACATCGCCGCTGATCACGAAGAGCGATGGCACAAAATTCGGCAAGTCAGAAGGAAAAAACATCTGGCTTGATCCAAACAGAACGAGCGCATATGAATTTTATCAGTTCTGGCTGAATATTCCGGATGCAGATATCATTGACTATCTGAAGAGACTTTCCATGCATACACCGGAAGAAATCACCGGTTATGAAAAAGCGATGGAGGCTGCACCGGAAAAGAGAGAAGCACAGAAGGCCTTGGCACAGGAGCTGACCGAAATTGTTCATGGCAGCGAGGGACTGGCAAAAGCGGAAAGAATTACAGAAACATTCTTCCATGGCGATATTATGTCCTTAGCTCCCGAAGAGATCAAAGAAGGTCTGGCAGATGCGGCAAAATGCGAGATCACTGATGGAACAGGCATCCTGGATGCTTTGATCAAAGCGGGTGCATGTTCTTCAAAGGGAGACGCAAGACGCTTAGTTCAGCAGGGATCCATTTCTGTCAATGGCAGAAAGGTCACGGCAATTGATGAAGCACTGCAGCGCAGTGACGCAGTGAATGGGGAATTCTCTATCCTGAAAAAGGGCAAGAAGAATTATTTCGTTATCACATTCTGAATCATGTTTGTTAAAGCCAGAGATCCTTCTGGCTTTTTTAGGCCCGGTAAACTTCTGTCAGTATGATATAATCATTGCGAGGTCAATCATGCATAAAATAGCAAAACTGATTCTGTGCTGCTCCTTACTGGCGATGAGCGGATGCGGAAAAGAAACGAATACAGCAGATAAAGCTGATCTGGAGAAATATCAGACATATTATACGGCCATCAGTGAGAATGTGACTTTTGCCAGCGAGAGCACCAATTTCAGCTGTGAGCTGGAAATGACACAGGTAGAGGATGGTTCCTTTCGATATTATATTGTTATTGATGATCCGCAGTCGGCCATGTACGATGTAATCGCTATGGCTGTAGAAAATGATATCCCATATGATTCGGCAGATAAGATGATGCCGAGCATAGGTATTTTTGATGATGCAAAATCACTGATCCCTGGTCAGGTGGACAGTGAAAATGGATATGTCAAAGGCATTGCCTTATCAGGTGAGAGTGCCAATGATACGATCCAGCTGAAGCTTCTGGTGCAGTGGACAGATAAGACAAAGAAAACAAGCAAAAGAGAATATATTGCGTATACACTGAATACTGACGGCATTGTCAAAGGAGACAACTGACATGATGCGCTTGGATCGCATTCTTGCCAACGCTCGCATTGGCACAAGAAGCCAGGTAAAGAAAATCGTGAAAGCCGGCAGAGTCAAAGTCAATGGTGCTGCTGCACCTTCCAGTGATATCCGTATCGATGAAAATACCGCAGAGATTGAAGTGGATGGCAAGCCGGTCGTTTATGCACAGTATGTATATTATATGCTGAATAAACCGGCGGGATTTATTACGGCAACGGAGGGAAGTGTTCCGATTGTGATGGATCTGATCCACGAAGATGCGCGGTCGATGTTTCCGGTCGGAAGACTGGATAAAGATACGACGGGACTCCTGCTGATCACCAATGACGGTCCGTTGGCACACGAACTGCTGTCTCCTAAGAAACATGTGGAAAAAGAATACATTGTCCGTCTTGCACATGAGGTCAGTGAAGAAGATATGCAGAAGATAGCTGCCGGCATCCGCTTTGAGGGAGAAGAATATAAACCGGCCGTATATAAAAAGATCTCAGATACTTCAGGTTCCATCATTCTGAAGGAAGGAAAATATCATGAGATCAAACTGATCTTTAAAGCGCTAGGGAATCATGTTGAAGCTCTGCAGAGGATCCGGATGAAGAATCTGATCCTTGATCCATCGCTGAAAGAAGGAGAGTATCGTTCTTTGAGCGAAGAAGAATTGGCAGATCTTAGATCGTCACTTCAGCCGTCGGCGGCAGCTTCCAATGAGGATCCCGGGCATATTCCTGCAGATAATCAATGACCTGCTTTGTGAGCTCATTTGGCGTTGAAGAACCGCTGGTGACCGCAATGCGGTCTTTTTCTTTGATCATATCTTCGGTAAGATCCTGAACAGAATCGATCAGCACTGCTTCGGGAATCCCGCTCTTCAAGCCGATCTCCTTCAGCTGATGCGAATTGTTGGAACGGGCATCGCCGACGACGATCAATAGATCAATATCTTTCAGATGCATGACTGCTTCCTGACGGATCCTTGTTGCCTGACAGATCTCAGAAGCTGTTTCCGCCTGCGGATATTTTTTCAGACAGGCATCAATGATCTGCCGGCAGTCCAAGAGAGAAAGCGTCGTCTGATTTGTAATGAGAACATGGTCAAGGTGATTTAGTTTTTCAATATCGGCGCAACTTGTGATAAGATGTACCCTGTCTGAAAGAGAAACGGTTCCTTCGGCTTCCGGATGTCCCTGCTTGCCGATATAGAGAACATCTCCATGATCTTCACAGTGTGCACGTACAAGTTCATGTGTCCTGATGACATCAGGGCAGGTGGCATCGATGACCGTCAATCCTTTGCTCAGAGCTTTCTGACGGACTTCATCACTGACGCCATGTGCTGTAAAGATGACAATTCCCTGATCAATCTCATCTAAAAGATCGTAGCGGGATCGCCCGGCTTCTTCGGCAAAGCGTATGCCGAGCTGCTGACAGGCATGTACTACGTATTGATTATGTACGATCATGCCAAGCATGGTCACGGGGACACCGGGATTGTCTCTGACGGTATTCTTTGCAATCTGAATTGCCCGAACGACACCTTGGCAATATCCTCTTGGGATGACACTGATGATTTCCATGGCAGTACCTTTCTTTTAAAACTGTAAATACAGTATACTCATTATAGGTGGCAATATGAAAAAATTTGAAGATTTTAATTTAAGACCAGAAACAAGAAAATTTATTGAGCTCAATCATTTTAAAGATCCGACACCGATCCAGGAAGAAGTGATTCCTTCTGCATTGAAGGGAAAGGATGTGATTGGCCTTTCAGCGACGGGATCCGGCAAGAGCCATGCCTATCTGATCCCAATCATGGAAAAGGTCGATCCGGAGCAGGAAGAATGCCAGGCTGTGATCACGGCACCGACCAGAGAACTGGCGGCGCAGATCTATGAGATGGCCAGAGTCATGGAAAAGGCAGATCCAAGACTGCGTGTACAGCTGTATATCGGCGGTCAGGATCGCCAGAAGGATATTGACCAGCTGAGAAATCGTCAGCCTCATATCGCTATCGGTACGCCAGGCAGGATCAAAGATCTTTTCCTGAATGAGGGCGCATTGAGAATTGAAAATGCTTCCATGCTGGTTGTTGATGAAGCAGATATGACTTTGGAATTTGGCTTCTTGGATGAGATCGATGCCTTTGCCGGCAGATTGGGCGATAAGCTTCAGATGCTTGCCTTTTCGGCAACGATGCCGGATCAGCTGAAGCCGTTCATCAAGAAATATATGAAGCATCCTATTACATATCAGATCGGAGAGTCAGTACGCTTCAATCCGGATATCCACCATGTTCTGGTGCCATGCTATCATCACAGCTATGCGGAAACAATCATGAGCATTCTGCCGGGCTTCAATCCGTATGTCTGTCTGATCTTTGCCAATACACGTACAGCGGCAAGTGAGATTGCTGATGAACTGCGGCAGAACGGTATTTCTGTTACAGAGCTTCATGGTGATCTGACATCGCGGCAGAGAAAACAGGCAATGAAGTCGATTGCCAATGCAGAAGATACCTATGTTGTTGCAACAGATCTTGCGGCCAGAGGAATTGATATCGGTGAAGTATCTCATGTCATCAGCTGCGGCTTTCCAAATGATCTGGAATATTATGTACATCGTGCCGGACGTACAGGCAGAGCTGGTTCTTCCGGAACATGCTATGCATTGTATAAAGAGGAAGACGATGCTTCCATCCGTTCTTTAATGAAACGCGGCATCCGTTTTGATCATATGCGCTTCAGATCGACAGGATGGCAGACACTGCGCCCATATGGACAGAAGCATATGCGCAAGGAAGACGATGAGCTCGACAAAAAAATTGCGATGGTCTACAACAATCGCAAGCATACAAAAGTTAAGCCAGGCTATAAGAAAAAGAGAAAGAATGAGATTGACCGTATCTATCGTCATAAGAAAAGAGATATGATCCGGGCTAAGATCAAGGATGAGAAAAAGGCTATGTATCGTGAAAATGCAAGGAAGGAACGGTCAGGTTCGTGATCCTAGGCTGCCACGTGCAGATGAAGGCGCCCGAGTATCTGCTTGGCTCTGTCAAAGAGGCATTGTCCTATGGCGCTGATGCATGCATGGTATATACCGGAGCGCCGCAGAATACGATACGCAAGCCGATCTCTCAGCTGAAAGCAGCTGATGCTGCTGGACTGATGGCTGAAAACGGAATGTCTATGGAACGCATGATCATACATGCACCATACATTATCAACCCAGCTAATTCTGTTAAGCCGGAGGTCGCGGAACTGTCTGTGAGCTTTCTGCAGCAGGAGATCCAGCGTGTGCATGAGATCGGTGCAAGATATCTTGTCCTTCATCCGGGCGCGTATACAGTTACTGATCTGCCGACCGGGATACAGACGATCATCCATCAGCTGAATCTAGTCGATGTGCCATCCGATGTGACGATTGCCCTGGAGACAATGTCAGGCAAGGGGAGTGAAGTAGGCTTCCGCTTTGAACAGCTCGCCGAGATACTTGCCGGACTGCAGCAGAATGAACGCTATGGTGTATGCTTGGATACATGCCATATCAATGATGCGGGATATGATCTCACAGATTTTGATGATGTGCTGGATTCGTTTGACCATACAATTGGACTTTCGCGGCTGCATGTCATTCATCTCAATGACTCCAAGAATGCAAAAGGCATGAAGAAAGACCGACATGCAAATATCGGTCTTGGTACGATTGGCTTTGATGTTCTGCATCAGATTGCAGTCAATCAGCGAACTGAAAACATAGCTAAGATATTGGAAACACCATATATCAATAAAAAACCTCCGTATGGCATTGAGATTGAAATGCTGAAGAACGGAAAATTTGATGCAAAGAAATTGGAGCTGTAAGAGCTCCTTTTTTTGAACAGCAGATAGAAAAAGCCAAGCACAGCTTGGCCAGATACTATTTCTGTAAGACATTGCTTACTGATGCTTTTCGGCTATGACAGATTCGATCTCATGGATCAGTGCTTCCTTGATCTCTTTCTGCGGCACTGTGCGAACGACTTTCCCTTTGCGGAAAAGAATGGCATTGTCATATCCTCCGGCAACACCGACATCGGCACGGCTGGCTTCCTGTATTCCGTTGACAGGACATCCCATAATAGCAATTGTGATGTCTTCTTTCAAAGTCTGAATATACGCTTCCATTTCTTTGACCAGCGGCAGCATATCATATTGAATACGGCCGCATGTCGGACAGGCAATCAGATCCGGTACATTGTCATAGAGATCAAATGCTTTTAACAGCTGTTTGGCAATGATCAGTTCATCCTTCGGCGGGGCTGAAACAGAGACACGGATCGTATCACCGATACCTTCATGGAGCAGAGTGCCAAGGGCTGCCGATGATTTTACTGCCGATTCAGCAAAGCCGCCGGCTTCCGTAACACCTAAGTGAAGGGGATATGGATAATGCTTAGCAGCTGCTTCATAGGCAGCAATCGTCAATTCGACATTTGAACTTTTAAAAGAAAGACAGATATCATGAAAGTCAAGATCTTCCAGGATCTTGACATGCCGATCAGCACTTTCAATAAAGGCTTCTGCACATGGTCCGCCATACTTTTCAATCAGATCTTTTTCCAGAGATCCGCCATTGATACCGATGCGAATAGGAATATGGCGTTCACGGCATGCGTTAACAACTGCTTCTGTATGTTCTTTTGATCCAATATTTCCGGGATTGATGCGAATGGCATCCACGCCGCCTTCCGCTGCTTTCAGCGCTAACAGATAGTTGAAATGAATATCTGCAACGATAGGCAGATGAACTCTTTTTTTGATCTCAGGGATCGCTTTGGCATCTTCTTCATCCAATACGGCAATTCTGGCTATCTGACAGCCATTGTCCTCAAGCTCATTGATCTGAGCTGCTGTTTTTTCAATATCTTTTGCCGGTACGTTGGTCATGGATTGCAGAATGCAGGCATTCTGACCGCCAATCTGAACATTTCCAACAAATATCGGCCTTGTCTCTGTTCTTTTCATATATTCCTCCTTAGCTATTATCGCATAAATTTCGCTGAATTTCGCTGATCGAAGCGATAATTCACTTGAATTTAAGCACCTGACTATGGTATACTCGAAATGCTGAAAAAGTCAGGAGGGATCACACGTGGCTAGAGAGAATATTACACTTAAGTGTTCTGAATGCGGTGAAGAGAATTACATCGGAACTAGGAACAAGCGTAAGCATACAGAAAAGTTCGAAATCAAGAAATACTGCCCAGTATGCAAGAAGATGACTCTGCATAAGGAGAAGAAATAAGCCATAGGCTTATTTTTTGTTAGCAATGAACTTGGATATTCTGCCGATCGGCTTATATCAGGAAAACAGCTATATTCTGCATGACAATGGACATGTTCTTTTCATTGATCCAGGAAGGTATGCCAAAGAGATCATGAAGCATATCAAAAAGGATGAGATCATTGACGGCATTGTATTGACACATGGGCATGAGGATCATACAGGAGCAGTAGATGATCTGGCAGAAGCATATCAGTGTCCAGTCTATATGCATTCGGCAGATCTTGATCTTACTGATCCTAAGCAGGTCGGCAGAGGATTTGACGGTCCGATCTATACTAAGGTCAGCCCGCTGGAGAGGATCGATCAGATCGGGACATTTGCCGTCAAGGTATATCACACACCAGGCCATACCGCAGGTTCCTGCTGTATCCAGTATCGCAGTCTGCTGTTTACAGGAGATACGCTCTTTGCCGGTGATATCGGAAGGACGGATCTGTATTCGGGAGATGAGCAGGAAATGCTTGATTCATTGAAAAAGCTGAAGGATCTGCCCAACGATCTTCAGATCTATCCCGGGCATGGACCGGCGTCTTCTATGCATGAAGAAAAAATGTGCAATCCATATCTGCAGTAAAAGTTCAGAGAAGATCTGAGCTTTTTTTATTTTGGGAATTTTTTTTGAAACCGTGAATATAGGGATAGAGGGAAGATGGAAGAAAGACTGAAAGAAATTTTATTGGCTGCCTTGAAGTATCATGTTACAGATATTCATTTCTCATTGGACACCGTCCAGCAGAAAGTGACGGTTGAGATGCGGATCAATGATACGATCAGGCGATTGAAGCGGAATCAGGAGGATGCTGCTTTATTCCGGTATTTAATGTATCGGGCAAACATGGATGTATCAAATGCTTTCCTGCCTCAGACTGGCAGATTTGATATGACGATTGCAAAGATGCATCTCTCACTGCGGTTTGCTGTAGTTAACAGCTATCATATTGCCAGTGGTGTACTTCGCATCCTGAACAATCATCCTTTTTTGACCATTGAAGAACTGACAGAGCAGAAAGATGCGGTAGCGTGGCTGAAGAATATAACGATGCATAAGAGTGGACTATTTCTGCTTTCAGGCCCAACTTCTTCCGGCAAGACAACATCTTTATATACGATCCTAAATCAGGCTGAAAATAAAAAGATCTTTACCTTGGAGGATCCGATTGAAATACAGAATGATCATATGATCCAGCTGCAGATCAACGAAAGCCAGCATCTTTCCTATGGGGAAGGAATCAAACAGCTGATGCGGCATGATCCGGATATTCTGATGATTGGTGAGATCCGTGATGAAGAAGCAGCTCAGATGGCCGTACGCTGTGCATTGACAGGCCATTTGGTCCTCAGCAGCATACACAGTGCGGACTGTGTCAGTGCCATTGTGCGCATGCGCGATCTCGGAGTCAAAGAATATGAACTGAAAGATACACTGTACGGCATTTCCAATCAAAGGCTGTATGAAGCGGAGGAAGGAAAGCGGATCGGTGTCTATGAGATCATGGATCATAAGGAGGTGGGGTATTATCTGGAACATCGAAGAACAAGCAGCGGCTTCCGAGATCTCAGGAGCAGGATCCAGGAAAGCATTGATCAAGGAACGATTCCGCGTGCACTTGGCGAAGAGGACATGCTTAACTGAAAGCGATCTGAGCGCGGCAGCAGATCTGATGAACAATGGTTTCAGTTTTCAGGATGCATTGGCAATTGCTGAAACAAAAGAAAATCGGCAGATTGTTCATGCGATTCAGCTTGAACTTGCCCAGGGAAAGGAAGGAGAGAATATCCTGCTGCAGTATCTGCCTGAACAGTACGCAGGATATTTTGCCGGATTTATTCAGTATATGTCAATGAAAGATACACTGACCGCAGTGCTGGCAATTCAGCAGTCAGAAAAGAAGCAGAAAGAAGAAATCATCAGAGGAATGCTGTATCCATCCCTGCTGTTCATCGGTGTCAATACCGGTGTTCTGATCTTCAATGCATTTGTGTTTCCTGTCATGATGCAGATGATGAGCAGCTTTTCCTATCAGGATCCATCCATTCAGATTGTTCAGAAGATGGTATCTTTTGCTGCAGATGGGGTGCTGATCCTGCTGGGCATCAGCATTCTTCTGATGCTGGTCTTCCTGCAGAAAAAGCACATTGTGAGTACGTATCGATGGATCCAGCAGAAAAAAGAAGATGCTCTGCTCGTGAAATTTGCTTCCGCTGACTTTATCCGGTTTTATCTTGCATGCATGAAAAGAGGCATTGCCACAAAAGAAGCTTTGTCCATACTGAAAGATCTGAAGCAGAAGCCGCTGGTATCAGAAATTGCTTCACAGTTAGATGCTTCTCTGCAGGAAGGTATGGAGCTTGCGGAGGCTGCGGAGAAAAGCACAGCTGAAAGTGCCTTGGTCAGGATCTTTCATATTGCTGTCTATGCTTCTAACTGCCAAGAGCTGCTGCAGGGATATCTGAACATGGTCAGTCAAAGAACAGAACATGAGATTCAAGTATATGCAAGAATGGTACAGCTGTTTTCATACAGTGCAGTAGCTGCTGTCATTGTATCTGTCTATCAGGTGCTTCTGATGCCGATTCAGATGATGCAGACATTGTAGGAGGAGAAAATGAAAATACAGAATCGAAAAGGGTTTACACTTCTGGAAATGACCATCGTTATCATTATTATTTCAGTGCTGTTCCTGCTTACCGTGCCGAATATTCAGAAAACACTGACGATTGTCAATAACAGGGGATGCAAAGCAATTGAAAAGGTCGGAGATGCAGCTATTCTTCAATATAAGATGGAATATGATGAATATCCAGGATCTGTTGCAGATCTGATCAATGCCGGTCTATTGACAGAAGAACAGGTGAAATGCGATGGGTCGAAGAATTTAGTGATCTCGGATGGACAGGCTTACATCGAATAGGGGATTTCTGCTGCTGGAACTATGCATGACGATCATGATCATTTGCATAATGACGCTGATTTTCCTGCCATGCTGCGAATTCAGAAAAGCAGAATCCTATACCTTCGGCGATGCCTATCTGGAGACGCAGAGCAGGGCCATAGCCGAACGTCAGATGGAAGAATTAGATAGGGAACCATATATTTCCTTCAATGAAAAGGGAAATGTATCACAGGCAATGACACTGCACCTTGGCAATAAAGATATCGTGATCGAACTAGGAGGAGGCCGTCTTGTTTGCAGATGAACGAGGTTTCCTTCTCAGCGATGCCTGTGTCAGTGTCCTGATCGTATCTATCTGTGCTCTGATTGTTTCTGCTGTTCTGACGGTCCATACAGGGACATATGAAAGCCTGTGTGAAAAAGAGGAACGTATGGAAGAAAAGATGCAGATTGAAATGGAAGGAGATCTGAGATGCCAAGGATGCGAAGCGGATTTGCCATGATCGAGATCCTGATCACATTGATGGTGGTCGCTGCGATGATCCCAATCACTGTTTTATGCATTAAACCATTCGAAAATTTATTAGGATTCAATGAAGAAATCCAGGACCAAATTGCTCTGAGCCAGCTGCGGCGCATTCTTCTGCTGAGCTATGAAATAAAATGCGATCCAGAACAGATCACTTTCGTCTATCAGGAAAAGCTTAGAAATCTAAGCTGCATCAATGATCATCTGATCCTATCGCCTGGTACGCAGATCTTCATTTCTAATATTGATACCGCATATTTCATTGAAGAGGGCAATTGCATTTATATTGTCTATGAAAGGCAGCAGAAGCAGTATGAAAAGATCCTATGCCAAACAAACTGAAGGATTTGTCTCCGTATATTTTCTAAGTTTTCTGCTTTATATCAGTGCCGCGGCGGCAGCTGTTATCGAAAATGACTGCGCCAGAATGAGAACAATCATGAACCTGCAGGAAGATGAAGAATACTTTATGCAGGAAAGAATTGAGATCGAGAAGCTGAAATGCCAGCTGCAGTGCAGCTTAGAAAAGACAGATGACAATGCAGAAGAAACGGAGCAGGAATATACAGATGGCACTGTATATCTCGAGATTGCCGGTGAAAAGAGCGAATTGCTTACCGTCTATTATGAAGTTGGAACACATCGGGTGATTGACTATGAAAGTATCAGATATTGAGGAACAAACTATGATATGATTATTTGGGGAAATCATATGAGAAGGAACACGAAAAGATTGCGTGCGCCGCAGGCTCGTCTGAAAAGAGCGGTGGCGTATCGTCATATAAAATATGCAAAGGCTAAGAGAGCAGCCGATACTGGTACTGTGCAGGTACTGATATCATCAGGTACAGAAGAAATCGCTGCTAAGCCAGCAGCAGTTCAGACGAGGAAAGAGAAAAAGAATGAGTGGGCTGAGGTCATGGTGTCACAGCCGAATGTGTCTTTAAAGAAATGCTTGTTCCATCCTCTGCAGACGATTGAAGAAGCTGCCAAAAGTGAATACTTATCTTTGAGTGTATTTCAGGAGATATTGCTGAATCTGTTCGCATGGATGTCAGCGGCATTGAGCATCGCATGTCTTTATGCTCATCATATTGAAAAAGCTGAATACTCGATTGCTCGCTATAACTTCACGGATACATGCTGGCTGGCTGTACGGATCGCGATATTCTGTTTTGCAGTTGGCTATTTAGGATATGCTCTGCTGCAGACGTTTGCCAAATATGACAAAGATGAGATCTGTCTCAGCAAAGTCATGGAGATTGATGCATTGACATCTGTATTTGCAGGCGTATTGATGCTGATCAGTGCTATCCTGATCCTTGCTGCAGGAGACTTTGGTATCGCCGTGTTTCTTGTGTGTGCCGTTGCTGCAAGTGCCGTCAAACAGATCGGGCTTTCGCGCAGTACTAGGATGCCAATGAAAAAAATCGGACTATTGTGCTTTGCTATGGCATGCATTTTCTTAGTGCTTTACTATATATTCTATCTCACTGCATTAAGTGATCTTGCTCAGATATATACCTTGCTGTAAGCATAGCGCTTGTATATTCAGATCAGTGCGCTATACTTTTAATGATAAAACTCAGGGTTGGGTGAAATTCCCTACCGGCGGTAGACCCCGCGACCCCATATTTGGGAAGGAACTGGTGCAATTCCAGTGGCGACAGTAAAGTCTGGATGAAAGAGCAAGCATTGTATTTTCTATTCCCGGAGGTTTATCTTTAGACCTCTGTTTTTTTTGCAGAGGCAGGAGGATAAAACCAAATGTCTGAATCAAAGAAGCTTTTAACAACCAGAAACATTGCCAAGATTGCGATTCTTTCAGCGATTGCTTTTGTATTGATGCTGATTGAATTTCCATTGCCGTTCGCACCAAGCTTTTACAAACTGGATTTTTCGGAAATTGCTGTCCTGATGGGAGGCTTCGCTATGGGGCCGCTGGCGGCTGCTGTGATTGAAGCTTTGAAAGTAACACTGAATCTTCTGTTCAATGGTACGATCACAATGGGCGTCGGAGAACTTGCCAACTTTCTGATGGGCTGTGCACTGTGCATTCCGGCATCCTGGATGTACAAGAAACATAAAGACCGCGGCACCGCGATCAAAGGAATGATCGTTGGGATCCTATGCATGGCTGCTGCCAGTGTTATCCTGAATATCTATGTACTGATTCCTGCGTATGTCAGTTTTGCTGGGTTTCCATTGGATGCAATCATCGGTATGGGGACAGCAATTTTCCCAGCCATTCATGATACGGTCACATTAGTGCTGATCTGCGTGATCCCATTCAATCTGGTGAAGGGCGTATTGGTAAGCTTGATCACGACGGTCCTGTATAAACATGTTTCACCTCTGCTGCATCGCTGATAAAAGTTGTATTTTCTTCCTGTTGGTCAGTGAACTGGTTTTTGTATATGGTATAATATACGGGATTAAGAAGAGGAAATACTATGGCCGGATTATCACGTACAGAAAAATATAAAGATCTTCGGACAAGACTGCAGGATGACACAGGGAGCGATCTCAGCACAAAAGCTTTGAATCCGTATGAATCCAGATTGAATCAGATCGATGCAAATAACTTTGCCAAGCCTGGAGAAGTACTGGAAGATGCTCATGCTGCAAGTCATGCAAGAGAAGTAGCGGAGGAACCAGTCAGAGCTCCTTTGCATCGTACCCAGCATGAAAGAGTATCACCGTCATATCAGAGCGGTCTGCATGAGAATGAAAACTCTTCAGCAACTTTTGATAATGATTATCTGGATCAGTATATACGTGAAGTAAAGCAGTACAATCTGGAACAGGGAAGTGCTTTATCTGACGATACACAGGTCAATGTACTGCGTCAGCTGGAAAAGAATCAGAAGCCGCAGAATGAGAAGGATCGCTATGCAGAATATGGCAGCAGCCCTTTGAATATGCCAAATGTAAAGATGCCGAAAGCACCGGCTGAATTGAATCAGAAGAAGGACACTACAGCAGAAATTCCTTTCCAAAGTACGCAGGAACTGCCGACTGCTCCGAAACCGGAACCGGTCCAGGCAAGCCCGAATGCGAGAGTGCAGATGGTCCATCAGAATGCACCGGTAACAAATACAAGAAAGACATTTACCGAAGATCTATTTGAGAATGATGATGAAGCGGATACACAGACGGCACAGAATCTGACGAAAGAAGATATCATGGCAGAGGTGCAGAATCTGGTCAATGGCACAAAGCAGCCGGAAGTCCAAGATGCTGCTCCGACTGGAAATGATGCGTATGACCGCAACTTTGATGCTGAAAGAACAGCACGCCAGCAGCTCCTGAATGAAACAACACAGATGAGAGCACAGCTGGATGACTATGAAGACAATCTGAATGAAGTATCGGATAAGATGCGCCATACAAACCAAATACTGAATATTGTCTTGGTCGTGCTGATCATTGCATTGGCAGTCATCTTAGGTATTGTGATCTATTGGATCGTTTTATCAAGAGGAGCATGAAATGGCAATAAATATCGCGATTGACGGACCAAGTGCTGCCGGGAAAAGCACTATTGCTAAAAAGCTGGCAAAGAAATTAGGCTATGTTCATCTGGATACCGGTGCAATGTATCGGTGTACAGCATATAAAGCACTGCAGAAGGGCATTTCATTGGAAGATGAAAAGGACGTATGCAGCATGCTGGCAAAGACAGAGATCGAGCTGACCTCTGAAGGGAAAGTCCTGCTGGATGGCGCCGATGTTACGATGGCGATCCGGGCGGATGAAATCTCATTGGCTGCGTCCAAAGTTTCAAAACTGGTCAGAGTCAGAGAAGATCTGGTCAGAAGGCAGCAGAAGATGGCAGAGGCAAAAGGATATATTATGGATGGCAGAGATATCGGAACGGTCGTCCTGAAAGACGCTGAAGTGAAAATATTTATGACTGCTTCACCAGAAGCTCGCGCAAAGCGGAGATATGATCAGAATATTGCCAATCATATTCCAACAGGAGATGTTGCGGAGATTGCGGAAGATATCAGAAAAAGAGATTATGAAGATACTCATCGGAAAGCTTCGCCTCTGTGCAAAGCTGAAGATGCGTCAGAGATTGATACTTCCAATATGACGATTGATGAAGTCTGCTGTGCAATTGAAGCATTGGCTCAGCCTTTTCTAGAAAAGGAGAACGCATGAAGAATAATGGAATCATAGCGATCGTAGGCAGACCGAATGTCGGCAAGTCTACGATCTTTAATCGCATTGCCGGTGAGAGGGTATCTATTGTAGAAGATCTTCCGGGCGTAACAAGAGATCGGATCTACACAACGGGTGATTGGATCGGCAGACATTTTCAGCTGATCGATACGGGCGGCATCGAGCTCGCGGATCAGCCTTTCCAGGAAGAGATCCGGGCGCAGGTGCAGATTGCCATTGATGAAGCAGATGTCATCCTGATGGTCTGCGATGGCAAGCATGGCCTGAATGATGACGATAAGTATATTGCAGGCATCCTGCAGAAATCTAAAAAGCCGGTCGTTTTAGCCGTCAATATGATCGACGATGATTCCCATATCGTCAATATTTATGAGTTCTATGCTTTAGGTCTTGGTGATCCGATAGCTGTATCTGGTGAACACGGCAATGGCATCGGAGATATTCTGGATGCCTGTCTTGATAAAATGCCGGATGAGAATGCAAAAGATGCAGATGAAGGCATCCATATTGCTGTGATCGGAGAACCGAACGTCGGGAAATCCTCTTTGGTGAATGCGATTCTGAAGGAAGAAAGATCGATTGTTTCGGATATTCAGGGAACGACACGCGATGCCATTGATACGCCATTCAAATATGACGGCAGACCTTATGTCATTGTGGATACTGCAGGTATCAGAAAACGCGGCAAGGTCTATGAGAATGTAGAAAAATACTCTGTGCTCAGGGCTATGTCGGCGATTGAAAGATGCGATGCGGCCTTATTTCTGATCGACGGCGAGCAGGGCATACGGGAACAGGATAAACATGTCGCAGGGTATGCATATGAAGCAGGCAAGCCAACGATCATCGTTGTCAATAAGTGGGATATGGTAGAGAAGGATACACATACAATGGCTTCCTTCACTGAGAAGATCCGCCGTGAATTTGCATATCTTTCTTATGCTCCGATCCTGTTTGTATCAGCTAAGACGCATCAGAGAGTAGATACGATCCTGCCGATGATCGATCAGGTCGTTGAAAACAGTTCCAGAAGAATTCCAACAAATATCCTGAATCAGGTCATTTCTGATACGCAGGTCACAAATCCGGCACCGGCAAGAAATGGACATCGTTTCCGGATCTATTATGTAACACAGGTATCTCAGCAGCCGCCGACTTTTGTCTTATCGTGCAATGATCCTAAACTGATGCATTTCTCATATCAGAGATTTATTGAGAATTCACTGCGTGCGGCATTTGATTTTTCGGGAACACCGATCCATATCATTGCCCGCAGGAAGGTGAGCGAATGAAGATCTGTATTTTAGGAACCGGCAGCTGGGGCACGGCTTTAGGCCAGGTCGCAGCCGATAACGGCAATGAAGTCATGATGTGGGGCATCAATGAGGATCAGGTCCATGACATTGAAGTCAATCATCATAATCGTGCTTTCTTTGAAGCACCGGTTTCAGAAAAAGTTCATGCAAGCACGGACCTGCATGTTATCAAAGATGCTGACATTGTTCTGTTTGCTGTGCCGACAATGGCTTTGGAAGATGTCATAGACAAAGCAGCCGCATTAATTGAAAAGCCTGTGATCCTGATCAATGTTGCCAAGGGATTTCATCCCGTTACGCATGAACGTCTTTCCTGTGTCATCGAACGTCTAGTACCGAAAGAAAAGCGTACAGCTGTAGTTTCGCTGATCGGACCTAGTCATGCCGAAGAAG
The DNA here is from genome assembly GCA_022486705.1 of Solobacterium sp. Lineage (GTDB taxonomy): Bacteria > Bacillota_I > Bacilli_A > Erysipelotrichales > Erysipelotrichaceae > Bulleidia. The sequence continues at coordinate 3,576 of JAKVKC010000005.1, read as the reverse complement.
TGATCCTGCGTCAGCTGACTGTGCTCAATGCAGTCTCACAGGATGAGAAGAGTGCTGAAGTCATTCAGAGAGCATTCTCCAATGAATATTTCAGAGTATATCGCAATACAGATGTCATCGGTGCTGAAACAGGTGTTGCATTGAAGAATGTCATGGCTATTGCCTCAGGGATCCTGACAGGAATTGGTCAGGGAGACAATGCCAGAGCTGCTTTAATGACTAGGGGACTGGCTGAAATGACACGCTATGGCCTCAAACAGGGAGCCAAAGCAGAGACATTTTTAGGCTTAGATGGTGTTGGCGATCTGATCGTCACATGCACTTCTAAACATTCAAGAAATTTCATGGCAGGCTGGCAGATCGGTCAGGATGGCAGTGCCGAAAGATTCATGAAGGAAAATAAGAAAACCGTCGAAGGTATTTATGCCTGCAAAGTCATTCATGAAGAATCCTTGAAGCAGGGCATTGATATGCCGATCACCAATGAAGTCTATGCTGTTCTGTATGAAGGCAAAGATCCCGATCAGGCCATCAAAGATCTGATGGGAAGATCTTTGAAAGCAGAGACGAATATCAGCTTTTAAGAAAAAAGACGGTCTTGAGACCGTCTGAGAATGAACCTATTGATGCAGTGAATGTGCAAGCTTGATATAATCTTCCGAGCTTGCTTTTTTTCTGTGGATCCTTGTTTTGATCTCACGTTTGAGCCGTTTAAACGCATAGTTCTCAAAACGGAAATGCTTCATGGCAGCTTCATTGCGGATATAGTCGAATTCACCAAGATATTCCGTGAAAGTCGGTGAGAATGAACTTTTATAAATATAGAGGCCATACTCAGCATCATCTTTTGTGGTAAGACCAGAGAAACCTACCATATCATAATGGACAACACCGTGTGCTTTCATATCCTCCATGGCAAACCGATGGAGATTGTCTACTGCACGGATCACTGTAAAGTCCTTATGGTTGTATGTATACAGATCCCAGCTTGTATCCTGCATGCGCAGGAAGAGACCAACGGCAATCGGCAGTTTATGACCGTAATTCACGATCATCTGTTTTGCCCATACGATCTCTTTTTCTTTGTCATTCTTTGCTTTGATATCTTTCTTGTATTTCTTACCGGAGATCTCCTGCGTAATGCCTTCGATCATACCGTCAAGATCGATCTCGGTGACATAGAGAACCGCATGCTCACCAAAACAGTCCATCAGAGATGTGAAGAAGTCGCTGCTGTGCGGTGCAAATCCATCATGCCAGCATAGATGCTGCTCATATTCCATCAGATAAGGAATATCCTTCTTGGTACCGACATGCGTCGTTACATGATTGATCACATGACGGTTCAGAGCAGTCAGGCGCTGTTTGGAAAAACGCGACACGACAGTATCCATATCATCATGAAGATCAACGATCAATGTATACCGATCATTCCACGAACCATCATATCCATAGCCGTATCCTTTATGCGTATAGCCGATGCTCTGCAGATCTTTGGTCACAGACTCATGATTGAATCCTTCCAGCTGATTGCCTTTGATATCGCGCGGCACCCGTACAACATCTGGATCTGTTCTAAGGAACAGCACTTTCTGACTGTCGGCATAATCCTTCAGCAGAGAGAACGCTTCTTTATAAAGCGCAGGATCTTCATAATCGATTGAAAGACCCTTTGGAATATAGAGATAAGAATGACCGCAGTAGGATCCGCGCAGGATCATTGCTGTAGCGACAAGAACAGTATCAACATAGAATCCCTTCATTTCATACGTCATTTTTTCGGTATGCTTTTTGAACTCGCCCCACATCGAAGTCTTCATATAATGACAGTAGGGATGGTTCATGACAAAAGAGTCAAAGAGATTTCGATCTGTGATTGTCTTCAGTTCCATTAGGCATTCTCCAGCTGTTTGATCGACAGATCAAGTCTTCTCAATGTTTCATCTTTGCCAAGAATATTGGCAATCTCAATTGCTCCGCCTGGGGTGAACTGCATACCTGAAATAGCTAAGCGCAATGGGAATAGGATGATGCCATTCTTAACGCCGAGTTTGGCAGGCAGGCCGAGCAGTGTTTCATGCAGGGCTGTTTCTGACCAGTCTGTCTGTTCTTCCAATGCTTTGCGGCATTCTTTTAAGGAAGAAAGTGCAACTTCTGGATTTGTCTTCATCTTTTTATTGATATACAGAGAATTGTCATAGGCAGGGAAAGTATCAAAGAAGCCAAGCATCGGCGCAATATCATTCAAGGTATCCGCTCTCTGCTGAACGACTTTGGCAATAGCCTTCTTATCAAAATCACCTTTGACAGCTTGATCAATATAAGGCTTGGTCAAATTGTAATAGGCATCCAGATCCATTGCTCGCAGCCACATGCCATTGATCCACTTCAGCTTTTCTGGGTCAAAGATTGCCCCGGAAGTGCCGATATGCTTTACATCAAATGCCTGGACAAGCTCTTCCAAGGTAAAGATCTCACGATCTTCGCTTGGCGACCAGCCTAATAAAGCAATATAGTTCAGGATTGCTTCCGGCAGGTATCCTTTGGCGACCAGATCCTGGAAAGAGGCATCGCCATTCCGCTTAGAAAGCTTGTTGTGCTCATCTTTCATGACAGGCGGGCAGTGGATATAGCGAGGAATATCCCAATCAAAAGCATCATAGATCAGATTGTACTTTGGAGTAGAAGAAAGATACTCCATGCCTCTGACAACATCTGTAATGCCCATCATATGATCATCGATGACATTCGCAAAGTTATAGGTAGGGAAGCCATCGCTCTTGATCAGGATCTGTTCATCCAGTGTTTCATTTTCAACTGTAATATGTCCGAAGACTTCATCATCAAAAGAAGTTGTTCCTTCAGAAGGAATTGTCTGCCGAATGACAAAAGCATCGCCCTTGGCAATTCTCGCTTCGCATTCTGCCGGTGTTAGAAGCTTGCATGGATCATCATACTTGAAAGATTCACCGCGTGCTTCCTGCAGCTCTCTCTGTGCGTTGATCATATCTTCATCGCAGAAGCAGTAATGAGCGCCGCCTTTAGCAATCAGTTCTTTGGCATACTTCATATAAATGCCGCTCTTGACTCTTTCGGACTGTACATAAGAACCATACTGTCCGCCGACATCCGGTCCTTCATCATGCTTCAGATTGCATGCTTTCAATGTTTCATAAATAATAGCTGTTGCACCTTCAACCAAACGTCCTTGATCGGTATCCTCGATTCTCAGGATAAATACTCCGTTTGGATCTTTTTTTGCAACCAGATATGCATAGAGAGCTGTACGAAGGTTCCCAATATGCATATAGCCGGTTGGACTTGGTGCAAATCTTGTTCTAATAGCCATATATTTTTAACTCCTTTGCCTGTACAATTTTACTCTTAATTAAGCCTTAAAACAACGTCAATCAAGCATCCTTTTATTCTCATCAATTCTTGCAATGTCATAAAAACATCTTGCAATGCCTATCTTTTTAGGTATAATAAACATTGCTTGTTGGGATATAGCCAAGCGGTAAGGCAACTGGCTCTGAACCAGTCATTTCGGGAGTTCGAATCTCTCTATCCCAGCCT
>JAKVKC010000004.1 GCA_022486705.1 Solobacterium sp. | reverse complement strand
CACATTTCCTCATTGCGCATAACCGTGTTAAAATAAATAAGCTTTATGTGCCCGTAGCTCAATTGGATAGAGTATCAGATTCCGAATCTGAAGGTTATGGGTTCGATCCCCACCGGGCACACTTTATAGGAATTACAAAAAATCGCTGAATATGCATATTTTAGCTAATTCTAGCGGTTTTTTTATGTTCATTACTTGCTAGATAGTTGTTCATTATTTGCTGTTATTTTGTGACCAAATACACTTTTTGTGACCAAATTGTGACCAAAAAAAGCCGTCCACGAAGGACGGCAGCAATCAAACTTTATTGCGTAGAAAATCCTGGATCTTAGTTGATACCTCTGAATCCTTAGGAAGCAATGTCTGGACCGCTTCTAACGTTAATCGCGAGACATTTCGAAGATCCTCAGAATCTGATTCAATGCATTTAATCCGTTTTTCATGATCCTCGAGTTCTTTTTTGTCATGCTCGAAATATCGATCATGATCAGCCATCCGCTTTTCAATCCGCGCGACTGTAGTTTTTGACCTGATCCATCCAATAAGTTTGACTATCGATAGCACGGCTCCGGCAAGACCTCCGGCAGCTAGAATCCATTTACCAAATAAGGCCCATGCCTCAAGATCAGTCATTTGAGGAGTCATTCGACTTAACCTCAGTGTCATCTACCTTATTATAATTTGACGTAGAAATCTGTAGCAAAGCTCCTAAAAATGTATCTACGGCCGCAAGCGTGCCAGTGATTTCTACTGCATATGGCAATCCCCAAATACCGGCCAATGCAGCATAGAAAGCTCCTAATGCAGGTAATACAATCTGAGCAATAAACTTAAATAAATCATACAAGTCATTTGATAATTTCAGTTTTAACATATCTTCTTCCCTCGCCTTTCTTTTACATCATCTCATTAACTCTAGCCTGTACTTGATCGTACAGATCACCAAGCGCCGCCCGGCGAGCATCCCCATCACCAAACTCGCCCGCAATAGTGCGCCGCGCTAAGTCATCAATATCTGCGGCAGGCTGAGACTGTGCCATTAGCTCATTAACTCTAGCCTGCACTGCATCGTAGTTGTCACCAAGAGCATTACGGCGGTCATCACCATTGCCAAACTCACCGGCAATCGTACGGCGAGCCAGATCATCAATGTCTGCGGCAGGCTGAGACTGTGCCATTAGCTCATTGACACGCGCCTGAACTGCGTTTGAATCATATCCGGCATTTGTCAGGGCATTAGTTCTGTCCGTTCCGTTTCCCCATGTTCCAGCAATAACCTCTTTTGCAATGTCATCAATGCTCTCTGCCGGTTCCTCTGGATCTGGCTCTAACGCCTTAGCACGCAAAGCACCATAGGCCTGAGAGAAATCGATATCGATCAAGCAGAATGACCGGTCGCCATTGCCCTGCTGCCGCTGGCCAAATGCCTTTCCGTTGTAGTACATGCAGATATGGCTATCCGGAGCTGCTACACAGCCGCGAGGGAATACTACCCAATCGCCATTTCTAAAATTCTGAGATCCTTCGACAAAATCAAACACATCCGCATGGTCTGCACGGCCTAACCAATAGCCATCAGCCCATCCTGTGCCGGTTGGATACGGATCAATGCCAATCTCGCGGCAGAATACACGGAAAGCGTCTACGCATTGCACTCCATAGGCGTTATCATCATCGATAGCCTGCCCGTTGTACCTCTCAAAAAATTCTTTTGCATTCATTTCTTCATCCTCTTCTTTCTTTTTTGCAAATAAAAAGCAGATCATGATCTGCTGTGTTGCTGTTTTATGCGGTTCTCCTCCAAATGTATGTTGCATAGTATGGAGGAATGTTATTATGGGCAGCTCCACCACCCGTGTTTGTCGTCTTCTGTTTGTATGCTGTAGTTTTTGACGTTTCCGCAACATATTCGCCGTACGTTTGTGTATCATCGGCCCATGATCCGCCTCCTGTAACCATCAAGCTTGATCCAATTGATTGATCGTGATAATGAGTTGGGATTTCATTTACGGCCAATCGGTGTGCGGCTTCGCCACCTGTTGATCCTACTGCATAAGAGCTCCCCGCCCCAATCAAAAATCGATCCTTTGCCACAAGCGACCATGTACCCATTCCAAAAATTTGTGCAGGATTCGTAGAGTCATCAGAAATAAAATAACTTTTCACAGGATGATCTTTATTAAAAACATATGTCCAGATTTCATTAAGTGCTTCTTGTGGTACCCCCCCCCGCTTGGAACAATCTTGCATATTCCCATCTGATTCTCCTCCTATTTCCATTTTCCGATGGCGATAATGTCTATTGTATATGGCACGTTTGCCGCACTGGTCGGTCGTAAAATATATGTTTGGCCAACAAATGATGCCGTTGATGCAAAGACGCCTTCTAGCCATCCGCTAAATCCGGCTGATAATGATTTTGTTGTTGATACTGTAGCGCTAATAACCGGTGCTGCTGTGAATGATGCAGGAAAGTTTCCCAAGCTAAATGCCGGGCTTTCATAGAGTGTTCCCCATGTATTCGTTACGCTTACAGTTACATTTACATGCTTATAACAGATCATAGTTCCATCGTCATATTTAACGAATGATCCATTGCTGTTTGATCCGCTTTGCACAACGTTATTTATATTATTTTGCAAAGTTGTTTTTGCTGAATTGATTGCTTCATTTACTACTTTGTTTTTGACCGGATAATCACTGGTCGACGACATGGAAGAGTCAATTGGAACCCCCCCCCGAATAATTTCACACAATCCCATTTTTCCTCCTTATGCAGTCCGTTGCCATATGTACGTTGCTTTATACGGCATCATGTTTGATGAGTTGCCAGAGTAATGCGTACTTTTTGCCACTGATTCGCCGATCGTATATTTAAGTCCGGTACCATTTACATAACTGTCTGTAAAAATGAAACTTACCGTATGATTATGGCTTGTGGCGCCGCCAATAGATCCGGCAGAATAAGAGTTGCCTGCGCCAATCAATACTCTGTCCTTCAGCAATGTCCACGTTCCAAATCCAAATAATGATGCAGGATTAGTTGAGTCGTCTGACCAATAATATGATTTAACAGGATGCGAAGCTTTTAGCGCTTCGAGCTTTATTGCTGCAATTTTATTATTAAAAACATAGTCAGCTATAGATTGCATCTGAGCGCTCGATAGATTTTCACGCAATATTTTTGCCTTTCCCATATTATGCGACTCCCTCTATGTTTATGCTGAAATTGCTAGTTGGTTTAATTTTTGCATACAGTGTCAATGTTGTTCCGCTGGTGTTCGCCTGGTCCATACAGTTGTATGCGTTGCTCTCAGCGGTCGTTGGCAATGTGCCGGCAGGTTTTAGAGTGATCGTTGGATGCTCGTCATATGCAGCAGTCAAAGCAATGTTGTAATAGTAATAATTCGTACCATTGACTGCGGTTGTTGAGCTTGACCATGAGGACGCGTTAACAGTTACCGCTTTTTTGGCTGCTGTTACTGCTCCGGCAGATTGGATTGATTGTTTGATTGTCGGAAACATCCCTACACTGATTGACTCTAGCAGACCATCAATAAACAGTATCGGCTGGCCGCGTTGCAGTGGAATGCTATACGTTGTTTTTCCGCCGAATGAATCTGTTAACACTATTGCTATTGTCCACGATTGATTATTGTCCAACGTTTTTGTAATCATCACATTGTCAGATAGTGAGCCGCTGATCACGGCGCCATTTTGCGATGTCGCTGTATATTGAATCGTCAGTGCATTAGATCCAATCTGTGAAAATGAAGAATCGCAAGTGATGTCTGTTTCGGAATAGAAATTGTTGTGCCGATGGACGGTATTTATCGCAGTTGGATTTGAATATGCAAGCATTGATAATTTCACGCTCATACCGGCAGCAATGCCTCTGCTGTCCGTAACTTCACATATTGCATTAACATCGCTGGAACTGTTAATTGCGCCACCTTGCACAGATATTGTGTTGCCGCTGATTGTACAAGTATACGTTGCTCCATTGACTTTGAGAACTGCACTGGATAATGATGCATGATACCTAGCAGTTGCCGTCATCGAATAACTCGGAGTACCAATATTTTGGACAATCTTAGATGCATCGCCAGTGATTGCCAAAGTCTTACTGTTCGTGTCAATATACGTCAATCCCGACACACTTGGACAGCAAACATTAGCATTGACGTAATATGTGCCATAATCATCTCTGGATGATGATCCATACACTACTCGGCAAACATAATTGCCATGATCAGCATTTGGAATAGACGCATACAATGCATCAGAGAAATCCGAACTGTTAAAATACGCGCTTGTGTTGCCGCTGATTGTACGTTTAACTTCGCCCCAATTTGTGTTAAGCATTATGACAGTGCAATGTCTTGACAATGGATTATATAGCGTGTCCATCACGTTATTACCTATAACAAATGCAGGGCAACCAGTCGCATGTGGCCAATCGTAGGTAGTTACACTGATTGCGCCAGTTTCCGAATACAATTGGCTATCCGTCCTTTTTAATCGTGTTTTTACAGTATATGCCGTGTTACCAGACAACCCAGTAATTGTATAATATCCGCCTGCATGTGGGACCACTCCGGTACCCTGCCATGATCCTCCGTTTAAGCTGTACCACACACCATCGCATTCGGCGGATGCCGAAAATTTAATCTGAATAGATGTTTCTGTTTTTGATGCTAATGATTGCGATATGGATGCATAACGCGGGATTGTTTGGAGTCCTACAGTTGTACGATATCCCCAATCGGTGATATTAAAAGTCGCGTTAAACTGCATGCCAATAGATACAGATCCTGATCCATCATCATTATGGCTGACAGTCCATGCGCTCTCTAATAGGTTATGGTCTCCTTCTCCCCACGATGTCGAACCGCCTGATGTCGAATCAGTATCGCTAGCACAGCTCCAACTCGATACATTGACAAAGTTTCCACTGCCCTCAACTGTTGTCCTGATCAGCGTGTGGACAGTAGATGTGTTTGATGCCACGTCTTCGGTTGCATACGCATAAAAAATTACATATTGGTTGCCGTAACCTGTATTCTGGCTAGTCCTGGCGATTTCTTGCCAATCGCTTGTTAATGTTGCCATTCAAATCGCCTCATCTTTCTACGCTCACCAATCCAATGCCATCATTTTTAATAGAGCCATCGCTGTTGTAAATGGTGATTGGAATAAAACGCATTTTATTGCAAAGCGTAATTTCTTCCTCAACAACCGACTTTTTCATATGAAACTCATCTCCAGAAACCCAGTAGATTTTAATGCCGTTTTTGTCATAACCGGCAAAGCCGACATCATTATTCATTTTTACATAAGACCCGTCTTGACCATACATGACAAGACCGTCTTTTGTAAGTGTTCCTATTACGTTGTTATTCTCATCGCGCAATTTTAGCACTCCAGATTTATTGTCCAAGCCTCCTAGATCAATAGTTGATCCGAGGAACATGCTTGCAGTTAAATTGATAACATTAATCTGTTCCGCATCAAATGTTCCATCAATATTCCACGCGGAATTAAAAACACCGTTAATGCCAGCATTTGAAAATCCAATGCCATTTTTATTAGCTCGGATAACATTCTTGGCCGTCTGCTGATCAGGAGTGTCCATGATCAGGATCTCTCTGTTAACTCCGCTGTCATCTTTGTTGATGACTACATAGCCGCCTGATCCGCCTCTGATGCTGTTAGTCGAGTCAATGATGCTTTGCATGACCTGACTAATTTTTCCGCTTGTCGTTGCATGTTCCTGCTTAATGGCCGCTGACTGGTCAGCAATCGTATCTGACAAGCTATTCTTAGCATCGCCTAGTTCGATCGTATTGTACTGTTCTTTCAGAACATCATATTCGTAAGAGATGACCTTTGCAGATGCTTTAACTCTCAGTTTCGGATAAAAAACATGCACAGTATCGCATAGTGCTACATGTTCCAGCGGTGCGATATTTTTGTATTCTTCTGTCGCGGCCAACGGCTGGAATTTGACTTTGATATTTATTTTTGGCGCTGTTAAATCATTTGATGCAATGTAAGAGTCACATTTTGCGTTAACTTTTTCTGCCGTTATTTCCTCGTCCTGAGAAAAGTAGGAACTGAAATCCATGGCCTTAACTGATGGTAATGAAGCTTCTTTTATTGTGTGCAATGCCCCCTGAATAACCGTTTCATTTGATTTAGCGTACGGATAGATTGCTGTGTACATAGATTCCGCGTTTGTATCATGGTTAATATCAATGAGGTTCTTACCGTATCTGATAGATACGTTGTTGTCTGACCCTCTGTGCATATGCAAAACAACTTTTAAATTGTTCCACTCATATTCACCGCCGAATGTATCTAGCATTGAGCCGGATTGACCGCCTAGCAATGACCGCAACGACTGCGGTTCCGAAACTGTAAACGTACTGTCTTCGTTCAGCCCATCCGCCTGGATTTCAAACGGAGCCTCAGTGACCAGATGAGCTTTAAGCTCAATACATGCTTGTGTAGCTCCTTTTGCCGTAAATGGTGTGACAACTGTCTTGCTCAAATCGTAAGTAATATGGTTGAGCGAATATGTACATACTCCATTTATTGGGCGACTGATTTCGGCAACCCGGAAAATCTGATTTTCAGTATCCTCATTCGGTTTAATTTTGACAAGCGAGTCAACGTCAATATTTTTGTAATATTTTCCAGTTATCGGATAATCAAATGAAGCCGTAAATGCCCCGTTTCGTTCCTCTGACACCGTGCAATTAGTAATCTCGCTCAATCGCCCAATGCCATTAGTTTTGTCCTCTACAAGCTCCGCAAGAGCTTTAGAATGATCTAACAGGATTGGTATCATAACCGCCACCAGCGTGGAGTTATTTCTACCGTCATTTGATCAGCAGGGATTATCGCGTTAACACCAGGTTGCAATGTCGGGAAATCGTCAATAAAAATATCTCCATTTTTGTTTTCAACTCCTGTATAAGCATCTTCAGCCTCACAGTCCAATGTTATCGTCGTTTCATTTTTATTGATCGTAACAATCGTGCCATTGACAGACAAAACGCCTGTACCGGTCACAGTGATTAACGGCTTTGCGTATTCAAGCGTTGGATTTGTTATTGTCCCTTCAGCAGAAATCGTTACAGGTGTTTCACCTGTTTTTAGGAATTTTTGAGGTTTTCGCGTGAATGTAATATCTGCTGCATACATTTTTCCTATGATAATTTTTGTGAATTCAATTGGTCCTGTTAACATTGCAGAAATGTAAACGTCTGGATTATATGAGTCTTCAATCCTTTTGTAATTATTTTTTAATTGTCCTGCCCAAGATTTAAACGAGTTTATTTGCGAAAAATCATCACTTGAAAAATGATATCCAATACTCTTATTTTTATATCTTCCATTATCAATAAACAGTGATCCATTTCTGCCTGGCACTTCGATTTCTGATACGTCTCTTTCTGGATCATCATAAGCAGTGAGTTGTGTCACATGCAGTTTCAATGTTTTTGAGCTTACACCATTTAAAATTACTTCTCCTGTCATTTCCAAACGCTATCCTTTCTGCATGTTTGATCATTTAATATTCTGCCAACTTCAAGTGCCATTGATCTAGCATCTTGACCAGGCTGTTGGATAATCGTAAACGAATTGTTGACGGTTCTACCTTGCAAACTATTAGCCAATTGTTCCGACATGATCACTTCATTACCGGCTTCGCCACCGCCCAAATATTGGCCATTTGATGTTTGTCCGAATATAGTTGCTCCAGAGAGCAAATAAGGACGTTGCATTGCTTTTTTATACCAGTCTATAGTGACATGAGGTATCTGCAACGGATCCAAAGAAAAATCCCCTGACCAGCCAAAATGAGGTAATGCTATATGTTTTGACAAATCAAAAGATGTATTGCTTGCATCATTTGACATAGTGTCAAGAGATCCACTCACATTAGACTCAGCATCGTTAAATTCACTTGTTACATTGTCTTTGTATGATCCTCCAGTGCTTGTTGCTGACTGGCTTAGATCAACATTTGTGGCGGCAGGAAGCTTCTGCGCATTTATCTGTGCAGCGTCAACAGCAGCCTGTGTATCTTCATCAATATTCATTTTATATTGATTACCCATGGCATCTGCATCAGGCGGAAGTTTTTCGAGTTCCTCGTTTGCTTTATCAACCATTGCTTTTGCATTATCAACCATTGACTGTGTTACTCCTGGAGCTCCTGATTTAACCGCAGCATCCAACTGCTGATATGTTTGATTCATGTTTGTTACCTGATTTTCAAGAGATTGTCTTGTTCCATTTTCAGCAGTAATAAATCCATTTGTTAAATTGTCTAATGATGTATTAATCGATGCTGTATCACCGCTGATAATGGCAGCAGAAACGCCCTCATAGTTAGCAATAGTTGCATTATAGCCAATCAGAGTATCAGAAGCGTTTTGCTGTGCTTCTGCCGTTGCATCAAGGCCTGCCTTTGCATCTCCATATGCTAAGCTGGCAGCATTCAGCTCATCAAGCTGTGTCTGCGATGCTGCTCCATTCAACTGCTGAGCTGTTGTTACAGCTTCCAATGCAGCCTTATAACGAGCCTGTGCTTCTTTACCAGTTTCAACCTTATTATTGTAGTCTTCTTGTGCCTTAGCATACGTTACCAACGCATTTTTCTGTTCTTTTATTGCTTCAGTATATTGATCCTGATAAGCGTCAAGCATTGCTTGCGCTTTTTTCTTCGTCATCACATCGTCAATTGCACTGGAAAGATTCCCATTTTTGTTAATAAGATCTTGAAGGTCATCTCCCTCGATTCCTAACGCCTGAGATAATGTTGTTGTTATGAAGTTTGCGCGATCTTCTTCGCCTTCTTTTACCTGGCCATTAGCGTCAAGCAAAGTATCATACTCATTAGCAAGATCTTCATAATGGCCAAATTGAGAAACTACAGCATCAGAATTTTCTTTTGAAGCGGTTTTCAACTTTCCATATGCGTCTGCCTGTTCATTGATTTTATCTATATTCGACTGTTCAGCATCCGTCAATCCATATTGATCTTTAATCTGTTGTCTGAACTGATCGGATGAATTTTTGCAGGCAATTGCTAAGGCACCGAAAGCAACAACTCCGGCAGTGATTGCTAATGCCATAGGATTTAATCCGATTGCAGAGAATGCCGCAGATGCTCCTTCTCCATCCTTCATTGCTGTTACAAATACGGATGCCCCGGCGCTCAATTGGCCGAATCCCTTAACACACGCTCCAATTGCACTTACTCCTTTACCGGCTATTTTAATAACAGGTCCAGCTGCCGCTGCCATCAAAGCAAGATTTACAACCTGTTCTTTTTCTGAGTCAGACAATCCGTCAAACCAATCTGCAAGTTTTTCAGCATATCCGCCAACTTTTTCAATTGCAGGCTGCAGAACTTTGCTTAAACTGTTGCCAAGTTTAGCACCAGTAACCTTAAGCTTATTTAATGTTTTTTCCCATTCATCGATTGGATCTAGCGTACCATTGAACGTATTCGAAACAGATCCAGCAGCATCAGAGGCGCTAACCGACAAATCGTTAAACGATAGTTTTCCAGATTTGCATGCATTGACAATCTGGGGAGCTGCTTTTGATCCAAACAAATCCACTGCATCGTTCATTACTTTCGTGCTGTCAGTGCCATTCTGCATTTCATCTTGGATCTCCTGCAATGCCTGTGCCATTGGTTTTCCTTCGGCAGATGCGTTTGTCAATGCTTTTTTTAAGCCTGCCATAACTGCACTTGTATCAGATCCAGATACTTCTACCTCACCTAAGAACTTTGCACTAGAATACGCATTAAGGCCCATTTCCTGCAAAGATGATGCATTAGAGCTCATTGTTCCGGCTAATGTATCCATTGATATTCCAGTTGACTGTCCAACAGAATTCATAGTATCAAGTATCTGATTTGCATCTTCTGCAGGTACGTTAAACGCGGCCATTACCTTCTGCACATTATCTACAGATGTCGATACATCAGTATTATTAACTTTAGCAAATTCTACAAATTGTGTTGAGAGGTCCTCTAGCGCCTGTCCTGTCAGCCCGAATCTAGTGTTTACTTCACCGATTGCTGATCCGGCAGTTTCAAAATCAGTAGGAATAGATGTGGCTATATTTTCCATCGATTTATTCATTTCTTCTAACGAATCTCCGGTTGCTCCAGTTTTCTCAACAATAATATCCGATCCTTTGTCAACCTCATTAAATGCCGCTACTGAAGCGGCTCCGATTGCTGTAATAGGAAGAGTTATGCTTTTGGTCAGAGTATCTCCTACTTTGCTAACCTTATCCCCGTATTTAATGATATTATCGCCAGCAATCTGTATCTGTTGGCTAGCAACATTGCCAAATTCTGCCTGTGTTTTTTTTAGGCTATCGAGCTTTCCATCTGTTGCAATTATTTCTCTTTGCAATGCCTGATATTGCTCACTTGTTTTGTCTACATTATTGGCATCCATCTCTGCCAATGCTTTTTTTAATTCATCAGAACGTTCTTTCGTCTGCTTAACACTATTTGCTAATAATGTTTGTTTCTGTGTTAGAAGTTCCGTATTGCCTGGATTGAATTTTAAAAGAGAATTTACATCTTTCAACTGAGATTGAGTATTCTTCAATGATCTGTCAATTCCTTTTAATGACTGAGATAGCTTGGTAGTGTCGCCGCCAATTTCAATAGTGATTCCTTTAATTCTATTCGATCCCATATCCAATCACCTTTCTTTAAAGTGCTTTTATATCATCATTTGTTGCTAATGTTGCCCACTCATAACTGTCATTGCTGCTTTCTGATAACATGTCAAACACTTCTCCAATTGTTATTTCATCGAGCTCAAAAATACTTAGCCCAAGTTGTTTACATCGTAAGATAAAAAGTGCCGAGCTGAGGGGACGCTCAGTCGGCTTTATGCTTTTTTTGTTGTTTCAAGCGTACCATTTGCCAATCCCCAAATGATCCGCCATTCTAATCCAAGTTTAAAAACAGGAAAGGTATTGAATTGATCCGTCCATTCTTCAACACTATTCGGAATGCTTTGATCAGCTTGCTTTGCCATGGTCCAGCCAAAATCAAGCAGAATAGAAAGATCATCTCCAGATACATATGATTTATCTTCAATATCATGCTTATTAACTGTTTCCATATCTTTCAAGAGATCTCTGCCAAATATGTCTCTATACTTAACAACAGTATATGCTGTTGCCTTGAATGTAACTTTTTTTCCATCAATCACAATATCTTTCTGCATCTTATCTCCTATTCCCCAGTTGTTTTAGCAACTTCAAATACCTTATCAAACCATGTGCTAAATGCAGTGTCCGTATTAACAACAGATGCCTTTACAGCGCAATCTGATTCACGCGGAAGACATTTGATTTTCAGAGAATCTGTTGCTGCAGAAATAGCCTTCTCTTTTGTACTTCCGCCTTCGTCTGGACGTGCAATCGTGCAACGATACATCAGAGCGCGTTTAGATGTAAGCTTTTCATCACCTTCAAATGATGTTTCAAAAAGCAAAGCAAATTCACTGTGTTTATCACTAGATTTTTCGATCAGTGCACCAGACGTCGCGTCCTTAGTCTGCCCTAATACATCAGTCAAGAACGAATCAGGCAATCCCATCAGTTCGACAGTGCCATCGTATCCAGTGTTAGATGTTGCAGAATACCAGATATTATCATCTGCATATTCTTCCGTATCGTCTCCGGTAGGAGATAACGAAATGCTCTTAGCTCCAGGAAGCTTAATTGGAGTAGCATACTTTTCTGCTCCAGTAGTATCATCCTTTGAAATAACAGAATAATAAGCATTTTTGCAGCCGTATTTAATCTTATTCATTTTTTCCCTTTCTTATGCGTCCAAAACGCATGATGTTTCAAAAAGAACTTCAAACATTTTTTCATCTGTTAGATAGCTCTCTGTTTTGTCAAAAACAAAACCATTCTTTGACAGTATTTCTTCAACCTTTTTCTCTGCTGATATGTTTTTTTGCTTTGTATATAGTTCAATATTAAGTGTTGTTATTGGAGCATATACAGCATCATCAGCCAATTCGTTTTCAGATGAAGGAAAGTAAAACAAAACATATGGAGGTTTCACTGCTTTTTCAGGAGTAGTTTCCATGAATTGATAATAAGCAAACGGAAATCCAATTGATTCGATCATCGTAGCTACTTCTTTTATCTTCATTCCAATTTCTCCTTTATCGTTCTTTCGACTTCTTCCTGAGCCCAATCATTTACTTCAGCAATATGTGGGAAAGCCCTAGTACGTCCTCCGTTTGCCTTAGCATGGCCAAATTCAAGCAAATGCGTTAGTCGATAATTCTTTGAATTATAAACATGAGCAGTGACCGTGATTCTCCCTTTTTCAAGATTAGATTTCCAAGTCTTAGGATATTTTTTCCAGATTCCAGCACCACTATTTTTTGATTTAAGCTTTTGTGTTGCTTCTTTTGCAACATCATCTACTGATTCATCAATAGTTTTCTTAACATCATCAGAGTATTCTGACAGTAAATCTTTTATTGATTTTGAAAAATCGCTAGACTCTATCTTACTCATCAACACCCTTCTTTAGCTCTGCGTATAAGTCAATCCTTCCGTCTGGATTTAAATATGTACGATATATAGAATATCTTGTTCCGTCATATTCTATGACATCTTCATTTGTATATTCATCGTCATATACATTAAATACATATTGAGGATTAAGACCGTTGCGGCCGCCTTCAAACCATTCGGACCTAGATGCTGACTTTACGTTAGCGTAAATCTCTATCACCGTTTCCGTTGGCTGCTGTATTCCATTTTCATCATTTATAAATGATCTGGAAATTAATTTAACTTTTTCACTTCTATCCATTGCTATCACTCTTATAAGGAGAATACATGCCAAGTTGTTTTTTCAACTGTTCATAGCATGATTTGTACTTTTCGCTTTCAGATTCATAGCCAAATGTTGCTTTTCCATTCATTTTGCACGCTTCCAAAACTAATGGATCTGATAAATTAACATTTGCACCAGATCTTTTAAGGTCTTCTAATGTGCTATCAACACAATCATTTATCTCGTCGACCATTTCGATATCTAATTTGCTTTTCCTTAAAGCAACTCTAACTTTATCTTTAATTACTGCGAGTTCCATTCAATTCTCCTCTGATCGAAAAGATCAAAGGGGCATTTCTGCCCCTATAGATTATTATACTATTGCCTTGTCGATATATGCTCCAGCGTTAACGTCTCTCATTGTTCCCTGCATACGAGCATATCCTGAATATACGATCTTATGTTTTTCAATATCTCTCGTATTTTCAATCATGATATCCTGGATCATGTTCGCTTCATAGTTCTTAGGATCAATAATGAAGATATCATCTCCTGCTGCAGAATCTACTTTAACGCTTGCTCCCATAGCAACTCCATCGCGAATAACTGGCTGTCCATTTGCGTCTACCATGCCATAGATCTGACCATATACATTTTCGGAAGATGCATAGATAGTCAGAGATGTAGCATGCTTAGCTTTCCCAAATGCAGTAAGCATGTTTTTATAAGTCAGATCTGATCCTTTAGCAATAGTAGATGCAGGTGTCGCTAAATCTGTTTTGATCTGTGCAAATGTATCTGTGGCCATCGTTTCACCAAGATCTGCTGCAATCTCTGTTTCAAGATAATCAACAAGAGCACCCTGTGTCATTTTTGCCTCTGCGTAAGACAGTTCACACGTCTTGGAATAATCATTTCCAGACAGCGTTACATTTACAAATTCATTATCTTCAATATCATTTGCAACGCCTTCAGCAACCTTCTTAGCTTTGCCAGCCTTAATGCTCTTATGCTGACGGATTGTCAGGACTGTACCTGTAGAAAGTCTTGTAATATCTTCCATAATTGGATGAGCATCGTGGATCAAATCCCAAATCGTATTTTCCATTTCTGTAGGCAGGACGATTCCATTTACTGTAGTAATCAATGCATCTCTCTGTTCTGCTGTTGCATTGTTCATCAGATTTGCCATGAATGCATTTCTGTATTCAGCAGTATTTGTATATCCTGGCATATCTCTTGTTAATTTTGGCATAATTCTTTCTTCTCCTTCTGTTGGTGTTTCAACTGGTGTACCTTTATCTTCACCTGTAGATGCAGCACGTGCATCTGCTTCTTTCTGTTCGATGACTGACTTCTCCGCAATCAATGCTGACTTTCTTGTTTCTGATTCAGTTAATTCAGCATTTAATTTTTCTACATCTGTTGGATCAGCAGTCTCGACGGCTGTGTTGATTTCCTTTGCGCGATTTTCGATTTTATCCAGTTCGCTCAGGATCTCCTTCAATCTTTTTGACATAATTTCTCCGATCTAGCTTTTACGCTTTTTCTCATTGCATCAATCTTTCTCGCACTCTCCAGTGTTGCTTTTGCGCTATCCAGCGATGTTAGATCATTATCCAATGATCTAGCATTGATTGATGTCTGCTCATATGCCGGGAATGTTACTGCCGACACTTCATACACTTTCCCAATTCCAAGAATATGTCTTGTTGGATGATCAGAATCTAGGTTTTCCCAGGAATCCTTAGTAACAGAGAACATAAACGACATTCCAGAAATATCACCGCGAGATACTGCGGAATCTAATTCCTTCGCGCGCATATTATTATCTGTATCTAAATCTGCTCTCATATGCATTCCATCATCCATAACAGATAATTGCATTGTAGAATTACTATTGTTATTTCGCGATCTGGCAACAGGCAGCTGGTTAATATCATGATTTGTAAGCAGCGGTACGTCTTTAAGATCGCATAGATCTAACGCATGCCTGTCAATAACCTCATTCCAGCATCCTATATCTGACATTTGACCAAATACAATTGGAACTCCTTCAAGCTGTGTTTTACCGCTGTCTAATTCTCTACGTTCAATATTAAATGCATATGAACGCTGCTCAATTTTTAACGATTTAGTCATCATTTTCTCCCTTCGAATCATCGTCTGATCCATCATTTCCAGCAACGCCCTGAACTTTTGATAATTCTTTTGACTTCGCATAGTTCAAAGACGTAAGAATTTCATTTCCGCCTTCATCATCTGATAAAGGCGAATATCCTAACATTTCTCTATATTCATTTCGCTTAAACAGTCCTAACTGATTTGTTGCTGTAATCATTGCTGTTATTTCGCTCATAGGTTGATATTTCATCTTAGCCATATTAGCTTCGATCTGGTTTCCAAATCCTTTTTCACGGTCTGTATATAGATGATCTGTCAATGCTTGGGTAAGCATTATTGCAAACGGTTCGAGACGTCCTTCATAAACTGCCTCATATCCGGCACTGTCAAATGAATTCGTCAGAAAATCTTCATTGACTCCGAAATAATCAAAGACTTTCTTTTTTGCTTCTTCCATCGTTGATGGATTTACTATATAGGGTTTAGAATCTAGAGATTGATAATCATATTTTTGATCAACAACCATTACTCCACCATTGTTTGAAGCTTCTAAATTATCCTTAACAAACTGATCACGATATGCAATCATGTTCTCTTCCTTGATTACCTGCGCAGCCTTAAGGATTCCGCGAATAATTGCAGAATTTTTAATTCCATTGATGATTCCTTCGTTTTGTGCATTGATCAATTCACAAACCGGATATAATGATTTGTCAGGATCTCCAAACATATCATCTGACGTATAATGATTCCGCAGAATAATCAGATCTTCTAATGGACAGTAATATGTCCTAGTATATTTCAGGTCAAAATTTGCTATGTAGTTTCCATTGGCAGACTTTGACAAATGAAATGATCTGTAATTAACAGGATATAAATTAATCAAATTTCCCATGCCATCGTATTCTGGATAAATAAAAACAGTATTGCTTCCGCTGCCAAAATAGAGACTTGTAATTTTGTACATGAAATCATACTGTGTCATCCATTTGTTTGGACGTTTTAATACATGCGCAATATCCGACGTATTGTCAATCATCTTTGTCCCATCTGATTTAACCATCACAGCCTGTAGATTTAGCTTCCCCATGTTTCGAGCAAGTGCATCTACTGTTCCTCTGATTAGATCTAGTTCAAGCGATGATCCATTGAATGATCGATAGTTCCATTCGTTAATATCAAACGGAGCGACAGTCTCTTTACCAGAGGTCTGTTTTTTCTTTCGTGTAAATAAGTTCTTCCAAACTCCCATGCTTTACCTCTTCTTTCTATAGACTGTTTAAATATTCATCTTGATATTTGCAGTAAATAACATACGCATTCAGCAGTGAAACCATTCCATCAATACGTCTGTTCTTCTGGATCTTGACTGGTTGGATTGACTCTACAGATCCTGTTGACTTAACACCTGTATTCGATAAGCACCAAACAAGCATTGGATTTGCGTTGTAGTTTATAGCTTTATCTGTTAGCTTAGCTCCAAGCTCTTTCATTGGTGCTGTCCACGTGAATGGCCCCTGGGCAACCTTTTCCATTACTGTTTTTCCGAAGTTATTGGCCATTTCGTCCGCCCAATATCCAGCAAGAGCTCTATCATATCCAAGCTTCCACAGATCAATAGAATATTCATCCCGCATTTTGATAAACCATGCTGTAACATCAGAATAGTTGACCATAGATCCATCGCATAACGTTAAAAGTCCTCGTTCGTTCCATTTCTGGTACGGCGCTTCTTTTGATGCAGTATGTTCAAGATGATCAATACGTTCCTGCGGAAGGAAATAATGCTGCAGAACATATATCTGCTGGTCGTTATTCTTTCTGATTAACAGTGTCGCGCAAGTGAGATCAGTCGTTGCTGACAGATCGCATCCGCCTATTGCATATGTATTTCGTATATCTTCCATCGTAAATGTAGCTGGATTAAACAGTTGATCATACGTAAGCCAAGAGTCTGCAGATACGTTCTTTAAATTGAAATCTTTAGTCCAAACTGTATTTCTAAATGGAATATCATATTTTGCACGCTCAACAAAATTTGTTAATTCTTTTTTTGACTTAATTGGGCCTAATCCTGGATTTGCCTTAACCCACATCTTTGGATCGGCCCATTCCGCCTTATGATCTAATTCATAAATCAACGGCAGAAGATGTTCATCTTTAATCGTTCCGTTTATAACAGCTTCTGCATACGCATACATCGTGTCATAGATACCCTCCCGATTAAATCCTGCTGTCGTAATCATGAATAGGATTGGCTGTTTGCGTGCAGTCATCCCCTGTTTTACTGTGTCATAAATATTTCTGTCTTTAATGGAATGCAATTCATCAATTACTCCACAGCTTGGATTTAGTCCATCCAACGTGTTTGAATCAGATGCCAGCGGTTGGAACACTCCGAAATTGAAGTTGCTGTACATGTCGCTTTTTCTTCGGCGTATATACTTTTTTAGATACGGCGATTGAGTGACCATATTAAGTGCAGATGTAAATACTATTTTTGCCTGGTCTTTTTTTGATGCAACACAGTCAACCTCTGCGCCGCCTTCTTTGTCTCCGATCATCATGTACAATGCAATTGCACTTAATACTGTTGATTTCCCATTTTTACGTCCCATGATCCATAGGACTTCTGAGTACTTCCGAATACCATTTTTATCAACGAATCCAAATATAGCCTGTATTGCTGCTTTTTGAAAAAGCTCTAGCTTGATTCCTTCTCCTTGATTGCCCTTTGATTGCTTGCAAAACTGTTCGATAAAATATATTGGTCTGGCAGCACGTTCGATATCGAAGTGGTATGTTGTTATTTTTGAATTTAGATCTTCAAATAAACAAGAATAAACATGCTTAATCTTTTCCGGTACCTGGATCTTAGATGATTCTATTTGCCTCCAATATTTGCGAATATAATTAATATGAGAATACTTAATCATTTATTTTGACATCAAAAAATCAGTCATAGGATCAACTGATTTTTCGGCATTTTCTTTTTCGCTGTCTGGAAGCAAAGCAATTAGTTGTTTAATAACCATGTTGTAATTTGATATCAATTTGTTGTAAACGTTAGCTGTTGATGATGGCTTTCGTCCAGATTGAAACTCTCCGTTTTGGTACTCTTCAACCCATCCATTGATTTTGATATCATCTTGCAATGTTCGTAATGATACCGACATGAAAGCGGCATTCTGGATGAGATCCTGGCATAAGCTCTTATGATCATTATCAATATGTTCAAATAATGAAGAAAGTCTTTTAACTTCTGCAGAAACATCATCAACTTCTTCTATTTTTGTAGAAATCTTTCTTTTTTTCATGTCATTTTATCCCTTCTACACCCCTTTGCACCTACACCCCCTCATGCGCGTGCTGTCCCAGGTCAATGTCTGACTGGCATCGTTCCTTCAAAGTTTACTAAAATGTTTACTTGATGGGGGGTATGGCTGACCATCGCCGGCCATTTTCTTTTTAATAACATTGCCATCTTCATCAAATTCTAAATCATTCTTGATTCTATCTGCACTGCCATGATGCTCTTCGTTATGGCATGTCTGACATAATGCTTCTAGGTTGTCCCATCCAAGAGTAATGCTTGGATCATTTATATTTGATGCATTTATCCAGACTTTGTGGTGGACAATTCTCGCCGGTTCTCCGCATCGTTCGCAGATACCATTTCGGCTCTTCATGTACGCGTCTCTGGTCCTAGTCCATTGCTTTGTCTTATAGAACCAAGCCCACGGTCTACTCATAATGATTCGACTTGCGCATATACTTGTGGCTCCATACCTGCCAATCTCTGCATGTTCTAGATCTAGTGCATGTGTCCTTGATAATGCAGTCAACACACGGGCTAATCTCAACCTTGTATCGTTTGCCTTTCCAGTCTGGACGTCCTCGTTTATTCTCCTGATGCTGTGCCATATGTTCCTTCCTATTTAAAATGCTGCTGATTGTTCAGCAGCATTGCATATGTAAGTAAATGGCATAAGTCTACAGGTTTTGGGGGAAAGTATAATATGCCATTTATGTAAAAGAAAAAGCAGATGTTATCCATCTGTTCTTCTTTGACACATACACAATATCACACTTTCAAGCGGGCGAAGCGGGCGCTTTTATTTTTTTACGCCAAAATATCTGGATATCTTATTCCGGCATGTATCCTTGCTTCGGAATCCATACACCTTTAAGCATGTATCAATCCAATTCATATTTAATAGATAATGCCATCTGATTATTGATCTGATGTCAGATTTGCTATCAGGTATTGTATCAAGCCAATCTTCTATGATTATTAATTTATCTCCAAGATTCTGCTGCCTTGTTTCTAGGTCCGCCTTCTTAGCAATTATTAACATTGCAGATCTTTCTGTTGGTGATACAGGATTTTCTGAATGGCAACCTATGGAATCAAAGCTTGGAGAACAATATGGATTATATAGACTTTCTATCTCTTGCTGAATCGCTTGATATTCTGAAGATAATCCTCTGAATTCTTCTAGTGTATCAATTGTTATTTCTGTGTTCATTTTAGATCATTCTTACCCCTCTTTTTCTTTCTCTAAACTTTTAACAGAATATGAGTTAAGTTAAATCTTTGGTACATTGATTTTTGTTCGATAAATATATCTGTTGAGCAATATTTCAATATTTATCGTTTTCAAGTTTTAACATAATCTGTTATGTTAAAAGTTACTACTTGAAGCTATCAAATCCATACTCAATTCCCTGTCGGATCTTGGTTACTTCATCTTCTTCTAGACATATGTATCTAGCCGTAATGATTGGATCACTGTGCTGCAGCACTCGCATTACCTTGAATATGTCATGGCAGTCATCATATAGCCATCGTGCGAAGCTCTTACGTAACGAGTATGCTCCAACGTTGTATTGGATACCGACTTCATCAGCAAGTTTTGTAATGAAGTACCATGCAGCCACACGGCTCAATGGCCTGTTTCCGCTTGTTGGGCTCTTTCTGAAGATGAATTCATCCCTTGAGAACTTCCATTTTGTAGAGAAGTCATTCAGCAATTTATACATATTGTCTTTTAGCTCGTAATTTTGCGTTTTACCGGTCTTATGTTCTTTGACATAGAACTTACCGCCGGCATAGTTTCTAGGCGTCAGCTCGAGGATTGTGGACGTCCTGCAGCCGATATTAGCTCCGGTCATCATCATTACATAGTTGCGTTCCCATCTGTATTCAGTATTGGATCCCTTTACTGCCTTCTGCTGGTGGACCAGACATGCACGCTGCATCTTCTCAAAGTCGGGCTTTGTAAAATACCACATTGTCTGCTTTCCTAGCTTAGTGCTGGTCTTGCGCTGATAGTCATCATTTGGATTGTCCATCTTCTTCGGCATTCCCTTTGGTACTATCTTCGTCTTAGCTGCCTTTGTTGATCCGGAATATTTACTCATCTAATTCCTCTTTCATTATCTCAATCCTGTTTAGTTTTGTTCCTATGCAAAAATAATTTGCATCCATCATTTCTTCAGTAGCATCATCTTGTGTTAGTCTTTCTTCAATGCTCTTCTGCATCTTCATCACCGTCCATCTTTGCTCCACAGCAAGGACAGTAATCCCAACGATAACCTTCTGGACCACCTAGATGCCTTGAGCCATCACCATGGCAATGGCTGCATCTAACATATGGGCATCCACCTGGAGTAAAAGCATAAGGATTTGAGTATGTTTCCCAGTGAGCATGTACTACTGGTGCTGTTTCAATAGTTGGAGCATCAATTATCCTCATTTCTTATTCTTCCCTTTCAACTGCTCAATTGCCATTTTGTATGCCAACATATACAGATCAAGAATGCCTGTTTCAGTTTTCCCTAAATCTTTAAAATCTTCAAAGAAATCTGGTATATGTTCGGATGCCTCTGCATATCCTTTAGATCCAATACCATTTTCACAGTCAAAATCTTCAAGAACATCGTCAATAAAGTTAGTCACTGCATCATCTACGTCATCAGGGCTGTAATACTTCAAAGGTGCTATATCATCAACTAAGTCTCTATCTATTATTACCTGCTGCAATTGCTTGCGGGCTAGATCAACGTCGTAGAAATATAGATCTCTGTCGCAGCATTCAATTTTTTCTCTGAAATAACCTGTATCATTGACGAAATCACCGAACTCTTCATAACACATGTTATCATAGTTGAATGCTATCAGTGAACCTAGATCACCGCTGATATGCAGTCTGTGATGGTCTTCCTCAAATAAAAATCTGATTCGATACTCTGATGATGATGGTTTCTGAAAATCTACAATTTTGATATTTCCATAATCACTGAATGTAGCAATATTGTCTTTAAAATGCTCTTTCTGTTTTTCTAGGTCCATTATTCATCCTTCTAGCATTGTTCTGAACATGCTTTCAAATATTGGCACAGGAATACTATTACCTGCTTGCTTGTACAGTGCCATACGATAGCGGCCATTTTTAGCTTGAACTTTCATTGCTGATTTAAAGTCGCTATCTGTATATCCCTGCAATCTCCAGCATTCCTTTTCTGTTAAATATCGATACCTGTTTCCGCAATCAATGATCTGTGCTGGTGTTCTGTCCTGCCTGCAAGTGATTGTATATGCATAGTCTTTTATAACCGTTGCACGCTTGATCCCAGTCATTCCAATCACGCTGAGAACACTCGGCTGTGTCACAGTGTATTCTTTAGGGACCATATCGTTATCTTCCAAAAATTCATGTATATCTTTCATTGGCTGTTTTTCCATCTTGGAGAACATGAATAATTGATTGTTAAGCATCGATACTGTGAAACATCTCTTTCTTGCCTGTGGCAGCCCGAAATCTCTCGCATCAAGTGTCTCATTATTGGATGTATATCCAAGATTATCCATTTCAGAAATATATCTCAGATAGTTCTTAATCATCTTTTTTCCAGTCACAGCTTTGACGTTTTCCCAAATTACAATTCGAGGTCGCCATACACCCATGCTTTGAATGATTTTGATTGTTTCCCACATAAGTGATGATCTTGTTTCCGAACCTTCATCTGCCCCTTTTTGATGCCCGGCAACGCTGATATCCTGGCACGGAGATCCGTGAATGAGAATGTCCGGTTTCAAATTCCAGCCAACTACTGATGACGGTTTGTAAGCCAGCTCCTCTGCAAACATTGCGTTATAAGAGCGCACCGCAGCTTCATCTATCTCAACATAATCAATGCTTTTTACTGGCATTCCTATATTCCTTAACGCACATCTGGGTGATCCAATACCGCCAAACAATTCAAGGATTTTAATCATTTTTCAAACAATTCCCAGGTACCGTCTAACATTGATTGCTCCGTATCTGAAATCTGATAGCCAAGCTCTTTTAATTTTGCATACAGTTCAGTATCATCATCGGCCTTTTGATAATTTCCAAACCAGTTGCAACAGATTCGATCGCTATTATCGATGCAGGAAAAGTATTCAGCCATCAGGATGTTATTTATCGGTTTTTTGGAAATTGCATCGTATATTTCGCTGTCTTCATAATCTTCCTTGCCAAGAATAATCTGAGAAAGTAAACCACTACTAGTGGCTCCATCATAAAATTTTTTCAATATTTCCCGCATCATCGCAGGGCTTATTTTTAGATTTGCCTGTTCACAATACTCGCAATAAAAATCAATCCTTAGTTTTGCAGCCTGTTCAAATGCATCATCTCTGCTTTTTCTTCGTTCCTCTTCTTCAGTATCATTTTCTGATTGATTATCCACGACTTTTTGTTCATCGTTATATAAATAAACAACATTCAAATCTCCGGCATAATAGAAATATTTCCCTTTGCTCTTAGGTAGCTGAATGTTGTCGGCAGTCTTTAATTCTGTTCCTTCACCCCAGCGTTTATTACATGGTTTCGCAGAAAATTTTTCCTTCAGAATAGCGATGATCTTTTCTTTCTTTGGTTTCCACTCTTGTTCCTGGACTGCATTCTGAAGGTTCCATTTAAAACTGCTTGTCCCTAGGCTTTTTGATAATTTATGTCTCTCTGTTTCATTCTTTATCTTTGCCAGTTCAATGAAATCATCCAATGTCGCGCCATTGGCATATCCTTGTTCAACAATTTCTGGACCAATTTGCATAGCCTTCTTATGCTTAGAAATAGTCTGCTTGCTCAGTCCTGTCTTTGATGCAACTTCGCTCTCTGTGAGGCCTAAATCTAGCGCCTGCTGGATTCCAGCCGTCTCCTCAAATTTGGTCAGATTATTACGTTGCATGTTTTCGGTCAGCATAGTTGCCACCTGGTCAGCCTCTGACATCTGAAGGATCTCGCATGGCACTTCTGTCAACCCTGCTGCTTCAGCGGCTGCAAGCCTACGGTGGCCAATTACAACCATGTACGTTTTACCATCTGTCTCTCCAGTAGAAACATTTCTAACATGTTCTCCAATGGGCACAACAGACAGGTTCTGCAGGATTCCATTCTGCCGGACACTGACAGTCAAATCAGTTAGATCTCCTAGGTCCTTGCGAGGATTGTTTGGATTGCCTACAATATGATCTACAGGAATCAATTGCGTCATTTTCTTTTGTCCTCCAGCTTACTCAATCTTTCTCCAAGCCGCTTCAATTTAAAATCTCTAACTGTTTTGAACGCATCTTCGTTTCCTAGAATTATGTGCATTTGTCTGCACATAATTTCTACATCTACCACCTCTTCAATAACAGATTCTGCAGCACGGTTAAGCTTACGTTTATCTCCACTGGTCTCAAATCTGTGATATTTAGATAACGCTACTATGAGCTCAGCGCATTCTTCCTGGGCCATTCTCATCTGTTCGTCTGGTCCATATGTTCTAACTGCCTTCTGCAGCACTTGATAATCTGTTTTAGCCATTCTTTTTTCCTTCCTTTAGCGCATCCATGACTGATGCGACTTTGATATACATATCTTTTGCAATTGCGTCATTGCTCCATCCTGCATTATGCAACGCTCTGATCTTGCCTTTGTCGACATTAGTTTTTGACCTAGGTTCAATCACTCCTTCGCATACCAGATTGCTGATCTTGTTCGAGATATATGCATAGTTTTTGAATCCGCATCTATCGGCAATCTCTTTGTCTGTATAACCGCTGTTATACAGTTCGATGAATCTTTTGTTGCTTACATATGGCTCTTTCATGGTCTGTTAATCAGTTGAGGTGACATCCAGAAGACCATGCTCGATTGCTTCTTTAACAGGGAAGAAACTAATCTGATACGCATATGGCGTAACATCAGATCCATCCATCTGTACTGATGTATAAGTAACATCATCAGACAGATGCGCATAGAATAACTTGTAATCATCGTCTCCTGTCTTAATTGTTACGTTCAGATCACCATCATCATCAACACCAATTGATAGATAACCTTCAACTGTGAACAGTGCCTCATTAGTGCGAGTGTTCAATGCGATCAGTTTTCTTTTAACCTTGAAATTATCGGCATCGTTCTTGATGTTGTAATTTACTCTTGATGATTCAGTGCATCCCGCAAGTGCTGCAACCATTAACACTGATAAAGCAATTGAAACAATCTTTGATTTGATATTCATTTGATTTTTCTAATCCTTTCAGCATATTCATCGCTATCAAGCAATTCCTTGCGTTCATCAGTTCCTGCCGCGACCATTAAGATGGCCATTCCAGCTCCGATCAAAGATCCAACCAGTGCAAATAGGACCGCATAAACTATTGCTTGAAGTATTGATAATTCAATCATTTAGTCATCTTCTCTTTCATTTTCCGCTGAGCTTCTTTTACAGCCTTTATCTGCTCTGCTGTTGCTGGATGACTTTCTGTCATACCTTCATCCTTCTGCTGCTGCATATATGCAGGCATTGGGATCTTGATCTTACTGGCTGATGCATGACGACTAGTTGGTACATCATCATTCCATCGTTGGCCATTGATCCATGATGCAGGA
Source organism: Solobacterium sp. (assembly GCA_022486705.1). Taxonomy (GTDB): domain Bacteria; phylum Bacillota_I; class Bacilli_A; order Erysipelotrichales; family Erysipelotrichaceae; genus Bulleidia. The sequence continues at coordinate 81,784 of JAKVKC010000004.1, read as the reverse complement.
TATGGAATGAACTGTTTATCAGGCAATGTAGCCCAATACGCATTCCAGTGATCCAGTCCGGTCATGATGTTTAAGAACGCTCCATCCGATACACATTCTTTCTCGAAGGCCTTTTGAGCTTTCGGCTTTGCCATTTTTTTTGGATAGCTTTTCCAAAAATCTTCAAAGCATTCACTGACACGAACATATGTTTTATTCTTTCCTTTACTAACCTTACCTATCCTATCCTGTGTCAACGTTCCGTCTACGTCCCGTGGACGTGATTGTTTTTCCGCTAGTTTAGGGCACTTTTCATTGAGTGTATACGAATTGTTCTCGTCTAAGTGCAACAACGATTTATCTTCTTTATACTTTGTCTCAACATAGGTGTCCTTCCGAATATAGTTGTGAATGCGCCAGTGTTTAATTGCTACAACGCCGTCTTTTTGAAACACAATCACAAACTTTTTATCGGCCAGAATAGATAGATCTTTTGATGATGCTCCGACCTGTCGCATGACTGATTTTGGGCTGTTAACGAACCCATCATCATCAGCGATCAGGCCTAGAGCAAAATATAAGCACCTAGCAGTTGCAGGCATGTCTATAAATTCATCGGATAATACAATGGATTTGCTGAACATTCTTCTGTCTGCCATAATATGAGCCTCCTTTCTGCAGGACACGCTGCAGTAGAAAGGCCGTTTGTCCAGAACATTCCCTTCATTTTATTTTTGCATTCACCACAGCTGCTTTACGTGTTCTGCGAAGCACTTTATTCATTTCATCGACCGTAAGATCATTTCTGATAGCGATAGCCAGTACTTGATCAGAGCACTTGCTGAGCACTGATTCACGGTCAATGTCTTTATTGATGTTCTTTCTAGCCATTTTTAGCCTCCAGAAGGTCAATCATGCTTTCTTGGTATGTTTGTGTCTTCGATATTTTTCCGTCGTTCCACTCATCAATAGCGGCATTAGAAGAGGCATATGAATTACTTCTGGCATGGCACAGTGGACATTCAACATATACGCGATGTTTGCCGTCCTGTTTATTGCCCCAGTCAACTAGCACTCTGCCAATCGATTTCCCGCATGCACTGCAGCGCTTAATTCCATGTGCAGATGTACTCATTTTCCTAGTCATTTTTGACTCCCTCGATAATGTTTGGATCAAACAGATCCGCTTTCATTGCTTCGGCATTTTTAAGATTTGCCTTTAGCCTAGTAAGGTCCATCAGATGCAGTTTTTCCAGCATGTTCACTCTGTCGTTGAGGTCTCTAATTGCCTGTACATTATCGATTCCAATAAATGATTGTTCTTTTCGATACTCAGAGAATTCATGCGCTGTTTCTTCCAGCTCTTCAATATCCTTCTGAAGTTCTTTGATAAGCATGACGATTGCAATCAATGCGGCGGCCATTATTACGATTGCAATGATCAGTGCAGTAACAATGTATTGATCAGCCATTGGATGTTGTCTCCTTTGGATATTCAGCCCATCGTACGATGTCATCAATTGCGCGAAAGCCTGTATAATCATCATCTAAATCTGACTTCATCCACATGCAATATAAGTCATTAATAATATGGCCGGATGATATTGTATTGTTCTTAAATTCTGCAACGATATTCATTCCTACTTTAAGTTTTGATGTATCTGTTTCCCATTTCAGCTCAATCATCCGATCATCCCTCCGATCATGATGCCGATATCAATGAGACCGATTGCGGCAGCAATGATAGCAATCCATATATCTCTTTCAAGCTGTGTATCATCAATTTCTATCTTTTCCATTCAATTAATCTCCTTTTTTTGATAGAATAGAGATGGCTAATAAAAGCCATCATTCAATTCATTGAGCACTCACTGTCATCCGGACTAGGTGCTCTTTTTTTGTTGCTGTGGTAATCTTACTTTGTTGCACGTTTTTCATACCGGCATCTCTCAATCGTTGATAAGTTCTTCCCTGCATACTTTTTGAAAAACTGATTAATTGTCTCTACTGGATATATCCATGTACGGTTAACCTTCACTCCCTGGATAATTCCAGTGTTTCTAAACATGGTCACCTTTCTTCTAGGTACATGCATTTCTGCTGCTAGCTCTTCTTCAGTTAGTATGATTTTGTCCATAAGGTTCCTTTCTTATTGTCTTTGCTCGCGTTTAGTGAGCACTCTCTTCAAAAAAAATAGATCCAACAGATTTCTTATAGTATTTCGAAATCTTCATCTTAATCTCATCACGTGGTACACGCTTTCCTGTTTCGTACATAGCCAGAGCTGATTCGGAAATCCCGATGCTTTTGGCTACGTCCTTAATAGTTCTGCTTCCTCGTAATGATTTTAGGAGACTGCCTATTTTGTTATTATCAGTATTCTTCATTTCGTTCCTTTCTGCTCACGGTCTGTGAACATTCATATATTAGTTCAGGATATCAATGAAGTCAACACATAATGTGAACTTTTTTATTTAATTTATTCACATTATGTGATATTGTTTTTATATAAAGAAGAAATGGAGGCAGATAATGAATTCAAGTTTTGGTGAAAGACTTAAAACTTTACGTGAAGAGCATAAGCTTACTCAAAGATCATTGGCTGATGCACTTAATTTAGGATATTCAACAATTGCTATGTATGAAGGAGAAAAAAGAGAACCAAATTATGAAAATCTCGAAACAATTGCTGACTATTTTAACGTTGACATGAATTATTTGCTTGGAAAGTCTGATATAAAGAATAGTTATCTAACCACTAGCGAAGAAAATGTCCATGTGTCTCTCCCTTCTCCTGAACCAGTACGTGACATCATGATCTATGGTGATATATCCTGTGGCACTGGACTGTTTGTTGATGATGCTGTTGTTGGCCATATATCAGTTCCAGTTGCTATGCTGCCATCTAAAAGCGGCGATTACTTTGCTCAATATGCATCTGGTGACTCCATGGTTGACGCCGGTATCAATGATGGCGATCTGCTTATCTTTGAACATACGGCAGCAATCGATAATGGTCAGATAGGATGCTTCTGCATAGATGATAATGTTGCAATATGTAAGAAATTCTCAAGGGATGGAGGTAACGTGTACCTGCTACCTGCAAATGATAAGTATGCTCCTATTCCGGTAGATCCAACAAATGAGTGCTTCCGGATTCTAGGAAAAGAAGTATTGAAAATCGGAAAATAAGGTAAATAAGCGTATGGAGGCGCTTTAATATGAATAAGGTTAAACTTAAAAAGATTATTGGGATTGTTTTATTTGCTTTATCTGGTATTGCTCTGTTATTTGCAATTGGCATGATTTTATCGAATGGCATTTATTATTTTCCATTTTTTGCCGCTATTGCAGCATTGCTGATCTACCTTGGCATAAAGTTAACTGCGCCAGCACCTATCCGTAAAAAGACTGTATTACTATTAGTGGCCGCCATTTTTCTTCTATTTATCATTCCGATTGGTGCTCACAACTCATCATCTTCTAATAAAACAGCATCTGCAAAAGAAACAGCCGTTGCAACGTCAACACCAATTGCTACCAAAGTTTCCACAGCAGTTCCTACTAGCACTCCTATTCCAACGCCTACTCCAACTCCCGTACCAACTCCAACCCCAGTATCTACTGAATTCAAGAATGCATTAAAAAAAGCATATTCTTATGCAACTTATCAACACATGTCTAAAAGCAGGCTATATAGTCAGTTAACATCTCAATATGGTGAGGGATTTACCGCTGAAGCTGCTCAATATGCTGTTGATAATGTAAAGGCCGATTGGAATGAAAATGCACTAGAAAAAGCAAAATCATATCAAAAGAATCAGAGCATGTCAGCATCTAGAATATATGAACAATTAACTTCTGAATATGGCGAAGGATTTACTGCAGAAGAAGCGCAGTATGCCGTAGATAACTTGCCTGAATAAACACAAATGTAAAAATAAAAGATCTCCAGCATTGCAGTGCCAGAGATCCGGATAGAAAAGCCATGCCACCACAGCATTTCTTTTCTGTCTCCATTATATCAAAAGGAGGCTTATTATCATGAAAAAGTTTAAGAAAGAGAAGTATATTATTCAACGCAAGCGCGGAAATAACTGGCAATTTCTGGTTCAGATTAGAGTTGATGATCAAGTCTATTCAAAGTCTTTTCAGTCCTCAAAATACTTTGATGCATCATCCGCTTATAATGCAGCCGTTGATTATCGTGATGATATCTTGTATAAATCCCGCAAAGGTCTTCTAACAAAAGAAGCAGGCATCACCGTTGAACAATGCCTAATACGATCATTTAGCGTTATAGGTATTAGACAACGGACACAGCAAGCAAATCTATTAATGCTGAACAAATACATGGCATCATATAAGAATCAAAATGTGCAGAGCATAACGCCAGCAGATGTAATGGAGTGCTTGTCAGAAGCAGCAAAGATAGCTTCGCAAGACACGTTAAAGAGAATAATGACGGCATGGCATAGAGTAGCCAAGACAGCATATTTATCAGATTGGATATCAAGAGATTTCACTTTTGCTTTGCAGATACCACAGTCTCAAATAATAGTCAGCCATAAGACTGCATACACATCACTAGAGACATTAAACGATGTATGCAAAAAACTGAGGGAATACGGATCACATTCTGGAGGCAATCACTATGACAATCAAATAATAATATATGCACTGAAGCTGATGTACTATCTTGGGCTTAGGCCTTCAGAGACATTTGCTTTGAGCAGAGATGACATTGACATGAAGAAAGGTGAATTATCCATAAATAAAGAATTGGGCTCTTCTACATCAGAAAAATGGACAATACGGCCATGCAAAAACAATACATCAATCCGCACATTGCCAATTCCGGCTGAACTGCAGCCGATTCTCAAAGAACTTCTTGATTATTCTAAAACCGATAACATATTTGCTGATCATAAAGGAAAATATATGAAAACTTGGCTTGTATCAAGCAAGCTAAATAGAATATCAAAAGATTTAAGAATTGATTTCAGAATGTACCAGTTAAGGCATCAGTTTAGTACAGATCTAATCGTTGGCGGTGCTGATCTGCGTACCGTGCAGGAACTCATGGGACATGCAGATTCATCTATGACATTGAGCTATGCCAGGTCAAACAGCAGTAAGAAAAAGAGTGTCGTTGATGATAGAAAAGAATCTAAAATGGAATAACTTGTGACCAAACTGTGACCAAATATTCTAAAAATGGCTTAACAAGCGGGATATTTTTATTGTTCTATCCCCACCGGGCACACTTTATTGGATTTTCCAAAGATCGCTGAATATGCGGATTTTCGCTGCTTCCAGTGATTTTTTTATGTTCAGCAGCTGCTCAATATTTGCTATGTTTCTGTGACCAAATTGTGAGCAAAGTAAAATATAAATCCATCATCTTTTATCATTTGTATTAGCATCATGAGCGTATGATACATAATAAATGTAGAGAAAGAGAGATGATTAGATGGATAAGAAAAAAAGAATCCTTGGACAAGATCAGAACTAATCGAGTTAATAACTCTGATAGTTGCAATTCTCGCTCTGCTCCAGGGATTCAATAAGCAGAGTACAAGGGGAGTACAGAGCTCCCCGCCTCTACTTTCATTCTATCCATTAAACGATTATGTTCAAGAGAGAAATCATTCTGCTGGTATTGCTTAGTATTGCATTTGGAGCCTTAGTTACCTTATTTGCTATAAAACATAATTGGATTATCCTAGCAGCTGCATTAGCATCATTAGTATCAATTATAGCTATTATTTCGAGGATAAACAAAGCAGGAGAGAACTGATGGCTAAAGAAAATACTTCAAAGTTTGATTCCGTAAAAATCGGAACGAATGGAAAAAAGAAAATATGATGACCGTTAGAGGATCTTATTCTATCGACTTTGTACAAGAATTCAAACAAGCCTGCAATAGCTTAGGAATAAGCCAATCATCAGTATTCCGAGATGCAATGCAAAAAACAATCGAGCGTGCCAAGAAGGTCAGCAAGTAATACCTCTATGTTCATAATTTGTTATAACAGCATCTAGTATTGTTGTTCCATATGAATCAGTGTTTTACTGAATATAGCCTATTCAAGCATTACATTTCCTTTAATGATTTCAGCCACCTTTGAAAGTATTGGACTGTTAAGTGTTTCCTTTTTCATCTGATCTGTCATAATCTTTTGACCATTCTCACCATCTATGACAACACACGAGAAGTATCTGTTCTATGAACTGTATACAGTATCCTTTCGCCCTGTTCAAGACCATACAGTGCACGCATAATCAATATTTCCGACTTGCCGTTTCTTCTAGGAACTGCAAATCCATAATTCATGTGTACCCATAGATCTTTGTCGTTTGTGGCCAGCATGTCATATAAAAGTAATTCCTGCCATTCCATCGCTGTATTCCCAGTGCTGTTATATAGTTCTATAGCTTCTGTTCCATGTGTCTCTTTGTAAGGTAAAACAACGGATTGAATAGGTGTCTGGCGTCCTTCTCTGGACTTAGCCATTTACTTTCCTCCTATCCGTTATCTCTATACAAGACGATCACATTCGGTGCTCGCTGTTTTGCCATTTGCTTTCCTCCTAATAGAAATATACTCATCTCGAAAGGAGGTGAGTATTATGCCAAGAATTTATAAACCAGGCACAGATAATGTGCCTAGTGGTAAGTATCATGAAGTTGGTCCTAATGGTGGCCATGTTGACGATCCTCATCATGCAACAATAAAGCCTGGTCATCGTTTACCACCTACATCGAAGCCTAAAGACAAGTGGGAAAAGAGGTAATGCTCTAGAGACAATCACTTTACAGAGTGACTGTCTTTTATTTCCTCTGTTCTTCTAGAAAAGCAAAAAGAATATCCTAGAATATTGAATTGTAGCCATGATTCCACTATATCTTTTCCATTCTCATTCAAATACCTTGTTATATAGTGATGCAACATACTTTCCTCCTAATAAAAAACCGCTTAAGCGGTCACCTGATAAATAAGCTAGCAATACTTCCAAATATCGGAAGGCTTTCAGCAATCTTATTCATTACACTGTTATCACGTAAATAATGAATTCCATCCGAAGTAATCATGATATCTTCATAATAAACTCTATAGATTTCACCGCCTTGTATTCTTTGAACTACTATTCCAGATATATATCCATCCTTTTTCATACTATCCAGAACAAAGTAAAATAGTCTGCATCAATCGGGAAATCTTTAGTCATTGGTTGTAAATAATCGTCATTACGTTTGCGGCAATTCTTTAAAACTGCATATAAATATGTCAAAATCTTACATACAATCACATCATAATCATCTTTCCCCATATTAACCTCCTAAAAAACCGCCGAAGCGGTTTTATTTAAACATTATATTTTTCCCGATAAATCTAGCTGGATTATCATCGTGCTCAATACTAATCCAATTTTTCATGTGTTGTGAACAATACGTTTTACTTATTCCATCAATTACCACGTTATCAGAATATGAATAATCATTTGCATCCCGTTCTCTGTCAAAAGAAAGAATCGTAATATTTCCAACATTGAATGCATCTTCAATTTTGTATTCCATACTTATCTTCCTTTCTTGTCTTTAAGATTTTTAAGACAATTCTGATAATAATCTAAGTTACTCTTTGTTACGTTTACTTCTTCTATAGGTATTTTATATCTGTTGCTCATACTAAGCAAATACTCTTGAGCATCAATTTCTCTTAAAAGTATCATTTCATCTGTTGGATGATTTTTATATATTCCTTTTTTATCCTGCATAGCATGATACATTTCTTCTAAAACATCAGATACCGTCGCATTGTCTTTAATAAATGCAGTATTACCACCAACTACATACGATGCGGATGCACGATCTTTTAACCAATCTTCTGCGGTATCTCCTCTAACAATTGTTCCTCCGGTGCGCTTGAATTATTTTACTAATTTATTGTATGTTGGTTTATCAATTATTTGTTGCCCGTCTTCCCCTACTTGCCGCCTTAGATTTTCATCAAGTCCAACACTTTTTAGTCTTTCCATAGCAGCCTTGCCTGCAGGGCTGTTTTTGTAAGCCTTTACTATATCATCCTGGGTAATGTAGCCATCCATTTTCAACATTTCCTCTACACTATAATTCTCCATAGCCCACTTATTCTTGTTGTAATAAATACTGGCATCTTTTGGAGACATACCTGTGTAGTCAATGATCTTTTTTACTGGTTCATTCTTATACTCTCTAGCTACCTTCTTTTCGGCTTCTTCATCAGCAATTTCGACTTTTCTTTTCTCCCATTTCTGAGAACGTTCTTCAGCGGTGTCTCCATATTGCTTGTTCCATACATCCTGCGTTCCTTTTTCAGTCACATATGTAACTGTGCAGGAGCAGTTGTCATGCCGCCTGTATACATCTCTAGGAACATCTGGGTAACTATATTCTCCGGCAAGATTTCTGCACCACCTGCAACCTTTGCCATGCAAAGTACGTACAATCTTTGCTTTCAGCCCAGCGTTTGACCGGAACGATGCATTAGTTTTTACATAATCGTCATACAAACTTTGCGCCGCATTGCTTAGTGCCCTGTCCAGTATTGTACTGACTGCACTGTCCTGATCATTTTCCATCAGTGCCTCCCAATGACATCTGTACGATTTTTCCCTCTATTGTTTCAATTCTCTCTGTCGGAAAGGCGGCTTTCTGTGGTTTAATACTGATCCCATTCTTCTTATCCTCAGCAGTTTGAACAGTGCTTGCCATTGCGTAAACCTGCTCATACACAAGCCTGAACAATGGCTTTATCGTTCTATCCGCAATAAACCAGTAGATCTTTCCATCCGGCAGGTTATCAGCCTTCAATCCTTCTTCTAATGCCTTGGCTGCGCAATCTCCCAATGCCCTGGCATACAGTGATATCTCATCCTGTGTGCCTAATCCTTTTTCAGCTTTATCAAGCAATGATTGTACGGTACTGTCCTTCTTCACTCTGCTTGTGTAATCGGCTTTTATACGCTTATACAGAGCAGGAACAATATCGTCCATTACTCAACACCTACAGGCTCCTGTGTGGTTTCATCGACTGTACCAGTGGTCTGCTCTACCGTATCTGTACTGTCTCCACCTTCAATGCCTGTCAGCTGTTCCAGATAGTCCTTGTCAAAGTATCCTGGCACTGCCTGATTAATCTTGATTGCCGCATCACCAATGCCTGTCATCTGACTGGCATCTGGTTCAAACAGCGGTCTCCACTCCGGAGTAGTCAGATATATCTGCTTGCGCTGGTATGGATAGTTGTCTCTCATACATGCCGCCACATATCCAACATTCAAGAACCCAGATCCAAATGTACGCTGAGCTTTTCTTGCTGTCAGCCTCAGGTTCTCATGTGCCGCTTTGATTGCATCAGAACTGGAAGGATTTTCTGTAGCAAAGCCAAGATCATCCATTGTCAGTCCTGTCTCTCCAGAGAATGCGGCTGCATACATCTTGAACTGATCAATATGTGGCTCCATATTCTGCTGTGTGAACTGGCCAACGGTAGGGTTCTTGCCCTCATTGTCACCGAGTGCAAGGAATGATGACATTGATGCTTTTTTTGTGTCGAATTCAGCATCATCACTAATCCCAAGTACATATCTCTGTGGCCATGAATAGAATTCTGCCGTTATATCAGCTCTTGAAAGGACCATTCTTGCCTTATCCTGTATGTTCATGCATGCTCTGCTGATACGGCTATGGCCAAATGGGCGTTTAGCATCCGGTCTATAAATAATCGGAACTAACGCCGGTACCGTAACATTGTTTGCATACTGCGTAACTGATCTGTTTACTGTGTCATATACTGTTGTTTTACCTGGCTCAAAGTAAGCATCAACCGTAACTGCATCTGTATCTGGATCTCTGCTCAGTACCGCATAACCCTCAGTAAGCAATCCTGTTATAGGATCTATGATTCCAGTTGCATTTGCACCATCAATAGCCTGCAATCTTGGATATCATGTTTCATCTGCTGAAATATAGATAAAGCAGCAGCTTGATACCAGTGCAGATAAGATAGCAGAATCAAAAAAGACATCCGGATTGTTCATCTCGAATATCTCTCCTATATCAAAGTTATCATCCTTGAATCCATTAAACTGCAATCTGTCAGCTAAGGAGTCCACCGATTTAGGACACCATCCAAGGATTGAATTGTACTGAGATGACTGTTCAGCAGACATTAACCTACCGAGATCCAGCGTCCCATTCTTCATTTCATAATACTTATATCTGGTCAATACACGCTCTCTTTTGCATGTTACCTTTCTTTTTAAATATGCTTGTCCCTTTATGGAAACTCCTTTCGTGTTTTTTTTGTACAGTGCTGGATGGCTTGTACAGAGACAGGGGGCAGGGGTCCTATACCCCCCTATTTTCCGAATGTCGTCCATTCGAAATGCTGAGGTAAAATTCTGTTAGAAATTACTATATCTTTCTTCCATGCCAAACATGCGCACAGCTTACTATTGTAAGAGAAAATACAACTTTTGGAATTGTAAGATAGGCTTCCACTTCCTATTAAGGTAAGTTGCCGTTTCTATTTCAATTGAGGAAAATATAAAAAAGGCAGTATTTCATCATTTCTGCTGGCATACTGCAGTTAGTATGCTCTATTATAAGTACATAAAGGAGAAGAAGCATGCCAAAACAAGCAAGCGGTAACTTCGACCAATCAAAATATCAAAATGATTGGAACAAGAAGAACATGAAACGTGTATCTGCTGATTACAGAAGTGATTTTGTCGATGAATTCAAAGCCTCCTGTAAAGTTCTTGATCTATCCCAGTCTGAAGTAATCAGAGATGCAATGCAAAGAACAATTGAACGCGCAAAAACAGTCAGCAAGTAATTGCTGGCTGTTTCTTTTTCCAAGCGGGAAATGATCTTCCGTTTCTGCAGATATTCTTCTACAGATAAGTAATCTTTTCAGAGATGCTCAATTAAGATATCCAGTCTTCCAGATATCTGCATTCCTTATGATCAAGACTATAGATCAGTCCAAATATCTCAGCTTTTCAGCTGCCAATCTCATCTGCACATGCGTAGACATGCATTCTACTTCGCCATCGGTATGGACCCAGCATGGTTCATCTGTCTGGATATCAATGACATCTGCCTGATGGGCCGCAATCTCCTTATGCTTCAGATGATTTCCTGAATAGGCACTGGGGAATAGTTTGAAGAAACTTGCGGTATTGATGTCTCCCCAAACGCACAGATCCAAGATTCCATCCTGCGGATCTGCAGCGGGGCAGAACTTAAAGCCGCCGCCTTCATACGGTGTATTCATTGCGACAGCTGATAGGATCTTTTTGCGGATTGGTTCTCTTTCATCCAGCTGTATGACCGCATTTACTTTGCGGCAGGCAAAGATGATGCGGATAGCTACCAGAAGATAGATCAGTTTTCCTAAATGGATCTTATTCAGGAACTTCTTTGCTTTGGACCTTTCCGCATTCTCACAGATCTCGGCATCGAAACCGATACCGCTGGAAATATTGAAGCGGCGATGAAAGATCTCATCTGTATCTTCACGGCCATCGCAGAAATGCGAAGCATTGAAATATGTTACCTCACCGAAGTCAAGGATCCGGGCAACTTTCTGCTGAATGATCTGTTCTGCACATTTGATCGGATTCATTGAAATGCCAAGGGCCTTGGCTAAGTCATTGCCGCTGCCGCAGGGAATAAAGCCTAAGCGTACTTTAGCAAAATCACAGATGCCATTCAGTGCTTTATTCATAGAACCGTCGCCGCCCAGAATCACGAGATCGATCTCATTTCCGATCTTTGTGATCTCCTGACAGATGGCATCAAGATCATGTTCTAGAGTTGAATATGTCACATGATACGGAATGCCGCTCTTTTGGAATACCGGTTCTACCTGTTTCCATTCTTTTGTTGTTGCCCCGCCGGCACCGGCTGGATTGATTATGATCTCGAACATGCGGCCTCCTCATCGCTGAAACTGATATCTTCTCTCTGTCCATCTTTTGAAACTGATGTATGGGCAAAGATGCCAAGCAATTCCGCTTCATAGATCAGCGGCTCATACATGGATGGACTGTAATGCGTCAGCCATAATTCGCGGACATCTGCTTCTGAAGCAATGGAAGCAGCTTCCTGCATCATCATATGCTTATTCTGTTTCGCATTGTCGATCTTTTCCGGATCGCCGTACATGCCTTCTGCTATCAGCAGGTCTGCATGCATGGCATGGTGAAGAATGGCAGGAACAGGACGTGTATCTGTTGCATATACGATCTTAATTCCTTCACGAGCTTCGCCCATGACCATATCCGGTGTATAGGTGATGCCATCGATCTCCGCACTGTTCCCATGCTGCAGCGTATTCCAAGCAGACAAAGGAACATAATTCTCTCTGGCTTTCCCAACATCGAACTTCGGCCGGCGGCCTAATTTGAACTCATAGCCATAGCACGGCACACTGTGCCTTAAACCGAAAGCTGTGACATGCAGATCATCAATATCAAAGGACTGTTCATTCTCTGTCAATTCCATGTATTTGATCTCAAAGGGAATATAGCGTGCCACAAGATAAACACCCTTCAGGATCTCCGGCAGACCTTTCGGTCCGATAATGGTGATTGGTTCTGTGCGATCAGCTTTCGCCATCGATAAGAGCAGTCCCGGCAGTCCCGCTGTATGGTCGGCATGAAAATGCGTGAGAAGGATCGTATCGATATGCCGACAGGAAAGCCCATGCGCATGCATGGCTATCTGCGTACCTTCCCCGCAGTCAACTAATAATTCCTTCCCTTCCCAGCGGATGAGCAGAGACGTCAGCCAGCGATCTGGCAGCGGCACCGTTCCGCCGGTTCCAAGCAAACATACATCAAGCATAAATCCCCTTTTCTAAATATTTTTTAAGATCTCTGAAAGCTTTGGCATCAGCTGCTGCTTTCGCGAAATGATATTAGGATCAAATCCAGAATGATCGTCAAACTTTGTTTTGATCAGATCAGTCAGTACATAGGACAGCGGTCCATAGTAGACAAACAGCGAACCAGCTCCCATGACATCGGTAAACAGCATGACCATCAGATCCAATTTATATTCTGCCTGTTCTTTCTTCAGATTCTCACGGAACTGCGGCAGGATCTTCTGCACTTCTTCCATATGGGAATAGTTTGTCTGCCCGATGGCAAAGCGGAATCTGCCGATCTCATAGGTCTTCAGATCGCGCGTCAGAATGTCATGCGGCGAAGCATCTGTCAGAGCAATGGATGCCCCAAGCATCTCTCTGGCATAGGCATCTACATCTGCGATGCCTGCTCTTTCAGCCAGCCACTTTACCGTGATCTGATCTTCACTGGTCGTAGTGGCGCTCTTCAGATTCAGCGTATCTGACAGAATAGCACTGAGCAATAGACCGGACATCTCATGATCCGGCAGCAGCCCATTCTCCTGATAGATCTCAGAAAGGATCGTACAGGTAGACCCGCATTTATGATTCCGATACTCGATCGGGGCATCGGTCTGCACATCGCCAATATGATGATGATCTACGATGGCAACGACTTCAGCCTGATCCAAATGATTGATCGTCTGATTCATAGCACTGTGATCGACCAAGGCAAACTGCCGTCTCCGATAGTTTCTCGTATGATAGCGTGATACTGCCCCAATGATCGTGCCGTTCTCATCCTTGACTGGATAGGAACGCACACGGGAATTGTTCATCTTTACAGCAACATCATCCACATATTCATCTCCTTCAAAAGAAATGATATGTCTTGTCATGACTTCTTCCACGCTGTAGCTTTCGGTGATTGTACGGGCAGTATGCATGGTATCAAAATCTGTTTTAATGATTGCGCACTGCTTGTCTTTGGCATATTCCAGAACACCCTGATCTACAAACTGACCGCAGGTGATCACCAACAGCTTTGCCCCGGCATCTATGCACATTCTCTGTTTATCGCTGTCACTGGATAGGATGCATATGCCATGGTTCAGATGAAATGCCTGTATTTCTCTGCCATCCAATGTAATGACATGAATACTGCCGTTGCTGTGAAAATCTTCCGGTCTCGTGACAACTGTCCCTCCGACCGTACGGGCAATATTTTCAAGCTTTGCAGTCGACATCAGCTGTTCCAGATCTGCATCTGGGTGGATCCTGACTTTCGCTAGATTGGATGTTGTGCAGATCCCGCAGAGCTCATCTTTCTGATTCATTACAAATAAAGAACGGTTCTGAGTCTGCAGCATGACATGCCATGCATGATGAACTGTTTCATCTGCTTTGATAAAAGTTGGTTCATCCAACTGTATATCTTTCAGCATTGCGCGGGCATCGCTCAGCAGCAATGGTGTTTCCTGGTGAAATCTCTTCAGGATAAATTTCGTTTCATCATTCAAAGGTCCCTGACGGCAGGCAACTGCTTCTTTGCCCAGATGATTCAGCAGATCTGCATACGTAATAGCGGCACATATCGAATCGCTGTCGGGATGCTTATGTCCGATAACATAAATATAGTTATTCATAGTTTCTCCTACTTCATTATACTAAAAAACGCAGACTGATTGTGTCAATCTGCGATGATTTATACTCAGTGCGTCAGGATCTCGTTTCCTGTTTCCGTAATTAAGATCGTATGTTCCCACTGGGCACTGTCCTTGCCGTCTTCCGTATAAATTGTCCAATCATTGTATGGATCGATCACGACGCCCGGCTTGCCGATATTGATCATCGGTTCAATCGTCAGCACCATGCCCGGTACGAGCACCATGCCGGTATTCTTTCTGCCGACATGAGATACGAAAGGATCTTCATGGAATTCAATGCCGACACCATGTCCGCCAAGTTCTCTGACTACCGAGTAGCCTTTGGACTGAGCATACTTCTGAATGACGGCACCGATATCTCCTACCGTTGCCCAAGGCTGTGCTGCTTCCATGCCCAATTCCAGGCACTTCTTTGTTTCTTCGACGAGCCTGCGGCGCGCTTCTGATACATGTCCGATCATGAACATTCTCGAAGCATCTGCATAGTATCCATCTACGATCGTTGTACAGTCTACATTGACGATATCACCATCATGAAGCTTTCTGTGCCGGGCCGGAATGCCATGGCATACTTCTTCATTGATCGAAACGCATACATTCTTCGGATACCCCTCAAAGTTCAGACAGGCACAGATGCCGCCATGTTCCTTTGTATAGGCATCAACAATATCATCGATCTCCTGCGTCGACATGCCATCATGAATGACTTCGCCGATATGATCCAGCAGTCCTGTATTCACGACACCAGCTCTGCGGATCCCTTCGATCTGGGTCGGCCGCTTGATATACTTATCTTCGATCACTTCTGCTTTATGGCTGCGAAGCTCTTCCATCCGCTGAAGAATATTCTCCGGGATCGGTTCTTTCTCATCAATTTCCTGCCAGATCTTTTTATCCATTTTCTTTCACCTTTTATTCCTTTGAAGTACTCCCGAAACCGCCGGTGCGCACACCGTCTGCTTCATCGTCTTCTGCAATGCCGAAGGCCACAAAGATTCCCTGTACCATCCCTTTGCCTTTTTCTAAGCAAAGTGTTTTGTTCTCATGGGTATCATTTGTAAACCGGCACATGATATGTCCTTCATTGTCAGCATCATAATAGTCTGCATCAATAATACCGACCGTATTATTCAGCTGCATTCTGTATCGGAAGCCAAGTCCGCTCCGCGGAAACAGCATCAGCACATATCCAGGTGCCATTTTAGCACGAATTCCAGTCGGTATCAGAATTTCTGCGCCAGGAGCCAGTTCTATCGATAGCGGTGCAAAAAAATCATATCCTGCCGATCCTTTCGTTGCGCGCTTGGGAAGCTTGATCTCTTCATAGATCCGGCGGATCTCTTCGGCTGTTTCTGAACGTTCTGATGGCCAATCTTTGGCAAACTGCGGCAGAGATACTTTTTCAAACTGAGCGATTTTCTGCATGACTTTCCTCCGGCAAATGTTTCATAGAAATAGTAACAAAATCAGCTAACGCAACTTCAAATGGATACAGGGTCATCATCGTCTCATCAGAAAACAGACGATGATCAGGATAAAGATTTGCATGAATGATCTTCTCTACAATGCCCTTCTGATCCAAAGATTTAATATATGGTGCTAGATCGATAATGCCCATCGGCTTATACGCATAGTCCTCATAAGCACACTGGGCAAAAGCTGCCAAAATAATATTCCGCGCCTCATCCAGAGTATAGATCCGGGAAGAATCTGCTCCAACAAGCTCCAGCAGCGCATCCATAATACCATAGTAATACTGCCGCACACTGAGATGATCCAAATACATTCTTCCTTTCAGGAGATCCGTGATCACCTGCTGCGAACGGAAACGTTCATTGATGCTCGTTGCCATCTTGATCTTCGTCTCCAGCAGAAGCAGGCCATGATAGTATTCATCAAAATAATCAGGATATACAAATGGCTTGAATGTATACTTCCAGCCTTCCAGCTTTCCGTATGTCTTCATTGTATCGTTGTAGCCCAAGATCTTAGCCTTCTGCATCTGCTTTCGATCAAAGGTCAGGAAGTTGTACATTTCTTCCCGCGGATGGATATACCATATATCATCTTTATCAAGATACAGCGGATGGATCGGATCCGGACCGAGATCAATGCCGATGATCTCATCTGCCCCCATCTGCAGGGCATAGTCGACCGGGAAGTTGTCATAATATCCGCCGTCAACATACTGCTCTCCATCAATTTCTTTGACTGGGAAAGCAGGGTAGGCACTGGCACTGGCTACCAGCCAATCTTCACCATGTTCCTTCATCATCTGTTTATTGACCAGAACACCGCTGTGATTTTTTGCCGTTGCTGTCACGCAGTAAAAATCTATTTTTGAAGCAAAAAGCTTCTCTGGATCATAAAACTTTCTTACCGTCTCATAAAAAGGAGAAATATCAATGCCGCCGTTATTTACCCAATACTTCAATGCTGGAATGAACTCTTGGCGTTCATTGAAAAGATTGGCCAATGACATATCATTCGGCACAAATCCTTTTACAATCTGATCTGCTTTCAAATGATCATACATATGCGCCATCTGATTGAGATCTCCCTGTGCGATCATAGCCGCATTCAAGGCACCCACAGAAACACCGAAGACCATATTGAAATCATCTTCACCAAGTTCATGAAGTGCTTTCAGGACACCAAGCTGATAGATGCCTCGTGTACCTCCGCCGGCCAATACAAGCGCTTTCTTCATAAGATCACCTCCAACTGCTAATCTATTTTAGCATTTCCAACCGTACTTTTAACATCTGCTGTGCATTCTGTTTCCCTCTTCGATGATTTCTTTTCTCTTCTTTTACGTTTATAATAAGAACGCGTTTGCATCGGAGGTAAATATGAAGCTAAATATTGCAGTATTCTTCGGCGGAGAATCCGTCGAGCACGAAGTCAGTATTATTTCTGCCCATCAGGCAATGGAAGCGATGGATACTGAAAAATACAATGTGATCCCAGTCTATGTGGCAAAGGATCGCAGACTGTACTGCTCAGATCTTCTGCGGGATATAAAGAATTTTAAAGATCTGGATGCTTTGAAGAAACAATGCACACAGGTAACGATCGTCTCGCTGGACAATCAGATCGTCATCAAACCAGCCCAGACAAAGATGTTTGGAAATAAAGACCTTGGCACCATTGATGTAGCAGTGCCGGTCATGCATGGCACCAATGGCGAAGACGGCACGATCCAGGGCTTCTTTGAAATGCTGAAAGTACCATATGCCGGATGCGATCTTTACGGCGCAGCTGTCGGTCAGGATAAAGTCATGCAGAAAAATATTCTCCATAACAGCGGACTGCCGATCACCAATTGGTTCTGGGTCTACAGCAGCGAAATGGATGAACATCAGGATGAGATCCTGAAGAAGGTCCATCAGCTGATCTATCCCGTCATCCTGAAACCGGCAAGAACAGGATCCTCCGTCGGGATTGCGATTGCTCATAATGATGAAGAATATCTGGAATGCTTTGAAGATACCCGCCAGTATGACGAAAAGATCATTACCGAAAAAGTCGTCAAGCCGATGGTCGAACTGAACTGCTCTGTCTTAGGAGACTGCTATCATGCCGAAGCATCTGTGATCGAACAGGTCGGCAGTGCTTCCAGCGATGAACTGCTTTCCTTTCAGGATAAGTACCAAGGCGGCGGCGAGGGAGCCAAAGGTGCCAAGACATCCGGTTCCAAGGGAATGGCAAGCACGGCAAGAATTGTACCTGCACCGATCTCTGATGAGAAAACAAAAATGATCCAGGATCTGTCATTGCAGACATTCCGTGTGCTCGGTGCGTCTGGCGTATGCCGCATCGACTTCATGATGGATCAGGATACCCAGCAGGTCTATGTCAATGAGATCAATACGATTCCGGGATCCTTAGCTTTCTATCTCTGGGAAAAGAATGGCATGTCCTTCGCAAAGCTCATGGATAAGCTGATCGCACTGGCCCTGGATCGTGAGCGCAGAAGATCAAGAATCACTTTCTCCTATGATACGAACCTTCTCAGCAATTACAGTGAGAATTCAGCCAAGGGGACCAAGGGTTCAAAAATGTAACTGACAGAGACATGGAAGTGTCTCTGTTTTTTTGATATACTTTAAGGACAGAAATAAAGGAGAATATACTATGTCTACACCTCATAATGAAGCACAAAAAGGCGATATCGCCAAAACTGTTTTAATGCCGGGAGATCCCCTGCGCTCAAAGTTCATTGCGGATACCTTCCTGACAGATCCAAAACTGGTCAACAATGTCCGCGGCGTCCAGGGTTACACCGGAACATGGAAAGGAAAGCCTGTCACTGTCATGGCTTCCGGCATGGGCATGCCTTCTATCGGCATCTATTCCTATGAACTGTTCAGTCAGTACGGTGTTGAAAATATCATCCGGATCGGTTCTGCCGGTTCCTATGTCAAGCAGCTGCATGTCTATGATGTTGTTCTGGCATCCGGTGCCTACAGCGAATCTTCTTTTGCCAAAGAACAGTGCGGCTATGCAGAAGATGTGACGTATCCTTCCGAAGCATTGAATGCAAAGATCAAAGCTGCCGCAGCTAAGCTCAGCATTCCTCTGCAGGAAGGCATCATCCATTCTTCAGATGTATTCTACAGAGAATCAAAAGAGTATATGAAAGAAGTAGAAGCACACAAATGCGTTGCCGTCGAAATGGAGAGCTTTGCTTTATTCTCCAATGCAAGAGTGCTTCATAAGAATGCCGCATGTCTGTTGACCATCTCTGATTCCTTTGTGACAGATGAATGCACGACCCCAGAGGAACGTCAGACAAGCTTCACTAAGATGATGCAGATTGCTCTGGATGCAGCTATCGCCGACTGAAAAATAGTATAGAAAAAGCAGTTATGATCAGACATTGCATCTATGATCATGACTGTTTTTTTATGGAAATATGATCAGATCTTTCCTTCTTCAATTGCTTTCATTGCTTCAATCAAAGAAGGATATACGGCAGCTGCTCTCTGCTTTGTTTCTTCATCCGGCTGCGTCAGATCAGGGATCATGATTGTTCGGCAGCCTGCAGCACAGCCTGCTTTGACACCATTGATCGCATCTTCAAAGACATAGCAGTCTGCCGGATCAAGATGGATCTGTCTGGCTGCTTCCAAGAAAACATCCGGTGCCGGTTTGCTGCGGGCCAGATGATGGCTGGACACGACTGCCTGAAAATACAGTTCAATACCCGCCTTCTTCAGATTTCGGCGGATCATCTCTTCATCGGAAGAAGAAGCGACTGCCATGATGATTCCATGGGACCGGAACATCTCCAGGATCTCATGCAGTCCTTTTTTCTCTTCTAAGGACAGGGAAAGATCATGATGGACACCGTCAATGACGGTATGCATGATCTCTGTGCCATCCGACACATGATAATACTTTTCAATCACTGCTTTCATTGTCGACCCGGATGTGCCGCTGATATCATATTTGAATCTTTCGGGAAGAATGATATTTGCTGCCGCTGCCTGTTTCTGCCAATTGCGCTGCCATACCTTCTCGGTATCGAACATCAGACCATCGTGGTCAAAGATTGCACCCTTCAGCATATTGTTCCCTTTCTTTTATCTGCCCAATTCATCAGCCAATTCAAGAACAAGCTTTTCGCTCTTTTCCCAGCCAAGGCATGCATCCGTGATCGATTGGCCATATACATCGCCGCCTGGCTGCTGATTTCCATCGATGAGATAGCTCTCGATCATCAGTCCTTTGACTAAGTTCCTGATATCATCGCTGTGTCTTCTGCTGTGCAGTACGTCCAAGGCAATGCGGATCTGTTCGGCAAACTGTTTGCCGGAATTGTTATGATTGCAGTCAACAATCACTGCCGGATTTTTCAGATCTGTCTTATGATATTCCTCCAGCAGATTCTGCAGATCTTCATAATGATAATTCGGATGCGATCTGCCGAATTTATCGACATATCCGCGCAGAATTGCATGTGCAAATGCATTGCCTTCTGTTTCTACTTCCCATCCGCGGTAAATAAAGGTCTGTGCAGACTGAGAAGCAGTAATGGAATTCATCATGACCGATACATCTCCGCCGGTCGGATTCTTCATGCCGGCTGGAATGCCGATGCCGCTGGCAACAAGGCGATGCTGCTGATCTTCCACCGAGCGCGCACCTACCGCAACATAGCTCAGCAGATCGCTGAGGTATGCATGATTTTCCGGATACAGCATTTCTTCGGCACAGGTAAACCCTGTCTCTCTGACAACATCAGTATGCAGCTGCCGAATGGAAATGATCCCTGCCAGCATGTCCTCGCCTTTGGCAGGATCCGGCTGATGAAGCATTCCTTTATAGCCAATTCCTTTGGTCCGCGGTTTATTCGTATATACACGCGGGATCATTAAGATCCTGTCTCTGACCTTCTCCTGCAGCTTAGCAAGTCTCGTCATATATTCCAATACCGCATCTTCACGGTCGGCACTGCATGGACCGATGATGAGCAGAAAACGATCATCTTTCCCCGTGAAGATATCCTGTATTTCCTGATCTCTCTTTTCTTTTACAGCCGCAATTTCCTTAGTTACGGGAAACTGCTTTTTCAATTCTTCCGGTGTCGGAAGTTCCTGCACGTGCTTCATCTGCATTTCAGCCATTTTTCATTCTCCAATTCCTGGTCAATATACCATATTTCCTATGCCCCCCGTTAAGGTTCCTTAACGGATCTTTTCTTCAGCGTTTTCAGCAGGCGGTTCCATTCTTTCAGACCATGATGATTCAGATAATCTGCCGCTGCATATACTGTGTCCCACGTGTAATACTCTTTCAGCCACAGCATCTGCCGGATCGGCGCATTGAATACCGAGGCATCGTCCACGCCATGCATTACATCCATGGTCAGGATCTTTTTGGCAGCAGCATTGATGAATTTTCCCAGGCCGCAGGCTTTCAGCTCTCTGATCGTCGTATCTGGGGTGAAGGGGCGCGGACTGCGTCTTGTCGGGATCTGATGTTCAAGCATGCATGCAAAAGCTTCATCAGATACATACACCATGCCTGCATCATGCTGGATCATTGTTTTTTTGATCGTGCTGTATGGATCCTGTACACCTTCCATTTCTATCTCGCCCTGCAGTACGATATCCTGCACAGATTTTCCGATCATGATCTGATAGGTCCCCTGTTCCGTCTGGAATTGGTGCTGCCGCACATCATAATAATCAAAAGCGGAAAAGCCCAAATCAAATTGTACTTCTTTCTCCTCACCTGCCTGCAGAGCGACCGATGCAAAGTCCTTCAGTTCCTTTGCGGCACGGGCGATCCGACTGTCTTTCATGCCAACATACAGTTGCACGGCTGTTCTTCCTTCACGGCTGCCGGTATTCTTTACTTTTACAGATACATGCACGCTGTCTTTTTCATGGCTGATCTGCAGATCAGAATAGGCAAATTCTGTATAGCTCAGTCCATAGCCGAATGGATAAGCCGTTGGCACGGAGAAAGTATCATAGTAGCGATAGCCGGTAAAGATTGCTTCACGGTATTGGCACTGCAGAACGTCGGATGAATAATAGCGGCTGCTTGGAATATCTTCACTTCGCAGCGGCCATGTTTCAGCTAAATGTCCGGAAGGATCCGCATCCCCATACAGAATGCTCTTCAAGGCTGCACCGGATCTGGCTCCAGCAGCGTATTCCGCCACAATGGCCTGTGCTTCACTGCGCCAAGGCAGTGTGACGGGAGAACCTGTCTGCACGATGGCAATGACTTTTCTGCCTGCGTGGATCAATGCACGGATCAGCGTATCCTGGTTCACTGCAAGATCCATACTGCTGCGATCAAAGCCTTCCCCGCCGCGCTTTTCCTGTTCGCCGACCATGACGATGACATGGCTGCACCCTTCCGAGATCGCCAAAGCCTCTTTCTGCATTTCCTGATCAATGTTCTCACTGTCCATAGAAAAGCCCTGTGCATATGCATATGGGATCTTTTCTTTGTCCAATGCCTGCAGCAGACTGTCCTGATCTATAGCATTTACTTTAGAAGAACCGGTCCCCTGGATGCATGGATGCATCGCCAAAGGTCCGATCACAGCTGTCTTTTCTGTTTTTTTCAGCGGCAGAATATGATTGTTCTTCAAAAGGACAATAGATTCCTCGGCTGCTCTTTCACAGAATTCATCATGTTTATTCTGATCATATTCCGCAGACGTATAGTGCCCGCATTTTTCGACAAAAGCATTCATATAATCAGATGACTGCTGCAGCACTGTCCGCGGCAGTCTTCCTTCCTTCACAGCTTTTTCGATCAATGCACTGGATCCGCTGGGACCTGGCATTTCCAAGTTCAGGCCATTGGCGATCGAACGGATCGGATCTGCCACCCCGCCCCAGTCGGAAAGGATCATGCCATCAAAGCCCCAGCCGCGCGCTTCTTTGAACAATTCTTCATTCTCACAGCAATGCACGCCATTCAATTGGTTGTAAGCTGCCATCAATGTCCAGGGATGTCCCTTTTTTACCGCGATTTCAAACTGTCTTAGATAGATCTCCTGCAGGGTCCGCTCATCCATGATCGAATCTGCGACCTGTCTGCCAAGTTCGCGAGAGTTTGCAGCAAAATGCTTTAAGGAAGTACCGATGCCTTTCGACTGCACACCTTGGATATACGCTGCTGCATATTCCCCCGACAGTACTGGATCTTCAGAAAAATATTCAAAATTGCGTCCGCACAAAGGACTTCTTTTAATATTCACGCCAGGTCCCAGCACAACATCTACTTTTTCACAGATGCATTCTTCAGCCAGCAGACGGCCGAATTCTTCTAAAAGATCTCGATCAAAGCTGCACCCAACACAGGCTTCGGTCGGAAATACCGTAGCTTCCTTTGAATGGTTGAAACCAATGCCATCTTCATCTTCAATGCGCAGGCCATTTGGACCGTCACTGAAAGTGACATCTTTATCTGTATTCAGATGCCAATGATCTTTGCCTTCAAACATCAATGCCTGCTGATGGAGCGACTGATCAGTTTTCATTTGTCTTGATGTACTTTCTAAGATTCACAGATACCTTTTCCAGGATCTTTGAGGACGCGGCAATTTCTTCTGCGCTTAAATTCTTATGCATGACATCCTGCAGATCTTTCATTGCCTGATCCAAGTCCTGCGAAATATCCGCTGCATTTTTTCCTAAGGTGACCGTCAGCTTCTGATCGTCATGTTTGACCGAAACGTATCCCTTCATGGCCATCTTGATCAGACTGGCAGATACATTCATCTCACTGACGCCGCTGAGATCGCTGATCTCACTTAAAGAATCAGCACTGCCGATCTCTTTGACTGCAGCTGCGATCTTCGCATCTTTCAGATCAATATCATATTTCAAAGCAATAACATTGAGATTCTTTTCATATCCTTTGCCAAGATAATACGCTGCTGTCACGGCATTCTGCCCATCGCCGCTGAACTCTGCCTGGATCTGTTCCTGACCAAGCTTCTTTGTGCCCGGCAGCATCGGGATCGTCATATCATCACTGGCCGCATCGATCAAAAAACCAGCAATGGCCAAACGGTCGCGGCGGTACTGTTTCTCATCCAGCACATTTTTATAAAAATCATTATAGTAAGTAAAGACATTGGATTTCATATCCACGATCTTAGTCAGCGACATAGATTTGCTGACAAGAGAACCTTCTGTTTTAACATAGTAATAGACCGGCACCTGCAGCGGCGCAACTGTTTTGACATGCAGCAGATATTCCAAATTAAATATAAAGTCTTCACACCAGGACAAATCCTCATCCATGCGGACATTGTACTTCTGAATGATATCATTGCGGTACAGCTTGTTCCAAAGGACCCCATAATAGAAATCACTTGGCGATTCCATCATGAGCTCAGCAAACTGCTGCAGCGTCAGAACATCATTGGAAACGATTGAACCTTTGCGGGCAACATTCTTGCCGACAACACGGAAAAAATCAGCGACCACAAGATCTGCTTTCTTTTCTTCCGCTTCTCGGACCAGCATCTTTGTACTGTTATCAGGAATCCAGTCGTCTGCATCAAGGAACTGAATATAGGTTCCTTTGGCCTGCTCCAAAGCTAAATTGCGAGTTGAAGAAACACCTGAATTTGCTTTATGAATGACTTTTACTCTGGCATCCTTTTTTGCATAGGCATCCAAGATTGCCGGACTTCCATCTTTTGATCCATCATCCACAAAGATGGCTTCAAAATCTTCATATTCCTGATTCAGAATACTGTCAGCACATCTTGCAATAGCTTTTTCTGCATTATATACAGGTACGATAATACTTACGGTCGGCATCTTCTTTCCTCCTCTGCATGCATGTGCATGCTCACTTTATCAATGAGATCACTTCTGCCATAGTACTAGGAAAAAATACATGTTCCATTTCACTTTCAGCCGCAAAGCCGGCTGTCTGCATCTGCTGCAGCATTTCTTTGAGCAGATCATAGTATCCATGAAGATTAAAGCACATGCATGGACGGTCCTGCAGCAGTCCTAAGCGTGAAGAAGATATCACTTCACTGATCTCTTCCAATGTACCAGGGCCTCCCGGCATCGCAAGATAAGCATCTCCCAGTTCCATCATTTTCTTTTTCCGGCTGGACATATCCTCGGTCACGATCAATTCACTGAGATCCGTCCGATTCCTTCCGGCATTCAGCATGAACTGCGGCATGACCCCGATGACTTTCCCATTGCCCTGCAGCACATGCTGCGCAAGAATATCCATCAAGCCAAGTCCGGCTCCGCCATAGACCAGTGTGTGATGATTCTCGGCGATCCAATCGCCCAGTTCAGCCGCAGCTTTCTGAAAAAGCACGTCCTGTCCGCAGTTCGATCCTAAATAAACAGCTATTTTCATTTTGTTCCCTCAAAGACAGCCCAAGTGCCTTCACTGGCGATCCATTCTTCGGCATTGATACGGTACCATGTATAATCGCCGCTTGTTTTCTTTTCAAAGACAGGATAAACAGCACCTTCCATACTGATGCCAGCCTGGTCAGAATCTGTACCGGCGCCTTTGCGGATCGTCAGATCTGATGCTTTGACTGTCAATGTACCGATCGCATCTTCATCGCTTGGCGCACACCAATATGCATTGATCTGCTTCTCTGTATCTTTTAAAGTATCCGAAAGATTGATGATGCCATACTTTCCCTGATAGAGCACCCATGCATATCCATTGAATACCGTACATGCATCTTCAAAGATAAAGTCTGTTACTTCTTTTCCTGTCTGATCGATATATCCCCATTTTCCGCTCTTCTTCACCGGTGCATAGCCATCTTCAAAGTATTTGGCATCCTGATACTGCGTTGCCACATTCTGTCCGCTGGCCGCATCTACAATGCTTGCATAGGTCCCATCCGAGACAACATAATAATGATTGACATAGGAGCCTTTGCGATAGCTCATTGCAGTATTCAGTTCCGTCACATATGTTCCATCCGCAGAAATGATTGCCTGTGCCGTCACGGCAAATGAATCATCGATCACCGGTACGATCATATCTGCCGAAAGTCCTGTCGGTACAT
Source organism: Solobacterium sp. (assembly GCA_022486705.1). GTDB lineage: Bacteria > Bacillota_I > Bacilli_A > Erysipelotrichales > Erysipelotrichaceae > Bulleidia. The sequence continues at coordinate 55,692 of JAKVKC010000004.1, read as the reverse complement.
ATGCTTCAAAGGTCCAGCCGCTCATTGCGCCGGATGCAGAATGCGTCATGCCGGCAATACCGAGCTGGCCATTTTTATAAGCCAGATAAGGATCTGTATCCTTGATCTCAGCATCATAATTGAACTGATCAATAGATACTTCCGAAACAGATTTGAAATCAGGCGCAAAGATCTGGGCTTTGCCGGTGGCCGTATTGGCAAAACCATACGCCACTTTTGCTTTCCCAGAACTGTCCTTATAGATACCGGGAATAATGCCGGCAATATACGGTGTGGATACCTTATTGACAGAGACCGCATAGATCTCACTGCCATCATGTGCATAGATCCCCTGATTGTTCTTTTCTTCGACCATCATGACATCGCCTGCATATCCTGTATTTCCCCATTCACCTGGATATCCCGTCTTTTCTGTTTCAGCATACAGCGTCACTTCACCGAAAGCAGCAGAAGAAGCACTGACAATTTCATAATTGAAAGGTGTCAGATCGCTTGCTTTATCAAAATCCATATCTGGTTCATGGCTCCAGATCGATGTCGGTGCTGCTGAAGCAGAGGCCGTTGGCTGTTCGCTTGCAGCCGGTGCTGCACTGCTGCATCCAGCCATGCATACTGCCAGTATTCCAATGAATAACTTCTTCATCCTATTATCCCCCATCGCTGATTCAATCATAGCACATTGCTTATTTTTCATATCGTATCCTCTTTATCTATAAAGAAAAGACAATGCCTTTGCTCATGGTCATTGTCCCGACTGATCTTCTTTTTCTTCTGTTTTCTTCGGCAGCACAGTAGTAGCCACCGCACTGAAGCCAATCAGGATGCCGCAGGCAAAGCCCCAGAATGCACCGCTCACAAAAAACCACAGAACGATCCCCGCAGCTGCATAGCCGATGATCCACAAAGCAGAAAGCAGAATATCCTTCTGCTGGCGCATCGAAGAGCGTCCTGTCTGCAGGATCTTTGTCCAGCCGAAGATCGATAGAAATACGGTGATAACGAAACTGATCAGAAATAGAATTGTTGACATGATGCCCCTCCGCTTTTAACAATATCATTATAGCAGAATCTCTTTTGATAACGGCGCTTGTTCGGTTCCCTTTTCGGCATCAGAATCTATAAATTGTATAGGAAGCAAAACTGATGAATAGGCAAAAGAAAACCCGGTATCTCTACCGGGTCAGAGGGAGCAATTTGCTTTGTTTATTCAATGCTGATCAATTTCTTTTCAGAAGCAAGCTTCTCATGATCAGAAGGAACTTCGATCTTCAGGACACCATCCTTGAAGGATGCGTGTACATCTGACTCTTTTGCATTTTCACCGACATAGAATGTCCTTGTGCAGGAACCTGTATATCTTTCCTGACGGACGACATTTCCTTTGCTGTCCTTTTCGTCATTTGACGTGTTGTGATTTGCTTCGATCGTCAGATCGCCATTGTAAAGCGAAACCTTTACATCTTCCTTCTTGTATCCAGGAAGATCCATTTCAAGATGATACTTACCATCTTTCTCAGTGATGTCCGTCTTCATCAGTGCTTCTCTGCCAAAGAACGGTGCATTGAATACATCATCAAATAAATCAAAGTCCTCGTCTCTTCTTAATGCTGGCATAAATCTCATACGAAACATCTCCTTTTCTGCTATATCAATGAACTGTGTTCATTTGATATCAAAGTATTTCAATAAATTTCTTGTCTTCTTCCTGTTTCTTCTGTTCTGTCGGGAAGTCAACGGTCAGGATGCCATCCTTGAAGGATGCGTGGATATCTGTTTCCTTCAATGCAGTTCCGACATAGAATGTACGGCTGCAGTTGCCTCTGTATCTTTCCTGTCTGAGAAGCTTTCCTGGCTTTGTCTCGCTCTTTCCAGCTGCTTCTATTGTCAGATCTCCATTGTACAGAGAGATCTTTACATCTTCCTTGCCGTAGCCTGGCAATTCAATGTCCAAGTAATAACGTCCATCATTTTCTGCAATATCTGTTTTCATAAGTGTTTCTCCTCCAAATACAGGTGCTCTAAGTACGTTGTTGAATACATCTTCAAAGAAATCATCTGCCATAGTTCATAACCTCTTTCTTTTATCTCTGTGGGCTTCTTTCATCTCACACCTATGAGTATAGCCAAAAGACTGGCACTGTCAATAGCAGAGTGCTAATTATTTTATATTTATTTTTATCATTCTTTATGCATGCGTCATATTATGGCTTTGTTATGCCATTTTATGTATTAGCACTATTGATTCTAGAGTGACATAAATAAAACATTTTCTATCTTGTGCTATGATATTTGCAATGAAAAAAGTAACGACTGGCATTGAATATGAGAAATGGTGTGCTTCTTATCTGAAGAAACACGGTTTTCATCAGATCTCACTGACAAAAGCAACGGGCGATCAGGGCATTGACATCATTGCCTATCAGGGACGCATGAAGTATGGGATCCAGTGCAAGTTCTATGATTCTCCTGTCGGCAACAGCTCGGTACAGGAAGCTTATGCAGGAGCTGCCTTCTATGTCTGTGATAAAGCACTTGTGATGACAAATACAGAGTTCACCAAGGGAGCTGCCGCCTTAGCGCAGGAAACAGGTGTGCTTCTCTGGCCAAAAAAAGATCCTGCCCGCGGCGATCGGTTCCTAAGATCCTATCGTTTTCTTCGCCTGCTGGAAGGAATCATCGGTGCTGTCTTATTTATGCTTGTTATCTGCCGTCATGATCTGTATGGCCGCGATGATATCTCTTTCTGTGCCGTACTGCTGATGATGGGAAGCTGCATCGGAATGTTCTCTGATTCTTGGCTGGCCCTGAATCTCTTCAGCGATCTGACCGATGTCCTGATTGCCGTGCTGATGGTCAAACTGATGGCTGCCGGGATCTTCTCCGCCGTCTTTCCTTGGTGGATAGGCAATGTCCTTCTGCTGCTGTTTGCAGCGGTCCAGCTCATTGTGCTGTGCCGTGATAGAACAGCATATATAAAGGAACAGAAGCAGAAGCGTCTGGAAGAAGAAAGAAAGGTCCAGGCATTGGCAGATGCGCAGAAATTATCTGAAGTGCTTCAGAATGAGCTGCATTGCCATCTGGATCTGACAGCATGTCGAAAAGATGGTGAGATCCCTGTTTTCTGCTATCATGCAGATCAGAATATCTCGGCCCTGCTTGCTTCTGCTGAGCTCTCATTGAACCAATCCAGCACACAGGACCATCAGAATATGTATCGTCTTCTGGACCTCGGCCGCCGCCGATTCCAGGTATCGGTGCATCCAAGCGAAACAAAGAATTAAGCAGCGTCTGTCTTCTTTAAGAACGCTCCTGCCCAGGACTGATCAATTGTCAGTCCTTTTTCATCCAGCAGCAGCTGGCCGCATTTTCTTGCCAGCAGAAGATAGTTCTCTTTGGAAAAAGGAATCTCTGCCATCTCGCCATCTGTCTTCACGGCCGCAAAAGAATAGCCTTCTTCGCCATGATTGAAGAACAATGCCGTGAATTCCTGTGCCTGTTCTTCCGCAATCATCATCAATAAATATTTAGCGATCTCAATGATCCGATCATCCAGATTGAAATGGAAGATCAGTACCTTTTCCTGCAGATCGCTGATTGAAGTCACCAGCCGCTTTGTGCAGGAAGATGACCACTCTTTCAGCACCTGATCCAATTCATCCCGATGATAGCTGCCATTCAGGTTCAATGCCATCTCAGCTTCATCTTTCTCATTGTCTGCATAGCCGATCAGTACTTTGCGGGCCTGATCATGATACATGCAGGAATAGGAAATATCCTGCACCGCATGGCAGAATGGGCACGTATACTGGAACAATGACCCATTGAACAGATTTCTTTCTGCTTCAGGATCTTCTCCCGTATCAATCAGTGTTTTCATTGTATAGGTGCTTTTCTTTCCGCAGCTTGGGCAGGTCAGCTGAACATGATATGTATTCTCAGACATCAGAAATCTCCTTTATATGCACCTAATCTTATCACAGATGTTAATGTAAATTCTTTCATCGTCTTGTAAATATTTCATTATAGCGTGAATTAGGGTAAAATAGCATGCGGAGGGGATTGCTTATGACTGAACGTGTTTTTAATTTCGCCGCCGGTCCAAGCATGCTGCCGGAAGAAGTTCTGCAGCGGGCTGGAAGTGAGATCATGAATTATCAGGGCACCGGCATGTCGGTGATGGAGATGAGCCATCGATCTCCCATGTTCCAGAAGATCTTTGACCATACCAAGCAGCAGTTCATTGAGCTGATGCATGTACCGGATACGCATGAAGTGCTCTTCATGCAGGGAGGCGGAAGTACGCAGTTCTCCTGCGTCCCGCTCAATTTCATCTCTGCTTCCGGAAAAGCAGATTATGCTGTGACTGGAAATTTTTCTGGAATAGCAGCCAAAGAAGCAAAGAAATATGGCAGCATTCATCTGTCTTATGACGGTACGCAGGAAGGTTTCACCAGGATTCCTTCGCAGAAGGAACTGCAGCTGGATCCAGAAGCTTCTTATTTCCATTACTGTGCCAACAATACGATCTATGGCACGGAATGGCAGTATGTCCCAGATACAGGGAATGTTCCGCTGGTCTGCGATATGTCCAGCGACATCACTTCCCGGACCGTAGATATCAGCAGATATGCTCTGATCTATGCAGGTGCCCAGAAGAACATGGCACCGGCCGGTGTCACCGTCGTGATCATCCGCAAGGACATGGCAGGACATCCGCTGCCGATCACCCCATTGATGATGAACTATGAGACCATGATCAAAAAGGATTCGATGTACAATACACCGCCATGCTGGCAGATCTATATGCTTGGCCTCACAATGGATTGGCTGGCAGAACAAGGAGGCGTCGAAGGCATGGAGAAAAAGAAGCATGCGAAAGCACAGCTTCTCTATGATGCTTTGGAAAACAGCACCCTTTTCCGCCTGCATGCAGACAGGGACAGCCGCAGTGATATGAACGTCACTTTCCGTACCGGAAGCGATGAGCTGGATCAGAAATTTGTAGCCGAGGCTGCTGCCCAGGGATTGGTCAGCTTAAAGGGCCATCGTCTGACGGGCGGCATGCGTGCATCAATTTATAATGCAATGCCTATGGAAGGCGCTGAGAAACTGAGAGAATTTATACTTCAATTTGATAAGGAGAATCGCTGATATGTATAAAGTAAAACTATTGAATAACATTTCCCCTGTTGCCAAAGAGATTCTGACAGCAGATAAGTATGAACTGAGTGAAAACGAAGAAAAGCCAGATGCTTTGTTTGTCCGTGCATCCGATCTGCATCACTATGATTTCAACCCTGAGATCAAATGCATCGGCAGAGCAGGCATCGGTGTCAATACGATTCCTTTGGAAGAATGCACAAAAAAAGGAATTGTTGTGTTCAATACCCCAGGAGGCAATGCCAATGGTGTCAAGGAACAGTTCCTGTTCGGCATCGGGATGGCTTCACGCGATCTATTGGGCGGCATGAACTGGGTCTATTCCTATGACGGCTCACAGGGACCTGTGGAACAGCGCATGGAAAAAGTAAAGAAACAGTTTGCCGGGCCTGAATACGCTGGCAAGACGCTGGGTGTCATCGGCACTGGAAATGTCGGTTCAAAAGTTGCCAATACCGCCTTGTCCTTGGATATGAAAGTCTATGCCTATGATCCTTATCTTTCCGTCAATGCAGCGTGGAAAGTATCCCGCCATGTCTTCCGAGTCGAAAATGTCGAAGACCTGTATAAGCACTGCGACTATATAACGATCCATACGCCATTGACCGATGAAACAAGAGATATGATCAATGACAAGGCCATTGCAATGATGCAGGATGGCGTCCGGATCATCAATTATGCCAGAGGCGAAGTCGTCAATGAAGACGCGATCATCAAAGCACTGAACAGCGGAAAAGTTGCACGCTATGTAGCAGACTTTCCAACCGACCGCTTGGTGCATACAAAGAATACTGTCCTGACACCGCATCTTGGCGGAACAACGGTCGAATCTGAATCCAACTGTGCACGCATGGCAGCGATGGAGATCGATGAATATCTGAATGAAGGAAACATCAAGAATTCGGTCAATCTGCCGGAAGTATCCATGGAGCGCAGCGGCAAAGCACGGATCTGCTGCATCCATACAAACACACCGGGCATGCTGACAAATATCATGCCTGTCTTCTCAGCGGAAAATATCAATATTGAGAATATGACAAATAAGTCCAGAGGAAATTATGCTTACTCTGTCTTTGATGTCAATACGCATGTCAATCAAAAATCGGCCGAAGAGCTGGAAGCGATCCCCGGCATGATCCGGGTCAGAGTCATTCAGTAAAGGTCATATATGGAACTGTCCTTCAGAATCGATCAGCGGTCAGAAAAGATCGAGATCGACGATGCCCAGGTGATCAGTGTACTGAGACCAGCATCGCTTCCTCATCCTTCTGACCAGAAACAGATTGTTCACCAGGCCCTGCAGCATCCGATTCAAAGTGCCTGCTTAGCGGATATCATTGATCCGACAGATACTGTCGCTATTGTCACCTCAGATATAACTCGGCCGATGCCAAGCTATACGGTACTGCCGATCCTGCTGGACGAACTGCTGCACATCGGTGTCCGCAAAGAGAACATCACGATCATCATAGCTTTAGGATCGCATCGTCCCCAGACATCCGCAGAGATGGAGCATCTCGTATCCAAAGAAGTATATACACAGTATAAAGTCATCAACAGCGGTCAGAATGGTTTTCTTTCTGTCGGTAAAACCAAGCGCGGGACGCCGGTATCCATTGACCGCACCGTGGTCGAAGCGGATAAAAGGATCTGCCTTGGCAATGTAGAATATCATTATTTTGCCGGCTACAGCGGCGGTGCCAAAGCAATTATGCCTGGATGTTCTGAGCCATCTGCCATACAGATGAATCATCGCTTCATGGTCAAAGAAGAAGCACATGCAGGTGCGATCAAAGGAAATCCTGTACGTGAAGACCTGGAAGAAGCGGCTGCAATGGTCGGTGTTGATTTCATTATCAATGTCGTTCTGAATCCCGAAAAAGAGATCATCTATGCAGCAGCTGGCGATATGACCGCAGCACACCGGGCTGCCTGTGCAGAACTGTCTCACTGCTATCTTTCACCGATTGATGAAAAAGCAGATGTTGTCATCGTATCTCAGGCTGGTGCACCGAAGGATCTCAATCTCTATCAGACCCAGAAAGCTTTGGACAATGCAAAACATGCAGTCAAGGACGGCGGCATTGTCATCCTGATCGGTTCCTGCAAAGAAGGTTTCGGCAATTCTGTTTTTGAAGAATGGATGTGCCGATATCAGGACCCGCAGGAAATGATCAATGCTCTGTATGATCACTTTGTTCTGGGCGGACATAAAGCAGCTGCCATCGCCATGGTGCAGAAAAAAGCAAAGATCTTCTTAGTCAGCGATCTTCCGTCTGGAACCGTAGAAAAAACATTTCTTAAGCCATTTGCCCATCTGAGCGATGCTTATAAAGAAGCAGTCAAAGAATTGGGCTGTCTGCCAAAAGTCATTGCCATGCCATATGGCGGCAGTACTTTGCCAGCCTTAAAAGAAAACGCTGATTGAGCTCAGCGCTTTTTATTTCTGATTGAACCAATGATCTTCGAGATAGTGTCCAACACCATCCTCTTCTACAGTATGTTCTGTCACAGCATCCGCAGCCTTCCTGCATGCTTGGCATCCATTGGCCAGGCATACGCCCCAGCCTGCTTCTTTTAATAAGCCAAGATCATTGTCCATATCTCCAAAAGCAATGATCTCATTCATCGGAATGCCGCTGATGGCACTGTACTCTTTGAGGGCAATGCCTTTATTCAGGCGCGGGTCCTGAAATTCAATCGTTCCAGTAAAGGTCTTGACCGCCGACCATGCACTGCTGCGATGTTCTGCGATCACACGGTTGATCTCTGCTTCCCGTTCCGGAGCATAGTGCACTTCAATCTTTCCGGTAGGCACACTGCAGAATTTTTCCGGTGAAACGACTTCAACATGCGAATGATTTCGGCGAATACTGTCTTCCATAAAAGGATCCATGGAGAGGCACCAGATCTCATCATAGCCATGAATATAGGAGATCGCATTGACATTCAGATATACAAGCCACTGCATGATCTCTTTCATGGCATCTGTGCCCAATAGATAATAATGCTTGATCTCCTTCATTTCTGCTGTCCAAAGATCGCCGCCGTTCATGCCGATCATCATATCAAAGTCAAAACCAAGGCCCCATTCCTCGGCTCTGTTTTTGGTACGGTCATCCAGCGGCCGGCCGGAAGCGATGCCGAATTTTACACCCTCTTTATGAAGCCGCTGAATCGCCTGTTTGGTCAGGGGCATCAGATCTCCGCCCTTCATTGTAAGTGTTCCATCAATATCCGCTGCCATTGCTGAGATCTTTCTGATCATATGATGCCTCCGCTTTCCATGACTTTATTATATTAGATTTTTCACTTCAGCAGGAAACAGATGATCCCTCCCATCGGTATATTTTCGATTTTCATAGCAGAATCATATATAATTGTTGAGAAAGATAGTGAGGCAAGCATGAAGTCAAAACATAGAAAAATAAGAAAATTATGGTATGCCGTGATCCTGGTGCTGATTGCATCGATCTGCATCTGTCTTGGCATTCTTTTTGCCAAGGATCAGAAAAGAAAGAGCACAGCAGCCGTCTCCAGTTCACCGACTGCTTCTGTGACAGCTGTCCCTTCTGCGTCCCCTTCGCCATCTGCTTCGCTGAGTGAGGAACCAGCAGAAGCACCAAGTGAAGAAACCGCTGAACCGACCGAGGAACCAACGGCAGAACAGAACACTGCCGCAGAACCTGCTTCCTCTTTATCCAGCGAGTTCACTGACACCAGCAGTCTCTTGATCCTGGCCAACAAAAAGAATCGTCTGCCGGAAGGATATGTACCAGCTGATCTTGTGGATGCCGGCATTCCATGCACCAATGGTTCAGCTGTCATGCGTGCACCAGCCGCTGCTGCTCTGCAGCAGATGTATAATGCCGCCGCAGCTGACGGCGTATCACTTGCCATCTCCAGTGCCTATCGCAGTGAGAGCTACCAATCTTCACTGTATAACAACTATGTTTCTATGTATGGTGAAGCTGGCGCCGATGCCATCAGCTCCCGTCCTGGCTATTCGGATCATCAGACCGGTCTCGCCGCTGACTTTGTTGAAGGAGGCGATGCGGACTTCAATGAATCATTTGAAAATACAGTCTCAGGAAAATGGCTGGCATCTCATGCGCATCTCTACGGCTTCATCATGCGCTATCCCCAAGGGAAAGAAAGCATTACCGGATACAATTATGAGCCATGGCATTTCCGCTATGTCGGTATCGACAGTGCCTCTGCCATCTACAGTGCAGGTGCCGATGAGACATTTGAAGAATACTATCAGGTCCCTGGCGGAGATTACGCCGGCTGAATTTAGGCAAACAAAAACGATTCCTGTCAAAATGACAGGAACCGTTTTATTTATCCTTGCAGGGAACTGGAAGAGCTGTCCGGAGCTGCGGAAGACTGCGCGGTCGAACCGCTCTGTGTATCCGGCTTGCCCATCGAAGGCATGCTGCTGCCTGAAGAATCGCTGCTGCTTCCGGATGAATTCTGTGAAGAAGAAGACATGCCGCTCTTTTCGACAAGTGTAATCGTGGCCGTGACCGTCTTGCCATCACGCGTCACCGTCACTTTGACACTGTCGCCTGCACTTTTATCCGCTAAGAAGGTCGCAATCTCATCGTAGCTGGAAATCGCTGTGCTGTCCAAAGCAGTGATCACATCGCCTGTCGCCAAGCCTGCACTTTCTGCATTGCTGTTATCAGAGAAGCCGGCGATCACGACCTGATTGCTGCTGTCTGTCTGCACATACAGACCTAAAGCAGCGCCTGTCTGTGCCGTGCTGGCTGTACTGCCGCCGCCATTCGGCATCTGCTTATTGGAGAAGTCGGAAGAACCTGAATCTCCGCCTTTCATCATACCGCCCATATCGCTCTGCATTTCTGACTGTGCACTTGTGATGGCACTTTGTGCTGACTGTTTGCCAGCAAGATATCCGCCGCCAAAACCGCATCCAATCGACAATACAGCGACACCGCATACTTTCAGAACAGGCTTCCAAGGAAATGGCTTCTTTGCCTTCTTTACAGGTGCTGCTGCCGCTTCCACATGCGGCGGTTCTGCCTTTGGTGCTGCCGTTTCCGGTGCACTTACTTCAGGCTTAGCTGTCTCAGCTGCTGCCGGTTCCTTTTCTTCTTTCTGCTCCGCTGCATTTTCTTTGTTCTCTGCGGATCCTTCCGCATTCATATCTTTCTCTGTCTCTGCCATATGTTTCCCTCATTTCTACGCTTTCAGAGTACTGAATGAATGTGAACATGAGCTGAACAGTGCATGAGAAAGAACTGAAAAACCGGATTTCTCCGGTCTTTTTTACTTCGTGAATTCTTTCAATCTCTGATTGAGCTTAGGATAAATGTGTTCACGGAACCATGGTTCACTGCTTTTTTCAACTGCTTCTTCCAGGCCGAACCAAGCAACAGATGAGTTCTCATCTTCTTTGCAGCGAATTGGCTGACTGCTGTCAGCTTCCATAAGATACGTCACATTCATATGCAGATGCGATGAAACATACGCCCCATGTTTCTGATGCCCATCGACAGTCAGGATCTCTATGGAAGCGATCTTTTCAGAAAGCGGTCTGACCTCTGTCAGGCCAGATTCTTCACTGACTTCTTTCATCGCAACATGAAGGAGATCATGGTCGCCGTCTGCGTGTCCGCCCAGCCAGGACCATGATTGATAGATATTGTGATATGCCAGCAGAACGTGTGCATGGTTCAGATCTGCGACCCATGCCGAAGCGGTGAAATGTGCTGTGCGATTCTCTCTTGTATAAAGATCGCCGCCCCTGTCCATCCATGCCAGCATGGTCATCTTATCCTGTGCCTCCTGCTCATTGCAGGGAATATACGCTTCAATTTCTTGGCGAATATCTTTCATTTTTTACTCCGTCCGCAGAGCAGATACTGGATCGCTCTTTGCGGCTTTCTTCGATGGGATCAGACCGCCAAGCATCGTCAGACCGACAGACAGCAGGATCAGCATCAAGGCACCGTTGATCGGCATGACCGCATTGACTTCCGCATTGCCGCTGACCGCATGAATAATAGAATTGGTCGGCACCAGCAGGATGCATGCAATAACAATGCCCATGACGCCTGCCAAGAGCCCGGTAATAAAGGTCTCAGCATTGAAGACGGCAGAAATATTGTGCTTGGATGCCCCGATAGCACGCAGGATGCCGATCTCCTTCTTTCTTTCTAAAACAGATATATAAGTAATGACACCGATCATGATCGATGAAACGACCAGTGAGATTGCCACAAAGGCAATCAGGACATAGGAGATCGTATTGACGATATCCGTGACACTTGTCATCAGCGTACCGACCATGTCGGTATATGTAATGACCTTGTCTGTCTGACCTGCATCATTCATCTGTGTATTGTAGCTGTCCAGGATCGACTTGATGCTGTCCTTTGCTTCAAAGCTAGTTGGATAGATCGAGATCTCAGATGGCTTATTGATATCTGCATAGCCTAGCTTGGTCAGATTGCTTTCATAGGACTGTGTTTCCTGCGACATCATCGACTGAAAGAGCGACTGCAGTTCTGAAGTATCCATGTTCATCTGAAAAGCAGAAGAGATGGCATTCGTATCGACGGTGAATGCATTGGGAAGCTGGGCCATCATCTGGCTCATTGCCTGCTGCACAGCATTGGACAGAACAGAAGTATAAGATACTGTCTCCTGATTGATCTCACTGCTGAGCGCATTGGTCAAGGCATCAACATCGACCGCTGAACTGACCGCCTGCTTGACTGCCTCCTGGCCGGCTGCGGAATTCATCCATGCACTGAAGGAATCGCTCAGTTTGTTCAGATCCGGAGCATTGGTCGCTGCTGCATACACCGCATATCCATTGACAAGATCCTCAGCAAGTTTCTGCTGATCTGCACTGGAGATCTGTATGCCGCTGATCATCTGCGAGAGTCCGGCTGAGATCTTCTGCTGCACTTCTGTGCTCTGCAGATATTCCTGGGCAGCCGAAGAAACATCGGTCAGCTGATGATCGATCATATACTGCGGCAGCCCCTGCATGACCTGCGACATCAGCGAAGTAAACGATGAAGTCAAAGCAGATGCATTCGCGCCGCTGGTCAGAGCCGCGGTAAGATCCTCATTGATGATCTTCTTTGCCTCGGCACTGTTCAGGTAGCTGCTGAAGCTTGTCGAAAGATGTGCATAGTCGGTCGTCGGATCCTGGGCCGCATATGCCAGATATGCTTTGAGCACATCCGTCATCGCCGGTGTCAGTTTTTCCGAAGTAACATTCGACTGCACCAGGGAAGCAAACTTCTGAATGGTTTCCTGGCTCATATTGGAAGCTGCCGAAGAAAGGGCTGCTGTATCGAGATAATCATTGATATCTGTATTGATCAGACTTGGATCGATGGAAAAAGCAGAAGCCATCTTAGAAGAATCCACGCTGAACAGAGAACCATAATCAAAACCGGACTTTGCATTATCCTGATCAAAAGTATTGCCGGTAAAGATGTTGATATTCGGATCCGCCATCTGCGCTTTTACGGCATCGCTCTGGGCTGCCTGTTCAATCGCATACTGGGTCAATGAAGAAGGATAGCAGATGCCGCTTGTCAGCATGCTGACCTGCGTATCTTCATTCGGTGAAACAACCCCGACGATCTTGATATCCTGTGAAGAAGCAACGACATTCTTCAGATATTCACTGTCCAGGGACTTATCTGTCCAGACATGATTTGCTTCATCATATACATAAAGACTGGCGGGATTGACCAATTTAAAGCCAATGCCTAAGAAGTCTTCATATGGATAGGTCTGATCTTCACCGTCCGCCGAAGAGCTTCCCTGATTCTTGATCATGCTTTCAAGTTCAGAATAGTCTTTCAGGCCAAGTGTATACAGTGCCATATCGCTGATTGAACCACTCTGGTTCGTTACCACAACTGCTTCAAAAGCATTTTCTGGCCATCGGCCTGCTTTGATTGAATACTGGTCCTCATACAGAGAAGCACTGGCCGGAAGCTCAGAGAAGACATTTGTCTTGATCGCAGAACTGTAGATGCTGCTGGTCGGCGTCAGTCCAGCCGATGACAGCAGTGTATTTGGATTGACCTTGCGGTCCGACGAACCATCGATGCGATAGATCAGCGGCTCTGTATCATAGCTGTATTCAATCGATTCATTGTAGCTGCTCAGCTGATCCGGATCTGTTTCCAGATAGGTCTTCAGGCTGGCCAGATCATTGGACTGCACTTTAGAGAACATATTGGAAACAACATCCTTTTCTTTGACCACCCCATCTGTCTGGCTTTCCTGGGACTTGCCATCCGCAGCTGCGTTTGTCATCATGGAAGTCAGATCAAAAGAAGTACTGTTGATCGTCAATGGATATTCGCTCAGTGTTTCGCGCTCAGTCGTATTGATATAAACATTGACCCCATTGCTCAGCGACATGATCAGAGCAATGCCGATAATGCCGATCGATCCAGCAAAGGAAACAAGAACAGTTCTTGCCTTTTTTGTCATCAGATTATTCTTGGACAAAGAGAGAGCTGTCCAAAAAGACATCGATGCTTTGCCAAGATTTTTATGAACAGGAGGCTCTTTCTCTTCTTCCTTCAGCGCATACGGATTTGTATCCGAAAGGATCCTGCCATCTTTCAGCTTCACAATGCGGTTGGCATATTCCTGAGCAAGATCCGGATTGTGCGTGACCATAACGACCAGACGATCCTTCGCAACTTCCTTCAGCAGGTCCATGACCTGGATGCTGGTCTCAGTATCCAAGGCGCCTGTCGGTTCATCGGCCAAGAGAATGCTTGGATTGTTGACCAAGGCTCTGGCAATGGCAACTCTCTGCATCTGTCCGCCGGACATCTGATTCGGCTTTTTATGCATCTGATCGCCCAAGCCAACTTTGATCAATGCTTCTTCCGCCTTCTGTCTGCGCTCTGCTCCGGAAATGCCGGAGATCGTCAGGGCCAGTTCCACGTTGGAAAGGACCGTCTGATGCGGGATCAGATTATAGGACTGAAAAATAAAACCGATCGTATGATTGCGATACGAATCCCAATCCCGATCCTTGTATTTTTTCGTTGAAACACCATTGATGATCAGATCACCGGAGTCATAGCGGTCCAGACCGCCGATAATATTCAATAAGGTACTTTTGCCGGATCCGGAAGGTCCTAAGATTGCAACAAATTCATTGTCGCGCAGATTCAATGAAACATCATCTAGTGCCTGCTGGACCAAAGTGCCTGTCTTATACTCTTTTTTAATATTTTTTATCTGAAGCATGCATTTCCTCCTGGAATGTCTCTAGGATATTACAATTCAGAAAAAATACCATGATAAATGCCTGATATTGTACATTTTCTGCAATCTGTAAAAAGCCCCTGCATGTGCAGAGGCTCATAATATATTCTTATTTCAGCCGTGGATATTCTGTGCGAAGCAGCCGCGGACAAATTCCGGATCAAAATGCTTTGCCCGGGTCCCGGAATATCCCATATCCAAAGCAGAAAGCTGCTTCATTTCTTCTTCGCTCAGAGTGAAATCCCAGATCTCAAAATTTTCCTGGATGCGTTCGAGATGCGTGGACTTAGGAATGACGACCGTTCCTCTCTGTACGCCCCATCTCAGCAGTACCTGTCCGACGCTCTTATGATGTGCCGCAGCCATGGCCTGAATGTCTGCATCTTCAAAAGGATTGTATCTGCCGCCGCCCAGCGGTGCCCAAGCTTCCGGTACCACATGATAGTACTTCATCGTTTCCAGAGCAGCTTCCTGCGTATAGTATGGATGCAGTTCGATCTGATTGACTGCCGGGATGACTTTGACTGTTTCACAGAAATTCGTCAGGATGTTCGGATAAAAATTTGATACACCGATCGCCTTCAGCTTTCCTTCATGAAAAGCATCTTCCATGGCACGCCATGCGCTGAAATAATCATTGAGCGCCTGATGTTCCAGATATAGGTCAAAATAGTCCAAGCCGGATTTCTTTAAAGAATTCTCGATGCCCTGCTTGGCTGTTTCATAGCTTGCCATATCCTGTACCCAGAGCTTTGATGTGATGAACAGATCTTTACGGGTGCAGATGCCATCTTTGATCGCACGGCTGACAGCCTTGCCTACGGCGTCCTCATTGGTATATACGGCTGCTGTATCGATCAGGCGATAGCCGATCCGGATGGCCTGATATACCATCTCTTCGCATTCTGCTTTATCCGGTACCCGGAAAACACCAAATCCTTCCATCGGCATTTTCGCTCCGGTATTTAAAGTAACATATTCCATTGCAGTATCCTCCTGCTCTCATTATATTCTCTTTGCATGAGATCAATGATGCTCATAGCAAATGCATGCAATGACTGAAATGCATAGATCAATGCTTCTGGGCTGCTTCAATGGCTGTCTGCAGTCCCTGATAGATATCTTCTTTGGTGATCAGCACCGTGCCTGCATTCTTCTTATAATTCAGTGAAAAGCCGCCAAGTGCTTCGTTGGAAAACACCTGATCCAGCACACCTTTCAGCTTTGTGACCATCGGCTTTTCTGCTTCGCTTTCATCAAAGCGCAGCTTTGAAGTGAACATATGAAAATAAAAGCGATGATCCGGTCCTTCAAAGCCGCTCGGATCATACTTGCCCGGTTCTTCTTCATCCGGCGATCCATCAATCAGGATATCCGCATCCTCCAGGATCAGCTTTGTGAACTCAGCAACCAAAAGACTGCTGTTCTCATCGGTCTGCTCTGCCAAATACTGATTCAGTTTCTGTTCCAGCTGCAGATGCAGCTCACTGTATTTTGCCATATATGCACGCTCCTATTCTGCGGGATGATAGTGCTCTGCAAAAAAATGCACAGCCCATTCCGCATTGATCTCCGTTTCATCCGCTTCATTTTCAAGATCTTCTTTGAATCTTTCATTGAGATCATCGTACATTGCCTGCAGGAACGGAATGCGTCCCAGCGAAGCAGCATCCTTGATCAATTCAAAGTATACCGTATCTTCATCCGGGGCATACAGCATTTGATCATACGCCTGTCCCTTGAGAATCACCGCATTCGCCGCTTTCATGATCTCCACAATACGGTCATCCAGGCCATCCTGATCGATCAGGATCTTTTCACAGAGATCCACGATCTCCGGCACTTTCCTTGCGGTATATCCCAAAGAGATATGATTTGCCAGCATCGCCTCCGGATCGGAATGCTCGCCCATGGCAAAAAATATTTTTCTGTTCTCGTCCGCATAGAAAAGAGGACCTGTATTGTATTCTGTTCTGCCGCATTTTCTGCATTTCATCCGGAACAGAGACGTATCCAGGATCTTCTGCGTACACCGCGGTTCTTCCGCTGCCGAAACATAGGTATAGATCTCTGATGTTTCAGTGGATCCGCATTGCGGACAGATCCATTGGATCTCTTCTTTTCTTGTGAACATATTATTATCGAAAAAAGCACTTTGCAGTGCTTATTCGCCTTTCAGTTCTTCTTCCATATCATCCAGCACTTTTTTCAATTCATTCATTTCTTCACGGGAAAGCGTGATGCCCTTGCCCATTCTTTTTGTACCATCCGCATTCACCGTCCAATTGCGAATATCGTATTTCGGTTCCGCATCTCCATAAGCAATCAGATTGACTTCTTTAGAGTGAGATGTTCCGGTACTTGACTGAGATGAAGACAGTGTTCCAAACTGCTGTTCAATTTCATATTTAAATTCTGTTGGCATCGTAGAATCCTCCTATCGGTATTTTAGCATAACATATAAAAAAGACAGCGCATACTGTCTTACAATCCAAGATCCTGTACAAACGGCTTTAAGCTGTTTGATCTTGTCGGATGCTTCAGTTTGATGATTGCTTTCTTTTCGATCTGCCGGATCCTTTCACGGGTAACATTCATTTCCTGGCCGACTTCTTCCAAGGTCATCGGTTCATTTCCATCCAGGCCGAACCGTTTGGTCAGCACGATCTGCTCTCTTTCGCTCAATGTATGGAGCACAGCTGCCAGCTGTTCATGCATGGCATTGTTCTCCGTATACTGCGCCGGTGTCAGTGTACGGTCATCTCTGATCAGATCGCCCAAGCTCGTATCATTCTCATCGCCTACCGGTGTCTCCAAGGAGATCGTATCCGCTGCCAGTCTTTCAATCTCAGCAATCTTCTCCGCAGTCATATCTTCCATTTTTGCTGCAATCTCTTCAGCACTTGGATCTCTGCCATATGCCTGCACCAATTCACGCTTTACTTTTGTAATGCGATGCAGGGTCTCATTGAGATGGACCGGGATACGGATATTCCGGCTGTTGTCTGCAATCGATCTTGTGATAGCCTGACGGATCCACCAAGTTGCATATGTCGAAAGTTTAAATCCCTTTGTATAATCAAATTTATTGACGGCTTTCATCAGGCCGATATTTCCTTCTTGGATCAGATCCATCAGCTGGATGCCGAAGCCAACATATCTTTTTGCAATAGACACCACAAGCCGCAGGTTGGAAGTGACCAGCATATCAACTGCATCCTGATTTCCAAGGGCTGCTTCTTCCGCCAGCTTCTGTTCTTTCTCTGGGCTCAATAGAGGAATGGATCCAATCAGCTTCAGGTAATCGCGTACGGTATCCACACCGGACAGATCCACACATTGATATTCCTCAATGTTCACTTCTTTATGTTCTTCTTCTGTCTCTTCTTCATTCTCTGTATCTGTTTCTTCTGTATCTTCTGGTTCAAAATTCAGTTCTTCTTCAATCTCTTCAATTTCTTCTTTATTTTCGCTCATAGCTTCCTTATATAAAACGAAGCATCTGCTCCGTCCGTATTCTATCAGAAAATAAGTTTTCTTATTTCTGCTGCACAATAGTATCACAAATAATAAAAGTAAGTAAACACATATTCAGAATTTCTTTTATAAATTTTACTGAATTTTAGACAGCATAGAAAACACATCTGTCTGGAATGATTTTTTGGCACAGAGATACAGCGCAATATCTTCTTCTTTCGGCACTGCATGCATGTTCAGCGCATGATACAGATCTCTGACTGCTTTCTTCTGTGCTGATGAGAATTCTTCCGATGCAGTACTTTCCTTATACCGATAGGATCCGACCTTGACATGACAGTATACAGCAGGACTGCGGCCATTGCCATCCGCGATCTTCTGCAGTTCATATGGGACAGGTTCTTCATGCACTTCGATCTCTGTATACGGTGCAATCAGCACTTCTCCCTCAGCTGATTTTTCATTCTGCCCCATCATAGCGATCAGATCGCAGCATGGTGCCTCTTGTGCAATTTCAATATCCATGAGCACAAGATCATGTTTATCCTCATAGGAGCTTAAGTATCCATTTCTGGAAGTGGAAATGAAGGACGTGAACATACCGGCATCGCAGAATTTCTGATAATCGATCAAGCGTTCCACCCGGCAGCAGCGGATCCTTCCATGTTCATATTTTGCACAGCACGAAAGCAAAGAAGACGTCAGCGAAAGTGCTTTTTCTTTTTCGATGGCAATCGCAGGACTCAGCCTTCTGTTCTCTTGGCTCCTTGCTGTTTCGGTTTCAATGCCGTCAAAGAAAAGACTGTTGAAAGTGACATATGCTTTTTCATCATTCCAAAAAGGATCTCCTTTATCCAGGAGATCAGGGATTCCTTCATAATAGCGCAGTGCATGTATCTCTTTCTGATCGAGGTCTGTCATAGGCTATAGCAGGAAGGTCACTGTATCCTGATCTTCTTCAGCTTTCTTTTTTCCTAAATGTTCAAAGAAACCGACCGCCGGATTCTTTCTGTCTGTACATGCATACAGGGCATCCAAGCCATCCGCTTTGGCTTCTTTTTCAAGCAGAGCAATTCCTTTGCGGCCATATTCTTCCAAGCGCAGCGAATGTTCCACAATGATCTGGATCTCATAGCGCCTGTGCTCCGTGCTGTACTTCCACTGCACCTCCCCGACAAAGTCATTGCAGGAAGGACAGAAGATATAGCGATACAGAAATTCTTTTGGATCTGCCTCAGCATATCGCTCATAAAAAGCTGCCCACTCTTCTTTCGGAAAAGCTTCAGGCCCATGCAGGTCGGACATCGTCAATGCACTCTCATGAAGTTTTCTGCGATAGTTCAGTTCGCTCAATTCAGGTTTCACCAAATATGCCATTGTTTGTCTCCTCAATGCTTTTTTTGATAATGAGCCCCAAAGAACATCAGGCCAATGCCAATGATCACGATCCACAGAGAATACTGCTGAGTAAATGGACCATAGAGATATGCACTGACGGCATTCATGGAGGCCACGATATCATCAAAGGCCAAGGCTGGAAGAGCAGCTGAGCCAAAGATCAGCAGCAGTACCGCAGAACTGATCATTTCACCGCCGAGATAGGCTGTGCCAAAGCGGATCAGAGTATTCTCATAATGCGAAGTCAGATAGCCAAACAGCACAGCACAGATCAATACGACAGCGTAGGGCACATACTCTGGAAGCGTCGGCAGAAAGATCAGCGCCGTCATGCCGATCAGCACGCCGATGATGGCGCCGAGCAGAAAGAAAGCAAATTTCTTTGCTGTCCTGACTAAGACAATGGCCAAGATCCCAGCTGCGATTGCGATCCATAAAATATATGCATTATCCGGAAAATGTTCCAGTACAAAACGATATACCGCACAGAAAGCATACACAGCCAACAGCACGTTCACCATTTTTTTGCCATACAGCAGCGACAGTGTCCCAGCGACAAAGCACACTGCAAAAAATATAATCATTCCTGTCATTCCAGCTCCTTAAAATGATCTCATCATTTCTGCGGCGGCATCTCTGCCGTCCTTGATGCAGGCCGCGACCGTCTTCGGTCCTAAATAAGCATCGCCTGCAATATAAACATGCGGCATAGTCGAGACATGTGTCCCTTCCTGCTTTTTGATATCCGCATCGAATATTTCAAAAGACACCGACTGGCCAATCGCCGGTATGACCAATTCACATGGGATCTCATAGTCCGATCCCGCGGTCTCGATCGGACGTGCGCGGCCGGAAGCATCCGGTTCTCCCAAATGCATCTTAATACAGTGTGCACCAATCACTCTGCCCTGCTCATCTAACCGCAGCTCCTTGATATTTTCTAAGAAAGCAAATTTCACGCCTTCTTTTTTCGCGGCTTCGATCTCATCGCGGTTGGCCGGCATTTCCTTTTCAGAACGGCGGTAGATCACCGTCACCTCATCCAAGATCCGTACCAAAGAACGCGCACAGTCCATGGCAACATTGCCGCCGCCCCATACTGCTGCCCGGTGATATTTTTTCTGATAAACAGCTGCCTGATCTTCAACATTCAGATGATACAGAAGCGATAAGCCTGCTTCACATCCTTCTCCGCTCAGCCCATATGTATTTTCGATCTGTGCTCCGCTGGTCAGAAGAACACGATCATGACTGTCCAGCAGTTCTTTCAATGAAATATCTCTGCCGACTTCACAGCCAAAATGGAAGATCGTACCAAGTTTCTTTTCATCTTCATAGATCTCATCCAGATACTTCTTATCAAAACGATAGGAAGGAATACCGGAATAGACAGCTCCGCCGACGCGATCCAGTTTTTCATAGATCTCCGTCTGATATCCTGCCTGACGAAGATCCAAAGCCGCTGCCAAAGAAGCAGGACCGGCTCCGACGATCGCAATCGATCTGCCATTTGCCGTTCCGGCAGAAACATTTCTGCTGTTCGCATCAGAAATATATTTCTCAATTTCATGGATCTCGACCGGTGATCCTTTGATCCCGCGCACACAATGTCCCTGACATTGTCTGGCATAATCGCACAGCCGGCATGTCAGCTGCGGGAAAGGATTGACGCTGTAAAGGATCTCTGCGCTTCGCACGGCATCCTTTTCTTTGATTGCTTTTATATAATCACGGATATGATTCCCGACCGGGCATCCATTTTCACATCTCGGCACGGGACAGGAAAGACAGTATGCCGCCCTTTTTTCCGTACTCTCATCAATATTGTTCTGTGTCATACAGCCCCCTTTATTCAACATATTTATTTTAACGTTCCATGCTGCATTTTACCATATGAAAAGCTGCCTCAGCAGCTTGTATGATTATTTATGAAGAAGTGCTCTGCGCAGTTTCGCTTTGCAGGTCTGGTAGTTCTCACCGGATCCCGCTTCATAGATCTTTTCATTGTTCAGAAGTACGACCGGCAGATTGGGATAATCTTTATGATCATCTTTCACATCGATCAGGATCATCTGGATCTCACCCATTTCTTCTTCCATGCGGAGATTTTCCAGAGCTTCCTTTGCCTGATGACAGTATGGATCATTTTCCTGATAAAGAAGTGTGATCTGAACCATGGGCCCTCTTTCTGCTGTTCTTTCAGCGCTTCTATCGTATACCTATCCACCGTAAAAACCAAGGCAAAAAAGACCTTTCAAAAAAGTAAACCGCTTAATTTAAAGTCTGCAGATCAATAATATCGCCGCTGTCCTTCTGGATCATCTGTTGATAGATCTTTTTAACAAATGCTTCAGCATCTTCGAAAGTATCAAATACTTTCACGATCTCCATGGTATTGTCAATGTAAAACGCAACATCAAAACTGTCTTCATGTCCATAGACCGGTGAGATCGAGATCTTTCTGATATGCTCCGGAACATAATACGTAATTTCATTTTCCCGCGTAACTTTGAATAGCATAGCTGCATTCTCCTTTTAGATATTTCTCTTCTTATTATCGCTTATTTCAATCCTGATTGAAAGCAGGTATCTTCAGCTTCGGGTCAAAGGCAGCACGGCAGAAAGCCAAGCTGTCCTGTACCCAATCAGCAGCAGCCGGATAGAGCGGATCTGGGTCCTTCTGAACACTGTCCTCGCCCGTACTGAACCCGTGTCTTCCGTATGGATAGACATGGCATTCGAACATGACTGCATGTTCAGCTAATTTTTCAGCAAACTGCAGAGTATTCTTTACTGACACAGAAGCATCATTGGCCGTCGCAAAAAGAAAGCACGGCGGTGTCTGATCATTGACGTGTTCAATCAGCGATGGAAATCCCGGTGCGTATTTTTCAATTTCATCCGTCAGCAGAGAATATCCCAGGATCAGTGCCTTGGGCGGATAGGAAGTGAGCAGTGCACCGGCGCAGGCAAGATGTCCGCCTGCCGAAAAACCAATGGATGCAAGTCTGTCAGGATCGATCTTCCATTGTTCTTTATGAGATAGGATCAGCTTCATCGCTTCTTCATAATCCTGCAGCGGAAGCGGCCAGCTGCCTTTGTCCAAGCATGTATAGTTCAGAATAAATGCCTGATATCCTGCTTTGAGAAAGCCAAAAGCAACAGGATCGGATTCCCGCCTGCTGCAGTGTGTATACCCTCCGCCAGGAACAATCAGAACTGCCGGGCGCTTTTCCAGATGCCCGTATCCTTCCCCTGTTTCCTGCAGATAGCACGTCAATGTGACATTGCGCTCTTGGCACAATGAAATAACCTCACTTTGCATATATGTTTCTCAAAATGAAGATCACTCTTTTATGACATCTTCCACCATAGCATCTTTCGGTGCTGTGCGATCCATGACAGAACCGCAGCTTGGGCAGACCTTCTTTTCCATTGAAGATGTATATCCACAGTTGGAACAGTCGCATTTCGGCAGAAAGATATAGCCGCTGATCGTCTCATCCGTTTTATATGCATGGTGAATCCAGTAGGCATGTTTCGTTACCATATTGTCCTCCTATATTCATTACATGTTTCTTTTTGTATTATAGCGCAGTTCGTACTTCATTGCGAATGGAGCACCTCTGCCGCCTGACAAAAAAAATACACTTTTCAGTGTATTTCAGCCCGCAAAATTCTGATAGATCAGCATGATCTGCTCCACCAGGATAACAACGCCGATACCTGTCCAAACAATCATGGACGGCTGATTCAGCTTCAGCTTATCCTTCTTGTACCACAGCCACCAGATTCCGATAATTGGAAGCACTAACAGCAGAGCATAAGATGCAATGTTGAATCCCTTCAGACTGTTGACAATGCGTTCAGAGTCTTCACTGCTGCCTTGATTCTGGGTGTGCATGTCCTCTCTGATCTTTTCATTCTCTATTCTGAGCTCTTCTTTGGTCAGCTTCTTTTTCTTTGCCATTGTTCTACCGTCCCTTTCACAGTAACTACTATTTTATAGCAGAAGCACTTGGATTTCTACTATCTTACAGCAAGGAATCATCAGATGCGATCATCAGGATATTCTGTTTTTCATACAGGCTTCTCTGTTCATCGCACTGCATCATAGCAGCTGCTTTAAATTCCTTCTTCAGTATTGTATCAAAATGCCGGAATTTTGTCGAAAACGGCCCTTTAACAGATACAGCCGCATTGACCAGATAGATGCCATGTTCATTGAGATGGCGATGGATCAGCTGCACAGCTGAAAGATCACGGCACGTCTCTGTACTGCCCACAAAGGCATCATTGATGATCAGATCATAGGTATCAGCACGCTTCTGAAGATAATGCATCCCATCCTCGCATATGATCTTCATGCGTTCATTCCGGATTGCATCCAAAGAAAAATATTTCTGATCGATTGCGAGAATATCCTCTGAGATCTCGATCACATCGATCCGACAGTCCGGATAGTGTGCCAGATAATATCTTGGATACGCAAAGGCACCGCCGCCAATCAGCAGTGTGCGATGGATATTTGGATTGACCGCAAAAGCATAGCTGAATCTCTGCATATAGGGAAAGATCAGTTCATTTTCTTTCTCTGCTGAAAGATATACGGCTGATTCAATATGACCATTGCACAGCAGCACCCGCCGATCTTTTTCTTCCGCCACTTCAAGAGTTCCAAATGGTGTTTTTTTCTGAAATAAGATCATTTGCCAAGCAGTCCTGTCCTTAATCTCTGCAGGACCCCGAAGACGCCTTCTTGGCTGTCAGAAGCGACGAGCTCACGGCAGGTCGATGGATCATTGGTAATGATGGCATTGGCTCCCAGGTTTATCATTTTCTGCATCTGCTCTTCATCATTGACCGTCCAGACATAGAATTTTTTGCCATTCTGACGCAGCTGTCTGACAAAAGACTGAGTCACAAAAGTACCTTCAATGCTGAAAGCATCAGCAGCTGCCATATCTTCTACATTTCCCAGCGCAACGTTCGTTGTATAAACTGTTTCAATAGAAGGATCAATGCTCTTCACGGTAACGAGCGTATTGTAATCCATGGAAGTGATATCACACTGTTCTTGGAAATTATTATCTTTGATGATATCAATGACCTTCTGTTCAATGCCGTCATCATGTCCGGTCCGCTTGATCTCAATATTAAGAAACAGTTTTCCTTTGCAGAGCTTGATCACCTGATCTAAGGTCGGAATGCGAGTATCCGCAAACGAAGCATCAAAGAAAGATCCATTGTCCAGATTCTCAATATCATGATATGTCACATCCCAGATATTCCCTGTGCCTGTACTTGTGCGGTCAATCGAAGAATCATGCAGAACAACGATCGTACCGTCCTTGGTCATCTGCACATCCATTTCGGCTGCGTCTGCTCCGTAATCAATGGCTGCCTGAAAAGCCGGCAGCGTATTCTCCGGTGCATGGACAGAATCACCGCGATGGGCCATGACCATTGTTTCGCTTGATGCATTGTTCAGGATCAGTTTCATCTCCTGATAGCGCGGCGGCACAAAGAAGTAAATTCCTACTGCCGCACAGAGATAGAGAATGATCCTCACCGGTCTGTATTTTGTCAGTAAGGATGTCGGTTTCTGATACATCGGCAGAACAATGCCATCCTTTTTCAGGATCTGCTTATAATCCACATAGATCCGGCTCAGTACCAGAGGCTGTGTCATAATCACAAACAGAATATAGACAATGACGATATCCGAGAGGATCACCGGCTCAATGCACTGCACAAGATCGATCGTTGGATCCAGCCAATGAATAATGGCAAATGCTCCGAAGAAAATGCCTAAAGCCAGGATCATGATAAGACAGAACATGAACAGATAGCAGATACCTAAAGTCAGGATCGTCTTGAAGAGCTTCTTATGTGTCATAGCCAGGCTTTCGCCCGATGCTTTCCGGAAATCTTCTTTCTGAATATTCATTGCCGGTATGATATAGATCCAGCGCATCGACAGGATCATCAATGCAAGCATGCCGCCATAGTAAAGCAGCTGCAGGAACCATTTCTCATTGATCGCTTCCAGGATAAAGCCAGGCATCGTCAGGCTCTGGGTCAGCGCCGGTCCTTCCGCAATACCGGTAAAAGGAATAATGATAAGCAGATAAACAAGATACATCAGATTCTTCGGCTGAAAGACCGAACCGCAGTTGGCAATGCCGAAGACCAGCATATCTCGCACCGTGATCTTCTTTCGGCAGTCGGAAGCATGAATTGCTTCACAGAGAGCAGAAAACTCAATAGAGATCATGGCAGATGCCATATAAAGAAGCACAAGCAGACCGATCCAAGTTGCCGGATGCGTCAAAAGTGCAATGATATTGTCATTTGTCACACTGCTGATGCCGCTGAAATACAGGATCAGTGAAACAACTTTCCGCATCAGCGGAATGATCAGACATAGGGTCGCAAACTGATAAAGGATCTGGAACCAAAAAAAAGCCCAGAAATTATAATTCAGCAGATGCAGAGCAGCGTGAACTGCTGTTTTATCTTTCTGCTTTTTTTCTTTTTTAGGAGCTTCTTCTGAAACCGGACAGTCCTGCGCGGCAAGTTCTTCTTTGATCTTCTCATCCATATCTTTTCTGCTTCCCAACAGCTTTATTATTATATGCAAAAAAGGAATGTCTGACCAGCAGGCATTCCCCGTATCATATGATTCAGTTCTTCAGACCGGATTCTTCCGGTGTCAGTTTTTTCTTCAGCAGGCTGAGGATCACCGCACCTAAGATCGATCCAACGAGCAGTGCCACGATATACATCAGCGGATTGCCGATAATACCGATGACCCAGAAACCGCCATGAGGTGCAGGCGATGTACATCCGAAAGCAGCCGACAGTGCTCCGGCAGCAGCCGAGCCAATGATGCAGGATGGCAGGACTCTCAATGGATCAGAAGCTGCATATGGGATTGCACCTTCAGAAATGAATGACAGCCCCATGATGTAGTTGACAATGCCGCTCTTGCGCTCTGCTTCTGTCCAGCGATTGCGGCAGAAACTGGTCGACAGGGCAATGACTAACGGAGGTACCATGCCGCCGACCATAACCGAAGCCATGATCACCTGTCCGACATTTGTGCCCGCAGCCAGCATGGCAGTGCCAAAGACATACGATGCCTTATTGACAGGGCCGCCCATATCGACAGACATCATGCCGCCGACAACTGCACCCAGAACAACTAAGTTTGCCGTGCCAAGGCTGTTCAGCCAAGAAGACAGACCGGTATTGATTGCGCCCATCAGCGGGTTGACAGCATACATGACAATGCCGATGAGGAAGATGCCAAGCAGAGGATACAGCAGGACCGGCTTAATGCCTTCAAGAGAAGCAGGAAGCTTATCAAACAGTTTGCCCAGTCCTTTTGTGATATAGCCGCCGGCAAAACCTGCCAGCAATGCGCCTAAGAAACCGGAGCTTACAACGGCCGCATTCGGATCTGCCAAGGCGAGGAAATTATAGCCAGCAGAAGCAATGGCGCCGCCGACAAAGCCTACCGCAAGACCTGGACGGTCCGCAATGGACATCGCGATAAATCCGGACAGAATTGGAAGCATAAAGCCAAAGGCTGTGCCGCCGACCGTCTTGAAGAAGGCAGCGAGCGGTGTGCCCATACCGAAATTGCTGGTGCCGATGGCCTGATTGTCAACTAAGAACGCCAAGGCAATCAGAATACCGCCGCCGACAACAAACGGCAGCATATGCGATACGCCGTTCATCAGATGCTTGTAGATCACATGCGCAGCTGTATCCTTCTCTTCTGTTTCGGCAGTATACTTCTTTCCGCCTTCACTATGACAGATCGAAGCTTCCTGATTCAGGATCTTCTGGATCAGAACTTCCGGTTCATTGATGCCCTTCGTTACAGAAGTCGAATAAACGCGCTTTCCTTCAAAGCGGCTCATTTCAATGTTCTTGTCCGCCGCAATAATGATGCCTTCTGCATTGGCAATTTCACCTGCTGTCAATGCATTCTTTGTGCCGACGGATCCCTGTGTCTCCGCTTTGAGCACAATGCCCATTTCTTTTGCCTTCTTGGTCAGATTTTCAGCAGCCATATAAGTATGCGCAATGCCTGTAGGACAAGCTGTGACCGCAAGAATGCGCGGTGCACCGCTGTCTTCAGCAGAAGCATTAGACTGTTCCTTTGCCAATTCTGCTTCATCGACCTTGGCAATAAACTCTTTCACTGTTTTGGCATCGATCAGTTTCTGCACAAAGGCATCATCTGTCAGCAATGCCGCCAATCTGCTCAGGACTTCCAAATACAAACTGTTGGAATTCTCCGGCGCCGCAATCATGAACAGCAGTCTGCTCTTCGTGCCATCTGCCGAAGCAAAATCAACCCCATCAGGTACCGTCATGGCACTGAGCCCAGCGCGGCACGCGGCACTTGTTCTGGCATGCGGGATCGCAATGCCATTGCCCATGCCTGTTGTACTTTCCTGTTCACGGGCTAGAACAGCTTTTTTAAAGACTTCTCTGTCGGTAACATTTCCAGCTGTACAATGCAGGTCGATCAGCTGATCGATCGCATCATTTTTATCCGAAGCCGATGCATGCAGTCTGACTGCTTCCGGTTTCAATAGTTCTGATATTTTCATAGTTCCCCTTTACGCTTCCTTCTCGGTAAGCTGCTTCATGAGTGCTTCCACCTGGACACGCTCGGCCAGCTGTTCGGAAAATGCGCTGGCACTGCCTGTGCAGATGCCCATCAGAAATGCCTGTTTCTCATCGCCTGTTTCCATCATTCCGCATAAGAAACCTGCTACCATGGAATCTCCAGCTCCTACGGAATTGATGACTTTGCCATGCGGTGCTTCACTTGTCATGACCAGACCTGCCTCTGAAACAAAGACAGCTCCTTTTCCTGCCATTGAGATCAGAACATTTCGTGCCCCCATCTGCTGCAGTTTTTTGGCAAAGGGAATCACTTCTTCTCTGGTCTGCAGATCTGTTCCGAAGATCTCGGACAGTTCATGATTGTTCGGCTTGATCAGATACGGATGATACTTCAGCACATTGACGAGAAGATCTTTTTCTGCATCCACGATCACTTCGATCTTTTTGTTCTGCAGACGCTTCATGATCCGCTCATACATATCATCCGGCAGCGAGCTTGGAATGCTTCCGCTGATGACAAGCACATCGCCATCCTGCAGTGCATCCAGCTTGGCATACAGGGTATCGATGTTCTCCTGTGTGATCTTCGGTCCCTGTCCATTGATCTCAGTTTCCTGTGCTGATTTCAATTTGACATTGATCCGGGTAAATCCTTCTTTTACTTCAATGAAATCTGTCTTGACTCCCTGTTTCCACAAAAGCTGTTTCAGAGCGTCCCCTGTAAACCCACCGGTAAATCCCAGAGTGGTGCTTTCATGTCCCATATTGCCCAAGACAATAGATACATTGACACCTTTGCCCCCTCCTAGGATCTGTTCGTAATATGTACGATTTACTTCACCGGTCTTGAAATCTTCCACTCTTACGATGTAATCCAAAGATGGGTTGAATGTGACTGTATAGATCATGCCGTTCCCCTTTCCATGCCTTTGTTCTAACCGAATCTGTATGCGCTTTCAATACTGATTTCTTCAATTCAATCATATAATCATTGTTTTCAATCATTCAATCAATCATTTATTCTATTACAATCATTAATAATGACTGTATAATCATTTTATAAGAAACTGAGGACATAACGATGAAACAGGAACGCTGGCAGCAGATCTTAGATCTGGCCAAAGAAAAAGAAGCAGTCACTGTCGCCGAACTATGCAGACAGTTAGGCGCTTCCGAAGCAACAATCCGACGAGATCTGCAGGAGATGGAAGATCTGCATCTGCTGAATCGCTTTCATGGCGGAGCAAAGCTCAATGAATCACAATATATTGAACCTGCCATGGCACTGAAAAATGAAACACAGAAAGAGCAGAAGAAACAAGTTGCCTACTGCGCAGCAAAACTGATCCATGACAACCAGATGGTCTATCTGGATGCCGGCAGCACCACATGCGAAATGATCAAATTCATTACCGCAAAGAATATCACGGTCGTTACGCCTGGCATTCCGCAGCTGACCGTCTTAGGACAGCGCGGCATCAATACGATCGTCCTTGGCGGCAGTCTGTATTGGAGCACCGAAGCAATCACCGGCAAGCAGGCATTGGCACAGCTCAGCGATCTGTATTTTGATACGGCTTTTGTCGGCACCAACGGGATCCATGAGCAGTTTGGCTTTTCAACATCCAATGAACTTGAAGCCGAAACAAAAGCCATGGCGATCCATCATGCCAAGAATCCATATGTGATCACCGACAGTTCCAAATTCAATCTGCTGCGGCCATGTCAGTTCGCCAAGCTTGATGAAGCAGTGATTATCACCGATCATGTCCCGGATTTTGATCTCTCTTTGATCCATTTCATTCTGCCTGACGGCAGTACGGATCAAAAAAAAGCCTCACCTGCGGAAACAAGGTGAAGCCTGATTCTGTCTTCTTTTATACCGTTCTGTTCTCTTCAGAATGGTATTTTTTATCAGCCGCTCTCTGTTTTTGCGGCTGTTCATCATACCATGCCGGCCGGCTCAGCAGATCTGTTCTGCGTTTGAACCAGCGGATCACTTCAAAGGGGATCACCGCCTGTACAGCGATGGACACTGGTGTATACAGAGGACCAAGAATACGATATGGAATATCCAAAAGAGTGCCGGGAAATGTGTCAGAAATGAACATAAAGTTGGTATGGCAGCGCAGGTTGATAGCCCATGCAAGCATGCAGAAGGCTGTGACATAGAACATATAATACTTCAGATCGCCGGCCTGCAGCTGGACCAGTCCGCTCCGATTCATCAGGATCCCGATAAAGACCATCATGCCATGATACAGAAAACTGTGAATGGTCAGAAAATGGAACGTCGGATACAGCATGATCGAAGAAGATGGATACAGCAGGAAACAGATCCCGCCGATCAGACTTCCGGTCGCTAAGAAAACATCGCCCAGATGCTGGACTGTCCCATGACAGAAGCAGCTCAGCCATCCGGCATAAATGCATATCGTGCAGAAATACAGCGGCACCCAGCTCATCAGCTCGCAGCCATTGCCAATATGAAAGTTGAAATAGATCTTCATGATCTCCAAGGCTGATAGGAAAACGATCAGCCGCTTCACCAGAGCACGGATCTTCTGATAGGAATACTGCAGCGTATGATTCAGTGCCAGACAGATACCGCCCACCGTCAGTCCCAGCAGCAGAAAATGTCCGATAGAGAATAGACCGCCGGCTTCATATTCTCCCATTCGGCTGAAGAACATATGCAGGATCTTTCTTAATTCTTCCATCAGTGCATCTCCTCTATCTTACTGGCATATTCATGCGGTATCGGTTTCCAAGCCAATTTTCTGCGGAACAGATTGACCGGCATCAGGACCAGCCAGATCAGGATAAAGAGCGGAAAGCAGAGAATGCCGCGCATCAGTTTTTTCGGTGAAGACTGATTCTTGCACAGCACTGCTGTCAAAAACCAGATCATCGCAATATACAGAGCCAAAAGAATGAGCCAAAGATATTTTCCGCAGAAGGCAGCAGCCCCCGCATCGCTGATCAGCCAAAGGATCAGCAGCACTGCCGCCAATAAAGCCAATACCGGCATCGTCAGGATCATGCCCATATCCAAAGATGACTTTGACCGCTGCGCGATCACGGCATGGAAAAGCCTGCCGGCATAGCGCCGCATGCACTGCATCTGTCCGAAGATCCAGCGATCCAGCTGGCGCAGAGATACTTTCAAAGTGACCGGATATTCATCATATACAATAGCATCATGAACATAGGCAATCGATTCATTCTGCAATGCTGCCAATGCCATCAGTTCAACGTCTTCAGTCATCGTGTATGTTTTATATCCATGTTCCATAAGATAGCTGCGGCTCATCAGCCAGGCAGTTCCATTGAAAGAAGCGCTCCGTCCCATAGAAGAACGGGCATGATTGAAAAAGATATTCTGCAGAATATAAAACACTTCATAGCAGCAGCTGACCCAGCTGGCAAAGCAATTCTTGCCCGTTCGCCTGCCCTGGACCAAGCAATGTCCTTCACTGTAAGCATCATTCATCCGGCGCAGAAAATCAGGATCAGCCAGATTGTCTGAATCCATCACAATATACGCTTCAATGGATGGATCCTCTTTCAGAATGCTGAAAGCATACTGCAGGACCTCTCCCTTTGAATTTGTATTTCCGCACGCGATGATCTTCGCACCAGCTTCAGCAGCAGCCTTCTCTGTACCGTCCGTACAGTGATTGATCAGCACATCGATCTCATATGCATCTTTCGGATAATTCTGCTGAACTAACGACTGCACAAGATTGCCGATCACATGTTCTTCATTGCGTGCAGGAATCAGCACCGCAATCTTATGATAGGCAGAAGAAGCCGGATAGTGCCTGAAAGGACGATACAGTGCAATGATGCAGTACACTAAAAAATAGACGGGAACAGTCAGCAGAAGAAGCAGCAGTATCAGCAGTACAGTACTTTTCATTTCTGGTTCAATTCCTTTTCAAAAGATGCTGTATATTTCTGCATTGCTTCGATCAGCACGCTGCCATATGCATCACTTGTAGCTTTCATGGCTTTCTTTTCTGCCTGCGAGATCTCCCTTTCCATCTGATCGCTGTACGCTTTCCCCTGCGCTGTGACACAGATGCCTTTTTCTTTTGAATGCTTCATATTCACTAATGATACGTATCCCTTCTCAATGCATTCCTGCACGATCGTATTCAAGGTAGTCTTTGGAATCAGCCATTCATCGCAGAGCGTTTTCTGCGTATGTTCACGTCCGTCATTGATAGCCCGCAGAAAGATCAGAGTATTGATCTTAATGCCTTTTTTCCGGGCCGCAATGCGATACAGTCCATCCAGACGATTCATTGTGCAGACCAGTTTCAGTCCTTCCGACTCTTTTCTTTCCATGGTTTCCTTTCTGAATATACATAATACGAATTCGTATTATTATAGACCAGTACTATTATGCCGTCTAAGCTCAAAAATAGATATAGACACATTGCCGGAAACGTCATTTGATTTTTGCCGTGTAAGCAAATAAAGAATACCTAGAGATTCACTTCTTTCTCCAGGTATTCACCATACTTATCGATAAGTTCTTTGCAGATTGCCTAATAAGCCCATCGGGGATTGCCAAGCTGATAACGCACAGAATTGCATGGATGGCACATCCAGTAAGGATTGATGCATCAATTCCATTTATTATTTTCGCAATATTTTTAAAGAATGGTAACTTTTGGGTATACAAATTTTGGAACGTTCATAGATTTTTTGGTACGGATAGTGCAAATCAGGAATTGTGCATGTCATTTTAACAGTTTGAAAATACTAACAAATTACTATGATATTAAGAATCATGGAGTACGTAAATATTCTGACAGAAAAAAACATATCAACATCATACAAAAATTGTCATCATAACGAAAAAAGCCGTCCATGTGCGGCGGCTTCTTCTGCCCTAGTGGGCCATTTGCATAATTCATATAGGACGGAATGTAAGAAAAAGGGGGAAATCATTATAATTGAGCTAAGTAAAGAGACGTTGGTTCATCTCACCACCTGCAGAGATGGGAGAATTCCTAGCATAGTCTGTTAAATTGCTCAAGACTCAACAAAAAATCTGGAGAACAATTTTGTTCTTCAGACTTTTATGATAGCTGCTATATGAACTGTTTCTGATCAGCCAACAAGTCCGCCATGCATTGCCAGGTTGACAAAGCACAGAATCGCACCGATGACCCATCCAGTAAGAATCGTATACTTCATATAATCCTTCGAGCTCACATGTGTATAACCTAAGCCCCAAGCAACCCATGACTGTGTAATGTCAAGATGCTGAGGAACAATGGTCGTCACAGCGAACAGAGGATAGATGAAGCCGACTGGCCAATTGGCAGCCTGCAGAATAACAACAGCAACTGCAGTTCCGCATCCAACAAGGTTTGTAGGACCGCGGAAGAAGCCTAATGGGATCAGTACTGCTAACAGGATCGTGATGCCGATAGCTGTTGTCGGGAAGATACCGCCGACAATTGCCTTGAAGTAAGGACCGGCATAGACAGCGACAGCATTGAACATGGACAGGGTCAGCAGGAAGCCGATCATTGGTGCAACATCAACAGAACCATCCGTGAACTGCTTAGCGAGCATCTGGCAGACCTTTTCATATCCGCCCTTGAATTTGCCGCAGACAAGCAATGCATAGATAGCAGCAATGATGAAGGAAGGAATGACTGGGATCTTAAATGCAGCGACAAGAATGACCGGCATAATAACAGCAAGCCATGAGATCATCGGAGCATTTGCCTTAGCACCATTGTTCTCCGGTGTTACAGCAGCCCAAGCGTGCGACTTCTTTTTCTTATCCAGAGCAATGCAGGATACGACCATGATGATAACGAATGCAATGATCATAGCGGCAATGCCGAATGGCGTATACGCAGAGAATGAATAAGCTGGATCAGCAAACATACCTTTAGCCATGCCTTCCAGAATTCCCTGGTACTGCGTGAAGTTCGTAACGTTCCAAAGAATACCTGACATGATAGAACCCATGAACGAGAACAGAGCGATCTCAGATGGAATTGACAGAGCCTGCATAATAGGCAGAGCAATGACAGCAATCGAGATGACTGGACCGATGCCGGTCATAGAAGTGAAGCACAGAGCGACAACGACGTTCAGAAGGATCATTGTGATCTTTGGTTTGTCACCGCCAAGTTCAACAACTTTGCGGATCAGTGTGGAAGCGATGCCCGTGTCGATCAGGACACGGCCGAAGAAGGCACCGAAGAAAATGTTGACCAGAATTGATTTTGCATATCCTTCAGGACCGGCTTGGAAGACAGATTTCACAACATCCAAGGTAGAAAGATTTGCCATAGATGGATTTGCACTGATGGCATTTCCAACCAGACAGATCACCAGCCAGATGGTAGAAATGATCATGAAGCCTACCATGAGGTTCTTTCCCTTGACAGCATAATAGATCATGCCCGCCAAGGAAGCGATTAATAGAATACCAATTACAATATCACTCATTTAATTCCCCTCCATTTTTGTGAAACGATGAGCGCGGATACATCAGAAAGCATCCAGGGAGATTGCATATTATTGTTCTCTTCCAACCAGGCCCCTTTAAGTTAACCTGTTTGCTTTACAACATATCTTATGTCTTAGATGTTAGCACCGATATTATGCCTTTGCAAGCCTTTACATCCACATTTTTAAGCGCTTTCAGCTGTTTACCATTCTCATTTGAAGAGCCTATATTTTACCGGAATAAACCAATTATACCGGTTTACTCTATCCAAAAGTGTGCAGTATTTTCAAAAAATGAAGGAGCGAAGGTTGTTCAATCCTTCATTTTCTGCCGGCCGACTGCCTGCATGCATGCAAAAGAAAAAGGGCATTTTCATCTGCCCTCTTCATCAGATCCTGACTTTAACAACAACTTTACGTACTTCCATCGGCTGTTCCGCTGCGCCATGAGGAGCATGTGCTTCTTCCGGAGCCACGATAATGAGATCTCCTGGCTGCAGGATTACTGATCCATAAACAGCCGGTGCCTGATACAGGATCGTATCGTTCTGTTCTTCCTTCTTTGATACTGTCAGTCCTTCGCGGCTGCAGATGCCGAAGCGTTCCTGACCGCTGATCAGATACTGGATATCAAAGAATACATCATGAGCTTCAAAGGTGCACTGCTCTATCGGCTTTGTCATATATGCCTGTACATGTGCAATCACATTGTTATCTTCAATCGTATAATCGCCGACTGCCAATTGTGTCAGATCCTGTTTCTGCAGCCAAGCATATGCTTTCTGAAAGCGTTCATTCTTAAGGTCATATCGATCGATGTTCTTCAGTTCAGCTGCGTACATTCTTGTCTTCTTCCTCTGTTTCTTCTGCCGGTGCCTTTACAGCTGTCCGGCTTGGTGACCGGTTGTCATCGGCCATCATTTCTTCATACAGAGCACTGGCCGCTTTCGGTGAATAGCCATAATCCAAGAAAGCATCCAGTACATATGCCGAATACGGAAGCTGATTCAGCTTTTTAGCAAACGACATGGCAGCGATCTCGCTGAGACATGCAATATGTGTATGATTCTTTACTGGACCGACTTTCCAAAGTTCCAGTTCATATGTTCTTGACCAGATCGTATTTTCATTTTCTTTTTCGATCCAGTGGAACAATTCGTGGGAAAGCAGAATATTTTCCAGATCAATATCTCCCAGTGATTTCCTGACGTCTTCCTTTTCCAGCATGGCTTTTCCTCTGCGCACGCCGTCTTCATAGATATGGACAGCATTCGGATCGCGGTATTCAGCGAACAGTACACGTCGTCCATTCTGCGGCTGTTCCGGATAATCCACATTCAGACCGACTGCTTTTGCCAATTCTTTTGCATCAGAAGTTCCGTATTTCTGTATACATTCATCGGCATACTTTCTGCCGCATGCAATCGCCTGCTGCATAAGATTTCTTCTGTTGGCATCATCAAACTTTTCATTCAGCGGTTCGCGGGAGAATGCATATTTCCACCAATGGTCCTCCTGGATCTTGACAAGGTCTGCCGTGATGACACTGACTGGCCGGACTGCAACATCCGGCATATTCCGATCCGGATCCGGCTTTCCAATCATTGAATTGCCAAAATCTTTTGCCCATTTTTTCCAATCCATTGCGGTTTCTCCGATCAGCCGATATCGTTGACGTTGCCAACGATAATGATATCCTCTTCCGGATCGCGGTCATTGATATCCAAATCCATCAGCAGTTCATCCTGCTGCAGATCAACGGAACTGTAATCCGTAACTCTTGGTCCCGCGCATACATAATAATCCGGGCGGATCACTGCTTCTGTCTTAAATACAGCAAGTTTCTGCCACATATCCTCAACTACTGCCTTGTAGTCCTTTGCCTTGACCTTCACTGCCTGGGCATTGGAGCACTGCACCTTGATAAATCCCTTCTTGTCCAGAATACGCAGCGGTGTTTCATTTCCGCGTTTTCCCGTATAGACATAGAACTTGTCTGTACTGCATGTCAAGGCAATATCTGTCGTCTTTGGTCCAAAATCAGCCGTTGCCAGTTTCAAAGCTTCTTCTTCCGTGCATTCCTTCAGCAGATCTGTTGTCTTGACTTCCGT
This sequence comes from Solobacterium sp., assembly GCA_022486705.1. Lineage (GTDB taxonomy): Bacteria > Bacillota_I > Bacilli_A > Erysipelotrichales > Erysipelotrichaceae > Bulleidia. The sequence continues at coordinate 19,123 of JAKVKC010000004.1, read as the reverse complement.
CGAACCGGTCGCGATAGCCGTGACCTTTCCCGACTGGTTGTCGATCTCAATATGGACTTCGACGGAATCAGGAGCAGCTCCTGAACTGATGCAGGCATCGATAGCTTCCTTCTTGACTTCGCGGATATCCTGCTGCGTCGGATTCGGTATCACACGTTCAATAACATCTCTTACCATGGCCAATGCAACACCGATGGAAGAAATCACCTCGGCATTCTCCGGAATGGAGAATGGCAGATCCATCTTCTTAGCACAGTATGGAACCAATGCAGCAGCACCGCCGCCGCAGCCGACCAAACGCATTGCATCATGATCCAGCTGATACTTTTCTGCCAATGCATTGATACATGCGCTGACCTTTTCATAGTCCTTATTCAGGATCTTCTCAGCCAATTCTTCAACAGTAATACCAAGCTTATCAGCAACTGGCTGCATTGCTTTTCTGGCACTTTCAGCATTGCCATGTGCAAAATATTTTTCATCGATCAGACCAAGAACATTGGCCGCATCAGTATTAGTGAAAGTAATGCGCTTGCCGCTCTTCAGTTTAATGACAACATAATCTGCCGGATCTCCCTCTTTCGGTGATACAAGCTCGATCTGCGGATCCTCAATTTCTGCCGGATCGGTAAAGCATGCATATTCGCAGCCTGCGATATGAGCAGAACGAGGGCCAACATCAACGACATCATGATCATTGATGCGCACCATAGATCCGCCAGCGCATCCTAAGATACGTACATCCAAAGAGTTGATATAAGTATCATGACCGCCGATATTTGCATAGTCGACGCCTGGACGTCCATTCTTAATGACACCGATATTTGTTGTTGTGCCGCCCACTTCAAAGTAAATAGCGTTGGAAGCACGCAGATACATCAGGGATCCCATGACCGAAGCTGCTGGGCCTGACAGAGCTGTCAGGATCGGGCGCTTTCTCATTTCAGAGATCTCCATGACACCGCCATCGCCTCTCATGATCATCAGCGGAACTTTGACACCGGCTTTGCGAACAGAAGATTCTGTTGCATTTGCTGTTGCCATCATCTTTGGCAGAATAGAAGCATTGATAGCTGCTGTTCTCGTTCTTCTTGTTAAGCCATACAGTTTTGTAATATCGCTTGCGACCGTAACAGGAATGCCCTTGCTCTCGGCACGCTTGAAGATCTGCATTTCTTCATCCTGTGAATCAACGCCGAAAGCCATTGAGGCAACAATGACTTCTGCCCCCTGCTTGACCAATCTGTCGATTGCTTCATCAATTGTACTGTCAGACAGATTCTTCTTTGGGATGTATTCATTGAAGATATGGATCCTGCGGTCGACCTTCTCATCCAGCATGACGTCATCTAGACGCAGCTGTTTCTTTGCCAGCATGCCTTCCAAGCCGCCGCCGGCAACACCGATGATACCGACCTTAGCAACATCGCCTTCGATAAAGGCATTGGTCGCCTGGGTCGTAGAATGTGCAACGAAGACAACATCCTCCGGCAATATATGATTCTCATTCATACAGTTCTCAAATGACTGTACAACGCCCAAGGCAACACCTTCTTTTGCATCATGTGTTGTCTTCACTTCGTTTTTGCCAATGATTTCATGCGTGATGTTGTCCATAGCTACACACTTTGTATATGTGCCGCCAACATCAATGCCCATACGTACTTTGCGATGATCTTCTGTCATAATTCTTGCTCTCCTCATCTCTTTGAGGTCACTAGGATCTTTTTCATATCCGTGACTATGTCTTCATTTTACTTACTTCTTTTGTAATTACAAGCGCTTTCAGTGAAAAAGTAAACCGGTTATTTATTTTAACAATTTTCAAATCTTTTATATCATAATAAATGTATGCAATAATGCGATTAATAAGCAATTGTAAGTGCTTTCATATAACAGTAAACCGGTTATTTATTTTCTGCCCTTTTCCATCGCTATTATAGGCTGTACAGCGGTCTGTGTCGAAAGGACAGATCTATAAATACATGCGGATCATCAGCTGCAAATATCAATACTGCTATGCCTTTTTAAGAAGAAGCCAGGACCGTCAAAACGAAAAAGACGTCTTTCGACTGCATAGATATACGATAAGCAGACGCTTTTAAAGAGTCTGGTGAAGAATTAGTGATTTTGTTTTATGAGCAAGTCTGCTGCCGGCAGATGCAGAGCACATAGCAGACCATTCTGCTATAGGTAGCATAAACGCCTCTTAAACAGCAAAGTTTGCTGATACAGCAGTTATTTTTCGCCACATATCTGCCGTATTGCATAAAATAAATTTTGATGCCAAAGTGATGCCATTTTGATGCCACTCAAAATTTGGCATAGAAAAAAAGGCTTTGTTAAGCCTTTTTTCACATTCAGAGCGAGTGAGCAGAATCGAACTGCCGTGTCCACCTTGGCAAGGTGGCGTTCTACCATTGAACTACACTCGCATAATGGCGGTTCTGACGAGGTTCGAACTCGCGATCTTCTCCGTGACAGGGAGACGAGATAAGCCACTACTCCACAGAACCACATATGGCGAGGAAAGAGGGATTTGAACCCTCGCGCCGGTTTCCCGACCTATGCCCTTAGCAGGGGCACCTCTTCGGCCTCTTGAGTATTTCCTCAATAGTCTGCCAAGCGCATAATTTATATCTGCTTTTCAGCGCTTATTAAATATACCATAGCGAACTAGTGAATGCAACCAAAAAAATCTAATTTTTGTATGATGCAGATGCCCTGCCCCATCTGTCTCTGCCGTACGCCTCAGTGATTGAAGGCATCCGGCAGATCATTTTCCAATAATATCGTATCTGCAGGATCTGCATGCTTCCATATATAAAGGAACGCTTCCTTCTCCGTATCCAATACAGCAACATGATCCATATCAAATCCTGATGCCTGCAGTCCCTCATAGATCGGCTTTGTCTGATTCTTTCCAACCAATACGACCATATCAGCTCTGTCTTTCATCAGGGTTCCGAAGTGCCGGTTGATCTCTGCCTGTTTTTCACCGAGATCGATCATGCCCGGTGTCACAATATATCTTGTCTGCGGCATCATGGCCAATACTTCCAAAGCCATGGCAGATCCGGTTGGATTTGCATTGAAGGCGTCATCTATAAAGCGATAGCCATTGATCTTCTTCAGCTCCAGGCGATGTTCTACCTGTTTCATCTGTTTTGCAGCATTCTGGATCACCGTCCAGGAAACGCCTAAATGCCGGGCAACTGCAATGGCCGAGAGAATATTCAGAATATTCAGTTCGCCCAGTAGCTTTGTCTCAATCCTGATCCGCTCTTCTTTATGGACCGCCGTAAAAGAGGAACCGGATTGCGTGTATGCAATCTCTTCTGCATGATAGTCCGCATCCTGATTTCTGACACCGTATGTAACAATCTCGATCGGATTCTTCACCTGCCAAGAGCGAATGAATTCATTGTCATAGTTCAGTACGCCGAAACCATCCTTTGGCAGCATTTCAATCATCTGCATCTTTTCTTTGGTGATATTTTCCTGCGATCCAAAGGTATTCAGATGCTGCGGGCCGATGGAAGTCACAACGCCGATGGAAGGATGAACAAATTCCATCAGTTCCGTTATATCGCCGACATGATCCGCACCCATTTCACAGACAAATATCTGATGGATCGGCTTGAGCATTTCGCGGATCGTCCGGGTAATGCCCATCGGTGTATTGTAGGAAGCAGGCGTCATCAGCGAATTGAACTGTTCTGACAGCATCGCCTGCATAATATTTTTTGTTGTTGTCTTGCCGAAAGAACCTGTAATGCCGATCTTTACAAGATCTGTATGTTCTGCCAAGATCTTTTTCGCATCATTGATATAAGATTGACGCACTGCTGCTTCAATCGGAGAAGTGACTGCACCTACCAGATAGATCAGCAGCCATGGCATTAAGAATGCCCCGAAGAAAGACAATGAGATCAGGTCTTCACAGAAGATCAAGGCAGCAGCCCAGACAGCGAACAGAACACTGAGTACAACGATCTGTCTTTTGACTCTGCCAGTATAGACCAAAGGCTTAATATAGTTCTGCTTCTTTTCTGACTTCATCATCATGAACAGGAACAGAAGCAGTGCAATGCACGCCAAGACCTGACCACCGGTCTGCGGCAGTAAAAAGCCGCCGATAAAAACAATCAGCATCAGCAGAACATTCAGTATGTTCTGTGAAGCAATCCGCCTGCCATTGTCATGGATCCATTCTGTATATCTGCCAAGTTCATATCGATTCTGCTGGAACATGTGCAGAGCGCGCTTTGAAGGGATCAAAGCACCTGCACACATCAGAATTACAATACTCCAGTTCAAAGCTGTGTTCATGCCCAATCTCCTTTTAAGAATATATCCAGGACCGCATTGAAGCGCTGCGGCTGATGCCAATATGCCCAATGATCATCGCCTGCAAATAAAGCAAGACCAGCATCCGGCATTTCTTTTTCCATCATCTGCCCCATCCATAGAGGTGCAGCTGTATCCTGATCTCCCCACACAAGCAGAACAGAGCACTTAACATCTTTTAAGACCGGTGTCACATCATCATTGACAACCTTCACGAACGTTTCTTTCATCACGCCCTTGGCATTGCGATAATCTTCACTTCCGGCATTCTTCTGCATTTCTGTCAGTTTTTCTTTCTGGCCTGTTTTTTTCAGGAACCATTTTCCAGCTTTATATGCCTTTGTCTTCAGCTGCCATTCCATATCATGTTTCGGACGGATGCCCGCTGCACCAGTCAGGCACATTTTATAAACATTCTCCGGATGATCAGCTGCATATCGTATTGCAACTCGGCAGCCAAAGCTGTGGCCGATCAGGATCGGATCCTGGATATGATTGCATGCAATAAAATCGCTGAGAAATGCTTCATAGTCTGTCACGCCCCATGGCTCATTTGGATCCTGCGATTCGCCAAAGCCAGGAAAGTCCAAGGACCATACATGAAAACGATCTTTGAAATGATCAAAGATCAGTTTCATCATTTCTTTATTCTGCCCCCAGCCATGAAGCAGGATCATATCTCTGCCGCTTCCTTCTTGGTCAAAAGCTGTTTTTACCCCGTGGATCTCTTTATATTCTGTCATAGCCTGTATATTGTATACGAAAAAGAGGGTATCGTTAAGCCTCTTTTCGTACTCTGCGCTTATTGCGTCTGTGCTTCCCATCCTTCCAGATATGGAAACAGACTCCCTCGGTCAGATTTTCTGCCTGCACACGGTAGCCATAGACCTGACACACTTTATAAACAATGGAAAGGCCCAGACCGAACTGTCCATCTGTCCCCTTTTCATAAGGATGGAACAGACTGCTCAGACGGTCTTCATCAATCAGCTTGCCGTCATTGATGACTTTCAGCTCATCCTGATGCAGAACGATCGTGATCTTGGATTTTGCATAGCGCAGTGCATTGTCGATCAGATTTTCGATCGTAATGCGCCATGGATCTTCTTCCCCGTGGAAATAGACATCCTCATCCGTATCTCTTTCAAACTCGATCTCCGGACGGATGACTTTTAAAGAAAGAAGCACTTTATCAATGACCGGATTCATTGCCAGATTCTCACCTGCCGGAGCCTGATCTTCCAGATAATCCATCTTATTCAGCATGATCAGGGACTTTACTTTTTTCTCCAGACGATCCGCATGTTCAATGATCACATCGACAGATTTCTCCAATGTCTCATACGGATATACACCATCTTTGATCGCTTCTGAATAGCTCTTGATCGTCGCAATCGGCGTCTTCAGATCATGCGAGATATTCTGTATCATCTCCTGCTTCTCACGCTGTTCCTGCGACAGTTCAGTTTCCATATCCACCAATGCATCTGCGACTTCGCCGATCTCATCATTGCGCTTGACCTTAAGGGTTGCCGGCTCATCATTGCGGATCTTCTGGATATAGGACTTGATCTGGTTCAAAGGAATGATCAGAGTTCCTACCCAAAGCATCAGGAGAACGAACAATGCACTGACGAACAGTACATTGATCATCACCACGCCATTCATCAATGATTTCGAGAACTGCTGCCGATACGTATCGCCCATCACCGAGATCAGAAATCTGCCGTCATCCAATTCTGTCATAGAATACAGATACTTCACGGTTTCCCCAGTCGTGCTGTCAACTTGGCTTGTAACAAAAGAATAGTCCTGCGTACCTGGGATTCTCGCCTGCGTATTGGCGATCATGGCCTCGGAAAGCTCCGATGGAATGACCGTATGATTCAGTACAGAAAACGAAGAAGAGGCTGGATCATATACGATTTCATTGATACTGTCGTTTTCATTGTAGCCAAGGTCCGGCAGTTCACTTGGATTATTCTTCATATAGGAAATGATGCTTTCCTGCGAGTTATGCAGAAGCCGATACATCTCTGTCTCCGAAAAATTCTGTACAGCCGGGGCAAGGAACACAAAAATAAACCCTGCAAATACAGAAATAAAGAGAAATATAATTGTCAGAAGCTGCTGTGAAAGCGAAAGCTCCCGCAGCCACATGCGTATTCTTTTCATACCTCAGCCGAGCCGATAGCCAAAACCATAGATCGTATGGATGGCAAGATTCGGCATCTTCTTGCGCAGTCTGCGGAGCGTATCATCCACGACCCGGTCAGAGCCGTAATAATTCTCTTCCCAGATCTGCGAAAGGATCTGTTCCCGTGGAAAAGCGGTGCCGCGATTGTTGACAAACAGCATCAGCAGATCAAATTCTTTGGTCGTCAGATCGATCATTTCGCTGCCTTCCGAAACGACCCTTTTTGCCTCATCGATCTCATAGCCATTTACAAAGATCTTCGGTTCATCTTCTTTGTATACACGGCGGATCAGATTATTGACCCGCAGCACCAATTCTTTCGGTGAGAATGGCTTTGTAATATAGTCATCCGAGCCCTTTTCCAGACCGATGACACGGTCAAATTCCTTATCTCTTGCGCTCATAAAGATCACCGGTACGTCATGATCATGCGTACGGATCTCCTCGATCAGATCAAAGCCGCTCTTATCCCCCAGCATGATATCCAGGATCCAAAGATGGACATCATCATCCGCTGTATGCGGACTGGCCTCATCAAAAGTCAGATAAGAACGTACTTCATATCCTTCTTTTTCCAAATATCGCTTGACCAATTCATTGAGATCTTTTTCATCTTCAACAATTACAATCACTTTTTTCATTTGTTCACCTTGCTTGATCATATCACAGAACAGTGATATGAAACATTGCCCCTATACAATGCTGTTTCTATTCTTATGCGCCGTACTTGCGCTTGATGATATCTGCAACTTTGCCTACAACACGCTGGCAGATCTCATCGGTTTCAGCTTCTGCCATGACTCTCAGCAGAGGTTCTGTGCCGCTTGGCCTGACCAGGATCCGGCCGTTTCCATTCAATTCCGCATTGACTTCATCTATGGCTTTCAGTACTTCCGGATCATCCATGACTTTTGATTTATCGGTGACTTTGACATTGATCAGCAGCTGCGGATAGATGCGCAGACCTGCCATCAGTTCCAATGCCGTTCTGCCAGTATCCTTCATGATCTTCAGCATGGCCAAAGCTGTAACAAGCCCATCTCCGGTCGTTTCGTGATGCTTGAAGATAATATGTCCGCTCTGTTCTCCGCCGACAATATATCCTTTGCGGCACATCATATCATAGACATACTTATCACCGACGGCCGTCTTTTCAACATTGATCCCTTCTCTTTCCATGGCTTTCCAAAGTCCGAGATTGGCCATGACGGTCGTAACGATCGTATTGCCGGTCAAAGTGCCTTTATCACGATAGTATCTGCCGCAGATATAAAGCATGAAATCACCATTGATCTCATCGCCGTTCGGTGCGATCATGATCTGCCGATCCGCATCGCCATCGAAGGTCAGACCAAGGTCATACTGTCCCTGATGTTCCTTCATAAAGGAAATAAAAGCACCTGGATGCGTTGAACCGCAGTCCAGATTGATATTCACACCGGTCGGCGCATTATCCTTCACCGTCACTTCTGCACCCAATCTCTTCAATGCTCTTTCTGCCGTAAAGGAAGAAGAACCGTTGGCGCAGTCCATCGCAATATGCATGCCTTTCAGATCAATAGGGAATTCTTTGACAATCCAGTCCAAATAATGTTCAATGCCTTCATCATAGCGGATCACTTTGCCGATCTTCTCGCCGGTCGCAAAAGAAATGTTCTCTCGGCCGTCAATATAATCCTCGATCAGACCTTCGACCTCTCCCTGCAGCTTTACGCCTTCTTTGGAAAAGATCTTAATGCCGTTGTCATAGAAAGGATTGTGCGATGCACTGATCATTGCCCCGACCGCAAAGTCTTCATGCACGGTCAGATAGCAGATCATCGGTGTTGGGCAGTATCCAGCGAGATACGCATCGCATCCCTCCGCTGATATGCCAGCCGCCAATGCACATTCCAGCATGTCAGAAGAAAGACGCGTATCCTTGCCGATAATGATCTTCTGCTTTCCCTGTCTGCTGTAATAATATCCCAAGTATCTTCCTACCTGAAAGGCGCGCTCTGCGCTCAGTCCATCATTTGCTTTTCCGCGGATCCCATCCGTACCAAAATATCTACCCATTGTTTACACTTTCTCCTTCACTGCTGCCATCATTTGTTTCTCCCAGGACATCCATTTCATAGGTGGACTCCTTCAATGAATACTTTACAAGACCATCGGAGGGCTGCTCTACATTCAGATTGAATGTCTGCCGGCCTGGCTGCGCCTTGCTCATATCAATATACACGTTGATACTGGATGCCGTCACTTTATCAACATTTGTCTGTGTTCCAAAGACGTCAACACTTGTCGATGTCTTATTGTCAGGCTGTGTAGCCTTATAGTTATTTGTGTTGTTGACATAATGGATAGATACACCGGAAATCGTTTTGGTGACCCCATTGCCCAAGGTGACAGCCATAGTGACCTGCGATACCGATGAACTGCCGACGCCAGAAGGAAGAACGATCGGCCGAATGACCGAGGAGTCCTTTGTCAAAGCCGTCGCATCCAAAGTGACCGTAACATTGTCAATGCCTGCCAATACTGTCTCACTGCCATAGATCGTTACAGACTGCTGATCCATTGTAATGGATTCAATTGCCTTGCCATCCGGGACCGTACCATTGACCAATACCCGGATCGGTACTGTCTTATTCGGTGATGTGACCGGCACTTTGACGTGCACTGTGCTTGGCACAATATCGGCCGTCACCGGACTGCCGTTTGCATCATAAGCAATCAGCTTTGCATCCTGCTCAAAGTCTGCCGTCTGCCCATTGACATCGATCAATGCCTTGATAAAGGCAATCGAGGAAAGTGTTTCTTTTGATGCTCTGACATTGACTTTGGTAAATTCAAAAGTCGGTGTACCTGCACTGTAAATATCATCCATTTTGTCCAAATTGATAAAGTCATAGGACAGATCGAACTGCTGGGTCGTCTTTTTCTTTAATGTAACAACAGCCGTCGAAGGATTCACAACAGCAGTCACACTGCTGCCATAGCCATCCGCTGTCAGCTTGACCGTATGTTCCCCTTCGGTCATACCATCCAGATCAGCTATAACAGCACCATCTGAAGTCCCCGCCGCATTTGTTACATTGGTCGCATCGCCTGTCACTGTGACAGAACAGCTTGCTGGAAGTCCAGAGATCTCAAAGGTATCTGAATTGTATTTTGCACTGACCTGCACATCTTCAATTGTTTTTGAATATTTCAAAGTTGAAGTATAGACCGAAGCCATTGAATCATAGTTAACAACGGCATACATCAGGACAGCCAAGATCAAAGCAATCAGCTTTGAATGCTTCGAATTGAAGATGACCTTGTCCAAAATAGTAGAGAACCAGCGCATGATCCGAATGAGCCAGTCTTCCAGATGCTGATAGGCATCTTCTGCCTTCTGCGACTGCTCCGCTATTTTTTTTGCCAATTCCGTTTTAGACTTATCTTCTTTTTCTTCCTGATCCAGAAGATCCGGCTTCTTTTTCTTTTCGCTCATTGCTGGTCGCCTCCATTTCTTTTTTTGGAGGAATCTGTATGAGAATATCTTTTCAGGGCTGCTTCCCGTGCCGCCTTGACTTCTTCCGGTGTCATTCTTCGGCCCGATCTCACTGCATCTGCTGCCTTTACTTCATTTTCAGCTTGGATCTTCTGACTGCTCTCTTCCATGGTCGGAGCTATGCGTTCGCTCTGTTCCGGATAGCTTGGTTCCGGGCGATCCTTTTTATGCGGCAGTTTGATCGCTGCTGCTTTGGCTTCCTGATCTGCCTGCGCATGAATGCGCTCAATATCTTCCGCGGCTGGGACAACGCTCTCTGCCTCGATCTTATCGGTGCTCTGTACCTGTTTCTTTAATGCAAGCTTGCTGAGCACGGTCTCTTTTTTCTCGTTCCTGCTATTGTTTCCCGGCAGTTCTTCTTCGAAAGGCTCATTGCTTGGATGCTTGGATTTTGCTTCGGTCATTTCACCGCAGACCGTCCGCAGCAGATAATCTCTGAGCTCCTTGCGTCCCTTCATAACAAAGATCTTGCCGCTCTCTGTAATCGACACCGTTCCTGTCTCTTCCGAAACAACGATCGTTACAGCATCCGTGATCTCAGAAATACCGATGGCTGCCCGATGTCTTGCGCCATAGCGAGAAGGAAGCTCCAGATTGGTCGGCGGAAAATAAGCAGAAGCACAGGCGATCTTATCGCCCTGGATGATGACAGCACCATCATGCAGAGGTGTTGACGTGACAAAGATCGATGTCAGCAGTTCTGCTGTCACATCAGAATTCAAGGCTGTCCCGGTCGAAATAAAATCATCCAAAGAATGAGACTGCTCAATCGATATCAAAGCACCTGTAGAGTCTTTGCTCAGCAGCATCACTGCTGTCACGATCTGATCGACCAGATGTTCTCTTTCATTTCCCGTCAAGGTTGTAATACGCGAGAATACGTTCGTTTTGCCGATCCGTTCCAATAAGGAACGCAGTTCAGGCTGAAAGATGATGATGACCGCCAAGAACCCCCAGTTGATGAACATATCCGTAAAGAACTGAAGCGTCTTCAGTCCCAGCAGTTTTGCCAGGCCATCGATTACAACAACCAAAAGAATTCCCTTAAAGATCTGGATCGTTCTGGAATTGGTGCGCACGATCTTCAAAGCATAATATAGAATGAGCCACATAATGAAAATATCCAAAAACATCACAATAATGGTACGGATATTCTGCAGCGTTAAATTTAATGTATAAGCAGACAAGGCAGGATTGCTCCTTTCTAAAAAGTCTCATTTATTATATCACAGGTGCCGGCTGGCCGTATATTGTCCCAAGCATCAAAAAAGCATGCCTTTCAGCACGCTCTTTCCTCAGCATCCCTTATGATCCAGACTGCACGCCTGGCCAGTCTCTGCTGTTTTGACTTCCCATCCCTGTTCCTTCAGATAGCCTTCCCAATCAGTGAAAACAGTGCCATCTTCTGTGATACAGGCAGGAATGCCAATGTCATCGATCTTTTTCAAATGGTCAAAGACCGGCTCCCTGTCCCGCAGGATCAGAAAATCCTTCAGGGTACGCAGGGAATCATTGATATCCAGAAATTCATACGGTATCTGATATGCATCAAAATTTGCTTTGCATGCCACACAGTCCGGGCACATTCTGCTGCCATATACTTTCAGCATTCTGAGTTCCTCCTGCTTCCATTATTTTCTAATTCCGCATGGGATACAATCCATATGCTCAAGCAATAACGATCCTTGTATAGTATTCCTGATCATCTTCATGATCGATATAAGCACCAGCCTTCTTCTGCACTGCCAAACTGGCAGGATTGTCCTTATGCACAGAAAGATATGCGGTATCGATCCCCTTCTTTTTCGCTTCCTGCAGCGTCAGAGCCAATCCGATAGATGCATATCCTTTTCCACGGCATTCTCGACGGATGCCATAGCCGATGTGACCAGCCCCCTCGGCCAGTTTTTTATTCAGATAATGGCGCAGATTGAAGATGCCAACATATTCTCCTTCATTATTGACCAGAATATATTCTGTACTTGGCACATACCCTTCCGGAAGGTCCTTTCCTTCCACCTGCTTTTCTTTTTTCTCAATATACTGCACGAACTCCTCTCTCGTGAGACCGTATGCTGCATTCATAAAGCCATTCTCATCTTCTTCAAATGACTGATGAAGTGCATATGCTTTCTCTTCATCCGCGTCCCATAAACAGATCAATTTCATAACTATCCTCCTGTCAGATTTTTGTGCATACTTTACATGCAATAAATATCTTATGCAAACAGCTAAGAGTGCCGCATCGCTTATCTGCCTTTCAAACTACTTTATCTTCAATGTCTTAAGATATGCTTTCTGTTCCGGTGTGATTCTTCTGCTCTCAATCGCTTTCTGAATTGCTTTATTATGCACCCAAGGATCCAAGCAATGCTTCTCAATATAAGGAAGCGTACTTTCATACTGCTTGGCCAGCGCTGTCGCAAAGAACCATGCTGACATCATATTGACATAGTATTCTTCGGAATGGATCGCAGATACCATCTTCAGATACGGTTCTTTAAAAGATGCATCCAAATAGAAGCGCATCAGTGCACCGATGCCAAAGCGTATCGTATATGTACGTTCGGAATGGATCCAGATCCGGATCTCTTTCAGCAGTTCCTGACGATGCTTGGCAAATACCTTCGGGCTCATCTGATCGCAGGTTGCCCAATTGTCCACATACGGCAGGAACTGATTGATCAGATCCACCGCTTTCTCATAATCCTTCACTTCTTCGATCAGGAATGCATGCAGGTTGTTTTCTTCATAGTATGCATGCGGAAGAACATGCAGAAAAGCATCTGCAGATGGCTGACCAAAGAGCTCTTTGGCCAAGCGCCGCAGCTGCGGTGTCCTTACACCGATCACCGTATCCGGATCAATATTCGGCATCAGCCGGCATTGGAACTGCCGATACTCTGCATCCTGCAGTTCAAATAGCTTCTTTTGAATCACTGTCTTTGTTTTCATCTGTCATTCTTAAGCTTTCACTCAGTATATGTGAATTCAGTATACTGTATAACTCATAGTTTATGCGATCTCTTTTCTTTGAAACACCAAAGCAAACAGAATGCCACCCACCAGCAGGAATGCTCCGCCGGCTAAGAAAGACAGCGTTAAGCTGATATCTGCCAGCTGTCCCATCACAAGATCAATAATGACTGCTACAGCATCAGCAATCAATGCGCCGGCACTGATGACAGTTGCTCGATCAGCCGCAGTAATAGAATCATGCTCGCATGCAGAAAAGAGAGGCTGGAACAGCGCATACACAATATTGACAATGCCTATCGAGATCACTGCTATATATGCTTTGGAGGTAAAAGCAAGCATGATAGATGCAGCAATCGCACATGCAAACAGAATGATCCCAGCCATTCGTTTTCCAGTCCGCTTGGCAAAGCGGGCAGAATACACTTCCAGCAGTCCTACCAGCATCATTGCAATATAGACCAGGGAAATGGCACTGGCATCCATGCCGGTCTCTGTATATTTCGGCTGATTCAGAAAGACGGTGATCATGTGCACCGTTTCACTCAGCACACCGCCGCTGATGATCAGCAGCAGGAATCTGTGGTTGTGCACTGTTTCTTTCAGGGCCTTCACAACATGATGCACCGTCTGTTTCTTTTCTTCCTGCTGCTTTACTTCCTGCAGGAAAAAAGGCAGAACAGCTGCCAAAGCATAGGGAAAGATCGTCAGCCATCCGGCAAAGCGATAGTTCGTGCCGACAAATACCGCGCAGACGAAGGATGCCGCAATCATTCCCATGGTCCCCAGAGTTCCGAAAATACTGAAGACCTTCTGGCTCTGCCCTTCTTCAGCCGAAAGATACAGAATGCTTGTATCGACCCCGGACAGACCGGCGAAAACAATACTGATCAGTATTCTCTCCGTCAGGAACATCAGGAAAGTATCTGCTTGCCAGAATATGATCTTGGAAAGGAAGTACAGAAGGCTGCATATGATCATCGTTCTTCGATAGCCGATCCGATCTGCCAATACGCCCCAGGGAATCTCAAAAACGATCATCAATACATAGGAAATACTTTCAATGAGCGAAATATCGAACAGGGAAAGCCCCGCCGAAGTTCGATACAGTGTTGCAATCGGTGCATAAAATACCAGGCCTTGCAGAAAAGCAATGCCGTACATCAGTTTTATATTATTTTTCATTTCAATCAATCTCCTTAAATGATGAAAAGCCTGAATCATCAGGCTATACAGTACTTCATATTTAAAAAGATCAATCTACGTTCTTCATGCCCCAGCTCCATAAAAAATTATATGCTTCTGAAAACAGAAAGCCAATCACTAAATTCTTCTCAAACCGCTATTATGGATATTGCTGCCGATCATACAAATATAAAAAGTATCACCAAAATATAACCATTTGCAAAACAAGCAACAAAAAATGCGCTGTTTAAGCGCACTTTTGCATTTCAATGCCGATTGGCAGGGTTGAACTGCCCGCTGATCCTTACCATGGATCTGTATTACCGCTATACTAAATCGGCACAGCTCATTAATAGTATCCGAAAATGAGCAGTTTATCAATACAGATTCTGATTTTTTAGTTCTTCATACACAAGATTGAGAGGCAGGCCCATGATCGTATAGTAGTCTCCTTCAATGCCTGTGATATATCTGCCGCCAAAGCCCTGAATGCCATAAGCACCGGCTTTATCCATACATTCTCCCGTAGAAACATAGGCATGGATCTCTTCCTTGGACATCGGCGCAAACGCTACTTTTGATACACTCACATCCGTATATTTTCTCTTTTTGCTGAGAAAACACAGTCCCGTCATGACTTCATGCGTTCTGCCCTGCAGTTCTAGCAACATTCTCTCTGCATCTGCCGCATCCTGCGGCTTGCCCATTACTTTCTGATCCAATACCACGATCGTATCCGAACCGATGATCAGATCATCCGGATGCCTTTTCAGTACCTCCTCCGCCTTGCGATAGGCTAAATTCTGGATCTCCTCCGTTAAAGGGCGGTCCAAATCCATCGTTTCATCAATATCTGCTGGATCGCATATAAATGAAATACTGCATTTTTCCAGCAGTTCTTTTCTGCGCGGGCTCTGCGAAGCCAATACAACTGTCATAAAGTCACCTCTGAAATTGATTATATCGCAGATATCTGAAGGATAAAATGATATATAATGAAAAGGCAATAATAAAGGAGATAGAAGAAAATGGCAAATCCAACACTGGTCATTCTCGCTGCAGGCATGGGAAGCCGCTATGGCGGAATGAAACAGATCGATGGTGTCGGCTCTCATGGAGAACCAATCATCGAATTCAGTATTTATGATGCGTATCAGGCAGGCTTCCGCAAGGTCGTCCTGATCATCAAGCGTGAACATGAAGAACTGTTCCGCAAAGCCCTGACCGACAGAGTCGCTGCCGGAGGCATGGAAGTTGATTTCGCTTATCAGGATATGACAAATATTCCTGAAGGATTCAAAGTACCGGAAGGCAGAGAAAAGCCTTGGGGAACAACACATGCATTATTGGCATGCAAAGGGATCGTCAACGAACCGTTTGCGATCATCAACGCAGATGATTTCTACGGCCGCGATGCGTATAAGGTCATCTATAACTATCTGACCAATGGCATCTCTGATGATCATTATGCGATGGTCGGCTTCAAGTGCCTGAACACATTGACCGCCAATGGCACTGTTACAAGAGGCCTCTGTGAAGAAAAAGATGGCAATCTTTCACACATCGTTGAGATCCAGAAGATCGCTCTGCAGAATGATCATGCTGTATATGAGGACAATGGTGAATGGAAGCCGATCTCTGATGATGCTTTGGTCTCCATGAACTTCTGGGGCTTCACGCCGAAGATCTTCGATGAAATGGAACCGATCTTCAAAGATTTCTTAAGCAAAAATATCGCATCCAATCCAATGAAATGCGAGCATGTGATTCCGACTGCCATGGGCGATCTGGTCACGGAAGGAAAGGTCACTGTCAAGATGCTTTCATCCAGCGACAAGTGGTTCGGTGTTACTTACAAAGAAGACAAACCGGATGTTGTTGCTAAGATCCAGGAAAAGAAAAATCAGGGCATTTACCCTGACGTTCTCTGGAAGTAAGTATTTCCGCCAAGCGCAAGCTTGGCTTTTTTATTTTTTTCGATTGAGATCATACAGGATCCGCATGCCTTTATACGCAAGATCCGGATCATACTCATCGATCTCCGGTGTCTCTTTGGCAATCACTTTTCCCAGTCCGCCAGTTGCTGTAACATAGCAGTCCGGATCATGCAGTTCCTTTTTCATCTGCCGAAGGATGCCTTCTACCAGACCGATATAGCCATAGACAACACCTGCCTGCATACCGGCGACCGTATTCTTTCCTAAGACCGTCTTAGGCTTCATGATCTCAATTTCCGGCAGCTTGGCCGTCTGTGCCGTCAGCGCATTGGCACTGATGCCAAGACCAGGGGCAATGACCGTATATTCAAAGATCCCCTGCTTGGAAACATAATCAAAAGTTGTTGCTGTACCGAAATCAACAATGATGCAGCTGCGCT
The DNA here is from genome assembly GCA_022486705.1 of Solobacterium sp. Lineage (GTDB taxonomy): Bacteria > Bacillota_I > Bacilli_A > Erysipelotrichales > Erysipelotrichaceae > Bulleidia. The sequence continues at coordinate 2,497 of JAKVKC010000004.1, read as the reverse complement.
GATACAGGAAATGAGCCGCCGCAACATCAACGATCCGATCTGCCCCAACATCGCGCGGATTGTCATTGCGAAGCTGGATCCCTGTTTTAATGCCAGGTCCGACAATGATCGGTTCTTTCTTGATATATTTCCGGATAGAAGAAGTCAATGCATACATGATCTTAGGCACGACCGAAGAGATGATGACATCATCAACATCTTCTGCTTTGACACTGCTGGAATCCATCAGAGAACGGATGCAGATGCCGAATTCATCTGAGGTGCGCGGAGTCTTTGTCGTCAGGCGAAAAGAGCCGATGACATTCTTCTCAGCCATTAAGCCAAGTGAAATGTTTGTATTTCCCACATCGATCGTCATCAGTATATGCATGCTCAGTTCTCCTTCAGGCACTGTTTCAGTATTTCTGCCGCCGTATCCTCTTTGCTCAATAAGCCAAGATCGATCTGTGTCTCTCTGCCGAAAATGACCGTTCTGTTCGTATCTGTGCCAAACCCAGCTCCCGGTTCCTTCAGATTGTTGCCGACAATAAAGTCACAATTCTTTTTCAGCAATTTTTCTTTGGTATGTTCTGCCATTTTTTCAGTCTCCATGGAGAAGCCGATCAGGACCTGTCCCGGTCGCTTGTTTCTTCCCAGCGTCGCAAGAATGTCCACTGTCCTCTTGCAGGCAATCGACAGATCGCCCTCGTTCTTATGGATCTTCTCAGATGCAGGATGCACTGGCGTATAATCCGCCACAGCGGCTGCCAAGATCATGGCATCGCTCTCATCCTGTCTGCTCAGGACAGCTTCTGCCATATCAGCTGCAGATACCGTATGGATCATTTTCACCCCGCGGATATCCGGCAGAGCATTCTCTCCGGCAACAAGCGTTACTTCTGCCCCGGCATTTCTCGCCTGACGGGCTAAAGCATAGCCCATCTTTCCGGTACTGTGATTGGTCAGATACCGAACAGGATCCAAAGCTTCCTGCGTCGGCCCAGCCGTGACCAATATTTTTCTGCCCTGCAGATATTTATCTGTGCACCGCATTTCCTGCATGGCATCTTCTATCTCTTCCGGCTCCGGCAGTCTGCCTTTGCCCGTGTCGCCGCATGCTAAATATCCTTCATCGCTTTCCAGAACTTGCATGCCATAATGCCGGCACAGAGCAAGATTGTCCTGCGTAATCGGATTCATCAGCATCTGTGTATTCATGGCCGGGACGATCAGCTTTGGACAGTTCGCTGCTAAAAATACCGTTGTCAGCATATCATCAGCAATGCCATGCGCAATTTTCGCAATGATATTGGCCGTTGCCGGTGCAATCACAAAGATGTCTGCTTTTTTGGCTAAAGCAATATGCTGTACCTCTGGGGTATAGTCCACCGTGAACATATCTGTAATGACTTTCTGGCCGCTGAGTGCCTGAAAGCTCAAAGGCGTAACGAATTTTTCTGCTTCTTTCGTCATCAGGACATGGACTTCGCATCCCTGCTGTTTCAGATGAGATACCAGAGAACAGATCTTAAAAGCTGCAATGCCTCCGGTGACACCGATAACTGCACATTTATTCTGACGCTCCTGCTGTGACATGATGGATCCCCATCCTTTCTGCACTTGGCTGCAGTGCTTTGACCAATGCCGGCACAGCAACTCCTGCCAGCACTGCTTCTAATATTGTATTATTCACAACGACGCCAAGCAATAAGGCTGCGACGCCGGCCGTAGAAGTTCCCAATGCCTGTCCATAGGCAGGTGCGAAGAAAACGTAGATGCCGCCCAGTACAAGTGCCGTATGGATCAGCGTATTGACGACCGCCGCAATCATCGCCGTCAGAATATGATTTTTCATCTTTTTGGCCAGTGCATTGTACATCACACCGCTGAACCATCCTAAGAAGATCCGTGGAACAAAGCAGATGATCAGACTGAAGAAGTTTCCCTGAATGCCGCCGATCGTAATGAATGGCGTAAAGACAAAGGAAGTCACGGTCGGGTAGAATGTTGCATGCAGGAAAGATGTGATACCGAAGACCAATCCCATCCCTGCCCCAAAAGCCGGTCCGGCAAGAATGCCAGCAAGGATCACCGGCAGATGCATGGTCGTAATGCTCAATGGTCCAAGCGGAATATATCCGATCGGGGTAAAGCCCATGGCGATCTCAATGGCCACAAAAAAAGCCGCCAAAGTGAGCCGCTGAATTTTCTGTTTGTTATTTGACATTTTCTTTTCCTCCTATCGCTCCATTTTCTGGATGCAATGAAATCAAATAATGCTGCATATTCCTTGATGCAAAGATCCATGTCATGCGATCACGGTCTTTTTGGAACAGATTTATTATACATTGTTTTTCCAGGCCTGACTGATAAAATATGTCTGGGAGAAATCATTATGAAATATGCAGTTGTTTCAGATATCCATGGGGATTTGACCGGTGCCCAAGCCTTTCAGAAAGTATGCGAAGAGATCCAGCCAGATCGGATCTTATGCTTAGGAGATATTCTGTATCATGGT
>JAKVKC010000003.1 GCA_022486705.1 Solobacterium sp. | reverse complement strand
ATATTATTCAATTTTTGCACTATAACGAGAAAAAGGTTCACATGAATGACGCCGATTTATCATATAATATTCACATAGTAATTCAGTTATACGCTGTTTGCACACTACTTTGAATATTATATAGAAAACGGAGAAATCAATATGAAAAAGACATGGAGACGTATCTTTTGTCTAACACTGGCAGCCGTACTTTGTTTCAGTATTTTTCCTGAATCATTCTTTACTTTGATCCATGCTTCTTCCAGCGAACTGCAATCAGGCAAGACCTTGGTCGCCAAAGTGCAGATGGACGGTGCCTCTGCTACGTATTATTACGAAGAAGACACCAAGAACCATCAGGACAATGCATCTTTTATCATTACAGAAGCTTGGTCGGATGCCAGTAAGTTAAGCACAGATAATCATAAAAATGTTACTTTCACCCTGTATCATGATTGGATCAGAGATCCTGATACATATGAAATGAAATACGAAAATGCGAGTGTTTCATGTGAAAAGGCTTTCGAAAGCAGTAATTCTTATTATCGTGGAACGATCAATGTCTTTTCAGAAATGACGCTTGATCTGAATGGTTATGTGATCAATCGTGGATATGATGATAAAGGCGGAACTGTAATCTCGGTTGAAAGCGGAGGTTCTTTGACCATTGAGGACAGCAATGCAGCTGCTGTGCATTGGGGCTATTTGGATGGCAGCAGAAAGTGGATCCGCCATGAAGACAATAAAGACGTAATGATCAAGGGCGGTATCATCTGCGGCGGATATAATAAAAAAGGCGCTGGCGGCATCGGTGTTATTGGAAATGGCAAGCTGACCATTAATGGCGGCAATATCACAGGAAACACATCTGAATATGCAGGTGCCGGTCTTTGCGTTGACTCCGATGAAGCTACTGTCATTATGAATGGCGGATCGATCAGCTATAACTGTGCATATGAAGCTAATGGCGGCGGTGTCGCAATGAATAACTATTCCTATGAAGAACAGGAGAGAAATAAAAACGGTGATACAATTATCCATCAGAATAAAGATGGCGGTATGATCATGACCGGCGGTGAGATCGTACATAACTGGGCTATTAAAGCTTGGGATCATGGTGGATACGGAGCCGGTGTTTACATTTGTTCCGATGGCATGAATTACAATTTATATGAAGGAACTGGCGGTGCTTTCTTCCTTACCGGCGGCCTCATTGGATTTTGCGATGCTGAAGTTGACGGCGGCGGACTGTATCAGGAATCCGGCGGTGTTTATCTGTACGGCGGTTTCATCACGTCCAATTTTTCCCAAGGAAATGGCGGCGGTCTGTACGCTAACGGCACAGATGATTCAAATCAGCTGAAACTGAAAGGCGTGTCTGTTTTAAATAATACATGTCTGAAGAATGGCGGCGGTCTGTATATCAATACCAAAAAGGTCGACGTTTACAGTGCAACCATTATTAACAATAAAGCAGGCTACGATACATCGAAGAGCTCCGATGCCGGAAGCGGTATTTATATTGCAACAGCAGACTATATTATCTTCTCGGGCGGCATTGTCTACTGTCAGAATAACGGATATCATAATCTTTTCTTAAGAACAGACAGTGATATTTACAATGATTCATCCTTGGCAAGCCAAAGTATCATCTATGTTTCCAGCAAAGATGGAAATGATGGCGGCGATTATATCCGATTTACAAGTGATGGAGACTGCGCAAGAATATCCAAGACGTGTTTCCGTTCAGATTATGATGGATATTATATTGATAAAAATGATAACAACAACAATTTCTATTTCAAAAAGGGCACGGATCCGGATACCGGATCATCTGTAGGGGCTGATACTTATACCGTCAGCGGAACAAACTACACAAATGCAACGGCAAAAAAATATGAATTCAACTATACTTCTGTCACGGATATGAAAGATACAGCTTCAAGTATCTACTATACAGATGACTTCTTTGATAATAATGCAACGGTCTATGATCAGCATCTAGCAACAGCTTCACTCGGTGTTGCGATGGCTGCTTTCAAACGCCCGTATGATGCCGAAGATGAACAGGCAAAGAATATCAATGATCTGTATACGAGCTTGGGCTTCTCTAACTTTACGACGCATTATCCATTGCCGGCAGAAACAGATGATGGATATACGATCGGCTATGAAATAGGAACAAAGAAGCTTGCGGATGGTACTAATCTGATTGCCATTGCGGTGCGCGGTGCGAACTATACGACCGAGTGGGCCAGCAATGCTTTGATCAATGACAGTGCTGCAGATACAGGTGAAGCCAAGGGCTTCTCCAATGCCGCAGATCAAGTCATGGAAGGCATTCAGGATTATATTTCTAAATATTATGCAAACAGCAATTTGACATCGAGCAATACTAAATTCTGGATCACAGGCTATTCCAGAGGCGGTGCCGTTGCCAACCTGACAGCGAGAAGAGTGATCGATGGCTTAGATTATGCAAGCAATGACAATGTCTATGCTTATACTTTTGAAGCACCGCAAGGAGCTGTCTCCACTGTATTAAGCGGAAATGCTGACCATACAACATGGGATTCCTCTTTCCCTAAATCAGATCCTGCTTCTTATACATCAATCCATAATCTGATCAATAAAGAAGACTTAGTTCCTACTGTGGCACCTGGCATTATGGGCTTTACAAGATACGGCATTGACCACTATATTCCAGGCGATACAGCATCTTCAGACAACAGTACGAATTATCTGAAGAGCGGTACGGCAGAATATAACAATCTGCGTACAAAGATGTTAAAACAGCTGAATAAAATAAATACAGAGATCAGTTTTACAGATTACTTCCAAAAAGCGACGGTGTCATATTTAGGAAGTGCAGTTCTATGGTACGACCTGATCAATCCGGATGGAAAGGTCATGACGGGCGATTCGATCCCGAATTACTTCACTGAACTAATGAACTTCCTGCTGCACTATGGACTCGGTGATAATATTCATTATCAAGAAGATTTCATCAACTCGCATTATGATGTGACTGCACCTGAGGATGCAGCAGGATACAGAGCTCTGTACAGCCGTGTCTGGTATGTCAAAGATGGATATCTTGTATCTCCGTCAACGCCGGATGCGACCACATATAATTTCCAGACGGTGATTTCTACCGTTCTGCAGCTGGTCTTCGGTATGGATGCGGATACGCAGAAGCAGCTGACAAATAAGCTCGCAAAGGTCTTGAATTATATCGATCAGACCAGCCTTTGGATGTGGACCATCGGTGAGTATGGCTATGAGTGGGTGACGACAAGCAAAAAGAATGATAAGGCTGGAGATATTTGGTCAGCAATTGAAAAGTGCGATATTGAAAGCGTTCTTGGCACAGAGAAATATAATGAACTGCATTCAATGTGGCCTGTATTAGCAGATGTTCTGCTGACATTTGTATCGTATGACTATTCATACAAAAACCAGAACTTAGTTGGCACATTGGCATACAATGCATCTACAATCGCTACCCAGCATTATCCTGAAGTGAACTTTGCATGGATGCGTGCACAGGATGATCTGTACCAGGACGATTGGGAAGGCTTCAGCACGGATCCATATGATTTGGAGTCTTCTGAAAAGGATTCTCTTAAAGCACCAAGTGCTTCTGGAAGCGGAAAAACATACTACACTGCACAGAAGATCCAGATGACAGAACTTACACCTGGTGCATCGATCGTTTATTCCATCAGTACCGACGGATCTAAGAATGCAGAGCCAACGGTAGGTGATGCGAAAAGCAAAGTCTATGGCGGCTATATCGGTCTGAATGCTGGTTTTGGAGAAACCACGACATATACGATCAGTGCAAGAGCATATCATAATGGCTACTACAGTGATACGGTCTATTACACATATACGATCAAGAACAGTGCAAAGAAATACAAAGTCACGATCCAGGATGGAAGTACAACGCAGACTGCATCTTATTACTGCGGTGAAACAGTCGTGCTTTCCAGCAGTGATACAGATACAGATACTTTCAGCAAATGGACGACAAAGAATACAGATATAGAAATCGCAGATATTTCCTCTGCTACGACCAGTTTCATTATGCCTGTCGGTGATGTGACAATTACGACAGACCGTATAAAACGATTTAATGATGTGAGACTTCAGTTCAATGGCAGCGGCACAAGCTCATCAAATAATTATGAAATGTATATAGATGGCAGTAAAACTGTACTGAGCAATACTGTGAATTGGTATGTCAGCAACGGCACAAGTTCTTATAAGTCTTCGGGGTACGTGGGCGAAACTGATGCATGTGTTTCAAGTGATGGGGAACCGGCTGCTGTGCAATGGAGCCAGGGCGACAGTTCTAGTTCAATTACAAATTGCAAAGCGAAGGTTATTCTGCCGAAGATTGTAAACGCTGATGGTACGAAAGCACCATCTTTCGGAACACTGATTGGCAACAGTTATAAAGTAGATGCAAGTACAGAACCATTGGAAAATTATAAATATGCAGCAAAACTAGATACGGATGGCAATCTTTACATGACGATGGAGTTTGAACTGCCGAATCTGATCAATACTATTTCCATCCCAGATTCAATAGAGATCGATCATGTTTATGGCAGCAGCGTCACCATGGATGATGTCATAGCAGCGGTCAAAAAGAAGAATATTTATGCAACTATCAATAAAAATGATAATATCTCTGCTTCAGCACCGCTTGTATATTCTGCTGTGGAAGGTTCGAACTATGATTCTTCTAATACAGATGAACAGACTATAACGTTAAATGCTTCTATTGATCTTGAAGAATCCAATTTTATCAATCCTAATAACGTTAATATCATCAAGCCTATTACGGTAAATATCCTTCAGGCAAGAAGACTGTATGATGTAACAGCATCTCCAGAATCCGAAATCATTTCTGATTCTCTTTCTAAGGGAATTACTTTACAGTGTGAAGATGGAGCAGATATCTATTACACAATGGATGGTTCGGATCCAAAGGATGCTGATAATCAAGCATCGATAAAGTATACGGGACCATTCACTATTACAGGAACACAAGGCAGAAAGACAGATTATACGATCAATGCTTATGCAACGAAAGATGGATATCTTGACAGCAATACGAAGACCTTTGTTTATACATTCAATCAGGATGCTGGAATAAAACATGATATCATCCTTAAGAATGGATATGCAGTTCTTGCAGAAAAAATTGATACACAAATTACAGAATCATATTCGTATAAGTCTATATTTATTCGACCGAAAGACCTGCCCGCAGGAACAACTTTCAAACAATGGAATGTTAATGATAACAGTGTTAATCTATTGAGATCAAAATACAGCTCAGGAAATATTTTTGTGATGCCTGCTGGCACGGCTGACCTGACCGCTGAATATAGTGTTGCAGATTTGAAGCTGACAGTTTCATCTCTATTTGAAACAGGAGGTCCCTCAGTGAATTCAGTCAAGAATGGATCTGATGCTGCAATAGCAAATGAAACAGCATTAATCACAGATCTTGATACATCAGATGATACATATACTGCAGAAATCACTGTACCTTTAACAGCAGGAGAGGCTTGTTATGCAGACGGGGTTACTGCAAAAGTCAATGACAATAATGCAGTAGTTCAAAGAATCAGTGATACTGAAGTGAAAGTGATTTATCAATTCGCAAAAGATACTGTAACAACGCATACAGTTACTGTAACAAATCAAGATGAAAGCAAAAATAATACCACGATCGGCACGATATCATTCAAATATGCTGAAGGAACAAAGGTAAGCATTCCTGTTAGTGTTCTACATAACTACTATTTCAGAAATTGGAGTATGAACGATAATCAAAGTACTTCTACTACAGTTGAATTCACTATGCCCGCATCTGATGTTTCAATAACTGTAAAGTATATGCCGGATGGTATAACTATCGATAAACCAAGTATTATATTGAGCACACCAATAGTACAAAAGGATCTTCCAACTGATGCAAGGCCAGAAGATGGTTCTAATTTTACAGTTTCGCAGCAGTGGAGTACTTCTGGCAAGCCATATTATGATGAAGACTGCATTGCTATGATTACGCTGACTCCTAATAAGGGATATCAGTTCAGCTCTGATACACTTAGTCATATTTCATGCTCTACCGGAACAATAAAACAATCGACATTAAGTAATGATGGAACAATCACTGTTATGGTTTCCTATACAACTGCAAAAGCTGTGCTGGCATCTATTGAATATACTGCTTCTGGGACTTATATACATGCAAGCGATGCAGATGTAACAGCTGCAATTACAGCAGATCTTCCATCCAAAGCAATTCTTCATTTCACAGATGGATATGCTGAACAGCTTACTTTAACAAGTGGCAATTGGTCAATTGAAAAAAAGTATGATTCCGGTACTAAAACGGAACAGACTTTAACATATACTAATACACCAGAATTGCCGTCATATGTCGATGCAAATGGAATATCTAATATGACATATATTGCAACAGTCAAAGCAAAGTCTGCATATTCCAAGCCAATCGCTGATATTAAGAGCGGTACATATACAGAGAATCAGAGCATATCACTGACTTCACCAGAGGGCGGAATGATTTGTTATACGACGGATGGTGCTGATCCAAAAGAAAACTATACATTGTATAATTCAAAGATTTCTCTGAACGGTACAACAGGAAGTACAAAGAATATAACTGTTAAAGCATATGTTAAGTCCAATGACTTATACGATGATAGTGATGTTACTGAAATGCAATATGCAATCACACTGCCATCCATGCATACAGTTGCAGTCACTGGTGGTAAGAGCACAACTTCTGCAGATATTGAAAGTACTTCATTCTCGGCTGGTGACACAGTAAAGATCACAGCTGATGATCCGTCAGATGGAAAAGTATTCTCAGGCTGGAAAATCACTGCAGGAGATATTGTACTGGCTGACAGTACAAAGAAGACCACTGCATTTACAATGCCTGACGCGGATGTAGAACTGACAGCACAATATAAGACAGTGATCAGCGGCTATGAATTTACTGCGGATGCTCCTGTTCAGGGCGAAACAGTTGATACTGAAGCTTCTGTTAAGATCAATGGAAATACTTTGGCGGATCATACAAGTGCAGATATTGTTTGGAGCCCAAACAGTATCGTCGATGGAAAAGCAGATGCGGGAACTTCTTATACGGCAAAAATCACAGTTCATCTGCCTACGGAAGAATATGTATTTGCTGATACAGTGACAGGCACAGTAAATGGAAATGCTGCCGAAGGAGCACGAAACGATGATGGCTCAATTACATTCTGCTACCGCTTTGTTGCAACAGAAGGCAATCCAGCTGTTTCCAATTATAAAGTATCGGTGAAAGTATATGATGCAAAAACAAATACTGAACTGAGACAGACGGAATACGATGCTGGAAACTATAAGATTGGTGAGACTGTTTCTATGGCTGCACCGGCTGCTACAGGATACAATTTTGTAAAATGGACAGCAGAGAAAACAGATGGTACACAGATTGGAACATTGACATGCAATTCTAAATCGCTGTCGTTCGACATGCCTGCATACGATGTTGTTCTGCGTGCAAATTACAGCAGCAATACTGCTATTTCCACAGCAGCGTTGAGCATGCCTGTACCAGTTGCAAACACAGCACTTTCAAACGTCGTTTCTTCATCTACAGAAGGCATTGCATCTGTGAAGGTGAAATGGATGGACAGCAGCAAGCCTGGCTATTATCAGAAACGGGTCGCGGCTGTGACACTGACGCCGGATGATACGCATAAGTTCGACAAAGAATCCTTTACGAAAGACAGCATTGTCGTTGACAATGGCGCAGCTGTCAATACCATCGATTTCAATGATGACGGAAGTGTTACTGCATATATTATTTATACAACAGAGAAGAAACAGGTCATATCCGTTTCATGGAATGACAGTGAAACAATTGTTCCGGAAGGAACGACTTCTGCCGTCATGAAGAGTTATATTGCGAAGAAAGCTTTGCTTGTTTATGCTGATGGAGATACACAGGCAGCTGATGTGACTGTATCTGATATTGAAGGGCAGTCGATGAAATTTAATTGTGCGATTGATCAAACCGCAATTCCTAGTGATGCAGAAGTCAAAGAAGGTGTATCTCTAACTCGTACAGTGGCCTTTGCATATGACACCGGATCTATTGATCAAGCTGAGAAACCACTATTCTCGTTTGATGAAGGCAACGGTATCATCACGATCAATAAGCGGTACAGCGAAGGTACGATCTACTATACGTATACAAAAGTCAGCGAAGGTGACGCTGCTGATCCTGCAGATCCAGATATCAACAGCAATGTCTATTCATCAAGTATCCAAATGACAGGTGAGAAAGGAAAGACATGCCAATATAAAGTAAAGGCATATCTTGTCATTGATGGCTATAAGAGCAGTGAAGTCGCAAGTGCAACCTTCAATTACTCAGTTCCATATACAGTAACAGTGAACAGCTATGATGCGAATCTGAAAAAGGTCTTCAGCACTGCGATCTATCAGTACAAAACAGAGAGTACTGTAACAATTATTAAACCGATGGAAGCTGATGAAGAATTCTATGGATGGCAAAAGGAAGATGGAACTATTGATTCGTCATCTTCACAGATGTTTACAATGGGAAGCAAAGATGTGGTCCTGACCGCAGTATTTATTCCGCAGGTCAATCAGATCAATATCGAACTTGCAGATCCAATCATAGGTTCATCGGTGACGGACAGTATTTCTTCGGCATTTGTCACCATAACAAATACGTATGAGATCCATCCGGATGATCTGAAAATAGAATGGTCATCTGCGGATAAGGCAGAATATGGCGGTTCATATACAGCGAAGATCACTTTAAATCCAGATCACGAAGGCAAGATCCGGATGAGATTGAAAGGAACTTCTGCATGGGCTCCGACGACACCTGTCTTCAATATGTCGGATACTGTATCGCTGATGATCAATGGCAAAAAATGCCCGCTCACTTCGGAATATGGTTCATTTGTTGGCTACTATACAGTAACAATGGGCAACGCCGTCCTGGCTGCTGAACCAGATATCGATACTGGTTTCACTTCCAAGTACGCTAACGGAACAGCCGAAAGCAGTTTCGTCAGTACATCCAATGCGATTCTGACATTGAAAGATGGAAATCAGATCAGTGTACCTGTTCAATGGACATGGCCGAATGGCTATGATGCAAAGAGCGCAAGTAAACAGACCATCACGATGACAGGTACGGTTGAACTGCCGGAAAATGTTGAAAATCCAGAGAATTATAATCTGACATTCAAAAGAGATATAACGATTGAGGCAACAGATAAACAGGCTTCACCTGTTGAGGCGAATCTATCGAGCGGTATCTATACAGATACCTCATTGATCACGCTGAAGACAGAGGATATAAATCCTGTCATACATTACATGGTGACCGGCAAAGGGTTTGATGGCACGGAACAGATCTATGATGGAAATGCGATCATCTTAGAAGGCTCGCTTGCGGGTGAAGAATACAGTATTGAAACATGGGCATCTGCAGATAATATGCATGACAGCATCCATCGTACGTATACATATCAGGTAATACTGAATCCAATGGAACCGATCATTGCCGATGCAGAGATCACCCTGCCAGAGCAGACTGATTTCTCGAAGCAGCTGGATGCTTCTGTTTCGGATGGTACATCTGCAGAATTCAGTGTGGCGGATGGGTATGAACTGCCAGAGGGAATGAGCCTCAGTGCGGATGGTGTCTTATCTGGCAAGCCAAAGGCAGCTGGTGATTATACATTCTATGTCAAAGCAGAGAACGAATATGGATATTCATTGGCTAAGATCACGCTGCACGTGACGGCAATCCAGTATGAATTCACGATTGGCAATGATGGTTCTCATACGTTGGGAAGCTCTGATGATCTCTATTTTGAAATCAATGGAAACTTGGATCTGTTGACCGGCCTGAAAGCAGACGGTATCGCTCTGACTGAAGGAACAGACTATTCTGTTGAAGAAGGAAGTACAAAGATCTGGATCAAAGCATCCTTCTTAAATACTCTGAAGGTGGGCAGACATGAACTGACTGCTTCTTATCGGAATCATACAGAAGTGCCGACAGCTTACTTCTATATCAATGGCAGCAGCAATGTACAGGATGAAGTCATCCCGGATACCAAAGCAGGGGACAATCGTCTTTGGATCTATCTGAATATCTCATCGATGATCCTCATGATCGGATGTGCTGCGATACGGATGAAGGATCGCAGAAGAAGTTAATTGAAGCAAAAAAAGAGAGACCGCATTTTGGTTTCTCTTTTAGTGTGCATCAGGAATATATGTTTTCTCGCTCAGATCAGGGAAATACTTTTTCAGGGGAAAGCGATGGCGATCTTTTGCTGTGACAAAGAGGTCAACTTCACCGGTATTGCCTGCTCTGGCTGTGCGTCCTGTCCGGTGAATCAGGGAATCTTCATTGTCCGGCAGATCATATAGGATCACACAGGATACAGCAGGAATATCAATGCCTCGTGATGCTACATCTGTGGCAATCAGGGTCTGCAGGGGACCATCCCTGAATTCCTGCATGATCCTCTTTCGAATGCTGTAGTCCATATCGCTGTGGATTGTTTCGGCCGAGAAGCCTTTCTGATGAAGAAGCTTCTGCAGAAAGTCACAGGTCCTGATCGTATTGGCAAAGAGAATGCATTTCTGCTGTCTCTTTAGCAATGAGAATAAAAGATCTGGCTTTTCTTTCTCTTTCAGATCAAAAGCATGATAGGCGATCTTCTGTTCCAAGAGAGTTTCCTGCTGGATCTGACATTCAAAAGGATCCTGCAGGGACTGTTCTGCCAGCTGTCTGATCTCATCAGGGTATGTGGCACTGAACAGCATGGTCTGATGTTCCGGCAATTGTGCCAATACGGTCCTGACATCTTCTTCAAAGCCCATGCTCAGCATGACGTCTGCCTCATCCAATACTGCGGTATGGCAGTTCTTTGTTTTCAGTGTATGTCTTCTTAAATGATCGCAGATGCGGCTTGGGGTACCGATGACAATATCGGCACCATTCTTAAAAGAACGTACCTGGGCATTCATATCCACGCCGCCCGTTAATACTGCTGTACGGATCCCTTCAATGTGGGCCAGAAGTTCTCTGACGGTATCTGCAATCTGCAGAGAGAGCTCTCTCGTCGGTGAAAGGATGATGGCCTGCGGCAGATGCTTTCCTTTGCCCTGGAGCTCAATCCGTTCCAGGATCGGCAGGAGATAGGCATATGTCTTCCCAGAGCCAGTTGGAGCTTGGGCAAATACATCTTCTCCGTTCAAAGCATGCGGAATGCATTGCTTCTGCACTTCTGACAGCTGTACAATATTTTTCTCAGCAAGAGCCTTCTGCAGAGGCTCATGGAACTTTTCTATATCTTTATCCATATCCGTGCACAGTACCACTTTAGAGCAATCCTTTCAACTTTTTCATCAGGATATGATAGGATATCTGCGTAAGGAGCATATCTATGAGCACACATTATGAGTATCGCCCAAAAGGCGTCTGTTCACGCAAAATGATCTTCGAGATCAATGGAGATATCATTGAATCACTAACCGTAGAAGGCGGATGCAATGGAAATCTGAAAGGCATCGGTGCCTTGGTCAAAGGCAAGAAGCTGGATGATGTGATCCAGGCATTGGAAGGCATCCATTGCGGGATGAAGTCTACTTCCTGTCCAGATCAGATAGCAAAGGCTTTAAAGCAGTATACGGAACAGTGAGCACTTCGGTGCTTTTTTTCATCCCTTGGGCGGCAATTGTAAAATAGTGCCATAGCTGTTAAAATTCAGGTTGTTGAAAGGCGGCATTCATGTCAATTTATACAAAGAAACAGATTGTGGATCTGAAATGTGAAGATGGGATCTGGCTGGATTTTCAGAAGAATACATGGCTGTTCTTTATCAAAGATAAAGTATGGCAGCCGGAAGAAATACAAGGCGTGCAGCACAATGATGTGACAGTGACTTTCATACAGAAAGGGATCAGCGATGCTTTCCTTTTGGAAGTCTATGACTGCATTGAGGTCAGCGATCTGCCATTCTGCATCAAAGAAGCAGATGAAGATGTCCTGCAGTCCCTGCATACGGGAGATGGGTATCAGTATGAGATCGTACTGCTGAATGAAGGCAATGAAGTATGTGCGGTAAGAGATGGTGCTTTTACGAAAGAGGACAGTATTCTGCTGAAGAAAAAGCTGTCAGATCGGATGAAGGAAGATTTCAAAGCAGAAGATGCGGAAGCATCCTATGCGAAGCTTTCACAGAAATATGAACCGTATGAATTAGAAGAATTTGCAGTATTTGCAAAGAGGAACTGAGGAAAGAAATGATTATTTTATTAATTATAGTATGCATTGCAGCAGATCAGATATCGAAGATCTGGATTGCTTCGAATACAGCACTGCACAGCGTTATGATCATCAGGAATTTTTTCTATATTACATATGCTGAAAATACAGGTATGGCATGGTCCATGCTGAGCGGGCATCAGGCATTCTTCTGCTTAGCAGCGACGGTAGCCATCGGGGTGATGCTATGGTATATGATCTACAAGAATCCGAATCGACTGACCAAGATCTCTCTGGCTCTGATGATTGCTGGGGCTGCGGGGAATTTAGCAGATCGTTTGTTATTAGGATATGTCAGAGATTTTCTGCATTTCTTTATATTTGGATATGATTTTCCGATCTTCAATATCGCAGACAGCTGCCTGACGGTCGGTGTGATCCTATTGATCCTGGCATCTTTTTTAGAAGAGAAAAAACATGAGCAGACAAGAGTGGAAAATTGAAGAAGATACTGGTATGAGATTGGATAAGTATCTGAGCGAGAACTCAGATCTTTCGCGTACCAGAGTGCAGGAACTTGCCAAAGACGGCGAGATCTTTGTCAATGGCAAAGCTGCCAAGAGCTCCTGCCGGATGAATGCAGGGGATGTGATCGTCTGCGATGTGCCGGAAGATGCACCGATCGATGTAGAACCGGAAAATATCCCTTTGGATATTCTGTATGAAGATGAAGATATTATTGTGATCAATAAGGCCAAGGGAATGGTCGTACATCCTGCCCCTGGCAACTATACGGGAACACTGGTCAATGCACTGCTGTACCATTGCAAAGATCTCAGCGGCATCAACGGAAAGATCAGACCGGGCATTGTTCATCGGATCGATAAAGATACGACGGGATGCATTGTTGCATGCAAGAATGATATGGCACATACTTCGATTGCCAAGCAATTGGAGGATAAGACATGCCATCGGGAATATCTGGCAATTGTCAATGGTGTTATCCAGTCGGAAGCGGGCAAGATCAATGCCCCGATCGGCAGAGATCCCCGCGATCGGCAGAGAATGACAGTAACGGAAGATCATGGCAAAGATGCGGTCACGCATTTTGTCGTTAAAGAACGCTTTTTGAACAGTACATATATCGAATGCCGCCTAGAGACAGGAAGAACGCATCAGATCCGGGTGCACATGAAATATATGAAGCATCCTGTTATGGGTGATACAAAATACGGCGGTGTCTGTCCGTATATGGATACGCAGGGACAGGTGCTGCATGCCTATCAGCTGACGCTGGTCCATCCGCGTACCGGAAAGACAATGACCTTTCAGGCACCGCTGCCTGCATACTTTGAACAATTATTGGACATGCTCAGAGAGGAAAGCAGAAAATGAAAAAAAAGCTGCCGTACGCAACGATATGCATCAGTGCCATCTGTGTCTTTGTTTTTTTGATGCAGATGCTGGCAGGATATGCCAATGATACGGAAGGCATGATCCTGTTTGGAGCATACTATAAACCGTTCATTTTAGCGGGAGAATGGTGGCGCTTCTTAACGGTAGGGTTCGTGCATGCCAGTGTATGGCATCTGATGATCAATATCATGTCGCTGTATTCGCTTGGCATGGCATTGGAAGAGGGACTTGGCCGATGGAAATTTCTGACCATTCTGCTCTGTTCGGTGATCGGCGGCAGTGCCTTCTTATTTGCCTGTCAGGGGAATACGATCGCGGTGGGACTGTCAGCTGGTCTGTATGGACTGATTGCTGCTTATATCATCCTGATCTATCGGATGGGAGGCATGCGGATCCCGCGCATCAGAAATGCTTTGATGAGCACGATCGTCATCAACCTGCTGATCAATTTCATGCCAGGTGTTTCCTGGATCGCTCATTTAGGCGGTGCTGTCACCGGTGCTGTGCTGACTGGCATCCTTGTAAAAGATCCGGTCAATGAAAAGAAAAAACAGCCATATTGGTTCGCGGCTGCTGCCTTGGTGCTGTGCTTAGGATATCTTTCCTATCAAAATGCCTATATTCCTTCCAATCAGATCTATATTCTGTCAGATTATCATATACTGAGTGCAGAAAAGAATGTACTGCCATCATCATATATTAACGGTATGGCGAAGAAGCTGGATAATATTTATGGATCAGGTTCCGTATTGCAGGATGCACTCGTGCAGAAGGAGGCATGAAGATGGATCAGCGAACAGAAGATGTATTGAGCTGGGATGAGTATTTTATGGGATTGGCGCATTTGTCGGCGCTGCGTTCAAAGGATCCAAGCACACAAGTCGGCGCGGCTATCGTTGATGAAAATCATCGGGTTGTTTCGGTCGGCTACAATGGCTTTCCCTCGGGCGTATCGGACGCAGATTTCCCATGGCAGAGAGTCGGCGGAGTCTTGGAATCGAAGTATGCCTTTGTGGTTCATGCCGAACTGAATGCGATCCTGAACAGTCAGAGATCGGTCAGAGGATGCACGATCTATGTTTCTTTATTTCCATGCAATGAATGTGCCAAGGCGATCATTCAGTCAGGTATCAAGAAGATCGTATATGAATCAGATAAATACAATGGCACAGATACAAATATCGCATCAAAGAGAATGCTGAAAGCAGCAGGTGTCGAGCTTGTTCGCATCAGCAATACAATTTCTCTGCATGTGGACAAAGTACCAAATACATCGAAATAAAATACGGAAGGCTCTACAGTCTCTCCGTATTTTTAAAATGCATCTTAGCTATTTCTGACAATTGATCAAAGCTGTATTTTTTAACAAAGTCCTTTGCACATGCATCTACTTTTGTGCCGGCTCCTTTTTGAAAAGACATATTCCATTTCTTTTCCATCTCATCCATCTTGGTCAGGAAAGCATAGCGGGCGATCACAGAACCAGCACCGACCGCAGGATATTTATCTTCTGCTTTGGTTTCAAAGTGAATGCCCCGCATGATCTCTTTTTCACCTTTTAAATATTTGTAATAAAGATTTTCGGGAGTGAACTGATCAATGACTTTCAAAGATGGCAGCTGATATTTTTTTGTGAGATTGACGTATGCCTGATTATGGAGCTTTGATTTGATGGCATTCATATTATTGTCTTTATGAACTTCATTGTATTTTGCCGGATCAAGGATCAGCAGGGAATATGGGATCTGTTTCATGATCTTAGGAGCGATACGGCGAATGTCCGCATCATTGAGCTGCTTGGAATCTCGGACACCAAGTTCCTGGAGCAGAGATAGATCTTCTGGTGAAACGATAGTCGCACAGACACATACAGGTCCAAAGTAATCGCCGGTGCCGACTTCATCGCTGCCCGCCTGCGGAAAAGAACCTGTTTTCTTAGTGCTGACAGTCTTCTTCGCTGGAACAGATGGCGTGTCCGTATTTATAAAAGCGGAGGCATATACAGATGCATCCCTGCCCTGAAACACTGTCTTGCCGGAAGCATAGCAGGTAATGACACAGTTCTCCGGGCGCAGCTGCCATTTGGCATAGGGAGGAGCTTTGGTCTCTGTTTCATGCCAGGCATCATAAAGCTTTTTTTCCTGCTCTTTGGAAAGAAGGCATGTATAGATATTTTGTTTTTCCATAACATCATTTTACCAAATGATTTGTATATGAACATGAATTTGAGTATCATTTTAGCAGGAAATGAGGAAGCAATGATAGCAATTGATGAAAATTGGATCTTATATATAAATATAGCGGCGGCTGTGATCTTTATTCTGTGCCTGATCAAAGGATGGCATCGCGGACTGCTGAGAATGCTGATCAGTCTGGGCGGTACGCTGCTTTCTCTGTATGGTGCGTGGGTATTTTCTGAAACACTGCAGAAACAGATCTCGCTATGGCCTGAGGCATGGATGCCGAGCGGGATGGAACTGCTGCATGACATGATCTATCCGCTGCTGAATCGGGTGGCGTGGTTCTTCCTGCTGTTCATCGGACTGAAGATCTGTTTCTGGATCCTCGATAAAATATTCATCGGACTGCAGAGGATCCCTGTTTTAAAGCAGATCAATGAGATCTTGGGAACTGTATTGGGGGCGTGCGAAGCAGTGATCTGGTGCATGGTGCTTTCTTTGATTCTATGCACACCGCTTTTCAGCAATGGTGCGAAAGCTGTCGATCAATCCGTTCTCGGTGTGATCCAAAATACAAATAATGCGGCGGTCAATACGGTACTGAAGCCGCTCTATGAAACCGAAGATCTGCTGAAACTGATCACAGATTTCAATGAAGTCGCAAAAGAACAGAATCCGATCGGAAGCTTTCTGCCAAGTCAGAGCACTTCCGGCAGTGCAGAGTGAGGGAATATGAGCGTTGAATCAAGTTTGGAATTGAATGTAATCTTAGAGCAGGTCAAAAAATACTGCGCGTTTTCGCTTGGCCGAGAGATCATTGCAAAGACCAAGCCATCCTTTGATAAGCTTGTGATCCAGCGGGATCATGATCTGATCAAAGAAGCATTGGCGACAGTCATTCATTACGGTACAATGCCTTTCGGCGGGATCAGCGATATCCGTGAGATGCTGGTGAATGCAGATAAAGGCAGGATCCTTTCAGGAGCAGAATGCGTACAGGAGATCCGCCTGATCCAGGGTATCCAAGCTGTGATCAGCTATGAAAAAACAATTGCAGAAGTAGATCATCCAAATCTGCAGGAACTGATCGGTACTTTGATGGTCCACAGCAGAACAGAAAAATATCTGACGAAATGCATCAATGAATATGGGGAAGTGATGGACAGTGCTTCCAATGAACTGCATGGTATCCGCAGCGGACTTCGCCGCGCCGAAAATGACATTGCCAATGCGGCAAATAAATTCGTTGCAGCGCATGCTGATCAGGTCGTAGATGCAATTGTGACCTACCGCAGCGACCGTGCAGTGATCTTAGTAAAAGCATCTGACAAGAATGCTTTCGGCGGCATGTTCTATGGCGACAGTGCTTCTGGACAGGCATCCTATGTAGAACCGGCATCTTTGATCGGTCCCAACAATCGGCGGCAGGAACTTGCTGAAAAAGAAAAAGAAGAGATCCATCGCATCTTAACGGAATGCTCAAAAGAGATCCGCATCATCGCGAAGGAAGAACTGGCTAATCTTGATACATGTGCATTGCTGGATGCATTGTTTGCAAAGGCACAGTGGGGCAGCCAGCATGATGCATGCTGTGCGGAACTGAGCACACAGAAAGAGATCTTTTTAAAGAAAGCACGGCATCCGCTGATTGATGCAAAGAAAGTAGTTGCCAACGATTATTCCTTGAAGCAGCCGCAGAAAGTGCTTCTGATCACCGGCCCGAATACCGGCGGCAAGACGGTCTCTTTGAAAGTCATCGGTCTGTTTGTCCTGATGACATACTGCGGGATGCCGATTACGTGTGAAGAAGCAGTGCTTCCCTATTTTGACCGTGTCTTTGCGGATATCGGCGATGATCAGTCAGTGGTAAGTTCACTTTCTTCTTTCAGTGCGCATATTTCCAAGCAGGCTGAAGTAGCCAATCAGGCAACCGAGAATTCGCTGGTGCTGCTGGATGAAGTTGGTTCCGGCACCGATCCGAAAGAAGGCGAAGCACTTGCTATTGCAGTGCTGAATGAACTGCGCAAGCGGGGATGCATGACGATCTGCACGACGCATTATGACCGTCTGAAGCTCTATGGCAAGAAACATACAGATGTTCTATTAGCTAGCGTCCAGTTCGATATGGAAAAGCTTGTGCCGACGTATAAATATACCGAAGGCCTGACGGGCCAGTCGAATGCTTTTGAAGTTGCTGAAAAGTATGGCCTGCCTGCTTCCATTATCAAATATGCCCGTTTTCTGAAAGATCAGGCAAAGAGCGAAGAAGATCTTCTGCTGGAACGTCTGGAGAAGCAGCTGAATGATAATGAGAATAAAAGGGAGCAGCTGGAGAAACTGGTGAGATCAAATCTGGAGATCGCGGCAGAATTAAAGAAAGAAAAGATCATTCTGGCCAAAGAAAAGGATGAGTTCCATGATACAGCACAGGCCGAAGCAGATGAATATTTGGAAAAGATCCGTCGGGAAGCAGATGATATCCTGAAAGAAATACGGGATCGCGAACAGACGAGCAAATACCATGAAGCACTGCAGAAGGCTTCAAAGCTGAAGACAATGAATGAAGCTGAGATCAGACCGGATGAGTCTCTTGCCAATACGGTCTATCATGTGGGCGATGCAGTAGAACTGCGTTCTTCTTCGACCGTCTGTCAGATCCTGAAAATAGAAAAGAAGGAGATTCTGATCCTGATCAATGGCCGCGAGATGCGGGTCAGGAAGGATCAGATCCGGCCAAGCAGCCATGTCATTCCAAAGATGAAGCCTGAGATATCGGTGCAGGTAAAGGAACAGAATATTTTTGCCAGCATTCCTAGCGAAGTCAATCTCATCGGCATGCATGCAGATGAAGCACTGGAGGCTTTGGAGAACTATATGGATACGGCCAAGATACATGGGCTGAAGACGTTCCGTGTGATCCATGGCGATGGCACCGGAAGATTGAGAAAAACAGTGCATGAGCATCTGACCAAAGATCCTGATGTAAAATCCTTTCGCTTGGGAATGCCAAATGAAGGCGGGACCGGTGCAACGGTAGTAGACTTAAAGTAGACTATGGATCAGGAATATATCAAAGCAAAACTAAGAGAGCTGCCGCATGAACCAGGCAGCTATCAGATGAAAGATAAGAGTGGAACGATCATTTATGTAGGCAAAGCAAAAGACCTGCATAACCGCGTCAATTCCTATTTTGTCGGTGCGCATAATTTCAAGACACAGAAATTGGTGCAGAATATCGATGATTTTGACTTCATTGTAACAGCTTCAGAAAAAGAAGCACTCGTATTGGAGATCAATCTGATCAAGAAGAATCGTCCGAAATACAATATTCAGTTCATGGATGATTCCAGCTATCCCTATATCAAACTGACCAAAGAGGAGTTCCCGCGGCTGATGACAGCCCGTGATCTGAAGAAAGACCGCAGAGCTGCTTACTTCGGTCCCTTTCCGGATGCGAATGCAGCTTCGGTCACATTAAAGCTCCTGCAGTCTTTATATCCTTTCCGCAGATGTGTCCGTATGCAGGATAAAGTCTGCCTGTATTATCATATGGGACAGTGCTTAGGACCATGTCAGTATCCGGTGGATGCGGATGTATATACAGAGATGAGTGAAAAGGTAACGCGCTTTATGAAAGGCGATACCAAAGAAATTGCACAGGAACTGGAAAAAAGGATGCAGAAAGCATCTGATGCACTGGAATTTGAAAAAGCACAGGAATATAAAGAGCTTCTTGCATCGATCCATGCGGTAGCCGGCGATAAGCAGAATATTGAAAAGAACAATCAGGGAGATATGGATATCTTTGCATATTACAGCGACCGCGGCTATTTGGCGATTGCTGGTCTGCTTGTCCGCCGAGGGACGATCCTGAATAAAGAATACCGACTGAAGCCGCTGTATGGCGAAGGGGAAGAAGAGTTTGTCTCCTTCCTGATCCAGTACTATCAGGATCATCCAAGTGCTTCAGAGCTTGTTCTGCCGAAAGAGATGGATGTCAGCAGTATTTCTGAAGTGATCGGCATCCCGATCGTACAGCCGCAGAAAGGCTATCGCCGTAAGCTGATGGAGATGGCCCAGGGAAATGCCAAAACACAGCTGGACCTGAAGTTCAATGTCGCTGAACATCAGGAGGAGCAGGTGGAGCAGGCAGTCCAGCATCTCAATGAACTTGCCGGGGTACCGATGAATCGAGTCGAACTGTTTGATAACTCACATATCTCAGGGACCTTTACGGTCGCCAGCTGCGTTGTCTATGAAGATGGACAGCCGGATCGCAAGTCCTATCGCTTATATAAGCTGCATACGGCAAACAGCGATGTTGATTCTATGAAGGAAGTCATCTATCGCCGCTATTTCCGTCTGCTGAAAGAGAATGGCAGACTGCCGGATGGCATCTTGGTCGATGGCGGCTGGACGCAGATCGAAGCAGTGAAAGAGATCCTATCCTCGTTAGGACTTCTGGATAAGATCAATATCATGGGGCTTGTCAAGAATGATAAACATACGACTGATTCTCTGATGGACAGCCAAGGCAATACGATCGCTTTGGATAAGAATGACAGTCTGTTCTTCCTGCTGACGCGGATGCAGGATGAAGTCCACCGTACCGCAATTTCCTATCACCGCAAGCTCAGATCAAAAGCGGAGACAAAAAGCGTACTGGATGAAGTTGAAGGGATCGGCCCCAAGAGAAAAAGAATGCTGCTGCGGGAATTTGGCAGCTTTACCAATCTGAAGAATGCTTCTATGGAAGAGATTGCGGAACATGTACCGGAAAAGACGGCACAGGCAGTCTACGAAGCACTGCATCAGAAATTGAATGATGAAAAGAAAGACTCTGACAAATGATCTGCCAAAGTCTTTTTTTACTGATAATTTTTTTTGAACTGTGCAAAGATGCGGCGCTGCTCATTGTTTCTTTCTGCCGTCTGTTTGGCAGCTTTGGCCATTCCTTTCATACCTTTTAAGGAAGCATCATTATCATAGGTATGTTTGATAGCTAGAAGGAAGGGCAGCAGGATCTTCCACTTCTTATTCTTTGCATCATCTTCCTGTTTCTTTTCCTGCATAGCTTCTGCTTTGATCTGAGCCAGCTGAATATTTTTCTGGATATGCTTGAAGGCAGGCTGATATGTTCGGATGGCTTTCATCATCTTTCCTGCCTTTATGCCTAAAATGATCAGGCAGATCAGCAGGATAGCACAGGCTCCATAAAGGATCCAAAAATTGTAAGGCGCAAAACTGATTCCCATAGGATGTCCTCCGTTTCTGCTATTTTATCATGAAACTTATTGTGGTTTATACCATTTTTTAGGAATTGCCGCGATTCTCATATATAATATTGTCATGTCAGAAAAGATCACGATCATTCTGTGCTCCGACAGCCATCGTACAAGCGACGGCTTAGCATATTTAAAAAGAACATATCCCAAGGCAGATTATTTTCTGCACTGCGGCGATTCAGAATTCCCGAAAAGAACGATGGAGGGATTTGCCTGCGTGCAGGGGAATAATGACGGCTATGGTGAATATCCGATGAATCTCGTATTAGAGATCGGGGAACATAAGATCTATCTGTCTCATGGACATCGCGATATGATGTTCGGCCATTATGAGATGATCGCTGCTAAAGCCAAGGCAAAGGGATGTGATATTGCCTGCTTTGGACATTCGCATGTGCCGTATGCTGGTATGGTTGATGGCGTTGTCTGTTTGAATCCAGGTTCGATCTGGCATAATCGGGATGGCAGCTGTCCAACGTATATGATCGTTACTTTGGACGGAAAAAACGTCTCATGGGAAAAAAAGGAATACAAAAAGTGAATTGTTTCTTGTAAATAACGGGCTGTTCTGTTATATTATTAATCGCTGTCCTGGTAGCTCAGCTGGATAGAGCTCCCGCCTTCTAAGCGGACGGTCAGGAGTTCGAATCTCCTCCAGGACACCATAGTAATATAAATGCCGATAACAGACTGTTGTCGGCTTTATTTTTTATTGAGGAGGATGGATGGCGAACTATTATGATGAGGTCCTGGAAGAGATCAGGGACCTGATGAAAAAAGGAAGCAGTACCGAGGCAATGGCGATTGTAAAGCGAGAACTGAACATGCCTTATGTTCCTTTGGATACAGAAGCGGAACTGAAAAAACTGAAAAAGGATCTGCAGTATCAGATCAGTGAAAGATCCGGCGGCACCGAAGTGTCCTTGGATGTTCTGCTGGAACGCCTGAAAGGCACGCCGGAAGAACAGCTGAGCGCTGCTGCTTCACTGTCAAAGCGCAGTCTGCGGGAATGCACGGGCGAGATACAGGATTGGCTGAAAAGCGATCCGCTGGAACAGGCGGGTGCCTTGATCGTGGAAGCCATTGCGGAGCAGGCCATTGGCGAAGAGTATACATGGAACCGCAAGGGCGTAGAATATACGTTCTTTGGCGATGGGCTTACGCCAGCTGCGGAAAGCAAAGGATTTCTGGAAGCACAGAAGCTGCTGGAAGATTGGCTCAGCAATGATCATCCTGATCTTTATGAAATGACAAGAACGCTGCTGATCCAGGAAGTCTACTTATTTCTGCCGCTCTCCTATGAAGAAGGAGAAGGAGAAAGCCTGGCATTGGAAAATCTGGAGCAGGTCTCACAGATGATGGATGATGGCGAGAGCTTTCAGGAGATCAAAGCAGCACTTGAAAGAAAGAAAAAGATGAATTGAAAAAAATTAGCACTATATGCTTGACAGTGCTAAATCCCTGAGCTACCATCATGGGGTACAAATGATGCAAGTACGTCGAGTTTTCATGGAAGTATCGTGCATTCTTTGATATAATAGGCAAGCACGAAAAGTGAAAATGAAAAGGAGTTAATACGATGTCAAATTGGACACTGAAGGAAAAGAGCACTGGAGATCTGGAAGTAACCATCGAAGGTGAGGAATGGACAAAAGCGGTAGAAAAGGCATTCAATAAGATTGCAAAGAATGTAACGATCAATGGTTTCCGCAAGGGAACTGCACCGAAGAATCTGATCGAGGAGAAGGTTACTGCTCCGGAGAGACAAATCCAGGCCGTCGAAGACAATGCAAATGTCTGGATGAGAAAGGCTTTGGAAGAGAATAAGCTTGAACCAATCTCACAGCCTCAGATGGATGTGAAGTCTGTTGATGCACAGAAAGCTGTACTTGTGTTTACATTTGCTGTTCAGCCGGAAGTCAAAGTAGCAGACTATAAGGGACTTCCTTATACACTGGAAGATACAGAAGTATCTGATGATGACTTCAATGCAGAACTGAACCGCATGAGAGAAACATATGCAGATCTGCAGACAAAAGAAGGCGCTGCAGAAAAGGGCGATACTGTAAATATTGATTATGAAGGCTTTAAGGGCGATGTTGCTTTTGAAGGCGGAAAAGCTGAAGGATACAATCTGGAACTTGGTTCCAACAGTTTCATTCCTGGCTTTGAAGAAAAGCTGATCGGTGCAAAAGCTGGTGAAGATAAGGAACTGAACCTGAAGTTCCCAGAAGATTATCATGCAGAAGAACTGAAGGGCGCAGATGTTGTCTTCAAGGTCAAGGTCAATGAAGTCAAGACAAAGGTCATGCCTGAAATTGATGATGACTTTGCAAAGGATGTCAATATTCCTAATGTTGAGACAGCAGAAGATCTGAAGAAGACAGTTCGCGAAAGACTGGAAAACAGCAGAAAGTCTGAAGCAGAACAGAAGGCTGACAATGCATTGATGGATGCGTTCTGTGAGAAGGTCGAAGTTGAGATCCCGGATGTATTGGTCGATGAAGAAGTTCAGAATGAGATCAACCAGCTGGCATCGCAGATCCAGCAGTATGGCATGAATCTGAATCAGTATCTTTCTATGATGGGCAAGAAGCCGGAAGATCTGAAGGCTGAATATCATGACAATGCTGAAAAGACTGTCAAGATCAGACTTGGCTTGGAAGCAGTTGCCAAGGCAGAAGATCTGAAGCCGACTGAAGAAGAGATCAATACGGAATATGAGAATATTGCCAAGCAGTACAATATGGATGCAGCTAAGGTCAAGAGCATGATCGATCCTGAACTGCTGAAGAAGGATCTCTGCAATCAGAAGGCATATGATTTTGTAAAGGAAAATGCATCTAAGACAGCAGCTGAAAAGAAGCCGGCAAAGAAACCGGCCGCAAAAAAAGTAGCTAAGAAAGACGCTGAATAACATGCATGGACAAGCTGCTGACGCGGCTTGTTTTCCAAAAAATGCATCGCACAGCACAAATTTCTTATATATGATTTAATAGAGGTGGAGTTTTCCAATGATATATATGAGGAGGACTCCATTTTGAAACCAACGCTTTCAGGAAAGGAGGCAGCACGAGATGGAAACAGATTGTGCTGATGACTGTAATATGAGCGAAAAAGTTACGATCCGCGTACCGGTAGTGTGTACACGGGGAATTGTTGTTTTTCCTGGCCAGGATGTAATGATCGAAGTCGGCCGGAAGAAGTCTTTGAATGCGGTCAATGAAGCATCGGATAAGTATGATTCCATGGTCTTCATTCTCTGTCAGAATGACATTATGGTGGATGAGCCGAAAGAAGAGAATCTGTATGCTTTCGGTACTCTGTCCAAGATCAAGGTCGTACGCAAAAAGGAAGGTTTCATGCGGGTGACATTTACCGGCATGAAGCGGGCAAAATTAGCCAAGCTGGAAGACGGCAAAGAAATGATGATGGCGGAAGCTGAACCGATGGAGGATATCTCCGGCGATTCTACGGAAGAAATGGCTCTGGTCAAAAAGATCATCAGTGAATTTGAAAAGGTATCCAATGTATCGTCTGCCTTCCCAGCGGATATCGTGCATCAGCTGTCACAGGGCGTATCTGCGGTAACATTGACAGATCAGTTCGGTCAGTACTTTATGATGGATCTGCCGACAAAGCAGAAGCTGCTGGAGACATTGAATGTCAATGATCGTATGATGATGATCATTACAGAGCTTGAAAAGCAGCAGAAGTTCTCGCAGATCGAACAGTCGATCAATGAGAAGGTAAAAGACCGGATCGATGACGGTCAGAAGGAATACTATCTGCGTGAGAAGCTGAAGGCAATCAAAGAAGAACTTGGCGATGTGACGAGCATGACGGATGATGCCGCTCAGCTGAAAGAAACGATTGAGAAGAATCCATATCCGCAGCATGTTAAGGATAAAGCTTTGGAAGAACTGCAGAGATATGAAATGCTGCCGGCAGGGAGCGGCGAAGCTTCGGTTGAAAGAAGCTATCTGGATTGGCTCCTGAAAGTACCGTGGTGGCAGGAGACGAAAGACAATGATGATCTGAAGGAAGTACGCAGAATACTTGATGAAGATCATTATGGTCTGGAGAAAGTCAAACAGCGCATTATGGAATACTTAGCAGTTAAGGAAATGACAGGGACTTTGAACAGCCCGATCATCTGCTTAGTAGGTCCTCCAGGTGTCGGCAAGACTTCTCTTGCTAAGAGCATAGCCCGTGCTTTAGGCAGAAAATATGTCAAGATGTCCCTTGGCGGCGTTCGTGATGAAGCGGAGATCCGCGGCCATCGCAGAACGTATCTTGGTTCACTGCCAGGTAGAGTCATTCAGGGCATGAAAAAAGCAGAAGTCATCAATCCGTTATTCCTGATTGATGAGATCGATAAGATGGGTGCGGATTACAAAGGAGATCCAAGCGATGCATTGCTGGAAGTCCTGGATCCGGAACAGAACAGTGTATTCTCCGATCATTATCTGGAAGAGCCGTATGATCTGTCCAAAGTGCTGTTCATTGCAACAGCCAACTATTTGGAGAACGTTCCGGCACCGCTCAGAGATCGTTTGGAGATCATTGAACTGCCATCCTATACAGAGATTGATAAGGTTGCTATTGCAAGAGATCATCTGATCCCGAAGCAGATCAAAGCAAACGGCCTCAATGCGAAGCAGTTCCATCTGAAAGATGAAGAAGTTCTTTATCTGATCCGCCACTATACAAGAGAAGCAGGTGTCAGACAGCTGGAACGTCTGATTGGTTCTCTGTGCCGCAAGACAGTCTTAGCTATTCTGAATGATGGCAAGCGCTCGATCACGGTCAACAAGAAACTGATCAATCAGTGGCTTGGCAAAGAGATCTTTGAATATGGATCCAAAGAGAAGAAAAATCAGGTCGGATGTGTTACCGGACTTGCATACACTGAATTCGGCGGCGATGTCCTGCAGATCGAAGTCAATTACTTTGAAGGCAAAGGCAAGCTGGCTATTACGGGTCAGCTGGGCGATGTCATGAAAGAATCGGCAGAGATCGCTATGGACTATGTCAAAGCACATGCCAAAGAATTGGGCATTGATCCAAAATTCTTTGAAGAGCATGACATTCATATCCATGTACCGGAAGGAGCTGTACCGAAGGACGGACCTTCTGCCGGTGTAACTCTGACCACCGCAATTGTATCGGCACTGACGGGGAAAGCTGTCAGAAGCGATCTTGCGATGACAGGTGAAGTTACTCTGCGCGGCAATGTACTGCCGATCGGCGGTCTGCGTGAGAAGTCTTTGGCGGCACATCGTGTCGGAATCAAGGAGATTCTGATCCCGAAGGAGAACCTCAGAGATCTGGATGATGTTCCAAAGGCTGTCAAAGATACCATCAGCTTTATACCGATGGAAAATGTCTCGCAGGTATTGAAGGAAGCCTTGGTCAAGTAATGCAGTACTATGATGCTAAGCTTCTGACATCTGCGGCAAAGCAGTCGCAGTGGCCGGACAGCGATCTTCCTGAGATTATCTTTGCGGGACGTTCCAATGCTGGAAAAAGTACATTGATCAATGCTTTGGTCAATCGAAAAAATCTTGCTTATTCGGGCAAGACACCGGGCAAGACCCGTCTGCTGAATTTCTTTCAGATTGATGATCGTGTCGTCTTCACTGACTGCCCAGGCTATGGCTATGCTATCAGCAATGTTGAAGCTGCGGAAGCGTTCGGTCTGCTGATCGATCCTTATTTCTACAAGCGGAAACAGCTGAAAGCAATGGTGCTTGTACTGGATGCGAGAAGAGTGCCGAATGATGATGATGAACTGATGATCGATTATGGTCGGAAGGCACATCTGAATATTCTGATCATCTGTACAAAGAGCGATAAGATATCGAAAAGTCAGCTGATCAGCAGCCGGCATCAGATAGCTAAGACATTGGATGTGAATGAAGAAAATATCCTGGCAGTCGATTCGGTAAAGAAGATCGGCATGGATGAAGTATGGAAGCGCATTGATAAGATTATTGCACAGTCATCAAAGACCTTGTCCGCATAAGGATAAGGTCTTTTAGTATTTATAGCTCTTGGTGATTATGTTAAAATAAAGAAGATTGAGAGGCATAGTCACATGAAAGTAATGATAGCTGCCGGCGGGACCGGCGGTCACATATATCCTGCTTTAGCATTGGCAGAGAGGATTCAGAAGAAAGAACCTGGGACCGAGATCGTTTTCTTTGGCTCAGACAATCGCATGGAAGCTAAACTGATTCCAAGCGAAGGCTATAGATTTTATGGCTTTACGATGAGCGGCATGAATGGCGGAATAGCAGCCAAAGCAGCATCTTTGTTCAGTCTGCTGAAAGCAGAAAAGTACTGCCGTTCTATCCTGCAGAAAGAAAGACCTTCGATCTGCATTGGGTTTGGCAATTATATCAGTGTTCCTTTGATCAAGGCGGCACATGCATTGAAGATACCGACGATGCTGCATGAACAGAACAGTTTTGCCGGGAAGGCCAATCGCTATCTGGCAAAATATGCGGATGCGATCGTTGGATGCTACGAAAGCAGCTTAGAACAGTTTCCTATTTCAAAGACTAGGATCCTGGGCAATCCGGAAGCTGCTCAGGCAGCGGAGACCGTATGGGATCCGCATACTTTAGAAACATTGGGACTGGATACGAAGATTCCTTTTGTTGTCTTTATGATGGGCTCCTTGGGCTCTTCTTCGGTCTCAAAGGTGATTGATGAAGCACTGCCGCTCCTGCATTCTGATTTTCAGGTCATCGCAGCTGCTGGCAGATCCAATGACTATCAATTTCAGTATCCATCCAATGATCGGATCAAGATCGTAGATTATGTGGATGGTAAAATGATGCTGAAGGGATGTTCTTTGGCAGTTGTAAGAGCAGGGGCGACAACTATGGCGGAGATCTGTGCCATTGGAACGCCGTCGATCCTGATTCCAAGTCCGTATGTGCCGAACAATCATCAGTATCACAATGCAATGGAATTGGTGAATGCAGAAGCAGCAGACATCATTGAAGAAAAAGATCTGAATGCACAGGCATTGGCTGATAGGATCAATGCGCTGATGGAGAATAAGGATGCCCGCATGACCATGCATTCAAATGCGGCGAAGCTTGGCAGAGCAGATGCGGCAGATCAGATCATTGCCTGGATAAAGGAGATGGCAGAATAATGGATGAGCTATTTGATGAATTGAACAAAATCTCTCTGACGAAGGCAGATCAGTCCTTAGCGAAGATGACGACGCTGCAGATCGGCGGAAAAGCTGCCTATACCGTATATCCAGAAACAGATGTAGCTTTGGATATGATCATTCGTCTGCTGAAGGAAAAGAACGTTCCTTACAAAGTGATTGGCAAAGGAAGCGATCTTTTATGTTCTGATCATGACTTCAATGGTGCGGTGATCAAGCTGGACCGTTATTTCAATGATGTGATCATCAATGACGATGTCATCACTGCGCAGGCAGGAGAATCCATTATCGCATTAGCCATTGAAGCTGCGAAACATGGTCTCAGCGGATTGGAATTTGCGGCGGGCATTCCGGCAACGGTCGGCGGCACTGTCTACATGAATGCAGGTGCATATAAATCCTGTATGGCAGATATTATCAAAGAAGTATTTGTTTATCGTGATGGAAAGCTGGAATGGATCCCGGCAAAGGAATGTGGATTTTCCTATCGTACAAGTATCTTTCAGAAACATCAGGATTGGATCATCTTAGCGGTCAGACTGCAGATGCAGCCGAAAGAACCAGAAGAGATCCAAGCTTTGATCGAGAACCGAAGAATGAGAAGAATGGCATCACAGCCGCTGAATCAGCCTAGCTGCGGCTCTGTCTTCCGCAATCCGGAAGGCATGAATGCATGGGAACTGATTGAAGGGATTGGCTACCGCGGCCATCGGCATGGGGGAGCGGAAGTATCCAGCAAACACTGCAATTTTATTGTGAATGCAGATCATGCAACAGCGGATGAATATATTGCTCTGGTGGAAGAGATCCAGCAGAAAGTAAAAGAAAAATATGGCGTTGAGCTCAAGACGGAAATGGAGAAGTTCAATTGGTAGCAGATGATATCAAAACGGAAGAAGAAGACTATGTACCTTCTGGGGTACAGGAGATCTTTGCAAAGAAGCGTCTTCATAAAGCACAGATCGATTTCATCAGCAGCCAGCCGCGCGTATTGAAATGGGCAATGTTCTGCGGTGCTCTTTTGATCATTGCGGTATATTTCAGTATGCCATCAAGCTGTGTCAAAGGTGTTTCGGTCAGCGGAAATGTGAATCTTCCGGCAGAATATATCAAGGAAGTATCTAACATTGACACCAGCCATCGCTTTTTCCTGACCGTTCCGTTTATTACCGAAATGCGCCTGAAAAGCAATCCGATGATCCAGGATGCCAAAGTATCTTTGAATGCAAATCATGTTGTTTCCATTGATATCACGGAAAAAAAGGCGATAGGATACCGCTATGACAGCGATGAGCCGACGGTCATTCTGGCGGATCATACAACGGCATCTTTAGACAGCGGATATCTTGACATTATTGCAAATATTCCGCTGATCACCGGTTTTGATGATGAGGATGAGACAAAGCAGCTTTGCAGTGCATTCGCG
Organism: Solobacterium sp.; assembly: GCA_022486705.1. Taxonomy (GTDB): domain Bacteria; phylum Bacillota_I; class Bacilli_A; order Erysipelotrichales; family Erysipelotrichaceae; genus Bulleidia. The sequence continues at coordinate 79,619 of JAKVKC010000003.1, read as the reverse complement.
GATGTGGAGACTTCTGTGATCGCGGATATTTCAGAGATCAGTCAGTATAAACTTCCGTATGATGATCAGACATTGAAAATACTGATGCGGACAGGCGGCTACTTTGTATCAAACTATCATGATCTGTATATGATCAATCAGTATCATCTCGTTGAAAAGAAAGTAACGGACAGTTCGAAATGCGTCTTTGCATTTTCGGGAGATACGGGCGATACCGTGTATACGAGGACATGTCCGTGGAATGAGACAGCATCTGAAACAGAGTACTGGACAGACGCATCTGGCAATGTCATCAAGAATTCCTATGGCGATCAGATTGCAAAACATTACTATACAGACAGCAGCGGAAGCGATGCATTGGACAGCAATGGCAAGAAGATTGCGATTCCAATCGACAGCAATGGCACAGAAGTATTAGATGCAAAATTTCAGGAACATTATGAAGCTGGATATTATGCGACAGGCGCTCTGGTATTGCCAGAGGGAGCAGAATAGCTGCTTCTTATTGGTATCATCAGAGAAATTTGATATAATTATAAATTGTAAGGAGTTATCTTATGACAGTTGAGAAGAAAACAAATTATGGCAGTATTTCTGTTTCACAGGAAGCAATCGCAAGTTTGGCTGGCGGCGTCATTACGGAATGCTATGGTGTTGTCGGTATGTCCAGTACGCAGGTGCTGCGCGATGGATGGGCTGAACTGCTGAAAAAGGACAATTACGCTAAGGGAGTAGTTGTGCGCGATACGCCGAATGGATTGGAGATTGATCTGTACATTATTGTTAGCTTTGGAGTGAAGATCTCTGAAGTTGTGCAGGAAGCGCAGAAGAAAGTCAAATATATGCTTGAGAAGACTTTGTCTCAAGAGATTGCGTCCGTGAATGTGTTCGTCCAGGGCGTCCGTGTAATTGGATAAATAAAGGGGAGTCTAAGATGGATAAGATCGATGGTAAAGTTTTTAAAGGCATGCTGGAAAGCGGCTGCAATAATCTGAATGGACGCAGAAAAGATGTTGATGCGCTGAATGTTTTCCCTGTACCGGATGGCGATACAGGAACAAATATGTCTCTGACGTTTACAAACGGCATCAATGAAGTTCATAACAGCGGCAGCGATTCACTGCCGGTCGTAGCGAAAACGCTCAGCAGAGGACTTCTCATGGGAGCCAGAGGAAACTCCGGCGTGATCCTGTCTCAGATCTTCCGCGGTTTTTATCAGTATATCGGTGATAAGGAAGAACTGACCGTCAAAGAGTATGCAGATGCTCTGCTGAATGGTTCAAAACTTGCATATAAGGCAGTAATGAGACCGGTCGAAGGAACGATCCTGACAGTCATCCGTGAAGCTTCCGAGACATGCAGTCTGTATCTTGAGAAGAATCCGGATGTTTCGATTGAAAGCTTTATGGAAATGCTGTGCAAGGAAGCCAAAGCTTCTTTGGATCGTACACCGGAACTGCTGCCTGTCCTGAAGGAAGCTCATGTCGTTGATTCCGGCGGTGCGGGACTGGTCATTATTTTTGATGGCTTTAAAGCATTTCTGGATGGCAATCCGATCACTTCTGCGGAAGAAGCAGAGAAGAGCTCGGAAACAAAGAATGAACACGCATCTGGTTATCGTACAGAATTTATTCTGGACTTTGATGAGAAACATGCGCACAGTTTCAATGAGGATCGTTTCCGCAAATCTTTGGAACAGCTCGGCAATAAACTGACACTGCTCGCAGATGAAAAGACGATCAAAGTACGGGTGAATACAATGACACCGGGCGAGGTTCTGATGCTGGCTGAAAGATACGGTAGTTTCCGTAAGGTCCAGATCGAATCTGTACAGGATGATATGAATGCTTCGATCATTGATGAAGATGAAGTTCAGCAGCCTGCTGAAGCAAAAGAATATGGATTGATCGCTGTAGCTGCCGGCGATGGACTGAAGAAGCTGTTCACGGACTATCGGGCAGATGTAGTTGTTTCCGGCGGTCAGACAATGAATCCTTCGACAGAAGATATTGTTTCAGCTATTAAGAAAGTCAATGCAAAGCATATCTATATTCTGCCTAACAATGGAAATATCATCATGGCAGCCAATCAGGCAGCCTCGGTAACAGAAGGCAAAGATGTCATTGTCCTGCCGACAAAATCAGTGCCGGAAGGACTGAGTGCATGCATTAATTTCAATCCGGATGAAGATGCGGAAACAAATACAGCAGCGATGAAGGAAGCTATTGCACATGTCAAGACAGGATCGATCACGTATGCAGTGAAAGATACTACGGTCGATGGCAAAGAGATCCACAGCGGTGACTTCATGGCAATCTGCGGCAAAGAGATCGTTTATACATCAAAAGATAAAGTTGATGCAACGAAGCAGCTGATCACGACGATGTGTGATGATGATTCGGAGATCGTAACAATCATTAAGGGCTCCGAAGCAACAGATGAGGAATCAGAAGAGATCAAGAAATTTACCGAAGACAGTTTTGAAGTAGATGTAGATCTGCAGGATGGCGGACAGCCAGTATACAGTTTCTTCATCGGTGTAGAATAAGCAGTGATCTGAAGGAGCGCAGGTAGCGCTCTTTTCTTTTATAAGGTATGATAGAGAAAAGAGAGGGATCTGAACTATGAAACAATTAGGCATTTCTGTTTATCCTGAACACACGACCAAAGAAAAAGCATATGCATATATGCGCAAGGCCGGGAGCTTGGGATTTCACCGCGTTTTTACATGCTTTCTGTCAGTGAAAGAAAGCAAAGAAGAGCTTGTAAAGAATTTTAAAGAATTCTGCTCCGTTGCTCATGAAGCCGGTCTGACGGTATCGGCGGATACAAATCCTCAGGTATTTGAACATATCGGTGCAACCCCGTATGATCTTTCCCTGTTCCATGAAATGGGACTCGATATCATCCGTCTGGATGGCAACTTCGGGGCGCCGGCGGATGCGGCAATCACGCATAATCCTTATGGCATTAAGATCGAATACAACGCTTCCGGCACCATTTCCATTGATACTCTGGTCAAATGCGGCGCGGATCGGGAGAATATGTGCATGTGCTCAAATTTCTTCCCGCAGAGACATACAGGCATGGGACTGCAGAGATATATTGAACTGACATCGCAGTATCAGAAAGAAAGAATGAGAATTGCTTCCTTCGTGACTTCGCAGCAGAAAGATACCTTTGGTCCTTGGCCAGTTTATGATGGTCTGCCTACCTTGGAAATGCATCGCGATCTGCCGATCGATCTGCAGGTACGGCATCTGAATGCCATCAATCTATGTCAGGATATCATGGTCGGCAACTGCTTTGCTTCAGACGAAGAGCTTACCGCAATGGCTTCAGCGGATCTGTCAAAGATCAATATCAAAGCAGATATCATTCCTGACTTGAGCGATACCGAGAAAGAAGTCTTATATTGGGATAAGCACCAGAGCAGAGATGACGCCAATGAATGGATCATCCGTTCCTCCTGGCCGCGTGTCGTCTTTGCCGGAAAGTCCATTCCAGCTCGCTGCGATACTGGCTTTACAGCTCATCGCGGAGATATCCTGATCGTCAATGATAATTTGGAGCATTACCGCGGGGAAGTCTGGATCGTATTGAAAGAGATGGAAGTATCCAACGAATACAATCTTGTCGGAAAGATCAATGCGAATGAACAGATCCTGCTGGATTGGATCAAACCGCAGTATTCTTTTGGCATTATTCAATAGCTTCTGAGCATTTCAATTGACATGATTTCTCGATTCCTGCATGATGATAATGCATGCAGGACTGCACGCCATCAGTATGGAATTTTTAGATCAATTCATGAATTTACAATAAGGAGAGAAAATCAATGAAGAAAATGCTAACTGCCGGAACAGCTGCCTTAATGGCGCTGACTCTGGCTGCCTGCTCAAGCAGCAATTCTGCTTCAGCAAGCTCAACAGCGGCTGCTTCGACAGCAGCTGCTTCTGCCTCTGCAAGTGCAGCGGCAACGGTAGGTGAGTACACCATCTACAATGCAACAAATGATTCCGTTACAGGACTGTATCTTTATCCAACAGATGCAACGGATAAGGGCACAAATCTGGCTGGTGAAAAGGGCCTGTCAAATGCACATGCTGCCTATGCGACCTATGATGCAGGAGATAAAGCTTCTTCAACAAAGCTGACGCTGGAATTCACGACCAAGGGCGGCTATACTGGCACATTTACAACGCTGAGCATTGAAACAGCTCCAATTACTCTGATTGCGGAAGATGCTAAGACGGGTGCAACTGCAATTAAGTTCGGTGCAAATCCTGCAACATACACAGTAAAGAATTCTACCGGCGAAGAAGTCAAGTCTTTATATCTGTATCCTACAGGTTCTTCTGATAAGGGAGAGAACCGTGTCGGTGATGCTGCTAAGGCAGATGGCCAGACAGTGATCACATTGGATGCAGTTCCTGCTGGACTGATCTCTGCTGACGGCAAGCTTGGTACATTTACAATTGAATTTACAACAGCATCTGGCTACACAGGAACATTTACGACACTGTCTTATGAAACAGCTCCGATCTATCTGATTGCAGCTGATGCAAAGACAGGCGCAACTGAAATTTCGTTCAAAGATCCAGCCGCAAAGTAACTGCAATTCTGATGTATCCATACTGACATAAAAGACGGGGAAGCCCGTCTTTTTCGATGGTATAATGGGACTATGGAACTGAATGAAAAGCGTCTTCATCTGACCCCAAAAAGGATTGAGGCTCTGGCTCATCTCAATCTGCATACCGCCGAGGAGCTTCTTGCCTACTATCCTATGCGCTATGACATACTTGCGGTCAAACCGTTTGAAGAATGGCAGCTGAAAGAAAAGGTATCCTTTGAGGCAGAAGTGATCAGTACAGTGAGGACATGGCGGCATGGCCGCATGTCATCCAGCAGCTTTGATGTACAGAGCAATGATCGTGTCCTGAAGATCACGATCTTCAACCGTCCTTGGGCAAAAAATCTTGCGATGAATCAGATCATTACGATTCAGGGAATCTATCAGGGCGGTTCGAAAGTCACAGCCATCAGCTATGACATGCATGCGCTGAAAGATCATCCGGCGATCACACCGGTATACAGTACGAAACAGGGAATTCAGCAGAGGACCATAAGAGATTCTGTGCGCCGAGTATATGAAGAACTTCAGAACGAAATTGAAGATATTGTACCAGATATTTTTCTTCGAAAGTATAAGCTGCTGCATAAAGCCGAGGCATTGAAACGGGTCCATTTTCCGGAAACGCAGAATGATATAGCTTCTGCTTATCGCACATTGAAATATGAAGAATTTCTTAAGTTCTTTACTGCTGTTGCCCAGCTGAAAAATGAAAAAGGAAATGGCATTTATAAGCAGCCTCGCATTTATGACAGAAAAATAATTGTGCAGATGATTGCGGATCTGCCTTATGAATTGACCGAAGATCAGAAGAAAGCATTGAAGGATATTCTGAATGATATGGGCAGTACAAAAGCAATGTATCGGCTTCTGCAGGGCGATGTGGGATGCGGCAAGACTATTGTAGCAGCGATTGCCTTGGCAGCGTGCAAGAGTGCCGGATATCAGGGGGCACTGCTGGCTCCGACCGAGATCCTGGCTCTGCAGCATGCCCGCAGTCTGCATGATCTTTTAGATCGCTATGGCATAAGAACAGCGGTACTGTACAGCGGCATGCCGGCGGATGAAAAAGCAGAGATAATAAAAGAAATTGCGGAAGGAACGATCGATATCACGGTAGGGACCCATGCGATCCTGCAGGAATCCGTGAAATTCCATGATCTGGGCTTAGTCGCAGCAGACGAGCAGCAGCGCTTTGGGGTTGAACAGAGAAGGGCATTGAAGCAGAAAGGGGATCAGGCAGATTTTCTGCTGATGAGCGCCACCCCAATTCCGCGGACTTTAGCTTCAACTTTATTTGGAGACATGGATATTTCAACCATTGAAACGATGCCGGCAGGCAGAAAAGAACCAATCACGCAGTACATTCATGAGAACAGCTTCCGCAGTGTCCTGAAAGATGTGCAGGATCTGCTGCAGCAGGGACACCAGCTGTATGTGATCTGTGCGGCCGTTGAAGAAAATGAAGAATATGATGCCCGCAATGTGCAGGATACATGTGCCAGTCTTCAGAAACTGTTTTCTTCATATACAGTCGCTTTGCTGCATGGCAGAATGAACAGCGATGAGAAACAGGAAGTTATGAATGCTTTTGCGGCTGATCAGATCCAGGTCCTTGTTTCGACGACGGTCGTGGAAGTAGGCATGAATGTTGTCAATGCGACCGGCATGATCATCTATGATGCTGACCGCTTTGGTCTGTCGCAGCTGCATCAGCTGCGCGGCAGGATCCAGCGTGGAAAGGTGCAGGGAAGATGCTGGCTGCTCAGCAGTTCAAAGGAAGCATCCGTCCAGGAAAGGCTGAATGTCCTGGTTCGCAGCAATAATGGTTTTGAAATCAGCTATGAAGATTTACGGCTGCGCGGTCCTGGTGATATACTAGGGACGAGACAGAGCGGAGTGCCGGACTTTATTTTAGGCAATATCATTGAAGATACAGGAATGATAAATGCGGCAAGGGCTGATGCAGAAACAATGATGCGCGATCCGGAGGATCCAGCATACGCTGCTGTTTTAGAATGGGTAAAAAGGCGGAATGAAAAAGAGTCCGCATACGTTGATTAGGAGGATTGATCGTGGATATTGTTGATTGGCTGAAAAACCGCGGAATCACGGTGAAGAATAAAGATATGATCCATCAGGCATTTATGCATTCCTCATATGCACATGAGCATAAAGGAAGAAATGATAATGAACGCCTTGAATTTATGGGAGATGCTGTACTGCAGCTGTGGAGCTCCAATGCAATCTTTCCTTTGGGACTTGCCGAAGGACAGATGACCCGTTTAAGAGCACAGCTGGTGTGTGAAAAAGCACTTGCCATCTACAGCAGACAGCTTCATCTGAATGATTTCTTACTGCTTGGCGATGGGGAAGAAAAAAGCGGCGGCAGAAATAAGGATGCGATCATGGCAGACAGCTTTGAAGCATTCCTCGGTGCGCTTTTCTTAGATCAGGGCATGAAGCCGATCGATAATATTCTCGGTGAGTGCATTACACCTCGCTTAGCTTCGCCAGAGGATGTAGGTATCATTCATGACTATAAGACAAAGCTGCAGGAATACGTACAGTCAGATTCAAGAAGAACGGTCAGATATGAGCTTGTTTCCGAAAGAGGACAGGCAAATTCTCCGACGTTCGTTATGAATGTGATCGTAGATGGTTTGATCCTTGGTACCGGTGAAGGTTCTTCAAAAAAACAGGCAGAACAGAATGCGGCAAAAAGCGCATTTGAGAAAATGGCAAAATAATAAAGGAGAAAAATTGCTATGAAGATCTCAGAATTGTCAGAAAGCATCAAGACCGGAAGTTTAGATCAGAAGTTTGGGGAACTGTATGGAAAAGAAGAAGTAGCAGCGCAGAGAAAAAGATACGGCGATCTTTTGGAAAATGCTCTGAAACTGTATGGCGATCAGGAAGTGATGATCTTCTCGGCACCGGGAAGAACAGAAGTCGGCGGGAATCACACCGATCACCAGCTTGGCAGTGTCTTAGCAGCTTCTTTGAATCTGGACTGCATTGCGGCTGTCATTCCGACAAAGGAACCTATTGTAAGATACAGTGCAAAGGGGTTTGAAGTTGATCCGGTCGATCTGAATGATCTGACGATTCATAAAGAAGAAAAGAACAGTACAGAAGCTTTGATCCGCGGGGTCGCAGCAGGATTGGTCAAACGAGGCTATCATTGCGGCGGCTTTGAAGCCTTTGCCGAGAGCGATGTGATCGCTGGCGGCGGTATGTCAAGCAGTGCTGCTTTTGAAGTCCTGATCGGCACGATCCAGAACAGTCTTTATAATGAGGACAAAGTATCTGCACCGGAAATTGCGAAGATTGGACAGTATGCTGAAAATGAATATTTCATGAAACCTAGCGGACTGCTGGATCAGATGGCATGTTCGGTCGGCTCTTTTGCGGCCATTGACTTTGCGGATCCGGAAAATCCTGTTGTTGAAAAAGTTCCGTTCGATCCAGCTGATTATGGATACGCTCTTGTTTTGACAGATGTCAAAGCATCGCATGCGGATCTGAGCGATGAATACGGCCTGATCCCGACAGAGATGAAGCACGTTGCTTCCGTACTTGGCAAAAAGGTATTGGGGCAGACATCTGCCGAAGAATTGATCAGCCACGTCAAAGAGATCCGTGAGACATGCGGTGACCGTGCTTTTCTGCGCAGCTATCATTATGTCAATGAAACAAGAAGAGCCAAAGCGGAAGCGGCTGCTCTGAAAGACAAAAATATCAATGAATTTCTGAAGCTTGTCAGAGAGAGCGGGCATTCCAGCTATATGTACCTGCAGAATATCAATGTGCCAGGGGAGACAATGAAGCAGCCGATTGCAGTCGCTTTGGCTCTCAGCGAAGCAGTGATCGGAGAAAATGGTGCCTATCGTGTCCATGGCGGCGGTTTTGCCGGTACGATCCAGGCGTTTGTAAAGAAAGAACAAGTTCAGAAATATATCGAAACATTGGAAAATGCTTTCGGCAAAGGATGCTGCTATATTCTGCGGATCAGAAATGTAGGCGGTACAAGGATTGCCTGAGAAAGAAGACTGAAAATGCTGAAAGATGGGATGATCTTATTAGGAAAGAGCGACAGTGCAGAAGTATCCATGATTCCTGGCATGATGAATCGTCATGGATTGATCGCAGGTGCTTCCGGTACTGGCAAAACAGTGACATTGAAAGTCATTGCAGAGTCTCTCAGTGAAGATGGCATTCCGACATTCATTGCGGATGTCAAAGGCGATCTGACCGGCATGATCAAAGACGGCGATCAGAACGCGATCCAGGAACGTTTGGATTCTATGGACATCAAGGATTTCAAGACAAGAAGTTTTCCCGTTCGCTTTTTTGATGTCTATCGGAAGAACGGTCTGCCGATGCGGGCGGTCATGCAGGAGATGGATCCTGTTCTTCTTTCGCAGATCCTAGGTCTTTCAGATACGCAAGAGGGCGTGCTTCAGATCATCTTTAAAGCAGCTCAGGATATGGATCTTGATATCATTGATCTGAAAGATCTGCAGGCGATGACGCAGTATGTCAGCGAACATTCCTCTGAACTGTCAGGCAAATATGGAAATGTGTCAAAGCAGTCTGTCGGTGCAATTCAGCGCACACTGCTTGAATTGGAACAGCAGGGCGGTGCTTTCTTATTTGGCATGCCAGGTCTAGATATCAATGATCTGATCCAATGCGTACATCAGGAAGGTGTCATGAATATCCTTGAATGCGAAGAACTTTTCCGCCATCCAATGCTGTATTCAACGCTGCTCCTATGGATCCTTGATCTGCTGGATACCAATCTGCCGGAAGTTGGCGACAGTGAGAAGCCAAAGATTGTTTTCTTCTTTGATGAAGCCCATATGCTTTTTGACAATGCATCGCCTGCTTTGATGGATAAGATCAAGCAGATCGTGAAGCTGATCCGTTCGAAGGGCGTTGGTATTTTCTTCTGCACGCAATCGCCGAATGATATTCCGGAAGAAGTCTTAGGTCAGCTGAGCAATAAGATTCAGCATGCGCTGCGTGCATTTACGCCAGCGGAAGCGAAAGCAGTGAAAACAGCTGCGGACTCTTTCCGGCCAAATCCAAAATTCAAGACAGATGAAGTGATCACGAACATGAAGACGGGGCATGCTTTAGTCAGCGTGCTCGATAAAGACGGTGCTCCGACGATTGCTGAGGAAACAAAGATCCTGCCGCCGATGTCTTCCATGAGCCCAGCTGACAATGCTGCTATCCTGCAGACGGTGCAGAATGATCCGCTGTATGCAAAATACATGAAAGATGTCGATCCGGCATCTGCCTATGAGAAAATGGATGATATTAAACAGAATGAAGATGCGATGAAAGCAGAAGAGAAGCAGGCCGCCTTAGATCATAAGCTGGAAGAAAAGAAAGCTGCAGCGGAACAGAAAGCTCAGCTGAAGTCAGAAGAAAAAGTATCTAAAGAAACGACTAGGATTGCAAAAAAGCTGCAGAATAAAGCAGAGAATGAGCTGATCAATATCGGCATACGTTCTGCGAAGAGCTTATTAAAAGGATTCTTAAAGTAAATTGTTCTGCCTGTTCATCTTTTGAACAGGTTTTTTTAAAAGTCTGAGCTTTTGTTTGTCAAGACTTAAGCTTATTTACTTTTATGATAAAATGAGTCTGCAAGAGGCAGAAATGAACAGAAAATTAAGTGAATTTGCAGAAGGAAAACTAAGCGATGGAATTGCGGAACTGAAAGATACTGATCTGGAAGCTGTCCGTTTTTTTCGTCAGGATAATCGGGTGGAAGTTGCCCTTCATAATGAAGGACCTCTCTCTTTTCACAGCTATCATGAGCTGCAGGAACGTCTTCATGATCTGACTGGTTCTTCTGTGATGATCCATTTAGACTGCGATCATGATGGTATCTCCAATGCAGAATTGAAGCAGTACTTTGATGATCTCTGTCAATGCAAAGCAGAATATCAGAGCATCGCAGATACAAATTTTATATATGAAGAGAATAAGAATTCTCTTGATTTTATATTCAGCGATCAGGAAAGCTGTGAAAGAGCAGGTGCCTATACCGAAGATATCTCTGATTATTTAGATCAGATCGGTATCAAAGGGATCCATGTGACATGTTCAATGATGAAGCCTGAACATCCTGATATCAAGAAAGTGACTATGGAAATCCTGCCGGAAGCACCGGAGGAGAAGCCTGCTTTCAATTCCTATCAGAGGAAGAGCAGCTATCGGGCAAAAAAAGAATCTGATTATACAGCAATCACGCTGCATGAAGTGACCGGTGATATTTATGGCATCAAGTTTACAGCAGATGTATTTGCCAAAGAAGAGATCGAGACAAAGAAACAGACGATCATTCAGAATCTGTCTGTCTATGACGGTACAGATGCAATCGTGATCAAGCGCTTTGAAGGCAGAGGCACGACCAGAGAAGATCTGGCCAGCATCAATGAGGGCGACAGAGTCACTGTCTTCGGCCGGATCGCATATGATTCTTTTTCAAAGGAACTGGTATGTCAGCCGGATCGTATTGAAAAGATCGAGAAGAAAAAAGAAGTCGATGACGCTCCTGTTAAAAGAGCGGAATGGCATATGCATACTAATATGTCAGAGATGGATGGCATCTGTTCACCGGTGGAAGTAGTCAATACTGCTTTTGATCTTGGTCTGCCAGGTATTGTGATTACGGATCATGCGGATGTGCAGTCCTTGGTGAAAGCATTTAATACAGGGGAAGCGTGCAAGAAGAAGGATCCGGAACATCCTTTTAAGGTCGGTCTTGGATGTGAAATGAATATGGTGGATGACCGTCTGCTGATCGTCCGCAATGCCATTGACAAAGAGATCGATGAAGAAGAATATGTTTCCTTCGATCTGGAGACAACGGGCCTCAGCTGCTTCTATGATTCGATCATTGAATTCGGTGCGGTAAAGCTGAAAGATCAGACAGTCGTAGATCATCTGCAGATGTTCATTAAACCGCCGTTTGATATTCCGGCAGTGATCACCAATAAGACAAATATTACAAATGCCATGGTCAAAGATGCCAAGCCTTTTTCGGAATGCATCGATCAGATCCTGGATTGGATCGGCAATGATACGATCGTGGCACATAATGCGACCTTTGACTATCACTTTCTGAATGAAGAACTGCGGCGGATCGGCCGAAAGCCAATGACCAACTGCGTTATAGATACCTTGGATCTTTCCCGTGCGATATTAAGGGAAAGAAGAGCATATCGTTTAGGCAATGTCGCTAGGAACTATCATGTTGCCTATGATGAAGAAGTTGCCCATCGGGCAGACTATGATGCGGAATCTCTTTCCGGCGTTTTCCTTTGCCTGCTGAAAGATGCCAAAGATAAATACGGCTGCCGTACGATCAGAGATCTGCAGGAAAAGACACAGGACTTTGAAGTATATAAGAAAGTCAGACATTCCCATATCTGTGTGGTCGCTAAGAATCAGGATGGCATTCGCGATCTGTATCGGCTGGTCTCAGAATCCAATACAAGAACATTGGCGGTGATGGGGAAAAATGCCGGCAAAGAGGGAACGGATGTAGCGGCTGAAGCACGCATCCTAAGAAGTACGCTGCAGAAATACCGCCGCAATCTTCTGCTTGGCTCGGCATGTCAGAACAGTGAAGTATGGGAACTTGCATGCAATGGCGATGATATACGGCTGGAAGCATGCATGAAGTTCTATGATTATATTGAGCTGCAGCCTCTGGCCAATTACACAACCTTTGTGGCTTTGGGCAGCGTTCCTTCCATGAATCGTGTCAAAGATGTGCAGAAGCGGATCATTGCGATGGCGCAGCATCTGAATATTCCGATCATTGCGGACAGCGATGCGCATTATCTGACCAAAGATCAGAAGATCTTCCGTGATATCTATATCATGTCGCAGGGCGTCGGCGGTGTAACACATCCTCTGTATATCCGTGATGATATGCTGCGGCGGAAAACGCCGAATCCAGATCAGCATCTGCGGACAACAAATGAGATGAAGCAGGAATTTGCCTGGCTGGAAGATCCGGAACTGATCGATCAGATCACGGTCAAAAATACCATCGAACTGCTGGATCAATTAGATACAGTGCGTCCGGTCCCGGCCGGAACATTTCCGCCGCATATTCCTGATTCTGATAAGAAACTGCGTGCGATCTGCAATAAGACAGCGAAGGATATGTATGAATTTGAAGGCGTGATTCCTTCAATTGTTACCGACCGCTTGAATATGGAGCTCAACAACATCATCAAGCATGGCTATGATGTGCATTATTACATTGCACATCTGCTTGTTAAAAAGTCCAACGAAGACGGATATCTGGTTGGATCCAGAGGATCTGTTGGATCTTCCTTTACCGCGACAATGTCAGGCATTACGGAAGTAAATCCTTTGAAGCCGCATTATCTATGTCCGCATTGCCATTACAGTGAATGGATCGATGATCCGGAAGTGAAATCCGGCTTTGATCTGCCGGATAAGAAATGTCCGAAATGCGGCACGGTAATGCATGGCAACGGACAGAACATTCCGTTCCAGACATTCTTGGGCTTCAATGCAGATAAAGTTCCTGATATCGATCTGAACTTCTCAAATGAATATCAATGGCGCGCACATCAGTTCATCAAAGAAGTTTTTGGTGAAACGCATGCTTTCCGTGCTGGTACTATCGGCGGTGTCGCAGATAAGACAGCATATGGCTATGTTTCAGGCTATTGCGAGAAGATGGGCATTGAAGATATGCGCCGGCCGATGAAGGATTATCTGGCCAAAGGGTGCACAGATGTCAAGCGTACAACAGGCCAGCATCCAGGCGGCATCATCATCATTCCGGATGGCTATGAAGCGGAAGATTTCACACCGGTGCAGTTTCCGGCCAATGATCCGACTTCGCCTTGGAAGACAACGCATTACGATTTCCACGATATTCATGATAACGTACTGAAATTTGATATCTTAGGACATGTTGACCCAACCGCTATGCGCATGCTGCAGAGGATCGCGGATGTAAAGCCGCTGGACATTCCGATGAATGATCCGGAAACGCTCTCCCTGTTCTATGAAGATACTGCACTGCATGCTGATCCAAGGATCTATAAGAAAACGACCGGAGCAGTTGGACTGCCGGAATTCGGCACCCGTACGACCCGCCGTGTATTGGAAGAGACAAAGCCTCATAAATTCTCTGAACTGGTCATGATCTCAGGTCTGTCGCATGGCACGGATGTATGGGCAGGAAATGCTGAAGCTTTGGTCCAGGCTGGACATCCGTTGGGTGAGACCATTGCCTGCCGTGATGATATCATGACCTATCTTCTGGAAAAAAAGCTCGAACCGATCGATGCTTTTAAGACCATGGAAGATGTCCGCAAGGGCAGAGGCCTGCGCGAAGATCAGGAAGAGAATATGAAGGCCCATCATGTGCCGGATTGGTATATTGAATCCTGCAAGAAGATCAAATATATGTTCCCTAAGGCACATGCGGTCGCTTATGTCATGATGGCACTGCGTATTGCCTGGTATAAAGTACATGAGCCAATGCATTTCTATATTCAGTATCTGACATTGCGATGCGGTGCCTATGAAATTGAAACAATGGTGAAGGGCATTGAAGCAATCCAAGCCAGAATGCAGGATATTGAAATGCGTGCTCAGGATAAGAATTCTGCCAATCCGGTAACAAATAAAGAAAAGTCTTTATTGGATACACTGGAGATCTGTGAGGAGATCTATGCCAGAGGATACCAGATCTCCAATGTCAATCTCTATAAGAGCTTGGCGGATGAATTTACCGTCGATCCTGACAATCCGAAAGCATTGATCCCGCCGTTCACGGTCATTGACGGCTTGGGAGCTGGTGTAGCCAGCAGTGTAGTTGAAGCAGCCAAGCAGGCAGAGTTCCTTTCTAAAGAAGATCTGGAGAAAAGAACACAGCTTTCCGGTACTTTGATCAAGAAACTTGATATGATGGGCGTGCTGAACGGTCTGTCAGATCGCAATCAGATGTCCTTATTCTGATTTGACAAAAGGACATATTCAGTCAATAATAATGACGAAATGTAATGAACAGGACATGGTCTATGTCAATTGCGGATGCAGAGAGGATATCGGTGATGAAAGATATCTGAAGCAGACACAGATTACTCCCTGCAAACAGTCCTCGAAAGAGGCACCGCAGTTCTGCGTTAAAGACAGTAAAGAGTCGGAAGAAATTCCGGAAACAAGGTGGTACCGCGCTGAAAGCGTCCTTATGAAGGGACGCTTTTTATATGCGTCCGGAAAGGGTTGTAGAATGATCAATTTTAAAGAGAATGAAGAATTGGCAGTGCTGAATCACAGCTGTGCCCACATGATGGCACATGCGATCAAGCATCTGTATCCGCAGGCAAAGTTCTGGGTCGGACCGGTCGTAGAAGAAGGCTTCTACTATGATGTTGACTTAGGCGATGCAACGATCAGCGATGAAGATCTGCCGAAGATTGAAAAAGAAATGAAGAAGATTGCCAAAGACGGCAAGCGGATCGTGCGCCATGAGATCACCAAAGAAGAAGCTTTGGAACAGTTCAAGGATGATGAATATAAGATCGATCTGATCCAGAGAATGCCGGAAGGAACAAATATTTCCATGTATACGCAGGGAGATTATACAGATCTCTGCCGCGGACCTCATGTGGATAATGAAAAGCTATGCCGCTACTTCAAGCTGATCAAGCATTCCGGTGCCTACTGGAAGGGCGATAAAGCCAATAAAGTTCTGCAGCGGATCTACGGTGTCTGCTTTCCAACCGAAGAAGAGCTCAATGCACATCTGGCTGACTTGGAAGATGCAAAGGCAAGAGACCATCGCAAATTGGGAAAAGATCTGCAGATGTTCATGTTCAGCGATACGGTAGGGGCAGGCCTGCCAATGTATCTGCCGAATGGTTTTATTGTCAGAAGAGCACTTTCTGATTACATCATGAATAAAGAATTGGATCAGGGATATGTCCATGTCATGACACCTTCTGTTGCCAATGTAAAGCTTTATAAGATCTCGGGACATTGGGATCATTATAAAGATGATATGTTCCCAGCAATGCAGGATCGCCGTGATCCGGACAATGCATATGTCTTAAGACCGATGAACTGCCCAGAGCATATGATCATGTATAAATCAAAGCTGCATTCCTACCGCGATCTGCCAGTGCGTATCGCTGAAGTTGCCAATGATTTCCGCTTTGAAGCATCCGGTGCTCTGACTGGCATTGAAAGAGCACGTGCCTTTACGCAGAATGATTCGCATATCTTCTGCCGCCCAGATCAGATCGGTTCGGAGATCAAGGATGTCACTAAACTGATCCTTGATGTCTACGGAGACTTTGGCTTCAAGAATTATTCTTTCCGTCTTTCATTAAGAGATCCTAACAACAAAGACAAATACTTTGGACATGATGAGCTCTGGGAGAAGAGTGAAAGTGAACTGCGCGAAGTGCTGAAGGAAATGGCTGTGCCGTTCTATGAAGCAGAAGGCGAAGCTGCTTTCTATGGACCGAAGATCGATGTACAGGTACGTTCCGCTCTTGGTCATGACGTCACCCTGTCTACGATCCAGCTGGATTATCAGCTGCCAGAAAGATTTGAACTGGAGTATGTCGATAAGGACGGTGAGAAGAAGAGACCGGTCGTCATCCACAGAGCAATCCTTGGATCATTGGATCGTTTCATTGCCTTCCTGCTGGAAGAGACAAAAGGCGAACTTCCTCTCTGGCTGGCACCAAAGCAGGCCGTCGTTATTCCTGTTTCGCCAGAAGCACACAGTGCCTATGGCAAAAAGATCGTTGATGAACTGAAAGCAATGGGCATCAGAGCATCGCTGGATGACCGCAATGAAAAACTCGGCTACCGTATCCGTGAAGCACAGACAAACAAGATCCCAGTTGAGATCGTTGTGGGCGATGGCGAAGTTTCTTCCAATGGCGTTACTGTCAGAAGATATGGTTCGAAAGAACAGAAACAGATGTCTGCCGATGACTTCTATAAAGATCTCAGAGAACAGATTGCTGAAAAGAAATAAAAAAAGATGTGCTCAGAAAAATCTGGGCACATTTTCTTTTACTCTGCGCACTTTTGGAAGGTGATGATCAGCAGGACAATGCCAGCGCCTAAACAGATATGGGCTAAGCCAGCAATGCCGGAGATCATTGCGCTTATGGAAGAGGATAGGGCAATGCCCATGACCTGCGGTACACCGCGTACGACGAGCATGACGGCCATTCCAGCAAGACCGATATTGTATAGGATCATAAATGGCTTGAATGTTTTCTGTTCCTCCAATTTCATATCCTTTGCATACAGAGCAACAATCAGAAAGACGATCATGCCGAGAATGAATAAGTGCGTATGGACCTTGCCTAAAGCAGTTGCGCCCGTATACTGATAGAACTTCGTGAATTCACGGTAGAACACACCTCCGATCATGGCGGCAATTGCATAGATCATTGAAATCTTTAAATACTTTTTCATTTATTTTCTCCTTTCAGGGCTCTATACCCGATCAATACTGTCCAAACATATGCACAGGTCTTAGGAATCATCAGCATGCCTACAAACGGATAGCTTTCCGCAAACAGAACAACGGGAAGATAGCACGCAAAGCTGATCACGATGGTCAGCCAGAGATTGGCAAAGGGCTGATCCCCTGTCTGTCTGGCACTGCGGAAGAACAGGATCACGATCAGAAGACCTAATAAAGCAAAAGGGATATTCCGATAGATGCCCCAGGCAAGCGAAGGGGATGCACTGGTCCACTCATTCTGCGGGAATAAGCAGAGGATGATCCGTACAATGGAAAGCAGCCAGACGATCGCTGTGATAGTACTTTTCTCTTTGATCTCGTAGCGCTCACGCCAAACATAATAGAGAAGCAGATAGAAGATCGTCATGGTAACGGAAGTGATCAGCTTTCCGATGCCCAAAACAGCGGTGTAGTCTGCTAGACCAGTGGTACAGAGGGCTATGGCCCGAGGAACCAGATGGAAAGAATCGCCGCATCCAAGCACAATGGCCATGGTGCCAAACAGAATGTACTGTTTCTTTCCTCTGCTGTTCTTCAGCATGAAGATGCCTAAAGAAATAACGGTAGTTAAATAAACGATGTCAAACGCGGTTTCAAATACTGCCTGCATAGTTTTCTCCTTTTTCTATTCATAAATACATTTTATGATGACCTGAAGCAGGATCCGGCTGTTTTCTTTTTCTTCCATCAGGGAAGCGAAGAATGACGAGAAGACAAAATCGATCAGATCCTTTTTGGTAAATTCTTTGGTAAAGCAGCCGGCATTTACTTTATGGTCTTTCGCCAATGCCTGTGCCATACGATGCTTGATCTGCTCAAAGCATCGGTTCATTGCGGTTCGTGCATCCTGTTTGGAAGAGGCCGCAAAGCTCATGGAATGCGCCATTGAAAAATTCGGATATTCGATCCTGCTTTTTTTGACACGGTCATACAGCCATCTGATATAAGATATAAAGCTGTCTGTATCGGCCATCGGTCTTTGAAGCGCAAAGATATCCTGCCATACGCTTTCTACAGCGGCGGAGAGCATCGCTTCTTTGGAAGGGTAGTAATGATACAGTGATCCAAGTGAGATGCCTTGGCATTCTGCAATATGACGCATATTCAGTGCCTGGATTCCTTCTTCAGAAACAATCTCACGGCATGTCTCTAAGATCTTCTGCTCTGAAGTGATTTTTGGATTCATACAGTCTCCCTTCAACATGAACTATGTTCATGATGAATCACATTTGCGTGATTGTCAATACATCTGCTTCAAAGATATGGTGCTGTGTTATATAAGTTCATATACTTGAACAGCAGTCATTTTGATTGTACTTCGCTGCAGATTCAGGTATGATTAGTGCATAAGATCCGACAGCAAAGAGAAATCTGAACTGGAAGAGACGAATACTGCAAAGGTGCTTTCAGCACTTTAACTGTTCTTCTCTGCGGATCGCGGAGATTTTTTATTAGGACAGGAGGCAGTATGTATCGCTTTGCAATCTATGGAAAAGGCGGCATCGGCAAGAGCACAGCAGCGAGTGCTTTATCCTGTGCCTTTGCGGATATGGGATATCGTGTCATGCAGATAGGATGCGACCCGAAAGCTGACAGTACGCTGTATCTTCATCATGGCGAAAAGATCACTTCGATCTTAGATGTGTTAAGAGAAAAGCGTGATAAAGCGGAACTGAAAGATCTGATCACCATTGGCTATCATGACATTATCTGCGGAGAATGCGGCGGACCGACACCGGGACTTGGATGCGCAGGAAGAGGCATCGGGGCTGCTTTTGAAGCTCTGGAAGAACGTTCTGCTTTTGCCATACTGAAACCGGATATTGTTATTTATGATGTGCTGGGGGATGTTGTATGCGGTGGGTTTGCGATGCCAATCAGGCAGGGATATGCCGACCAGGTATATATAGTGACTTCCGGTGAAAATATGGCTATTTACGCCGCGGCCAATATTGCGACGGCGGTTGAAAATTTCAAGCAGAGAGGCTATGCCGACATCGGCGGTGTGATCCTGAATCGGCGCAATGTTCCAGAAGAAAGAGAAAAAGTTGAGACCCTGTGCAGCGATATTCACAGCAGGATCGCAGCTGATCTCCCGCGGGACAATCATATTGCGGAAGCAGAAATGCAGATGCGCCCAGTCATGGAGATGTTCCCTGCATGTGATTATGCCGCAAAGATCCGGGCATTGGCCTCTTCCATGATCAAGAATGGAGTAGATCATGTCTGAATTTAAAAAGATAAGTGACATCTCATATGAGTACAATGCGAATATCGGACTTGCTTATTCTTCACCATGCCGCGGTATTTGGAATATTGTTCATATCGGAGCTCAGATCCCAGGCTGTCATCAGATCTATGTCTGCCCGACGAGCTGTCTGCGCGGAGTCGTTCTGACAACAGCAGAAATGCATGCGATGGATCGTCTTTCTACGATCACGGTCGGCGAGGATAATATTCTCGAAGGTACAATGGAAGAGACCTTGCAGGAAGGGACAGAAAAGATCATTGCGTCATTGCCGGAACGGCCAAGAATGATCATGATCTTCATTTCATGCATCCATCATTTTCTGGCTGCCAATTATCAGCGCGTCTATGCAAATCTAAGAAAAGAATATCCGGATATTGATTTTGTGGATGCATATATGGATCCGATTATGCGGCGCAAGACACCGGCAGTCCCATCTTTGACCCGCCAGACCTATCGTGTCCTGCAGCCGGCTGAGCATGATCCAAAACAGATCAATTACATTGGCAATTGGTTCCCTATGAATAAATACAGCGATATGACGAGCCATCTGAAAGAACAGGGCATTGAGATCCGTGATCTTTCGGAGACAGAAAACTACGATACCTTCAAAGAGATGCAGTACAGCTGCTGCAATCTGACATTTCATAAATATGCTGCTTTAGCCGGCAAAGATATGGAGATCCGGCTGCATCAGAAATGGATCCCAATTGCAATGACCTATGACTATGACGTTATTGACGCCGATATAGATACAGTATGTGATGAACTGCATATCGCCCATGTCTCAGAAGAAGAAAAGATGCAGAAGCGATATCAGACTGAACAATGCATTTCTGAAGTACGTGATGCGATTGGAAAAACACCGATCTCGCTTGATGATACGGCAGTAGATGAACCGCTGAGCCTGGCTCTGTTCCTGACCCAGCATGGCTTTGCGGTCGAATCTGTCTTCATTGAATCCTTTACAGAGAAGGAAGAAGTATTCCTGAAACTGCAGAAAATTGCTCCAGATCTGAAGATTTATTCTGCCGATAATTGGAATATGCGCATCATGGACCGAGAACATGCAGGAATGATCATCGGCATCGGGCAGAAAGCAGCCTATTTCAATAATACCGATCACTTTGTCAATATGATTGAAAGTGCAGGCATGTATGGATATCTTGGCATTCAGCATCTGTTTCATCTGATCAAGGAAGCATATCAGACTGCATCAGATATGCCGTCTCTGATCCAGCATAAAGGATGGGGGTGCAGGGCAAGATGAGCGATTGGCATACACATGTATTCACATCAACTTACACGGCGGATGTATCTGGAGTCTGTTCCTTTCTCTATGAATTGGGAGGCATGACGATCCTGCATGATCCTTCGGGATGCAACAGCACTTATACTACACATGATGAACCGCGCTGGTATGATTCCAAATCGCTGATGTTCGTTTCCGGCCTGGATGAAATGACGGCGGTCTTAGGTGATGATTCCGTCGTGATTGAAGATGCGTCAAAAGCGGCCGCAGATCTTCATCCAAGATTCATCGCTCTGTGCGGCGCTTCGATTCCGCATGTCATTGCGTTCGATTATACTGGGGTTTCTCATTTGATTGAAGAGAAAACAGGGATTCCAACAATTGGTATTCCGACAGATGGTCTGAAGAGCTATGTCTCTGGTGTTGGATTGGCAGAGCGCGAATGGATCAAGCGCTTTGCGGACGTCAATACGGAGCGAAAAGAACATTCGTTCAATCTGCTTGGCGTCACGCCGATCGATTTCGCTGATCAGGCACATGTGAAGGCAATGACTGCTTCATTGCAGAACGATGGCTTTTCTTTGAATGCATGTTCAGCTATGTGCAGTACATTTGAAGAGCTTCAGAAAATAAAAGCTGCCGCGGTCAATGTGCTGCCGACTTCATGCGGCAGGATCGCTGCCCGCTATATGGAGGGCATCGACCATATTCCTTATGTTGAAGGCATACCGATCGGTCCATACATGCATGAGCGCATCCAGAAGGCGATGAAGCAAAGCGAAGTGGATGGCATCAGCCGCACTGCTTATGACGAAAATACAGAGCAGGGAAACGTACTGATCATCGGCGAAGAGATCTATGCCAGATCAATGGCTGCTGCTTTCAATCATTCCTCTCTGGGCAAAGACGAGAGTATGCATGCATATGCATTCTGGCCGGATATCAGTGAAGGTCTCAATGAAGATGAACTGTTGAGAAGAATTGATCAGGCTGATCTTGTGATTGCTGATCCTCTGTTCAAAAATATCGTGCATCGCAAAGATACCGCATTCTATGAAATACCGCATATCGGATATTCCGGCAGGATCTATCGTCATGATATCCCGCTGTTCTGTTCCAAAGATTTCAAAATTGAAGAAAAGCTGAGGGAAAGAAAATGAAAAAAACTGCAAGTATTGTATTAAGTGCCTTGATGGCCGTATCACTGCTGACTGGCTGTTCCAGCAGCGCAGATACAGCAAAAGCATCCGCTTCAGCCGCTGCTGCTGAAGTCCCGAGCGAAGTGACGATAACGGATCACGCTGACCGTACTGTGACGGTACCGACTGATCCTAAGCGGGTCGCAATTCTGAGCATTCTGCCGCTGCCAAGCATGCTGACGATCTATCTGGACAGTGCATCGAGCATTGTTGCAATGGAACCGGCATCTATGAATGCAGCGAAGAATGGTGTTCTTTCAGAACTGTATCCGGAAATACTGAATGTAAATACAAATATCATGGATGGCAGCGATGTCAATATTGAGTCTTTGATTGCTTTGAATCCGGATGTTGTCTTCTATAATGCAGGCAATAAATCAGAGCAGGAGAAGCTGGAAAATGCTGGCCTGACAGCGGTTGGTGTATCACCGACAAAATGGAACTATGACTGCATCAAAACATACAATGAATGGATGGCACTGCTCGATCAGATCTATCCAAGCCATGCCTCCAATCGCGAAGATCTTGTTGATCAGTACAGCAATCAGAAATATACGGAGATCCAGGAAAAAGTATCCGGCATAACAGAAAAGCAGAAAGTCCTCTTTCTGTTCCAATACGATACTAAAACAATGATCACTTCTTCGGCATCCTTCTTTGGCGAGTGGTGGTGCAATGCCGTGGGAGCAGAAAATGTAGCGCATGATGTCAATGCCGATAATTCAAATGCAGTGATCTCAATGGAACAGGTGTATGCATGGAATCCGGATGTTATTATCATTACCAACTTTACGCAGACATCGCCGGATGATCTCTATAACAATGCAATTGGCAGCGATGATTGGTCAACGGTCAAAGCAGTGCAGGATAAGCGTGTTTATAAAATGCCGCTGGGATCCTATCGCACCTATACACCTGGGGTAGACACGCCTATGACATTGGAATGGCTGGCACAGGCAGTCTATCCGGAAATATTCAAAGATTATGATATAGCTTCTGATGTTAAAGAATACTATAAAAATCTTTATGGTGTTGAACTGAGCGATGAACAGGTAGAAAAGATGTATACCCCTAATCGGGCGGCCGGCAGCTGGAATTAAAAGGAGCTCGTTTTGAAAAGAAAGAATTCATTTAAAACATGGATGATCATCTGCACAGTGATATTAGCTGCTTCTGCTGTCTTGGCACTTTGCGCCGGCCAGTATCAGGTGCCGATCGATCAGGTGATCTCGATCCTGATGGGAAAAGGCAGTACCTTGCAGAATGCTTCCAAAGTCATTCTGCAGGTTCGTCTTCCCCGCATCCTTTTCAGCATGCTTGCAGGAGCAGGGCTTGCCGCTAGCGGTACAGCATTCCAATCATTGTTCTCCAATCCCTTGGCAACACCGGATACTTTGGGCACAGCTAATGGAGCATCTTTCGGTGCAGCTTTAGGAATCCTGCTTGGCTTTTCTTCAGCCGGCATTCAATTCAGCGCTATGTTCTTTGGTATTCTAGCAGTCCTGCTTGTCTTTGCAGTGACGCGTACACCATCTTCCAGCAATTCTCATTCCATTATCATGGTGATCTTAGCAGGTCTGGTGATCTCTTCTCTGTTCAGTGCTCTGGTCACTTTGGTAAAGTATGTAGCTGATCCAAATGATATTCTGCCGGTGATCACTTTCTGGCTGATGGGGAGCTTTTCTTCGGTCACATTCAAATCACTGCAGCTTGGGGCACCGCTGATCCTGATTGGTATCTGCATTCTGTTTCTGCTGCGCTATCGTCTGAATGCAATGTCACTGAGCAATGATGAAGCCAGATCTCTTGGCATCAATCTCAGTCTGAACCGCGGCATTCTCATCGTCTGCGCTTCTGCCATCACAGCCAGCGTTGTCGCCGTCTGCGGTGTTATAGGCTGGGTCGGATTGCTGATCCCGCACATAGCACGTATGCTGTTCGGCAATGACAATCGGCGCGTTCTGCCGGCAAGCATTGTCTTCGGTGCAGGTTTTCTGCTGATTACTGATACAATAGCCAGATGTGTTTCCAATGCTGAAATTCCAGTATCTATTCTGACCGCTATTATCGGAGCGCCGGTCTTTATTCTGCTGCTGCGGCGTACAGGAGGAATCCAAGTATGAACTTTTCCGTAAAAGAAGGGTGCTTTTCCTATTCTGAGAATAAAGAGGTCCTTGACCATGTATCATTCCAGATTCATTCCGGTGAGATTCTTTCAATTCTAGGCCCGAATGGCGGCGGCAAAACTACATTGCTGAAATGCATGCTTGGCTTTCTTAAATTTACTTCAGGATATGCTGAATATGATGGACATGATCTGTCTGCCATCAAGCAGACAGAATTCTGGCAGAAAGCTGCCTATGTACCGCAGGCAAAATCACAGACATTTCCATATCTCGTGAAAGAAACTGTTCTGCTTGGCAGAAGTCCATATCTGAATTTATTCCAGATGCCAAATGCCGAGGACAAAAGAATTGCTCAGAAAGCTATGGAACGTACAGGCATCACCGCATTGGCAGAAAAAAGCTGTGCAGAGATCTCCGGCGGCGAACTGCAGCTGGTGCTGATTGCTCGCGCTTTGGCTGCCCAGCCAGAACTGCTGGTCATGGATGAACCAGAGACAGGACTTGATTTTCGCAATCAGCTGCTGGTCCTGGAGATGATTGAAAAGCTGTCAAAAGAAGACGGTATTTCTGTCATCTTCAATACACATTATCCTGAACATGCTTTGGAGGTATCCGATCATACGCTCCTCTTAATGAAAAATGGAAAATCAATTTTTGGTGAAACAAAAAAAATTCTGAATGAACAGAATATGTCAGAAGCATTTGGCGTTAAAATAAAGATCATAGAAGAAGAGATCAATGGCAGAAAGCATTCCACGATCCTGCCTGTATCTCTGGAAGAGGAGAGCAGCAGATGAATTCAATTGCAAATGGAGCATCCTCCGCAAACCGGACACATATCGGCTTTTTCGGACGCATGAATGCAGGAAAATCCTCATTGATCAATGCACTTACAAAACAGCCGGCGGCGATTGTTTCTGATGTGGCTGGAACGACAACAGATGTGGTCAAGAAACCGATGGAGATCCATGGCATCGGTGCCTGCACTCTGTTGGATACAGCTGGTTTTGATGATGCAAGTGAACTTGGAAAACAAAGAGTGCTGGCTTCCCAAAGAGCCGCAGAAGAAAGTGATCTTGCGGTGATCTTATTTACCGAAGCAGAAGATGGCTTAGAAGAACAATGGATCCGATATTTCACAGAACGTAAGATTCCATGTATCGGTGTCTTCAGCAAATATGATCAATGCAATCACGAAAAGGTACAGGAACGCATTGCTCAGCTGGAAAAGAAATATCAGATCCCATTTTCCGTATGCAGTGCAGAAGATCCTGCTTCCATCGATGAACTGAAGAATACGATGATCAAAGCAATGCGCCGCGGACAGACTGCCCGCACTGTTCTTGCGGGACTGGCAAAGGCACAGGATATCGTCATGCTTGTCATGCCGCAGGATCCGCAGGCGCCGGAAGGAAGACTGATCCAGCCGGAAGTACAGACGATCCGCGATGCATTGGATCGTGAATGCATTGCTATCTGCGTGACTTTGGATGGCATGCCGAAAGCACTTGCTTCACTGAAAAAAGCACCGGATCTGATCGTCACAGATTCGCAGGCCTTCCGACAGGTCCATGAGCTCTGCCCCAAAGAGAGCAGACTAACTTCTTTCTCTGTACTGTTTGCCGGTCTGAAAGGCGATATAGAATATTATGCTGAAAGCGCAAAAGCGATTGATCAGCTTACACCATCATCGAAAGTTCTGATTGCGGAATGCTGCACACATGCACCGATGGAAGAAGATATCGGCCGGGTCAAGATCCCGCGTCTGCTGAGAAAGAAAGCAGGGGAAGATCTGCAGATCGATGTTAAAGCAGGCGTTGATTTCCCTGAGGATGCTTCTCAGTATGACCTGATCATTCAATGCGGCGGCTGCATGTTCAATCGGCGCTATGTGATGAGCCGGATCAATCGCGCAAAAGAAAAGAAAGTACCGATGACCAATTACGGGATTGCCATCGCTTATCTCAATGGGATCCTGGATGATATTTCATTGCCGAAAGGAGAGAATAATGACTGATACAAGAATAGCTATGATTGCTATCGTCGTTGAAGATCGAAACTGTACAAATGAGCTCAACCAGGTACTGCATGAATATGGATCCTTCATCATTGGCAGAATGGGAATCCCGTATCGTGAAAAATCTGTATCTTTGATATCTGTGGCCTTGGATGCACCGATGGATACGATCAGTGCACTGACAGGCAGATTAGGGAACATACAGGGACTGACAGTAAAGACGGCCTATTCAAAGGTCTGATATATGAAAGCAGAAAACAAAGAGCTGATTGATCAGCTGTATCAGAAGCAGATCCTTTCGAAAGAAGGATTTATGAAATTGATCGATCAAAGAGATGAGGAAACGGCTGCATATCTTTTTGCAAAAGCAAGAACTGTACAAAAGCAGATATTTGGCAATACTGTGTATATCCGCGGCATTGTTGAATTCTCCAGCTATTGCAGAAGCAACTGTCTGTACTGCGGCATCCGACGTGACAATCGGAAAGCAGAGCGATATCGCTTAAGTGAAGAAGACATTCTTGCATGCTGCAGGCAGGGACATGCATTTGGTTTCCGTACCTTCGTACTGCAGTCGGGCGAAGACCTGTTCTATACTGATGAGATGCTCTGTCATCTGATCAGATCGATCAAACAGGAAATGCCTGATTCAGCTATCACTTTATCGATTGGTGAAAAAACAAGAGAACAGTATCAGAAGTATTATGATGCTGGTGCAGACCGCTATCTTCTGCGGCATGAAACAGCATCGCCTTCGCTTTATGCGAAGCTCCATCCTTCTGATCAGACCTTGGCCAATCGCATGAGATGCCTGCAGGATCTGAAAGAGATCGGCTACCAAGTAGGTGCCGGCATGATGATCCAGTCGCCCGGACAGCATACCGAAGATCTTGTAACAGATCTTTATTATTTAAAAGATCTGCAGCCTGACATGATCGGCATCGGTCCATTCATTCCGCATCATGACACGCCATTTTGTGCTGAGCCAGCTGGTTCAGCAGAATTGAGCCTATATATGATCGGGATCCTTCGTCTGATGTTTCCAAACGCACTTCTGCCGGCAACAACAGCTTTAGGAACGATCGATCAGAAGGGGAGAGAAAAAGGCATCCTGGCGGGTGCCAATGTGATCATGCCCAATCTTTCGCCAAAAGCAGTTCGCGGCAAGTATCTTCTCTACAACAATAAGATCTGTACAGGTGAAGACGCTTCGCTCTGTTCTGCATGCATCTCCAATCGCATGAGATCCATTGGATATCAGACGGTGATCAGCCGCGGGGATGCCCCAGGAAAAATGCCGCATTCTGCAAATGTCAAGCAATAAAACCAGTTTACTAATCAAGAAGCCGAAAGAGATCCTTTCAGCTTTTTTTCATTATTTTCATGTTTGCCTTTAAAGCATGATTTATGGAAATGAATTTGTAACTTTTTGCGTAATTATTCACAAATAAATGCTATAATTTTTTTGCGAATTTATGTGTGATGCTTAGTTTTTTAACGAAGTATTCATCTGAAACAATACAAAATATCATTTAAATAAGGAGGAATTATGGAGAAGCTGAATCAAGATGCTTTAAAGAAGATTGATGCAATTGTAGAAAAGCATCATTCTGAACCTGGCCCGACAATCGTTATGCTGCATGATGTGCAGAATCAGCTGGGTTACATTCCGTTTGAAGCAATGGAAAAGATTGCGGCATCGGTAGGTTCCAGTGTAGCGGAAGTTTATGGCGTAGTTATGTTCTATGCGGGATTTACGACGCAGCCAAAGGGCAAGCATGTTGTGAATATCTGTCTGGGAACTGCGTGCTATGTCAAAGGATCGCAGAAGATCATTGATGCTGTAACTGAACTGATCAAGACACCGATCAATGGAACAAGTGAAGATGGGATGTTCTCACTGGATGCGACCAGATGCTTGGGCGCCTGCGGACTTGCCCCGGTATGTGTCATTGATGGGAAAGTCCATGGCAATACAAATCCTGGACAGGTCACTGAACTGATCAAAAAGATCATCGAAGAAGAAAAGGCATCTCCTAGGGCATAGACATATGAACACAGATCAGATCCGTGAACTGCTGCATGCTGATATCACCGTAGAAGATAAAGAAAATCGAGACTTTAATGCGGCCTTTGCTTCTGATCTGATGAGCGATGCTTTAGCTATGATCCGCAATTCACCTGAATCAACAGTACTGATCACAGGTCTGTGCAATGTTCAGGCATTGAATACAGCAGAAATGCTGGATATTCATTTGGTTGTTTTAGTTCGCAATAAAAAACTGAATCCTGACATCTGTCAGGCAGCGCAGGAGAGAGGTATTGCTGTCCTGTCAACGGCATGCACAATGTATGAAGCATGCGGCATTCTGTATGGCAATGGTCTGAAAGGAATAGCGCATGGAAACGATCTTTCATAAAGACTATGAAGTTGCCAGAGATGATTTCGCCCATGCCGGTACAGCAAGTTCTGATATCAAGCATACACTGTCTGCTTTGGGTTTTCAGAGCAGTGTGCTCAGAAGGATTGCAGTCGCTTCTTATGAAGCAGAGATCAATCTGCTGATCCATGCTTGGGGCGGACATATCGATCTGGATGTTTTCCAGGATGGCAGAGTTCAATTGATCTTCAAAGATCCAGGGCCGGGCATTCCGGATATTGCCAAAGCAATGACGCCGGGATTCTCTACCGCCGATCAGAAAGCGCGGGAAATGGGATTTGGCGCTGGAATGGGACTGCCGAATATGAAGAATGTCAGCGATGCATTTGATATTCAGTCATCTCCAAAAGGAACGACGATCACCATGTCTTTTGCGGAGGCTGCAAAATGAGCAAGTCAGTCATTGCATATACTTTGGAACACTGCGTACGATGCATGAAATGTCTTCATGCATGTCCGACCGGAGCTATCTCTATGGCGGACAATCGTATTCATATTGATAAACAGGACTGCATCAACTGCGGCCGGTGTGTGCGGGCATGCCACAGCAAAGGCATGGTCTCACACGGAAGTACATTGGAAGATATCAAAAATTATGATTACACGGTATGCATTGTACCGACGGGGTTATTCTCACGCTGTCAGTCAGCGCAGGATGCCGAAGAACTGTTCTATGCAATCAAGCAGCTTGGCTTTGATGAAGTTGTTGATCATACAGATATTGATGCACAGCTGGCAAAAGAAGCTTCTTTGATCTCTGAATCTGCCAAGGATTTTAACTTCATTGAATCTTTCTGCCCCGTCGTCAATGAATTGATCTCAAAGAAATACAGTATTCTGGGCGAGAATGTGCTGCAGCTGCAGTATCCGTCTGAGATCTGTGCAAAGCAGATCCGCCGCAGAGTCAAGTCAGACCATCTTGGCATCTTCAATCTATGTGAATGTGAAGCAAACTTGGCCTTGGCGAAATATCCATATGGCAATGATATGTATGAAGTAGATCATGCCCTGTCACTTACAGATCTGTTTCCTAGGATCCGTGAGAATCTCCATAAAGGCAGAGAACCGGTCGCCTTATGTGTTGAGGGACTGCAGACATGTGCTGTGCAGAGCCGCATACAGAAAGCAGATGTCCTTGTCGCGGATGGTTTTGAAAAGATCTCCGAGATCCTGGATGAATCTGAATTCGGCATATTGAATCAGTATCATCTGCTGTCACTGTATTCCTGCTACAACGGATGCATCGGCGGCCATCTGCTCTGGGGCAGTACATACCTAGTCAATGAGTTTATTGATAAGCTGAAAGATGTGCCTAAAAAAACACCTTCAGAACTTCCGTTTGATGAACTGTTCTCAGATGCATATCTGAAGAATGAAGATACACGTACTTTTGCTGAAAAGATGAATGCATTTCAAAAGGTCAATGCCATCCTGGAAGAACTTCCGGGATATGACTGCGGTGCATGCGGGAAACAGACATGTCGTTCAATGGCTGAAGAAATAGTGAACGGAAATCGTTCGTTAAAATCATGCAGAATACTGAATAAAGGAGCAGAAGAATGAAGATACAGGAATGTATTGATGCGACCCATTGGCAGCTGGATACGCCGCAGCTTGATCTCAGCAAAGAAATCTCTGGTGCATATGAAGGCGATCTGCTCAGCTGGGTCATGGGCAGAGGAAATGAAGGGGATGCATGGATCACCGTCCAAGTGCATATCAATGTCCTGGCGGTCGCGGTACTGCGGGAATTCTCCTGTGTCATTATCGCTGACAATGCAGCCGTGACCGAGGAATTCATCCAAAAAGCAGCTGAAGAAAAACTAGTGATCATTGAAAGCGGACTGCCTTCGTATGAGACTGCGGTAGCTTTGCATCAGTTAGGTATTTAAATGCATTACGATCTGCATATTCATTCCTGTCTCAGTCCCTGTGCAGATGATGATATGACACCGAACAATATCTGCAACATGGCTGCCATCAAAGGTTTGGATGTGATTGCTGTTACGGATCATAATTCCTGCCGCAATCTTCCTGCCGTCGATCGATGTGCAGCGAAAGCAGGGATCAGACTGATCTATGGCTGCGAACTGCAGACCATCGAGGAAGTCCATGTCTTAGGATATTTCAGGACACTGAACGATGCACTTGGGATGCAGGAATGGATCGATAAAAAATTGATCCGTACAGAATATGATCCGAAGTACTTCGGTCACGAACTGATCATGAATGAAAAGGATGAAGTGATTGCCGAGGAGAAAGCATTGCTGATTACTTCCTTGGATGCATCTTTGGAAGAAACAGTTGAGTCCAT
Source organism: Solobacterium sp. (assembly GCA_022486705.1). Taxonomy (GTDB): domain Bacteria; phylum Bacillota_I; class Bacilli_A; order Erysipelotrichales; family Erysipelotrichaceae; genus Bulleidia. The sequence goes on along the minus strand of JAKVKC010000003.1, from coordinate 48,818 downwards.
TCATCATCATGGCGGGGCTGCTGTATTGGCACATGCAGTCGGCCGCACAAACAGTATTCTTGTACAGCTTGGATTCATTCCAAAAGATCTGCCGTATGACGGTATCGAGGTGAAAAAAGAAGAAGATATGAGCGTGATTGAAAAAAGCCATCCATGGATCAATAAGGACAGTACCGTCTGGCTCATGGATTCCGATGCTCATCGGCTGATCGATATCAGCGAACCGATCCATGAGATCTGTGAGGCACAGCTGCAGAGGCTGTGGCGCCGAAATCTATGATGGAAGATCTGGCCATGCATCTCTTGGAAATACTGATCAACAGTGTTTCTGCCGGTGCAAAGAATATCATTCTGAAAGTCTTTGAAAAGACAGAGGAAGATACGATTGAAATGAGCGTCAAGGATGACGGCAAAGGAATGGATCAGGCAGATGCAGAACGCTTTGTTGATCCGTTCCATACAACAAGAACAACACGATCTATCGGCCTGGGCCTTAGCTTTCTGAAAGGACTGGCGGATATGTGCCATGGTTCATTCACCATTCAAAGCCAAAAGGGCGTCGGCACGGAGATCCATTGTTCTGTACAGCGGAGCTTTATTGATACGCCGCCAATTGGTGATATGGGGCAGACGATCATGAGTGTGATCCAGGCCAATGAAAATATTCATCTCAGATTTGAATATGCATTTGATAAAAAAGAATTTGTCTTTGATACAGAGGATATCAAGAAACAGCTGGAAGGTGTCAGTCTTCTGGAACCGGATATTCTCTTATGGATCCATGATTATATCAACAGCGGAATTACTTCACTAAGTAAGGAGGAGTGAATATGAAAAGTCTTGATGATTTGAAGAAACTGCGTGATGAAGCTTTAAAGAAAGTAGAAATGCGCGAAGGCGGCAAAGAGTATCGTGTTGTTGTCGGCATGGCAACCAGCGGCATCGCTGCCGGTGCACGTCCAGTATTAAACCAGCTAGTTAAAGATGCATCTGACAACAATTACAACTGTGTCATTACTCAGACAGGTGATATCGGTCTGAATTCGTATGAACCGATCGTGCAGATCTTTGACAAGGACAACCATCAGGTGACTTATGTTCATGTCACACCGGAAAAGGCCTCCCGCATTCTGAAGGAACATGTTGGTGAAGGCAAAGTTGTTGAAGAATATACGGTGGATGCTGCTGAGAAAGCGAATGGTAAGCTCTGATGCCAACATATCGTACGAATATACTGATCTGTGCAGGCACAGGCTGTTCCGCCAGCAATTCAGCTGGCATCTATGATGCTTTCATTGAAACGCTGAAAAAATACCAGCTTGATCAGGAAGTCAGCGTCATCAAAACAGGATGCTTCGGACTTTGCCAGAAGGGACCGATCGTTGCTGTTTATCCGGATCAGATCTTCTATTCTCATGTCAAAGTTGATGATGTAGAGAAGATTGTATCTGAACATATTTACAAAGGAAGAGTTGTAAAAGAACTTCAGCTGAGCGATGAGGATCTGCAGACACATGAGAAGATCTTAGATATCAATAAGATCAAGTTCTATGAAAAGCAGCAGAGAATTGCGCTGCGCAACTGCGGCAAGATCAATCCAGAAGATATTGATGAATACATTGCAATGGATGGCTATGAGGCATTGGGAAAAGTGCTGACCAGCATGAAACCGCAGGAAGTCATTGATGAGATCAAAGCTTCCGGTCTGAGAGGAAGAGGCGGTGCCGGTTTCTCCACAGGCATGAAGTGGCAGTTCGAAGCCAATGAACCAGGCGATGAAAAGTATGTCATCTGCAATGCAGATGAAGGTGATCCAGGTGCATTCATGGATCGTTCTCTGCTGGAAGGCGATCCGCATGCAGTGTTGGAAGGCATGGCCATCATGGCCTATGCTGTCGGTGCTCATCAGGGATATATCTATATCCGTGCGGAATATCCAATAGCTGTACAGAGACTGCAGATTGCTATTGATCAGGCACATAAATACGACCTGTTAGGAAAAAATATTTTCAATTCAGGATTTGATTTTGATATTGAACTGCGTTTAGGTGCAGGTGCCTTTGTCTGCGGAGAAGAGACGGCATTGATCTCTTCCATCGAAGGAAAGCGCGGCATGCCGAATCCAAAGCCGCCATTCCCAGCTGTTCATGGTGTATGGGGCAAGCCGACCAGCATCAATAACGTTGAAACACTTGGCAATGTAGCACAGATCATCAATAAGGGTGCAGCTTGGTATTCTTCCATCGGCACTGAAAAATCGAAGGGCACCAAGGTCTTCGCTCTGGGCGGAAAGATCAAGAATACCGGCCTGGTCGAGATTCCAATGGGCACGACACTGCGTGAGATCATTTATGATATCGGCGGCGGCTGTCCGAATAATAAAGCCTTCAAAGCAGTACAGACCGGCGGACCTTCCGGCGGCTGTCTGACGGAAAAAGAATTGGATACACCGATCGATTATGACAACCTGATCAAGGCTGGTTCCATGATGGGATCCGGCGGTATGATCGTCATGGATGAAGATAACTGTATGGTCGATGTCGCAAAGTTCTATATGGAATTTATCTGTGATGAATCCTGCGGCAAATGCACACCATGCCGTGTCGGCACAAAGCGTCTGCTGGAAATGCTGACAAAGATCACCGATGGCGAAGGCACGATGGAGATGCTGGATGAAATGGAAAAGCTCTGCTATGAGATCAAGGATACGGCATTATGCGGACTTGGTCAGACAGCACCGAATCCAATTCTGTCTACCCTGAACCACTTCAGAGATGAATACATTGCGCATATCGTCGATAAGAAATGTCCAGCCGGTGTATGCAAACATCTGCTGACCTATTCTATCAATCCGGATAAGTGCCGCAAGTGCTCAATGTGTGCAAGGAACTGCCCAGTTGAGGCAATCACCGGTGTCGCCGGCAAAGAAGTATTCAAGATTGATACAAGCAAGTGCATTAAGTGCGGTACATGCATCAGTTCCTGCCGCTTCAATGCCGTAGAAAGACATTAAGGAAGGAAGATAAAATGACAACAGTACATTTAAAGATAAACAATCGCGCAATTGAAGCAGAAGCAGGAAAGACGATCCTGCAGGCTGCCCGCGAAAATGGCATCTATATTCCTACCTTATGCTATCTGAAAGATATTAATAAATCCGGCGCATGCCGTATCTGCTTAGTTGAAGTAAAGAAGGCAAGAACGCTGCTGAGCTCCTGCACCACACCGATCTCAGAGGGAATGGAAGTCTTTACCAACAGTGAACGTGCTTTGCAGGGAAGAAGAAACACCTTGGAACTGATGCTTTCAAATCATAACAAGGACTGCCTGTCATGCAAGAAGTCTGGACATTGCGAACTGCAGACGCTCTGTGAAGAAATGGGCATCCGTACTTCTGAATATGAGGGCGCGCATACGGAACCGACATATGATGACTTCAGCTATGGCATCGTGCGTGATACTTCTAAATGCATCCTCTGCCAGCGCTGCATTGAAACATGCAAGAAGGTACAGGGGCTTGGCATCTTAGGTTTGGAGAACAGAGGCTTCAAGACAATTGTCGCTCCGGTCTATAACAAATCATTTACGGATGTTGACTGCATGCAGTGCGGCCAGTGTGTGATCAACTGTCCGACAGGTGCATTGACGGAAAAAGAAAATATTCAGGATGTCATTGCTGCTTTAAATGATCCTAACAAAACAGTCATTGTTCAGACAGCACCGGCTGTCCGTGCTTCTTTAGGTGAAGAGTTCGGTATGCCGATCGGTTCCCGTGTTACCGGAAAAATGACTGCAGCACTGAAAGCATGCGGCTTTGACAGAGTCTATGATACCAACTTCGGTGCCGATCTGACCATTATGGAAGAGGGCAATGAACTGCTTGACAGACTGCAGAATAAGGGGACATTGCCAATGCTGACATCCTGCTCACCAGGATGGGTGCGTTTTATGGAATATGAGTATCCAGAACTGCTGCCGCATTTAAGCACATCAAAATCTCCGCATATGATGCTTGGTGCAGTGATCAAATCTTACTGGGCAAAGAAAAAAGGTGTTGAACCTAAGGATATCTATGTCGTATCCATCATGCCTTGCATTGCCAAGAAATCTGAGATCCAGAGACCGGAGAATAAGACAGCAGATTATGTTGATGTGGATGCAGTCCTTACAACAAGAGAATGTGCCCGTCTGATCAAGATGTTCGGCATTGACTGGAATGAATTGGAAGATGAAGAATTTGATCAGGATCTTTTAGGAGACTATACAGGTGCCGGTGTCATCTTCGGTGCGACCGGCGGTGTCATGGAAGCAGCTCTTCGTACAGTCAAGCAGAAGCTTGAAGGAAAGAAACTGGATCCTGTTGATTTTGAAGCATGCCGCGGCATGGCTGGTGTCAAGGAAGCAGAGATTGATCTGAATGGCACCAAGATCTGGATCGCTATCACTTCTTCTATGTCATGTGCAAGACCTTTGATCGATGAAGTCAAAGCAGGCACATCAAAGTATACTTTCATTGAAGTCATGGGCTGCCCAGGCGGATGCATCAACGGCGGCGGTCAGTCAATCGTTCCATCCCGCGTCAAGAATGGCAAGATCGGATATGGCTATAAGGAGCTTCGTATGAAAGCTCTGTATGATGAAGATAAGGCATGTGAATTAAGAGTATCTTCCGACAACCCTCAGATCCAAGAACTTTATAAGGATTATCTGGAAAAACCGGGAAGTGAACTTGCAGAGAAACTGCTGCATACATCCTATTCCGGCAAAGAGAAATACAAGGTATTCTAAGCATCAGAGAGGTCAGAAATGATCTCTCTTTTCTTTTAGGCATTGAAAAAGGCTCCCGCAGGAGTCTTTCGTTTTGTTATTTCTTTAATACAGACAATACATGCTCGACAGCCTGATCAATGGCAATGTCCTGTTTATCGGATGTCCTGGTCTTCCATTCCACATTGCCTTGCGCAATTCCTTTGCCTACGGTAATACGATAAGGAATGCCGATCAGTTCCATATCCTTGAATTTAACGCCCGGTCTTTCATCACGATCATCAAGTATGACTTCAACGCCTTTGGCAGTCAGCTCATCATAGATATGATTGGCTGTTTCGACCTGTTTTTCGTCTTTCATCGAGATGATAACGATGGCAACTTGGTATGGAGCGATATCAGCAGGCCAGTTAATGCCATTTGAATCTGCATTCTGTTCTGCCAGAGCAGCCATTGCACGGCCTGGGCCGATACCATACGATCCCATCCAGACATACTGCAGGGTATTGTTCGCATCTAAGTACTTCAGATCCATTGCTTTTGAATACTTTGTACCGAGCTTAAAGGTATTTCCGACTTCAATGCCATGAGAGAAGTGGATCCTGCCGCCGCATTTCGGACAGATATCGCCCTCCATAATATTTCTCAGATCGCCATGTCCTGCAATTGCAAAGTCCTTGTTATTCACATTGGTATAGTGATAGCCTGTTTTATTTGCACCGACAATGAAGTTCTGCATAAAGGTGACTTCTTCATCCGCATAAACAGGGCACTTGATATTGATCGGCCCGGCAAAGCCTATCTGTGCACCGGTCGCATTGACGACCATATCCGGATCTGCCAGTTCAACGCTCTGGGCGTTCAGAAATTTTCTCAGCTTTGTTTCATTGACATCACGGTCGCCTCTGACCATTACTGCGACAGGATTTCCGTCAATATTGTAGATCAGTGTTTTTACAAAATCCTTCGCATCCTTATGGAAGAAACCAGCAACTTCTTCAATTGTACGGCTGTTCGGTGTCTCTGCTAAAGTCAGCTCCTGAGGTGCTTCATCATGATCCGGTTTATCCGGCACACATGGTGCAACTTCAATGTTAGAAGCAAAGTCACAGCTTTCACAAAGGACAAGTGTATCTTCGCCAAGCGGTGTCACGGCCTGGAATTCTTCCGAAAGCAAGCCGCCCATGACGCCTGTGTCTGCTCTGACGATCTTATAATTCAGGTGCAGTCTGTCCATGATGTTCTTATATGCCTGGAACTGCTTGGCATAAGCTGCATCCATACCTGCTGCATCCTTGTCAAACGTATACGCATCTTTCATGATAAATTCTCTGACGCGGATCAGACCATATCTTGGTCTAGGTTCATCTCTGAATTTTGTCTCAAACTGGTACAGGGAGAATGGCATATTTTTATAAGAACGGATCTGCTGCTTGGCAGCGATGGCAAACAGTTCTTCATGCGTCGGTCCTAAGACATACGGCTGTCCCTTGCGATCTTTCAAAGAGAACATATCTTTGCCAAAGCCAGCTCTTCTTCCGGAAGCAACATAAACATCCTCAGGGATCAAGGCAGGCATCAGCAATTCCTGACATCCCGTCGCATCCATCTCTTCTCGGATGATATTTTCTATTTTACGCATGACACGCCAGCCCATAGGCAGCATCATATAGACACCGGATGAGTTCTTCTTAATAAAACCAGCTCTGACCAGAAGGTTGGAACTGATGGAATCTTCATCCTTCACATCTTCCCGCAGGGTATAAAAGAAACTGTTATTGATCTTCATCGTAAACTCCTTTATTTATCGGTATGATTATATCATCAATTCTTCTTTACGAAAAAGCATTTCTAACATATAATGCTTGATAAAATAAGGAGGATTTATACTGCATGGCAAAGTATTACAATGAACCGTCTCACACTTTCAGTGAATATCTTCTGATCCCTGGCTACACTGGTCCTGACAATATTCCTGAAAACGTATCATTGAAAACACCTCTTGTTAAGTATAAGAAAGGGGAGAAGCCTGCCATCACATTGAATGTGCCGATGGTCAGTGCAGTCATGCAGTCAGTATCCGGAGACCGTTTAGGCATTGCTTTAGCAAAAGAAGGCGGCATTTCGTTTATTTACGGCAATCAGACGATTGCTGAAGAAGCAGCAATGGTTGCCAAGGTCAAGAATTATAAAGCAGGGTTTGTCATCTCTGACAGCAATATCAAACCAGATGCTTCTTTAAATGATGTATTGGCACTGATCCATGAGACTGGGCACAGCACTGTTGCCGTCACCAGTGACGGTACATCTTCGGGTGAATTGCTTGGCATCATTACCAGCCGCGACTATCGTGTGTCTCGTATGAAGGGAACAGAACTCGTCAGAGATTTCATGACCCCGCGGGAGAAACTGATCGTAGGTGATAGGAATACAACGCTTTCTTCTGCCAATGATATTATCTGGGACAATAAACTGAATCAGCTGCCGGTCGTTGATGATCAGAATCATTTGATGTATCTGGTCTTCCGCAAGGATTATGATTCTCATAAGCAGAATCCAAATGAACTTCAGGATGAAGAAAAGAGACTGATGGTCGGAGCAGGCATCAATTCACGTGATTATAAAGAACGGATCCCAGCTCTGGTCAATGCAGGCGTTGACTGCTTGGTCATTGATTCTTCTGAAGGCTATTCTGTCTGGCAGGCAGAAACGATCCAGTGGGTCCGTGAAAAATATGGCGATACAGTAAAGATCGGAGCAGGAAACATCGTTGATGGTGAAGGATTCCGCTATCTTGCTGAAGCAGGTGCGGATTTTGTAAAGATCGGTATCGGCGGCGGTTCCATCTGCATTACACGTGAGACAAAAGGCATCGGCAGAGGCCAGGCAACGGCAGTGATCGATGTTGCCAAAGAAAGAGATAAGTACTTTGAAGAGACGGGCATCTACGTTCCAATCTGTTCAGATGGCGGCATTGTCTATGATTATCACATTACATTGGCTTTGGCCATGGGTGCAGACTTTGTCATGCTGGGCAGATATTTCTCCCGCTTTGAAGAGGCACCAGGACAGAAACTGGTCATCAATGGCAATACGGTCAAGGAATACTGGGGCGAAGGTTCTGCCAGAGCCCGCAACTGGGGCAGATACGATCTGGGCCAGGGCAAGAAGCTTTCCTTTGAAGAAGGCGTTGACTCCTATGTCCCATATGCAGGCCTGCTGAAAGACAACGTTGCTATGACAACACTGAAAGTCAAAGCTACGATGTGCAACTGCGGTGCTTTCAATATTCCAGAACTGCAGGAAAAGGCAAAACTGACACTTGTATCTTCAACATCTATCGTTGAAGGCGGTGCGCATGATGTTATCGTCAAAAATAATGACAACAGCTACAACAAGTAAAAAGGAAGCTTGGTGCCATAAATTAGCCGAGCTGGTTCCCATGCAGCAAAATATCTAGAGGTCACTTATTGACCTCTTTTCAGTTTCCGGGGTCAGCGCTTTAAAATTTCCGGGATTGATAAAAGTCAAAAAATATTTCACATTACGTTTTAAGGAGCAGAAAAAAATTGAAATGGATTTCTAATGACAAAAATAGTGTATTTTCCGGTAAGACCGTTACCTGATATACACTGTTTCGCTCTTTTGAATGCTTAGAATATTTTACTTAAACCGTTTTTTTTCTTCGCCATTCTTTTATTTGAATCTTCAGATCAGAAAATACCGCATCTTCACCGCGGACAGAAATATCTCTTAAGACATCTTCCAGCATTTTTGCGGTCGCTGGATGCAGGAACTGTCTGTCAATACTTGCCAGATAATAGTTCAGGGCACTTTCTTTTGTATAGTTCTCTTTTTCATAGATCCGACAGGCACCGATACGATCGCATATCATTTCGACAAAGTAATTGAACGGCATTTCCAAAGGTTTGTCATCATACCAATATTCCCAATGATGCTTATTGCGGCCCTTATGATGCAGCCAGCCAGCCGCATAGCCGAAATGCGCACGTTCATAGCGGTAGGGAGAACAGTCTCCCTGAAAGTATTTTACGCTTTCCCAAAACTCCTGCGGCGAGTACTTGGAAAGATCATGGGTCAGCCCCTGATAGTAGAGACCGCATTTAAAACAGTTCTTCATTACCGCAAACCGATGTGCATCTACGGTGCGCAGATGCTTGAAAAACTTCACTGTTATGCTCATTTCTTTCTTATTTTCATTCATCGGATGTATTGTAAAACATCTCGTTTAGCCATGCAAGATTTACCGGAAATAACATCGTTTTCATGGTAAAATAGATAGCAGGAGAATAATGAAATAATGAATCGACATGAACTGAGAGAAAAAGCTATGATCACTGTCTATCAATATCTTCTTGTAGAAAGAGATATTGATGAACTAATTGAAGATACTTTTGCAATGCCAAAGAATGAGATCGATCCGTACTTTATAGAGATCATCCATCAGTCTATTGAGAATGAAGATCGCTATCATGCATACATTGACAATGTTCTGAAGGATTGGAAATTTGATCGTTTAGGCAGGATCGAGCAGGCAATTTTACTGAATGGCTGTTCTGAATTTGATCTGAAGAAAACGGAGGCAGCTGTCATTATTGATGAGTCTGTACAGTTAGCTAAGAAATACTGTGACGCGGATACGTATAAGCTGATCAATAGTGTTCTTGATGTTATATGAGCAGACGTGCAATTGGGGTCAGTGCTTTAGTCCATTATCTGAAAGAAACCATGGAAGGAAATCCTATACTCCATGGTATTTTGGTTGAGGGGGAGATCTCAAATCTGCGCATTCCTTACAGCGGTCATTGGTACTTCTCTTTAAAAGATGAAAGAGCAGGCATCAGCTGTGTCATGTTCGCTTCCAGCAATCGCCGTGTTGGATTTGTTCCGAAGAATGGTGACAAAGTCATCATCAGCGGCGATGTCAGTGTTTATGAAGCAGGCGGTACCATGCAGATCATTGCGCAAAGCATGCAGCCAAGCGGTATCGGCGAACTGTATCTGCAGTTGGAAGCACTGAAAAAGAAACTGTCCGAAGAGGGACTTTTTAAAGAGGAACATAAAAAAACACTGCCATCCTATCCCATGCATATTGCTTTGATCACAGGGAATCAGACTGCGGGCAGAGAAGATGTCCTAATTACTTTGAAAAAACGCTGGCCGATAGCAGAAATCGCAGAATTTCCCTGCCCCGTTCAGGGCAAAGGAGCAGCTGCAGAGATCTGCAAGGCTCTGATGAATGCAGATAGGGGAAATTATGATGTGATCCTCTTGGTCCGCGGCGGCGGATCCTTGGAAGATCTTTGGTGCTTCAATGATGAACAGTTGGCGCATGTGATCTATAATGCAGAGACACCGCTGATCACCGGCATTGGCCATGAAACTGATTTTACGATTGCTGACTATGCGGCAGATGTCCGTGCAAATACACCGACTGGTGCTGCCGAGACTGCCGTACCGGATCAGAATGAAGTGAAAGCACAATTGCAGCAGTATCAAATACGGATGTGCAAGGCTGCTCAGAATCGTATAGATCAGGAACACAGCAGGATCATGCACCTGAAAGAAAATGCAGTCTTTGCTCGCCCGGAAAGGATCTACAGTGAGCAGTCAAATACATTGAATTATTTGGAAGAACGTCTGATGCGATTTACGGATGTCCCTAAAAATGAACGTCATGAACTGAATGAACTGATCCATTCTTTCTATGCCGCTTTAGAAAACAAAAAACAGGGACTGAAAATACAGCTTGATCAGGTGCAGACAGAAATGATCCTGGCAGTGAAACAGAAACTTGCAGCAGATCATGAACAGCTGAAACTGCAGAGGCATGCATTGGATCAGAGTGTCAAACAGGACACGGAAGCCAGACGCTTCCGTTTGGAAATGCACATGAAACTATTGGATGCCTACAGTCCTTTGAAAGCAATGGATCGAGGATACAGTATCGTTTCTGATAATAACAGGACTGTGTCCAGTATCCAGGATGTTCAGGAACAGGATACCATTCAAATTCAAATGAAAGATGGATCATTGCATGCAGCAGTGATCTCCAAGGAGAAAAATCATGGCGAAAGCAAAACCGACCTTTGAAGAATCTATGGCCCGTCTGGAAGAAATCGTGGCGGCATTGGAAAAAAATGAAAAGCCTTTGGATGAGACGATCACATTATTTGAAGAAGGACTTCATCTTGTGAAATCATGCGATGAGAAGCTGAAGGGATATGAAGATGAGATCAACACATTAGTCAGAAAAAACGGAAGTGACAGCGATGAGAATTGATGATGTTTTAGAGAAAAAGCTCAGCTGCCTGCCGGCTTCTCGTGTAAAAGATGCAATGATCTATTCAGTTACGGCCGGCGGGAAGAGAATCCGTCCGAATCTTCTGTATGAAGTATTAAAGGGATATGGATGCGAAGAATCTTTGGGAGATGATTTTGCGGCTGCCATTGAAATGATCCAGACATACTCCTTGATCCACGATGATCTTCCGGCAATGGACAACGATGATCTTCGCCGCGGGAAACCGACCTGCCATAAGCAGTTCGATGAAGCAACTGCTATTCTGGCGGGAGATGGATTGCTGACATATGCCTTTGAGACTGCCTGCGGCTGTACAGCAGATGCTGCGCTGACAAAGAGAGCAGTATGCATCTTAGCAGAAATGGCTGGTCCTAAAGGAATGGTATTGGGCCAGAATTATGATATGGAAGGAGAGCAGGGGATCACTGGCTTTCCCCAGATCCAGAAGATCGAAAAGTATAAGACAGGATGTCTGCTCAGTGCACCATTGATGATCGGTGCTGTATTGGCAGGGAAGAGCGATGCTCTGGTCGATCAGTGGCATGAGATCGGCGATCAGATCGGACTGGCTTTTCAGGTCCAGGATGATATCCTTGATGTAGAACTGACCAGTGAAGAATTCGGCAAATCAAACAGCGACACGCGGAATCATAAGGCTACCTGTGTATCGCTGCTGGGAATGGATCAGGCTGTGAAGACAATGAATGATCTGTATCAGAATGCGAAAGACAGGATTGCTTCATTTGATGATTTCCAATCTGAAAGCCTGATTGTTATGATACAGATGATTCAGGATCGTAGAAAGTGAAAGGTTTTATGAAACTTACTGATATTCAGGATCCGAAGTTCCTAAAATCGCTCAGTGTAAAAGAAATGGAAGACCTCTCAGCGGAGATCCGTACATTTTTAATTCAATCTATTTCTAAGACAGGCGGCCATCTGGCCAGCAATCTTGGTGTTGTAGAGCTGACGGTCGCTTTGCATTATGTATTCAATTCACCAACCGATAAGATCTTCTTTGATGTTGGACATCAGAGCTACACGCATAAGATCCTGACAGGCAGAGCTGCTGAATTTGAACATCTGCGGCAGTATGAAGGCCTGAGCGGTTTTGAAAAGAGAAAAGAAAGTGTACATGATGTTTGGGAAGCAGGACATAGCTCCACTTCTTTAAGCGCGGCTTTAGGCATGGCTGTGGCCAGAGATATGAGCCATCAGGAGTATCATGTCATCCCGGTCATCGGCGATGGTGCGCTTTCCAGCGGTATGGCCTTGGAAGCTTTAAATGAGATTGGTTCTGAAAAGAGAAATATGATCATTGTTTTTAATGATAATAATATGTCGATCTCTAAAAACGTGGGTGCACTGACTTCCGAATTCTCACGGCTTCGTTCTTCCAGCGGATATACAAAGCTGAAAGCATCGATGAAAAAGAATCTGCGGACGAGCAACTTCGGCGAAGCTGTTTATTCAGGTTTGAAATCGATCAAAGATGCGATCAAAGACAGTGTTCTAGATAAGGGGATCTTCCAGGAATTCAATCTTGATTATATCGGTCCTATCGACGGACACAACCTGCATGATCTGATCCAGGTATTTGAAGCCGTCAAGGATCATGAAGGACCGATCGTGGTTCATGTCATTACCAAAAAAGGCAAAGGATATGTACCATGCGAGAATGATAAAGACGGAAAATGGCATGGGGTTGGTCCTTTCAATGTACTGACTGGCAAAGCGCTCCATGAGATTCCGGATGGCTATATGCCTTGGTCGCAGCTGGCATGCGAAACAGTACGCGTTCTGGCCGAAAAAGATGATACGATCACAGCCATTACACCAGCCATGATCACGGGCTCTTATATGCAGAAATTCTTTGCGGAATTTCCGGATCGTTCTTTTGATACCGGCATTGCCGAAGAACATGCGGCGACTTTCGCTGCCGGCATGGCAATTTCCGGACTGCATCCATATTTTGTAGTGTATTCTTCCTTCCTGCAGAGATGCTATGATCAGATCAATCATGATATCTGCCGCATGGATCTTCCCGTAGTCATTGGGATTGACCATGCCGGTCTTGTTGGCCCGGACGGAGAAACACATCATGGCATTTATGATATCGGCCTTCTCTCCCCGCTGCCGAATATGATCCTGTCGCAGGCATGCGATGCTGACGAAATGCAGGATTTGATCACGACAGCTTTTCATCAGAAGCATCCTTTCGCTATCCGTTTTCCAAAGGGCTGTACAAAGATCTCCGATCCATCTTATATTGGCAAAGAGATCCCGATTGGAACATGGGTCAAATACAATGATGCGCCGGATAATAAAGCAGCGGTGCTGACATATGGTGAGGATGTATCAAAAGTCCTGGAGAAAGTTACGGCCAATGAACTTCCGGTGACGGTGATCAACTGCCGCTTCCTGAAGCCATTTGATGAAAAAATGCTGATAGAATTAAGTCAGCGAAAGATGAAATGCATTGTTTATGAAGTCGATATGAAGATCGGCGGTCTGGGAGAACATATTCTAGGTTTTATGAATGATCTCTCACTGCCTCTGCAGCTGAAAGTATTCGGCATTCCTGATGAATATGTCCAGCAGGGATCTGAAAGACTGCTGCGTAAAAATCTGTCCATTGACTTAAATACTCTTATGGAAGAAGTTCAAAAAGAGATCAAATAGGAGCGTATATGATCAAACACCTGTATATTAAAAACTTTGTCCTCATTGATGAACTGAATCTGGATCTTCATGACGGTTTCAGTGTTTTTACTGGTGAAACAGGTGCTGGCAAATCGATCCTGATCGATGCAATCTCTTTATTGGGAGCAGATCGCGCAAATACTGCATTTATCCAAAAGGGTGCAGAAAAGGCAATTATTGAAGGTACTTTTGATCTTCATAAGGATAAGCATGCATGCACTGTCCTGCAGGAAGCTGGCTTTGATCTGAGTGATGAGACGGTATTTACCCGTGAGATCCACAATAATGGCAAATCAGCAGCCAGGATCGATCACAGAAGCGTTACCCTGTCTCTTTTGAAAGATGTACTGCGCAATGAAATAGATATTCATGGGCAGCGTGATACGGCATATCTGCTGAATACATCCGCACATGTAAGACTGCTGGATGAATACCTGAAAGATCAGAAAGAAGTACAGCAGGTGCAGGAAGCTTTCCGCATTATGGACAGCCTGCAGAAAGAAAAAGAAAAAGCTGCTGCCGAAATATACAATGAAAATGATCTTGAGTATTTCACTTTTGAAATCAATGAGATCGAAGAAGCAGATCTAAAAGAAGGCGAAGAAGAAGAGCTTTCAGCGAAAGAAAAGAATTATCAGTCAATGAAAGAATCGTATGAGAAGCTGAATGCCATCTTTAACATGTATGATGATTCTTTTTCTGATGCTTTCTTTGAAATGAATCATCTGGTACAGGGACTGAAAGTCAGCGGAAATGCAGAGACTGCTCAGAATGCAGTGAACGACAGCTATTACAGCTTCAATGATGCTATAGAACAGCTGCGCAGCATGCTTGATGAATTTGATCTTTCAGAAGAAGATATCAATGCAATGGAAGAAAGACTGTTCCTGATCCAGAAACTGAAACGGAAATATGGCCATTCTTTAGCCGAGATCTTAGATAAAAAGGCGGAATTGGAGAAACAGGTACAGATCATTGGGCATCGCAAGGAATATCTCAAAGAAATGGATCAGAAAATTGCGGCAGCGCAGAAAGATTATGATGAAAAAGCGAAGATGCTGTCACAGCTGAGACATGGAAAAGCACACCAGCTGGATGAAGCAATTGCCGTAAATCTGAAGGATCTGATGCTGCCGAATGCAAGATTTCATACGGAGATCAAAGATGGTCCAAGAAGCAACCATGGCAGCGATCAGGTAGAATTTCTGATCTCAATGAATCCAGGGGAAGATCTGAAATCTCTTTCTAAGACTGCTTCGGGCGGAGAATTGAGCCGGCTGATGCTTGGCCTGAAGGTCATTTTCACTGAGCTGCAGGGCATTCAGACAGTCATCTTTGATGAGATCGACACAGGTGTTTCCGGACCAGTGGCCAGTGCCATCGGAAAGAAGATGCGTTCCTTGGCAAAAACTTGCCAGGTGTTTTCTGTGACCCACCTTGCGCAGGTAGCTGCAGCGGGCAAATACCATTATTCCGTATCTAAATCTGTCAGTGATGGCAGGACATCTACTTCCGTTTCTCTTTTGGATCAGACACAGAGAATGCAGGAGCTTGCTTTGATTGCCAGCGGATCCGTAACCGAAGCTTCTGTAAAAGCAGCAGAAGAGCTCTATCAGAGGAATCAAAAAGCATGAGCAGGGTATATTTTCATATTGATCTGAATGCTTTCTTTGCGAATGCAGAGATTCTTTTGAATCCAACCCTAAAAGGAAAGCCGATTGCGGTAGCTGGAGCCACCAGGCGCAGTGTTGTATCTACGGCATCCTATGAGGCCAGAGCTTATGGCGTGCACAGTGCAATGCCTATATCTGAGGCACAGAAGCTCTGCCGCGATCTCATCCTGGTACCAGGCCATTATGCTTATTATGAAGAACTATCAGAGCAGTTCCGCAATATCATCCGTCAGTATACCAATCAGATTGAAATTGCTTCTATTGATGAATGCTATGCCGATGTGACGGACACGATCCAGCGTTATACAAGGCCTTTGGATCTGGCATGGGAGATGCAGAAAAAGATACTGACAGAAACGGGGCTGCCTTGTTCCATCGGTGTTGCACCGAATATGTTTTTAGCAAAAATGGCTTCCGATATGAAAAAGCCAATGGGGATCACGGTGCTGAGGATCCGTGATGTTGAAGAAAAGATGTGGCCTCTGCCTATCGGTGATATGAGGGGCATTGGCACAAAGACCATTCCTTTTATGGAAGAGATCAATATTAAAACGATCGGGGATCTTGCCAATTATCAGAATATGAACGAACTGAAGAATATCTTCGGAAAGAATACAGATGAGATCCTTGCCAAAGCACATGGGCATGATGATCGGACAATCGAAGTAGAAGGTGAGTCCAAATCCATGGGCATTTCGGAGACCATGCTCGAGGATGTTACAGATTACGAGGAACTGCGCGGAATGCTCAGAAGTCTTTCACGCAGGCTTTCTCAGCGCCTCAAAGAGGAACGCAAGCTCGGCAGCAAGGTCACCTTGCGCATCTGCTATTATGATTTTCGCAACGCAGACCGTTCACTGCATAAAGAACAGCCAGTCTATAAAGCAGATGATCTATTCTTAGCTGCCATAACCCTGTTCGATGAAAATTGGGATGAAGGAGAGGCAGTGCGTCTGCTGGGGCTTTCTGTCAGCGAATTTATGAGTGAAGATGCCGCAAAGCAGATGAATTTATTTTCAGCGCCGGAAGAGGATGAGAAAGAAGAGACACGTGAGGTGCTGTCTGATCTGAACCGTCTTCTTGGCACAAAAGCTTTTGTCCGTGCAAGCACATTGCTGAAGGGCAGCCATTGATATGGAATTGGATGAAGCTCTGAAAGAATATGCAGTCCATATTCAGATCAATCAGGGAAAGAGCCAAAGAACAGCGGCCTCTTATCTGCAGGATCTGAAACAATATGCAGCATATCTCAAAAAAAATGACATTCATGATACGAAAGATATTTCCTATTCTTTGATCGAACATTTCATGGCTGCGCAAAGTGCCGTAAAAAGTTCTTCGTCTATCGTCAGGATGGCCGCCAGCATTCGCTCCTTTCACCAGGATCTGGCATTTATGCATAACGAAAAAGATCCTTCATTGAATTTGGAAGTTCATAAAAATACAGATACTCTGCCGATCTACTGCACCGTGGATGAAATCAATACGCTGATGTCTTCTTTTGATGACACGGATCCGAACCAGTATCTTGACCATACGATCCTGGAAACGATCTATTGCTGCGGTCTGAGAGTCTCAGAAGCAGTTTCCTTGACACTGAGCCGTGTTGATCTTGATTCCGGCAAAATCAGAGTACTTGGAAAAGGGGACAAAGAACGGATCGTACCTATTCCGCAGGGAAGCATTCCACTGCTGAAATATTGGCGCGACACCGTCAGACCTGTCTTTTTAAAGAACAGATCTTCCCTGTTCTTTATCAATCGATTCTCACGGCCGATCACAGCTCGCCATGTCGAGCTTGTCCTGCAGAATAAAGACGCAGAATTGGGCTTTCAGAAGCATATTACGCCTCACAAACTGAGACATTCCTATGCCACGCATATGCTTCAGGGAGGTGCAGATCTCAGAACGATCCAGGAGATCTTAGGTCATGCGAATATTCAGACGACGGAGATCTATACGCATATCCAGAACCAGGAAATGTTCCATTCCTATCAGAAATATCATCCTGGAGAGTCTCTGCAGAAGCTTGAGATTCCAAAGAAAAAGAAAACAGAAAAAGCAATTAGCACAATGTCAGTCTCAAAAATTAAAAAAGGCAAAATTTGACAGATCATGATTTTTCTAGTATTTTAATCAGGTAGTTATTTTTTTATATAAAACAAAATATTCCATCCGAAAGGAGAAAGTATGAACAAATATACAAAATTCATTCCTGTATTTGCAGGATTGCTTCTATTTCCAGGTACCCAGCTTTACGCTCTCGATGGTTCCAAGAACAGTTCTAATTTAATAGGCAGCAGTACCTCCGTAAGCTTTGAGACAATTTCATCCGCTAAAATGCAGAAAATGTATCTGCTGAATGATACCAAGATCTTTTCTTCCAACAGTACTGTTTCCGCTGTTTTGGAGACTCAGTTAAGAGGTACCCAGGTATCGATCATGAATGTCGAGGGTGATCTCTGCAAAGTTCTTACGCAGACCGGGAACATTGGCTATGTCAGTATTGATATGCTTACGTCTCAGCCTGAATACATCTTTGTGCCGGACAATGTTGTGATGTACGCAACAAAAGATACTGTTTTAAAGCTGATTCCATCTGATAAAGGAGAATCTGCTGCTGAAACACAGGCAAATGAAGAATTGCAGGTGACAGGCTCCAATGATCTGAAATACTGGCGTGTCGTCGTTGATGGGACAGTATACTATACAGATCACAGTACATTGAATACAAAGAAGACTACTGCTAAGACGGTTTCATCAAGCTCTTCAGCCAATACGGCAGCTGCTACATTTACTTGGAATGGATCTGCTTTAAATCCTTCCAGCGGAACAATCATCGGGCCTTCTGGCAAAGAAACATATTACAATCTGAATATGAGCGGGGTAGTATCCATTATGAGAAGCTCTGGCAATTCAGATGAATACTGGGTCAGAGAAGATGGCGTCAAAATGCTCGGCAATTATGTCATGGTAGCGGCCAATCTCAGCGTTCATCCAAGAGGATCCTTGGTAGAAACAAGCTTAGGCATGGGAATTGTCTGTGATACAGGCGGATTTGCATATACGAATCAGAATCAGCTCGATATTGCAGTTGCTTGGTAATAATGCATAATGAATAAATTTGATAACTACAGCATGAATCCGCAAAATCAGTCATCAGATCATCCGTCAAAGAATGATAAAGATGACTTTTTAAAGCACCCGGAGGATCTGCCTGATAAGGACGAAGATCAGGAAGATGATCTCTTTGCCCGCTTAGATCGGATGCGCGGGGTTTCTGATGAACAGCTGAAAGAAAAAGAACTTGAAAAGACTGGCATGATCGATCAGAATCAGGAGATCACGAAAGCAATGCAGACGCTTTCTCAGGAAGATCAGGATGCTTTTGAACGTACGGGCATGATCCATTTCGATCGTACAGCGCCAATAGAAGACCAGGTACTGAATGCAGTCAATCTGCAGAAGAAAAAAGAAACGCATCAGAAACACGTGTTCTTTATAATTCTGGGACTGATGATAGCTGGTATTGTCATCAGTATCATTGGCATTGCCGCAAATTCATATCTTAGTTCGCATAAGGATACACAAACAGCAAATTCAGCAAAAACGAATCCTTTGGCCGTTGATGTATCTGAAGAATCTATAAAGATCAATGAGAGCACTTTCCCAGATGCAGTATTCAGGGAGTATATCAAGACAAACGCAGATACGAATTCAGATGGCATGCTGGATGCAGAAGAAAGAAATGCGGTCCTGATGATCACTTTAAAAGGAGATCCGGAACTGACAAATGTGAAGGGCATTGAATTGTTTCCGCTGCTCCAGGCAGTTACTTTGTCAAATACGTCATTGTCAGAAATCGATCTGAGCAGCAATACATTGCTGACGAATATAAATTTATCAAGCACTAAGATCTCAGTATTGGATCTTTCAAAGAATCTGAATGTGACTAATATCAACCTGGCGAATACGGCAATGAGCTCTGTAATCATGCCGATACCATCATCTGTTAATGAGGCAGAGATGCAGAGTACAGGCCTGACATGTACGAAAGATGATACCAATCATTATGATGCATGCAGTGTTGCTAAATAAGTCAAAAAGGTCAAGCAACCATATAATATAGCTTGTTCGCATAATGTATGTTATGCGATTTTTATATAGAGACAATCATGAGCACTTTTTGACAGGAAGCATCCTCTTTTTTTAATATAGCCCTATTTTGGCTGATACGTTATTAAGAGCCAGGCTTTGGCATCCTATCCTGTAATCTCATTTCGAAAGTGCGGAATAATTAATATGTATTTTGCTGAATTAATCTTACCTTCCTCGGCTAATCGAATCCCGAGTTTTCCCTGTATGATGATTGATGATTTAAGTGTCGTGTCACAGATTCTTGTCTTCTGACATGGTTTTACAGCAAAAGTCATATTCTTCCGATGTGCTGCATTCAGTATGATGTATCGCCTTTTTGTGATCATTCTGATACTTTATGGGCTTCAAATATATTCAAATTTTAATTATTGATACTTTTATAAAATGATATATAGTATATGTATGAGTGAAATAGATACTTTAAAGGCACAGATCACACTACTTATCTCCCAGAGAGATCTTTATAGAATGCAGTATAACGATCTCAAAAAGACATATCAAAGAGATATTGCAGCTGTCAAACGTGAACGAGATGCATATAAAAAAACATGTATTCATTTTGCGGAACAGATCGAGGCTAATAAAAAGAAAAATCCCAGAGGTGCCGGCCGTCATAAATATGATAAAAAATGGTCTGATCGGTACTTCCAGTTCAGTATTCTGATGGATCAGAAAAAGCCTATGGATGAGATCATGTCATCTCTGCAGATCAGCCGGGCAACCTTCTTCCGTTTAAAAAAGGTATATACACAGGATCTGAACTTTGATAAGCCAAATGAAAATGACGCCCAGCGATGAGCGTCATTTGTTATTTTATAGATGATAGATTAATTACTTAACAATATCCTTGAGTACTTTAGAAGCCTTGAAGCCAGGTACCTTAGTCTCTGGAATAGAGATAGCAGCCTTTGTCTGAGGATTGATGCCTGTACGAGCAGCTCTTGTCTTAACTTCAAATTTGCCAAATCCAGTAATATCGACTCTGCCGCCGTTCTTCAGTGTATCGGAAATTGTATCAAAAACAAGATCAACAATGTCCCCTGCTTCTTTCTTAGTCAGATCATGCTTTTCAGCGATTGTTTCGGAAATGCTCTTTTTGTTTGTTAATTCCATTTAATTTTCCTCCAATTTATAAACATATAAGTACCTTGCGTACCTACAAATTAATGGTACTACATGTATTCAGCATCTTCAATACTTGACAATTGATTAAACTCTCGAATATATACTGGTCAGAAGAGTATTTATCATTTTTTCATCCAGGTCCTTTACCCCAGATGCATTTGGATGTCCGCCGCCATGATACTGGCCGGCAAGATCATTCAGACAGATTGTTTTTGAGCGCAGAGAACCATCATATAGGTCTCCCTGGTCATCATGCTGCGTAAACATGCACCAAGCTGCAAATTCCTTGACATGTCCCATTTCATTAATGAAATTTCTTGCACTGGAACCGCTGATATCCAGCTGTTTCAGATCTTCACAGGACAGGATGCAGTAAGCAACTCTGCCATGGACCGTCTGAATATGCGAACGAATATAACTGGCGGTACGAAATGCTTTCTGGTCCTGATCGAACAGTCTGCGGTTGATCTCTGCAATATTGATTCCCTGGCTGGCAATATATGATCCAATCGCCAATGTATGCGGCGTTGTGTTCGATGTTGCATAGCACAATGTATCAGTCAGCAGGCCCTCATATAGGTACTCTGCTGCTCTCAGACTGAGATGGCAGTCCTTGCGGGATTGAAAGTACTCACCCAAGATCTCGCACACAGCAGCGGCTTTTGTGTCTACTAAGATCACATCTCCAAAAGGCTCGATATTCGGATGATGATCGATCTTGATGACCTTGCGTGCAAGCGGACTGCGCTTATCATCAATACGTTCCGCATTGCCTGTATCCAATACAATGGCAAGGCTGCTTTTGATCACATCATCTCTGATCTCATCACTTTTTGGAAATGCTGTCTGATCTGTTGTTTCACTGCCCAGCGCATAGATCTTTTTATTTGGAAAGTTATCTTTGAGCCATGTGCATAGCCCCCATTGCGATCCTAATGCATCGCAGTCGGGATGTTCATGGCGAAAGACCGTGATCGTATCAAACTGTTCAATGCTTATGCTCAATGCATCACAATTCATGATCAAAGACCTAACAGACGTACCGTATCTCTGGCAATGACCAGTTCTTCATTTGTCGGAATAATATAAACGGCAACCTTTGAATCCGGCTTTGAAATCAGAGCTTCAGTGCCATGGATCGTACTGTTCTTCTCATAATCAATAGACAGTCCCATGCCCTCTTCCAAATGCTTCAGGATTCTTTCTCTTGTGTGCGCATCATTTTCGCCAAGACCGGCAGTAAATACCATAGCATCTACATGTCCCAGCTGCATTGCATAGCCGCCGACGACATTGATGACACGGTTTGTATAGAGCTCTGTTGTCAGGATTGCTCTCTTATCGCCCTTGTCTACCGCTGCCTGAATATCTCTGGCATCGGAAGAAATACCGGAAACGCCCAGCATACCGGAACGTTTATTCAGGAATGTATCCATTTCCTTCGGTGTGCAGTTCAGCTTTTCCATCATATAGAAAACGACAGTTGGATCAATATCACCGGAACGTGTTCCCATCATGATACCGCCTAATGGTGTCAGGCCCATAGATGTATTGATGCATTTGCCATTCTTGATGGCAGTAATTGATGCACCGTTGCCTAAATGGCATGTGATCATATTCAGCTTTTCAACCGGCTTGCCCATGATCTCTGCTGCTTTGCGGTTTACATACCAATGCGAAGTGCCATGCGCGCCGTATCTTCTGATCTTATACTGTGTATACCAATCATAAGGTACTGGGAACAGGAATGATTCTGGACCCATGGTCTGATGAAATGCTGTATCAAAGACAAAGACATGTCCGATATTCGGCAGCGCTTCCTTAAATGCCTTGTAGCATACCAGATGAGCTGGGTTATGCAATGGTGCAAGTTCGCTTAATTCATCGACTTTGTTTACAACATCATCATTGACGACCACAGACTGATCAAAATATGGGCCGCCCTGGACAATACGATGTCCTGCACCTTTGATCTCATCCAGGCTGCTGACGATCTTCTCGTCTACCAGTTCCTTCAGCAGAAGCTCAACCGCTGCTTTATGATCCTTCAGCGGAAGCGTCATGGATTTCTTTTCACCATTGACTTTGATGGAAAAAGCACCCATAGTCTGACCGATTCTTTCGGCCTGTCCAGAAGTGAGCACCTTCTCACTTGGCATATCAAACAGCTGGAACTTTAAAGAGGATGATCCTGAATTTACTGCAATAACCTTACTCATATATTTTTTTCTCCTTCATCTATTTCACTGTCGATGCATGCATCAACAAGCGTGTTGATCTTCTGATCGTTATAGCTGCGTATCTTCTGATACAGTGCGGAACGTTTTTGATAGGAACGATACATATGAAGCTTTTCTTCATAAGATTCAAGATCATTCCGACAGCGTTTTACCGTATCATAAACTGCACTTCTTGAAGTCTTCTCCAATTCAGCAATTTCCTGCAGTGAAAGATCTTCGCGATAATAATAATGACAGATCTTCTGCTGCTTTTCGGTCAGCAATGGGCTGTAGAAATCCAGCAAGCTGTTCAGATAGATCTTATTCTCCATCACTCTGCAGTCCTTCGGAAATACTGTAAAGATAGCTGTCCAGATCGAATGGGCGCAGATCTTCTGGGTGTTCTCCCAGACCGATATAGTATACCGGCAGATGGAGCTTATTTTTTATAGCAATGACAATACCGCCCTTTGCGGTTCCATCCATTTTGGTCAGAATAATACCTGACAGTTCCGTACTTTCATTGAAGATCTCGGCCTGCGCCAGTCCATTCTGTCCTGTTGTAGCATCCAGCACCAGCCATGTATTATGCGGCGCTCCTTCAATCTCACGAGCAGTGACACGGTTCATCTTAGCCAGCTCATTCATCAGATTGGCTTTGTTCTGCAGACGTCCGGCAGTATCACAGATCAGAATATCCGAATGATGTTCCTTGGCATACCGGCAGCCATCTACGATAGCTGCACTTGGATCGCCATTTTCCAATCCTTTTACCGTCGGTACATGCAGACGTTCTCCCCATTCGCAAAGCTGATCGATTGCGCCGGCACGGAAGGTATCGGCAGCGGTGAACACTACGCTCTTCCCCTGCCCCTGATACATACTGGCAAGTTTGGCTGCGGTCGTTGTCTTCCCAGAGCCATTGACTCCTTCTAAGAAGATCACGGTCGGACCGTTCTCATTGAAATGGATCGGTTCATCCGGATACTCTTCATAGATTTCTTTCATGATTTCGATCAGCAGGTTCATGGCCCATTTGAATGAAACCGTCGGATAATCCTGGGCTCTTTCTTTCAGCGTATCGCAGATCAGATCTGCCGTATCAATGCCAACATCTGCTTCCAGCAGGATGATCGTCAGCTGTTCAAGGAATTCATCAGAGATGCCATCAAAATCTTCCGAAAGAGAATTGAGCCTCTGCCCGAACTGCTGTCTGCTCTTGGCAAAGCCAGATAGATACTGAGCTTTGTCATTCTTTTTCGAAAACTTTTCTTTCAATGCGCTCAGAAAGCTCATGCGCTCACCTCAGCGGCACTTGGATCAGCCATTGCCACAGCTTCCTTCAGTTCTACCTTCAGCATCTGTGAAACACCCTGATGCTGCATCGTAACACCATAGAGAACATCAGCTTTTTCCATTGTTCCCTGGCGATGCGTTACGACTAAGAACTGTGTATGATCTGTAAAGCGATGAAGATACTCTGCAAATCTTTCAACATTGCCCGGATCCAAGGCTGCTTCAACTTCATCAAGAATGACCAGCGGTACTGGCTTAACTTTCAGGATAGCAAACAGAACGCACAGCGCGATCAGTGATTTCTCACCGCCGGAGAACAGCATATTATTCTGCACTGCTTTTCCTGGCGGCTGTGCATCAATATCAATGCCTGTATTCAGCAGATCGGAAGGATCCTGCAGAACAAGCTTTGCCTTGCCGCCGCCGTAAAGATTGCGGAAGATCTCATCAAATTCAACATTGATCTTATCGAACATCTCTTTGAACTGTTTCTTCATGATGCCATCCATCTCATCAATGGCAGCTAAGATCTTGTCTCTGCTCAATGTCAGTTCTTCAATCTGTTTCTTATATGTCTCATAGCGGTCATTCACATCGGTATATTCTTCCGGTGCATTCATATTGACATTGCCTAAATGCTCAATATCTGCTCTTAGCTGAGCAACTTCCTCTTTCGCATTTTCAATGCTTTCTTCTGAAGCTTTGGTCTTAGCAAATTCGTACGTCAGCTGATATTCCGAAGCAAGTCTCTGCAGATCTGCATCCATCTTTGTTTCTAAACGTCCCTGATCGATCTTGATCGCATTCTCACTGGCTTCAGCCGTGGACAGTTCTTTGCGCATCTGACGCAGCTGTGCTTCTTTCCGTTCCATATCACTGTTGCCGGACAGTCTGTCATCGCGCTTTGCTTTGATCTCATTGGTGATTTCATCACGCCTGCCATACGCTTTATTCAGACGGATCACAAGATCATCATTATGTGCCTGCCCATCATCTTCATCTGTATCCGAATCAGGCTGCACCAATGAAAGATCCGACTTGAGCTTTTCATACTTTGCCTGCTTGGCATCAACGACCGGTTCCAGAGCTGCGGAAGCATATCTCTTCTCCTGCAGTCCCTTGGCTGCATTTTCACGTTCTTCAACAGCACTGTCATATTCTTTTCTTGCAAGCACCGTCTTTGCATTCTGGGCATCAAGCTGACCGCAGATCTCATCATACTCACGCTTCATCGTTACAACATTGGTATTGTGCTGCGTTTTTCCGCCGGTCATAGACCCGCCGCGATGGATTACTTCCCCATCCAGTGTAACGATCTTATACTGTCTTCTTGTCAAAGCAGACAGTTCATTTCCAGCTTCCATATTTTCGACGACCGGAACATTTGCCAGCAGATTCTCGACCAGCGGTGAAAACTGATCATCAAACGTAATAAAATCTTTGGCAACACCTAAGTATCCCTTTGTATTCTGACAGATGATCTCACTTTCTTTTGACATATAATGCGGAGCACATACTGTCAAAGGAAGGAATGTCGCCCGTCCCCCTAAGTTCTTATTCAGAAAACGAATTGCATCTCTGGCTGACTGTTCATCTGCTGTCACGATATTATTCATGGCACCGCCCAAGGCCGTCGCAATTGCTTCTTCATATCCCTTTTCGACCGATAGGATCTGGCCGACGACACCTAAAATGCCATGCAGTGCATTCTGACTGTCCATAATAGAACGGATCCCCTGCTGATTGTTGAAAGGATTCTTCATCAGAGATTCCAGGACATTCTTGCGATTCTCCAAAGATCTTTCCCGGTTCTGTGCCGCTTCATATACAGAGCTCTTTTCCACAATGCTCTGAGCCGCAAGATTCAATTTTTCACTGAACAGTTTGATATCCGTATTCAGATCATCCAGACGCTGTCTGCGATCATCATATTCGATCTTTGCAGCATCCAGCAGATCTTTTAATTCCTTTGCTTTCTGCTCATTCGATCCTGTTTCAACAATGTACTTGCGGCGCTCATCCAATTCTGTCTTGCGTGCTTCCAGAGCCTGTACATCGTTATAGTTCTGCATCAGCTCGTCCTGCAGTGCATTGATCTCTTTATCCAGCTGCGCAATCTGTCTTCTCTGTTCCTGTACCTTGGTCTCAGATACCTGAATGTTAGTGCTGTACATGGCTGTCTTTGTTTCAATATCAAAGAGCGTCTTCTTCGCAGATTCGATCTCTGCATTGATCTGATCAATATCCTGGACCAATACTGTGATCTCGATCTCTTCCAGTCTCTTCTTCTTTTCTCGATAGATCTCTGCTTTATGAGCAGCTCTCTTTAAAGGAGATACCTGTTTTTCAAGCTCATTTAAAATATCTGTAGAGCGATCGAGGTTTTCCTTCGTCCTCTCCAGTTTTGAAAGAGATTCAATCTTTCTCTTCTTATATTTTGCTACACCGGCAGCTTCTTCAAAGATCCCACGGCGATCGATCGGCTTTGCATCCGCAAAGGAAACGACATTGCCCTGTGAGATAATGCTGAGCGAGTCTTTGCCCAGGCCTGTATCCAGAAAAAGATCTACAACATCGCGCAGTCTGACGTTATTGCGGTTGATGAGATACTCAGCATCGCCGGAATCACGGAATAAGCGACGTGTCACTTCAATTTCATCTTTATCTGAATTCAGTACATGGCTTGTGTTGTCAAAAATCAAAGTCACTTCTGCCATATTGACCTTTTTACGGTCTGCACTTCCGGCAAAAATAATATCATCCATCTTCTGACCGCGCATGCTCTTGGCGCTCTGTTCGCCCAAGACCCAGCGCACGGCATCAGCTATATTTGATTTACCGCATCCATTTGGCCCAACAACACCTGTAATTGGGTTTTCAAAAGAGATGATCGTTTTGTCAGCAAAGGATTTAAATCCCTGCATTTCTATTCTTTTCAAAAACATTGATTTCTCCTCAAATTCCGGACTTAATTATATCAAAAAAGGCCCCTTATTTAAAGAATAAGCGGCCGATGAAACAACTTTCAGTCCTTCTTCTCTTTCAGCAGTGCAGCGATTTCTTCCAAGGCAAGCAATTCATCGCTCTTTTTCGGCTCTTCTTTCACTGGTTCTTCCTTTTTGCCAAAGGAATCCAACCGATTGACTGCCTTTACAATGAGGAACAGCACCAGAGCCATCAAAATAAAATTAATGACCGTACTGATGAAGTTTCCAATATTCAGCGCAACGTTTCCTGGCAGCGTGATCACAACAGCACTGAAATCTGTCTTAAAAGCAATACCGATCAAAGGATTGATGATGTCGCTGACTAATGAATCAATGATGGTCTTAAAAGCAGCACCGATGATCACGCCGACGGCCATATCCATCACATTTCCTTTCAGAGCAAACTCTTTGAATTCCTGCATGAACTTTTTCATTCGTTCTCCTCGTTCATCTTACGATATTCATCTGCAGATTGAATAATCTTGTAAGTACCATAGCATACATGATTCTCTTTGCGGATGATTTCTGGTTCCAGTATTTCAGCTGTATCCGCATTTTTCTGCACTCCGCAGGATTTCTTCTGGAGATCTGAAATGTACTTTGCCTCGAGATCATCGGTGAAGCCATCTTTGATATACATCAATGTGCGTCTGCCATAAACGAACTGATAGAGATACGGCTGGAAACCATATCGTTTCACAAAAGCATCCATTGACATCTGGATATTGCTCTCATCCATTTCCGAAGAAACGATGATGCCATTGATCCCTTTGAGCGAATAAATATAAGCCATAGCATAGCTGTTGGCAATATTCAGCGTCATTCCGGCAATGCATGCATGATGTTCTCCAGCCAGATCGCATACGCTTGAAAGAATGGTATTTTCATAATTCAATGGCGGATTGCCGTTTTGATTGACGACCGGAGCAATCTGATGCCTTCCATATCCCTGAGTATAGACATTCATCTGCGCCATATGTTCTTCGGAGCGGCAGAATATCAGATCTTTTTCAGCCGGTGCTTCGGGTCTTGCAAGATCCAGATGATATTCTTTTCTGCCTTTTCTTATATGAACAGATGCACGCTGCCTGGACAGTTCTTCCAAGCCTTGGCGGCGCACTTCATTCACGGCGCTGACAGGCAGAAAGATATTTCCTGTATTTCCCTGGATTGATGAAATCAGATATGGAAGATCTCCGACTTTGCGCAGAGATGCTTCAATCTTATTCGCCAGAAGAGGCGCATTTTTAGCTGCCTGCACTGTCTGTTCACTGCTTACACTGACACAATGTCCATCATTATCCATGACCTGCAGACAGAATGGGGCATCTTTCTCCGCTGTATATTTCATCATGATCGGTATGGTATGCTCTGGCTCCGCTATTTTTTCATCAATAGATTTCAACAGGACCGCATCGCTGGTCTTATGCAGCTTCTGCCCTGCTTTCGGTGTCGGCAGATCATGGCAATCCAGCCAGACGGTCTCGCCTGCTTCCGCATGATTGACAAGATTTTCTTTCTGATCATAGATCTTAACAGCGGTCAGACCTGTATCCGAAGGTTCATTGATAATGCGCAGTCCGTCATGCTGGTGAAGCGGTGCATTGAGAGCGACCTGCACTCTGCCTTTCTGATACTGAATGACTCTGCCGATCTCAATTCCCTGATGATTCGGACGGAAATGGCTCATTCTTTCATCTGTATTCGCATGAAACAAATGTCCTTTGGAGAACCCTCGATTGAACATCAGCATCAGTTCTTTATTTCTCTGCGCATCAACACGATAAGAACGTCCTTCATAATATGCATCAATTGCTTCCCGGAATGTTTTTGTCACAAGCCAGACATATTCCGGTCTCTTCATTCTTCCTTCAATCTTCAGGGAAGAAACACCAGCTTCGATCAACGCAGGGATTTCATCGATCACATTCAGATCCTTCGGTGAAAGAAGATATTCATGCTTTGCATTCTTTTTTCCATTCAGATCGTATTTCAGCCGACAGCATTGGGCACACATACCGCGATTTGCACTTCGCTTCTTCATCACTGAGCTCATCAGGCATTGTCCGCTGTAGGAGATACAGATGGCTCCATAGACAAACACTTCGATCGGGATACCGATCCTGCATGCCTGTTCAACAAGTTCAATCGGTGTCTCACGCGCTAGGACAGCTCTTTTGGCACCCTGCTCCTTCATAAAACGAACTCCGGTCAGATTATGGACGTGCATCTGTGTACTGCAGTGCACATCCAGATCTGGATAGCATGTACGGACATAATGGAACAGTCCAAGATCCTGGATCAGGACACCGTCTGCATCATTCTGATATATAAAATCAATTTCTTTCTTTGATCTTTCTATTTCTGTTTCATAAAGCATGGTATTCATGGTCACATAGATCTTTACCCCGCGTATATGACAGTACGCAATTGCTTCAATAAATTCTTCATGCGAAAAATTACCAGCATAGGCCCGTGCCGAATAATTCTGCATGCCCAAATATACCGCATCGCATCCAGCTGAAACTGCCGCTTTCAATGCCTCCATATTTCCTGCTGGCGAAAGCAGTTCTATTTTATCTTTCATATAATTTCTCCCTGAGGATCGCATACTCTTCTGTAAGATCGCTCAATCTCATTCTGGCATTGGCCGCACTGGTGCTGGGCAGAGCAATGTGCTCTGCATCACATACAGCATATTCATCATAGAGCTTTGCAGCCTTGGCACCGGTCGTAAAGACAGTATGGATCTTTGTCTCATTTATTAATTTCTGAATATCATTGACTTTGACATCAGAGATAGATGCATCTGATGAGCCTTTGATCCGACAGGAATAGATTACATCCCATAAAGCAATATGCTGATCCAGACAGAACTGCCGCCGATCTTCGATATGCATTTCAAAAACAGCTTCCATGATCGGCCAGAAACGATTTGTCGCGTTGGCATAATAAAAACTTTGCTGGCGGGAAACTGCACTTGGAAAAGAGCCTAAGATCAGGATCCTGCTGGAAGCGTCATACAGCGCAGGAAAAGGATGCACGAGCTCTTCACTTCTGCCCGTCATATTCTTTTGCCAAGCCCCCTTCAGATGTCTCTTTCAATTCGATAGGAATTTGTTTTCCCGTATCGTTCATAGTCTTCACAACAAGATCAAATGAGATCAGATGCCGGCGGATCGAGCTCATATATTTTGAAAGCTGTGCACTGTCAGCGGCACGCAGAACACCCATCGCATTTCGTTCAATGCATGGGATCATCACATAGCCCATGACAGGATCGCATGTTAGACCAAGATTGTGCTCCATGCCGATCTCTGCAGCGTATTCGATCTGTTCCTGATCAAGGCCCAAAAGATATGCACAGCTGGCTGCGGTCATGGATACTGCCGCCCCAACTTCTGCCTGACAGCCGCCGACCGCACCCGAAATTGTTGCATTTGCTTTGATCAGATTGCCGAACAGTCCGCCGACCGCCAAAGCATCAATCAGATGGTCCTTATCGATATGCAAGATTTCAGCGCAGTAATACATATACGAAGCCATGACACCGCAGGCACCTAAAGTCGGTGCTGTAACACAAGTATGTCCAGCCGCATTTTCTTCACTGGCCGCATACGCAAAAGCCATCAGTTTCAGATTCTTCTGATCGCTCTTTTCTGCGATGCATGCATGATCATACAGATGCTTTGCACTGCGTTCCATATGCAGCCTGCCCGGAAGAATCCCTTCAGTATGAAGGCCTCTTTCTACACAGGAGATCATTGCTTCCAAGATATCTCCTAGATATGCATGCAGACCAGGTTCATGAGCATAAATATAGTCACAGAATGTCTTTTTTTCAGCTTTGCAGTACTGCATGATCTCCGCTAAGCTTTTTTCACTGTAGATCTCATCATTCCAATCCAGCGGATGTTCTTTGATCTGGATCGATCCGCCGCCTAATGAAAATACCGTCCATGTATGAACAATCTTTTTATTATCATCCAATGCCCGCAGATAAAAACCATTAGGAAATTTTTCCTGCCAATGCAGTGAGAAAATGATCTCTGTTTCGCCAGGCAGCGTCTCCCGGATGATCTCATCTGTTCGATGTCCCTTCCCCGTCAAGGATAAGGAACCAAAAAGCTCTGCCTGATAGTAAGGATAGGCACCATACGTCTCGGCAAAATACCGGCAGGCTCTTTCCGGTGCCAATGTATGTGATGAACTCGGACCTTTCCCGATTTTATATAACTCTCTGATTGCCTGCATCAGCAGCCCCTTCCATTTCTTAACAGAAAACTTTCGAAGCCATCTTTAGGATCCACCATACCTGCTTTGATGCCCTGATCCAATCCTGCCAGCTCATTCAGATACGAAAGCAGTGTTTTCGCTCTCTGACCGCGGCAGTCCTGCAAGCCGAATTTCACAGCCCAAGGATTGGCATGTAGACGTACGGCTATATCATTTTCGTTCAGTCCCTGTTCATATAAATGAAGCATATTGTAGAGTGAGCGCAGACGTGAAGCAATCATCATGATCATTGCATTGTAATCATAGTTGAACAAAAGCATTTCCTTTTCTGCTTTTACCGCACCGGCAAGATTTCCCTGAATGAACATACTGGACAGACGAAAAGCATTCAAGGTGGAATTGATCGGGACAATGTGACTGATATCTTCTTCATCCAGATCTTTCTTTCCGTAAAGATCCATCTTGTCCATTGCATTGTGAAGCTTCATTGTATCGGTATCGACACGCTCTTTCAGTACTTTCATTGCTTCACTGTCCAAATGATAGCCTTTCTTTTTCAGCTGATCATTCATATAGCTATTAAATTCACGTTCATTCATCGGCACAAAATTAATGATCTTTACTTCATATTTCTGCAGAAGCTTATATTCTTTTCGGCGGGAATCAGCGTCAAAGGCATCACAGTAAAAAAACAGATCATTGCTATGGCTGCTCTTCAGAAAGTTTGTCAGCAGATCCAATAGTTCTTCTTTTTTATCATCTGTTTTTTCTTTTTTCTTCTTGGCATTCTTTCTGCTTACCTTTGAACTGCTGGAAAGAAAATAAGGATTTTTAACTATGATCGCTTTTTTATCATCTTCATCGAACAATGAAAAAGAGTCGCAGGCCATAAAAGCAGACTCCAAACGAAAGTTCTTAGGATCCGATCCGTCAAGAACAACTGTATGATCATGATCGATCCTATTCTGCTGAAGCCGATCACGAAGATTTTTTTCCATGCGGTACAAGTCTTTTCCGCTGTATAAATAGATACTCATAGCTATCCTATTATACCAAGTTTCCCTCCTGCCGTAATCATGAAATTCAAGCCAGGAAACATCAGGATTGATATGTCACCTTCTTCTTTTGTATCAAAGTATGCAATATGTCTTTTCAGCAGCTTTTGCAGCGTTTCCGGACTGGGATGATGATAGATCGAATACGCTCCGCTTGAGATCAGGCCAAGCTTTGGCCGTACCGTATCCAAAAAAAGATCGCTTGAGCCGGTCTTCGAGCCATGATGGCTCAGCTTCAGCACATCGCATGATAGATCATCATACTTTTGGGCAATCAGTTCTTCTGCTTTCTGATCGGCATCCCCCATGAAGAGGTAATTCAAGCCGTTGATCCTTGCAGCAAGGACGATGCAGCTTTCATTCTCATCTTCATTTTCAATCGTATTCAGATCATAAAAATACAGATTCCCGCTTTTCAGTTCATCGGTATGTTCTTCAATGACTGCCTGAGGATGATATTCTTCGATTACAGCATCGCGATTACCAGCATGATCAGAATCTGCGTGCGTTATGACCAAGGTATCCAGATGTGCAATTCCTTTTGCATGAAGGTAGTCATTGACGGCCTTCCATTGTGATGGTTTACCTGTGTCGATCAGTATATTGTGAGAGTTGAATGGCTCACGAATCAGGATGCTGTCACCCTGGCCCACATTGATCGTTGAAACCTCCCCCAGCGGGTGAAATAGACCGCATGCAGTAAAGATAAAGAATCCAGCGATCCACAGTTCTATAGAATGCTGCTGCTTTCTTACAAGAAAGCAGTATAAAAGATAAAAGATCAGTCCGTATCCAAGCATGGATCCATACATATTGCCAAAGCTCCAAATGCTGTTCAGACTATTGAATGCCTGACAGAGCATATCATACGGAAGTGATGGGAACAGCAGCGTCAGCAGACCAAGGATCCATAGCATGCCCGTACCGGCAATAGTCAATGGATACAGCAGTATTTCGAAAGGATTGATGGAATGCAGAAAGATGCTTTCAAGACAGAGGATCATCAAAAATGTCTTCTTTCTCTGTTCCTTTTTAAACAGAAAAGAAAAGCGGAAACAAGCTGGGATCAAAAAGCTCAAGCTGAGCAATGAGCATGGGTAAAGAAGCAGGATCATCGTTAGGCAAAAGACCGTTTTCTGGGGTTGATCTAATTTTGTTCTGCTCAGCAGGCGAAACATCAGAGACTGCACCAGCAGCATCGGTGCATGATAGAAGATCATCAGAACAAGATTGGCGGCTGTCATTGCTCTTCTTCGCTTTTTCCGGTCAATAAAGTATTTCAGGATCCTGTCCGCAATCAAGAGCATCCCAGCATAAGAAAAACCATGTTCATTCAGAAAACATGTATTTTCCTGATCTGCTTTGATATTCAGAAGAAGCCGCTTCAGATCCTCTTGCAGCGCCTGATCATTGAGACTGTCGATTCTCTTCTGCACTTGCGACCGGACGCTCCAATGTTCCTGTATCAAACTGCATTCTGTGTCATCCATGCTGTAATAGGCGCCCATACTGTGTGCCCAATAGGCAGCATCAAAACGAAAGAATCCCTTTGTGCTTTCAATCTTCTGCATCTTTCCTTTAACGGTATACTCACCATCCAGCAGAAATGGCTTTTCTGTATAAACAAGCACACGCTGCCTTCCTTCAGCTAAGACCGCATAATTGCTTTTCACAATAATGGCTTTCCCCTTCTCAATGGAAGGATATGCATCTGTATACAGCGGCATACAGAATAAAAGAAATATGCCGACAATGATCAGAACAGATCTATCGCGAAAACGCAGATACCAAAAAAAGACGCAGAGAAAGAAACTGATCCAGAATAAATACGTGCGGCAGATCAGAAAGAAACAGAGCAGAACAAAAAACAGGATCGAATTTTCTTTCAGTGACTTCATAAACAGATCTGATCCTGGATCTTTGCATATTTTGCTTCACCGATCCCGCTGACTTTCTTCAATTCTTCAATTGACTGGAACAGGCCATGTTCATTTCGGTATGCAATGATCTTTTCGGCGGTCCCTTCGCCAATGCCAGTCAGCTGGCAGAGATCTTCCAAAGTACCTGCATTGATCGATATTTTAGCAGTCTCTTCTTCCTTCTTTTCAGGAATATTGATGCAGTCCTTATCTTTCAGGACGGTCAGAGGATTGATCCCGGAAAGATCTGCATTCGCTAAAGGAACCGCTTCATTGATGGCATCCTGTTCACAGGCATATCGTTCCAGCTGGATCTTGCCCGGATTCTTTACCGCACCTTTTACATAAACCGAGATTGTTTCCCTCTGCAGACTGGAAAGATCGATCGGTCTAAGATCAATAAAGCCGGCAGCTAAAAACAAAAGAATTGCCAACACCGCTTTCTTCATAGAAGCCCTCCTGCCTCTATATAGGAAGAAGTATAAAAAAATCTCAGATTTCTCTGAGATTACTTAATATCGATGATAACAACTTTATACGGTTTCTTTGCGTTCACTTCAACTTCCTGACCGACTCTTGCATCAAGCATTGCCTGGGCCAGCTGTGTCTCGTTGGAGATCTTTCCATTCAGCGGATCCGCTTCCGTAGAACCAACGATCGTATACTTAGCCTTTTCTTTGGTATCCAGAAATTCAAGTTCAACTGTCGATCCAATATGAACAGCTTTCTTGCCGCTCTTCTTTGTGTTGATGATCTCATAATGTCCAGCCTGCAGCATATTCTCAAGCTCTGCAATACGGGATTCAACCTCTGACTGCTTTTCTCTTGCGGCATCATAATCCGCATTCTCAGACAGATCGCCTTGGGAACGAGCTTCTGCAAGTTCAGCCTTTACCTCTTCTCTGACGACATGGACAAGGCTATCATATTCATCCTGTAACTTCTTAAGTCCCTCTTCGGTTACATACAGTACATTTGTTTCAGACATTGTATTAACTCCTTTACGTGTGCAATTATATCATTTCACGATGAATGATGCTACTGATTTTTGTTGTTAAAAGGTCAATTGCGACCTTGTTCTCGCCGCCTTCAGGAATAATGATATCCGCATACCTTTTTGAAGGTTCAATAAATGATTCATGCATCGGGCGTACCGTATTTGTATACTGCGTTACAACCGAATCCATGGTGCGTCCTCTTTCCTGCACATCTCGCAGCAGACGGCGGATAAAGCGAATATCCGCAGCTGTATCAACGAATACCTTAACATCCAGGATCTCCCGGATCCTTGGATCTTCCAATACGAACAATCCTTCCAGGATCAGCACATCGCATGGATAGCATGTTTCCGTGATGTCGCTTCTTGTGTGATGCAGAAAATCATAGGTCGGTTTTTCAATGGACTGTCCATGGATCAGATCATCGATCTGTGCCAGCAGAAGATCATTATCGAACGCATCCGGATGGTCATAGTTCGTCTTGATTCTTTCTTCCATCGGCCGGTCCGACTGGTCCTTATAATAATCATCCTGACGGATGATCAATACAGAAGTGACATCCGAATAGGTCTCTTTAATATGTCTTGAAATCGAGGTCTTTCCCGAAGCTGTTCCGCCGGCGATGCCGATGATCAATGGTTTGCTCATTTCTTTTCAATCTCCTTTTCTTCTGCTTTGATCAGTGTGCCTTCCGTATCATAGGACAGCTGATAGCAGAATGTTGTATGATCCCCTTCTAAAATTCTTTCCAAGAAAATCCTGTCTCCATCCCATAGATGCAAAGATAAGATCTGATCTTCATTGATCCACTGCAATGTTCCTTCATCGCAGTCTTTCAGACTTCCTTCAAATGAATCACATGTATAAACATAGATCTTTTCTGCATCATGATCCGTATACGTGAAATATACGATTCCTCGCAATTCAAGGGATAGAGCGTTCAGTCCCGTTTCTTCAAAGATCTCCCGATGCATGCACTGCAACATAGATTCACCCGGTTCCAGCTTTCCGCCGACACCGATCCATCTGCCTTCATTCACATCGTTCTGCTTCCTGTTCCTTCGAAGCATCAGCCATTGCCCGTCTTTGATCAGATAACCGCAGGAAGATTCCAGCATCAGTTATTTGGATGATCGGCAATGTTCTTCAGATGCTCTTCATATGTTGAAGCATAATAGACATTGCCTGTCTTCACTTCGGCCATAAAGTAAAGATAATTCGTATCATTAGGACTGAGTACAGCTTCCAATGCAGATGTTCCGGCATTTTCAATTGCACCCGGCGGAAGTCCTGTATATTTGTAAGTATTGTATGGCGAATCAAATTCACTGTTCACTTCACAGGCCTGCCATTGATCAATCTGCTTATCAAAATCTATTGCATAGCAGACCGTTACCGATGACTGCAGCGGCATGTCAATATTCAGGCGATTGTAGAATACCGAAGAAATATTCTTCAATGTCTCCAGATCTCCGCCGCCTTCATATTGGACAATCGATGCAAGCGTGTAGATCTGATGAATACTGAGCTTGCTGGCAGAGATCTTAGTCTTGTTTTTCTCATAGACGGTCAAGGTCTGATCCAATATTTTTTCCGTGATCTCTTCCGCTGTTGTTTCTTTACTGACAATATAAGTTTCCGGTGCCAGATATCCTTCCAAGTAGATACGGACATTGCTGCCGAACATTTCTTCGGTCAGGAACGGATATTTCGGCATTTCACTTTCGATCCATTCTTTGTTCGACCACAATGCGATCAGATCAGCCGCTTTGACATTTGTCACTTCAGCAAACTTTGCCGCACAGTCTTTTGCCCAATCGCCTTCGACAATCGTTACTTTGCCGGAATTTGCGGAAGCGGAGGAATTATCGCTCAGAGTCTGGAAGATCTGATCCAAAGTCCAGCTTTTATCCAATTCAAAATTGCCTGCTTTAAAATCAGTCATTTCGAAAAGCCGCGCATAATAATAAGCTGTCGTGCCATCTTTTATGATTCCCTGCGAAGCCAAATTCTCGATCACCTGTTTGCTGGTCGAATTATCTGCGATCGTAAAGACGACCTTCTCTTCATTTTTCTGGATTGGCTGCAGACTGTTATGAATATGAAGACAGAAAAAGCCAAAGATCACAGCGATAAGAACAATGATCAGTGCAATGATCCTGCCCCATCGCGGCTTTCTCCGATAATAGTGATGCTGAGGCTGTATGACGTCTGTCTTTTCAGTATCTTCATCACTCATCATCATTATCCTCATCCATAAATGCGCCAAGTACTTCCTGGCACATGTTCCATTCTGTCTCATCCGTTACTTCATTCATATTTCCATCTTCATCATAGCGGTATGCAAAAACCGTTCCTTCTGCATCCTGCGGATCCTGAAAAAGAACAAAGCTCTGTCCCTTTTCATCATCAAATGTAAGAATGATCTCAACTTCTCTTTCCTGACCGCTTTCATCAGTGATCATCATGCGACTGTTCTCTTCCATAGAATATTCTCCCCTAAACAAAAGGCGTATAAAAGCGCCTTTATTTTACCTGTGTATCTAAATAACGCTGCAGGATCGCAACGGCAGCCAGCTGATCGATCTTCTTTTTGCGATGTTTCCGTGAAATATCCAGATCCAGCATAATTGCTTCAGATTCCTGTGTTGTATTTCTTTCATCCTGCAGAAAAACAGGAATGCCTGCTTCCTGCTCCAGCTGTTTGCCGAATTCCATGCAGATCTGTGCTCTTTCCGCAGCATCTCCATTCTCAAGCAGCGGCAGTCCAAGTACGATCTGATCAGGATGCATCTCTCTGCACAGCGTTAGGACCTGATCTAAAGCAGAATCATAATCATCCGGCTGAAAACGTATCGTTTTCACTGTGCCGGCAATAAATCCAGTATCGCTCCAGCTTACCCCGCAGGTGACACTTCCGAGGTCGAGGCCGAGGTATTTTTTCATTGCTTATGTTCCTCGAGGTAGAATCTGACAAGTTCCTCAATGATCTCATGTCTTTCTACTGACTGAATAATGCTTCTGGCATTGTTATGAGAAGAAATATAAGCAGGATCATTTGAGATCAGATAGCCTGCCAGCTGATTGATGGCATTATAACCT
This sequence comes from Solobacterium sp., assembly GCA_022486705.1. Taxonomy (GTDB): domain Bacteria; phylum Bacillota_I; class Bacilli_A; order Erysipelotrichales; family Erysipelotrichaceae; genus Bulleidia. The sequence continues at coordinate 10,255 of JAKVKC010000003.1, read as the reverse complement.
CTTTCATTCAAAGCAGTTTCTACATGTTTTAATACTTCATGTATATTCTCTCTTCTGACTTCCTCTGCATTAAAACTTACAGTCTCTGTCGCATCATGATTTGTGTTCATATCTCTGCCTCCCAGTTAATGTTTCTAACTATATTTATTTTATTCCTTCCGGTGGTAATTGTATAGGAAAAGACTCACATTTTACGTAGAAAAAGAGCTTTCGCTCTCTTCTTCTACGCTGCTAATTTTGCTCTGACAGAAGCTAGTGCTTCATCAATTTTTGCGGTATCTTTGCCGCCGGCCTGAGCCATATCCGGACGTCCGCCGCCATTGCCGCCGCAGATCTGTGCTGCAGCTTTGACAATGTCACCCGCTTTTCTTCCCTGTGCTATTGCTTCTTTCGATGCTGCGCAAACAAAGGTCACTGTACCATTTGTCTCATTGGAAATAAATACAATGCCGCTGCTCATTTTATTGCGCAGTGTTTCAGCATAGCTCTTCAATCCGCTGTTGTCCTGGTCTTTCAGCTTTAAGATCAGTACATGCAAGCCATTCATTTCTTCTGCCTGTGAGATCACAGTGTCCGCATCAGCGCTCATTGCTTTCTGACGTGCTTCGTTCACCTGCTTCTGCAGATCTGCATTTTCTTCCTGCAGCTTTTCAATTCTTTCTTTCAGGCCTTCCCAATTCTTCATCTTCAGCAAGGCAGCCGTTTCATTGAGATAGTTTTCTTCTTTCTTAAAGGAATCATATGACTGCATCTTTGTTTCGCAGGTAATTCTGCGAATGCCAGATCCGACAGATTCTTCAGAAATGATCCGGAAAGAGCCAAGATCACCTGTATTGGATGCGTGTGTTCCGCCGCAGAATTCCTTGGAGAATTTTCCCATGGAAACAACTCTGACGAAATCGCCGTATTTTTCATCGAACAGAGCAGTTGCCCCGGTCTTCTTTGCTTCTTCGATCGGCAGCACTTCCGTATCAATGCTGAGATCTTCGTTGATCTTTTCATTGACGATCCGTTCAACCTGCTTCAGCTGTTCTTCGCTTGGCTTTTCAAAATGCGTAAAGTCAAATCTTCCATATGCAGGACAGTTGTAGGAGCCCGCCTGTGCAATATGGTTTCCCAATACCTGTTTCAATGCAGCCTGCAGCAGATGCAGAGAGGAATGGTTCGCTCTAGTCGCCTGGCGGTCCGCATAATTGTATTCGCCTTCGACTGTATCGCCAAGGTGAAGGATTCCTTCAACATTTTCAATGTGATGCAGAGGCTGCTTGTGCGGTGCCTTCTGTACATCGCTGACGTCAGCTTTAAAGGAATCATTCCAAAGCTTTCCTGTATCAGCGCACTGACCGCCGCTTTCAGCATAGAAACATGTCTCTGAAAGAATAACATCTCCTTCGTCAGACAGTTCATCGACTTTGACCCCATCCTTGAAGAGACCGATCACTTTGCCAGACGAATGAGAATCGGTATATCCCGTAAACTTAGATTCATCTGTGAAATCCATCAGATCTTTGGACTGACCATGCATGGACTGACGATTCCCGCGCGCTGCTCTGGCCCGTTCTTTCTGCGCTTTCATTTCTTTTTCAAAGCCCTCAGCATCGATAGAATAGCCTGCTTCCTGAGCAATTTCTTCGGTTAGTTCTCTTGGATAGCCATAGGTATCATAGAGCTTGAAGACGACTTCTCCCGGCAGTTTCTTTGTATCCGCGTGCTGCTTCAAGGCATCTGACAAAAGCTCTTCGCCATTGGCCAATGTCTTATGGAAAGATTCTTCCTCATTCTTAACCAATTGCGAGATCAGAGCTGTCTTCTCTTCAATATACGGATAATAATCCTTCATATTATCTGCTACGACCTGCACCAGCTGATACATAAAGCTTCCATCAATGCCCAGCTTGATGCCATAGCGTACAGCTCTTCTTAAGACTCTTCTTAAGACATAGCCGCGTCCTTCATTGGAGAACATTGCACCATCCGCAATGGCAAATGTTACTGTACGGATATGATCTGCTACAACACGATAAGCCATCTTGTATTCCGGCTCATCATAGGTATGCTTCGCATACTTTTCCGCAGCATGAATGATAGGAAGGAACAGGTCTGTATCGAAGTTTGTTTCACCTTCCTGGATAAAGCAGACCAATCTCTCTAAGCCCATGCCTGTATCAATATTCTTCTGCGGCAGCTCTTTATACTCCGATCTCGGCATTTCGCCCGGACGGCAGTCATACTGTGAAAAGACGATATTCCAGAGCTCAACATAGCGGTCATTCTCCATATCATCAAAGAACAGTTTTTCTCCAATATGCTTTGGATCATACTTCTCACCGCGGTCATAATAGATCTCTGTATCAGGTCCGCCCGGACCTCTGCCGATCTCCCAGAAGTTATCGCTGGATTTGTTGATATGGGATTCGATCATGCCCACTTTGACCCAAGTATCATAGGCATCGTGATCCTCTGGATATACGGTCACATACAGTCTCTCTGGATCAAAACCGATCCAATCCTTTGAAGTCAGAAATTCCCAAGCCCATGTGATTGCTTCTGTCTTGAAATAATCGCCGATAGAAAAATTGCCGAGCATTTCAAAGAACGTATGATGGCGCGCCGTTCTTCCGACATTTTCAATATCATTGGTGCGGATTGCCTTCTGCGAATTGCATATACGGTTGCATGCTGGTTTCTCACTGCCGTCAAAATACTTCTTCAAAGCTGATACACCGGCATTGATCCACAGCAAAGTCGGATCATTGTGCGGGATCAGAGATGCCCCTGGTTCTACCATGCATCCCTTGGACTGCCAGAAATCAAGAAACATTCTGCGGATCTGATTTCCTGTCAATTTCTTTTCCATTTTCATTTCCTCCTGAGCAATAAAAAACGTTCCAAATATATCAGGAACGTTATATACGCGGTACCATCCTGTTTCACACTGCTGTGTGCACCTTAATTGCTCTTAACGCGAGCTGGACGTTGCTGATTGAGCACTCTATGAAGAAGCTTCATGACCAATTTCGGAAAGACTTTCACCATACGTCTTCTCTCTGCACCGCTATACGATCACTACTTATCTCCAATTCGATTTACTCAGACATTTTACCACAAAATAAAAAAGTTCAAATGAGCAATTGATTTATCTCTCATAATGAAATAAAATGTAACAGAAATGAAAACTATTTCACGAGGGGTGCAAATTATGAAAACATTTTCAAAGGTCATCACAGGTTCCCTGCTTGCCTTAGCAATGGCAGGCTGTACCGTCGGGGGCTCATCAGCCAGTGCTGCCAGCAGTGCTTCTGCCGTTTCCACAGACACATCCAAGATCATGATCGGTATTGTTCAGCTTGTACAGCATCCTGCATTGGATTCTGCCACAAAGGGATTTGTAGATGAGCTGAAATCAGAAATTAATCTGACAGATGCAAACTTTGATATTCAGAATGCATCCGGTGATTCAGCCACCTGTTCGACAATAGCCAATGCTTTTGTCTCTGAAAAAGCAGATCTGATCCTGGCCAATGCGACCGCTGCACTGCAGGCTGCCAAGAATGCGACCACATCCATTCCGGTCTTAGGCACATCAGTCACTGAATATGGAACAGCCTTGGGCATCAGCAATTTCAATGGCACACCAGGCGGCAATGTATCCGGCACTTCAGATCTGGCACCGCTGGATCAGCAGGCAGATATGTTTACCGAACTTCTGCCGAATGCAAAGAATATCGGCATTCTATACTGCTCTGGTGAACCAAACTCAGTTTATCAGGTTCAGAAAGTCACAGAATATCTGAAAGCCAAGGGATTGAATGTCACTTCGTATCCATTTACAGATACGAATGATGTTGCCCAAGTCACACAGTCTGCCGCTGCCAGCAGCGATGCACTGTATATTCCGACGGACAACACTGCCGCTTCTGCTACGGAAACGATCTACAATGTTACATCAAAGACAAAGACACCGATCATTGCTGGTGAAGAAGGAATCTGTTCTGGATGCGGCATTGCGACCCTTTCAATCGACTATTATGAATTAGGCAAAACAACAGGAAAAATGGCCGCTAAGATCCTTAAGGGCGAAGAAGATATTTCCAAAATGGAAATTGAGTACTACAAAAATCCAAAGAAAGAATACAATGCAAAGATCTGCCAAGAACTTGGCATTGAAGTTCCTTCAGACTACACAGCAATTGCATCAAACTAATCGTTGGCAGGGGCATATATCACAATATGCCCTTCTCATTTTTCTAATGAAGGAGGTCTTATGATCCAGATGGTTACAGTTTCATCTTTAAGCATTGGCAATCTGATCAGCAGTTTTCCAGGCGGCATTGCACAGGGCCTGATATGGGGCATCATGGCACTTGGCGTCTATATCACCTTCCGCATGCTGGATATTGCTGATCTGACCGTTGATGGTTCCTTTACGACCGGCGGTGCGGTAGCCGCAATGGCCATTCTTGGCGGCATGAATCCTTGGCTGGCTCTGCTGCTGGCATTCTTAGCTGGATTGTGCGCTGGCACAGTCACCGGTCTCCTGCATACGCTGCTGGGGATCCCGGCCATTCTTGCGGGCATCCTGACACAGTTTGCTTTATATTCGATCAATTTGGCAATTATGGGCTTTGCTTCAAATAAAGCAATCGGCGTTGATACCTATGCCCTTTCCATTTCATCCCGCTATATTGTTTTAGCCATCATCACCGGAGCGGTCATTGCTATTGTGCTGATCGGTCTGCTGTATTGGTATTTCGGAACTGAATCAGGTTCTGCGATGCGGGCGACCGGAAACAATCCGGAAATGTCGAAAGCACAGGGCATCAATATCAATATCATGAAAGTATTCGGCTTGGCACTGTCCAATGGCGTCGTTGCTTTTGCTGGCGCATTAATGGCACAGTATCAGGGCTTTGCGGACATTAATATGGGACGCGGTTCAATCGTGATCGGCTTAGCTGCGGTAATTATCGGAGAAGTCATCGGTGAAGCAATTCTTGGGAAGCATCAGAATTTTGCCGGGCGTCTTTCCTTCGTGGTTGCCGGCGGTGTCCTGTATTACCTAGTAGTCTGTGTTGTTCTATGGCTGCATTTGAATTCAAACATGCTGAAGCTGTTCACAGCCATTATTGTTGCCGTTTTCTTGGCCGTTCCATACCTGCGCAATCAATCAAAAGCATCTTTCAAGCGAGCAAAAAAGAATGCTTCCAAGGAGGTACAGTAAGATGAATATGCTGGAACTGAAACATGTCAGCAAAACATTCAATATCGGTACGATCAATGAGAAGGCAGCTTTAAAGAATCTGACGCTCACGATGAATGAAGGTGATTTTGTGACTGTCATCGGCGGCAACGGAGCAGGCAAATCCACCATGCTGAATGCCATTGCCGGTGTCTGGCCGATCGATACTGGTTCAATCGTAATCAATGGACAGGATGTCACCGGTCTTGCAGACTATCAGCGGGCATATTTAATCGGACGCGTCTTCCAGGATCCGATGATGGGAACTGCTCCAGATATGCAGATTGCCGAAAATCTTGCTTTAGCGGCGCGGCGCGGAAAGCACAGAACGCTCCGCTGGGGCGTTACTGCTAAGGAAAAGGAAGAATACCGCAGCCGTTTGGCAGATCTTCATCTTGGTCTGGAAGATCGTCTGACACAGAAAGTTGGACTGCTTTCCGGCGGACAGCGCCAGGCACTGACCCTGCTGATGGCTTCTCTGCAGAAGCCAAAACTGCTTCTGCTGGATGAACATACCGCTGCCCTGGATCCAAAAACAGCTGCCAATGTTCTCGATACAACGCGTACCATTGTACAGCGTGAGCACCTGACCGCATTGATGGTCACGCACAATATGAAAGATGCGATTGCGACTGGCAACCGCCTGATCATGATGCATGAAGGAAAGATCATCTTCGAAGTGCAGGGCGAAGAAAAAAAGAAACTGACGGTCGATGATCTGATGCGTCAGTTCCAGATTGCAGCCGGTGAAGAATTTGCGGATGATCAATCTCTGCTGAATCGATGAAGCTTCTTCGGAAGCTTCATTTTTTATTGAAATGGATCTGTCTGGTCAAAAGAAGCTTTGATCCTTGCCACCAGCGTTGTCTCTCTTGGATGAAGGTCGATTGTCTCAATACCTCTTTCAAAGACATTCATATCACCTAAAAGGACCAAGGATCGGCGTGCACGTGTCACTGCCGTATAAATAAGCTTTCTCTGCAGCATATGTATATGTGCGCGGCTGAATGGCATGACGACGATCGGATATTCTGAGCCCTGTGATTTATGAATGCTGATGCAGTATGCTAAAGTGATATTCAGCCAATTATCCTGATTGTATTCAATATACTTATCCTGAAAGTCTACCACGAGCGTTGTTTTATGATCTTCACTTTCTTTGCTGGGAATGATCTCGATCAAACGTCCGATATCGCCGTTGTATACATCATCATCCGGCTGATTTTTCAGCTGCAGGATCTTATCTCCCTCACGGAAAATTGTATAGCCGATACGGATCTCTTTTTTATCTGCCTGCATCGGATTGAAACATTCCTGCAGTGCATGGTTAAGCACATCAATCCCAGCTGCCCCGCTGTACATCGGTGAAAGGACCTGAATATCATCGATCGTGTATCCTTTTTCAAGCGCACTGCTGACGACATTCAATACATTTTTTTTTATCTCATAGTCAGGACAGGAAAAGAAAACAAGATCATTGGAATAATCTTCCAGATGCACACATCCCTGATTGATTGCATGAGCCAGTGCAATGACATCGGAACCAGACTTCTGACGATAGATATGTTCAAGACGGATCACGGGAAATTCATCGCATGCGATCAGATCGCGCAGAACACAGCCAGGTCCGACCGATGGCAGCTGATCTTCATCACCGATGATGCAGATCTTTTTAACATTCCTGCATGCTTTCAGCAGATGGCTGAAAAGATATGCATCGACCATTGAAAATTCATCTACGATCAAGAGGTCAGCATCGATCGGGTTTTCTTCATTTCTTGCAAAAAGATTGGATTCCAGATCCCATTGCAGCAGACTGTGTATCGTTGCTGCCGAGCTCCCCGTCAGCTCCGCCAATCGTTTCGCGGCCCTTCCGGTCGGGGCAGAGCAGACAACAGATGACGATGGATACAGCATACGGAACAGCGTTACCATCGCTCTCACGACGGTCGTCTTGCCCGTTCCAGGTCCGCCGGTCATAATCGTGATCGGTTCATCAAAGAATGTTTCAATTGCTTTTATCTGGAGCGGATCGTAAGAGATCTGGATATCCTTTTCCATGGCTCCTAAATACTGTTTCACCAGAGCACTGTCTGCTTTTTCAATATCTTCATATGGAAAATGGGATAGGAACTCTGCGGCATAGCGCTCCGCATCGTATTGCGAATTCGCATAAATTCGGTTCTCTTCCTGGATCAGTGTCCTCTTCATAACAGCCTGCGAAAGAAGGTCGCTGAAATCTCCGATGCCTCCCGTTTTTTTCAGAAAGCGCTGTTCCAATGCTTCCAAACGAACATAGCTGTCGCCGCTTGCCATGCACATATCCATTGTCAGTGCTACCAAATATGCATATAGGCGCCGTTCGTCATCTTTAGCAAAGCCTAAGGACATTGCAATCTTATCAGCGGTCGCGAATCCAAAGCCATCACACTCTTCGATGACACGATAAGGATTTTCTTTCACTTTCTGCAGAGCATCTTTGCCATAAGTCTGATTCAGTCTGACGAGGTTCCTGATACCAATGCCATGGACATTTAAAAAGCGGATCAATTCTTCCATGCCCTCATTTTCCTGCTGGATACCCTCTTTAATAGCCGCAATATTCTTTTCACTGAGTCCCGGTACCGTATGCAGGATCTCCGTATTTTCTTTGATCATGGCAAGACAGTCTTCGCCCAATGCACTGACCACCTTTTCCGCGGTCTTTTTCCCTACGCCGGCAAATTGGGCACCGGAAAGATATCGTACGATTCCTTCTTTCTCAATTGGCAGAGGAAGCTCATAAGTTTCTATTTGGAACTGCATGCCAAAACGCGGATGTTCGACATACCGCCCGAATATATTGTATAGGAGGTCCAGCTGCGGATCCGGCATCATACCAGTGACAGTGATCTGTTTTTCCTGTTCATCATTAATGCGAAATTTAGCGACCGTATAATAGGTGGCTTCATTGTGATAGATGATGTGAGTGATCTTGCCATTGATCTTCGTGACGCTGTTCTCCATAGTCCCTCTTTCTTTAAAGCAATGCACAGATGCCAATCAGGTTGAAGCATGCATGAACAATGATGGATGTCCAAATACTGTCTGTTCTGCCAAAGGCATAAGCCAATATGATCCCTGATGAACCATAATCGATCAAATAAAGAAGATTCATCCAGTTCCCGCTGGTCGCAGATGCAGCGATATGCATTGCTCCGAAGAATAATCCCGAGACCAATGCGCCTATCCAAATGCCTTTTTTCTCAGCGATGGGATGAAATATGCATCCACGGAAGATGATCTCTTCTGCAAACGGTGCCATCACGACGGCATCGAACAGAAAGCCGATACGATCCAGCTGCATCATAGTCTCATTGTTGATCTGATTCTCTGCCTGGCCTAGATGCAGCGGCATCGCGATCAGAATACTAAATAGTACGCTGGTACCGAAAAGCAGCAGCAGATAAAAAATACAGCAGGCCGAAGAATGCAGCATTCTTTGACAGAAAATCTTCCACTGTTCCTTCAGCCAATCATCTGCCGTAAAGACAAAGAATACAAGCATGGCACCATCGATCAATGCTGAAACAAGCAGATATCCGTTCTGTCCAAAATGAGGATAGACATACCCCGAAAGGAACCAGCGAAATAAGAAAAGATATCCCACAAAGTATATCAGCAGCAATAGTTTTCTTTTCTTTTTGGTGAGCACTTTACTGCGCATGGATCTCATGATCAATGCTTTCCATCAGATCTCTGCCGCTGCGATAGACCTTTTCAATCTTGCCGCCGCAGATCACTGTATCCTGATCATAGATGACTGCTTCCTGACCTGGTGTAACGCTCCGGATTCCTTCCGGATAGGAACAGGTGACAGTACCATCTTCATTGAGAATAGCTTCAATTTCATTGTCAGCCTGACGATAGCGGAACTTTGCATGGCAAGATAAAGGGAGCTTGCGGTCTGCCAGCCAATTGACTCCCGTAACAAGGCATTGATCCGATATCAGCCAATCCTGATGTTCTTCATCGGTAACATACAGTTCATTCTTTTCAACATTCTTTCCTATGACATAGAATGGCCCAATGCCGCCGATATCCAATCCTTTGCGCTGCCCGACTGTGTAATAAAGCACGCCCTGATGCGTACCTACCGTCTTATGATCAGAAATATTGATGATCTTTCCCGGTCTCATCGGCAGATAGTTGCTTAGAAATTCTCTGAAATGACGTTCACCGATAAAGCAGATCCCAGTACTGTCTTTTTTCTTTGCAATCGAGAGCTGCAGTTCTTCCGCAATGCGGCGCACTTCCGGCTTATCGATGTTTCCCAAAGGAAAGACAACATGATCCAACACTTCACGATGGATCTCCGTCAGAAAATAAGACTGATCCTTATTGCGGTCATCTGCTTTCATCAATATCGGATGTCCATTCTCTTCGCCCATTTTTGCATAATGTCCCGTCGCCAGCGTATCAAAGCCTTTCTCATTGGCAAATTTTACAAACGAATCAAATTTGATATAGCGATTGCATAGAATATCCGGATTCGGTGTTCTTCCATGTTTGTACTCTTCCAGAAAAACATGAAAAACATCATCCCAATACTCTTTAATAAAGTCGACCCGCAGCAGAGGAAGACCAAGCTTCTCGGCAACTGACTGTGCATCTTTGTAGTCCTGCTCCTGCGGACAGACGGCATCATCGATCGTCGGGTTCCCAGCAAAATCATCATTTGCCATAGAATCCCAATTTCTCATAAAAGCACAGGTCACATCATACCCCTGCTCTTTTAATATATATGCAGCAACTGCTGAATCTACCCCGCCGGATAGGCCAATTAATATTTTCTTTTTCATAACAGTTCTCATTATACCCTAATACGCAAAAAGAAGCTTTACGCTTCTTTCAGCTTGTTGACAAAGTGGTATCTCTGAAGAAGAGATATCGCTTTTTCTTTGCTTATTGAGCCATTAATATAAATTCGGAGGTAAATAAACTGGAATTAGAACTGTTTTCACCTATATGAGAAGA
>JAKVKC010000002.1 GCA_022486705.1 Solobacterium sp. | reverse complement strand
GAAGCACTGCTGAGCAGCACTTCTCCAGATTTTCTATTCTTCGTTGGCATCCATAAAACGCTTGATAATGACACGGATAATATTCGCCGCCAGCTTTGCATCGTCATTGCAGACAACGTATTTATACTGACCGACCATTTCCATCTCTTTCGATGCTTTGGCAAGACGTTCCTGTACGATCTCTTCCGGCTCCGTATTTCTGCCGCGGATCCGTTTTTCCAATTCCTCCATGCTTGGCGGAACAATGAAGATCGTTAAGGCATCCGGCACCTTTGCCCGGACCTGTTTGCATCCCTGCACTTCGATCTCCAGCAGGACATTCTTTCCTTCTTTGCGAAGACGTTCTACTTCCTTGACCGGTGTGCCATAATAGTTGCCGACAAATTCAGCTGACTCGAGCAATTCCCCATTTGCTTTTGCTCTTTCAAATTCTTCTTTCGTAACAAAATGATAATTGACTCCGTCAACTTCTCCCGGTCTCTGTTTCCTTGTTGTCATTGAAACCGAATATGCAAGTTTCAGATCCGGATCATTTACAAATTCTTTTAAGATCGTTCCTTTGCCTACCCCCGACGGTCCGCTCAGTACGATCAACAGCCCCTTCTTTGACATTTCCTACCTCCTCAATACAGCTACCTTTAGACTACACTCGAAAAAAGCTCACGTCAATCATGTTATAATGTGACACAAAGTGAGGACAGCACGATGGCATTGGATGGTATTCTGCTTCAAAAGATCGTAGAGGAAATTGCACCGGCACTGCCGATGAGGATCCAGAAGATCTGGCAGATCTCAAATACAGAGATCTTATTTCAGACGCATGGGGATGCTGGCAAACAGCAGCTGCTGATTTCCTGCCACAGTGTCTACAATCGCCTTCTTCTGACTAGGCGCAGCTATCCGACACCAAGTGAACCGGGCAATTTTGTCATGGTCCTGCGGAAATATCTGGAAGGTGCTGCCATTGAATCCATTGAGCAGGCTGGTCTTGACCGCTGGTGCGTCATGAAGATCATGCATCATAATGCTTTAGGCGATCTGGAATCCCTTTCTCTGTATGTTGAATTGATGGGAAAATATGCCAATGTCATCCTTGTCTCTGATCAGGGAAAGATCATCGATGCTTTAAAAAGGATCCCGCCCTTTGAGAACAGCCGGCGCATTGTACAGACGGGTGCCGTCTTTGAAGCTACCCCGCCCCAGCATAAAAAAGATCCTTATACAGAACAGATAATTGATCCGGAAGTCTCTCTGACCAAACAGTTTGCCGGTTTCTCTCCTTTTCTCTCTAAGGAAGCTGAATACAGGATGGAACATGGGCAGTCGTTTGCCGACATCATGAAAGAGATCAAAGCATCGCATTCTCTTTTTATTGCAAATCTGGACAATGAGCCGGTCTTTCACTGCATTGAACTGCATTCCGTCGGACCATGCCGAGAATATCCATTGTTTGAAGGCTTTGATATCCTGTACTATCACCGGGAAGAAAAAGATCGGATCAAGCAGATCAGCGGCGATATCTATCATTTCTGCTCCCGTTCCTTAAAGCATCAGCAGCAGAAGCTCCCGCGTCTGCTGAAAGAATATGATGAGGCTAAGGACTGCGATAAATGGCGTACTTACGGCGACCTGCTGTTTACTTACAATATTGAAGATACCAAAGGACAGACCTCAATTGAACTTACTTCCTTTGAAGATGATCAGGCAAAGATCAGGATCCCATTGGATCCGAAATATGACGGGCGGCAGAATGCCAAGCGCTGCTATATCAAATATAATAAGCTGAAAAAAGGACAGATCTATCTGCAGGAACAGATCCAGATCACCGAAAATGAGATCTCCTATTTTGAAGGCCTGCTGGAGCAGCTGGATCAGGCAGATTTCCATACTGCCCAAGAGATCCGGCAGGAACTGATCGACCAGCATTACCTGAAAGAAAAGAAAGCAGTGCGAAGAAAGCCGAGCAAAAAGAAAAAAGATGCAATGGTGCAGATTTCACAGATTGTCAGCACAGATGGCACAGGGATCTCCTATGGCCGCAACAATCTTCAGAATGATGCTTTGACTTGGCATATGGCAAAGAAGAATGAGATCTGGCTTCATGCCAAGGACTATCACGGATCGCATGTTGTGATCCACAGCGATCAGCCTAGTGAAGATACATTGCGTTTAGCCGCAATGGTCGCTGCCTATTATTCCAAGGGCAGAAATTCTTCTTCCGTTCCGGTCAGCTACTGTCCCCTCGCCAATCTAAAAAAAATACCCGGTGCGAAACCAGGTATGGTTCAAATGGGTGCTTATAAAACAATATATATCGATCCGGATCCGGAAGTGCTTCAGCGCTTCGGCATCGCCGATGAATGATCATCTGCACATGCTTTGAGCTTCTTTACTTCATAAGAGCGAAGCTTGCGATATTGTCCCTGACGAAGATTTCCGAGATCAAGGAAAGCATATTGGACCCGGTTCAGACGTGTCACTTCACAATGGAAATATTCCATCATGCGCCGTATTTCACGATTCCTTCCTTCTTGGATCGTAATCAGAAGTACGGTCTTATTTTTTTTCTCACTGCGCTGCAGGATCGAAACTTCCGCCGGCAGTGTCCTGCCATCTTCGAGCATAATGCCATGTTCCAGCTTTCCGCACATAGAATCATCAAGGATGCCATCTACTGCACATTCATATGTTTTGCGTATATGCGATCTTGGATGCATCATCAGATTGGCAAATTCGCCGTCATTGGTCAGCAAGAGCAGACCGGTCGTTTCATAATCCAGCCGTCCGATAGGAAAGATCCTTTCAGAAGTGCCGCCGAAGCAGTCAAGCACCGTATCTCTTCCTTTGTCATCTGAAACAGAGGATATTGTGTGCTTTGGCTTATTCAGAAGATAATACACTTTTTCTTCCTGTCTGAGCTGAATGCCATTGACCGCGATCTTATCTTCCGGTCCGACTTGGATGCCCATTTCCTTTACTGTTTTTCCATTGACCGTCACTTTTCCCTGACTGATCAGTTCTTCTGCTTTGCGTCTTGATGCTACACCTGCCTGCGCAATGACTTTCTGCAATCTTTCCATACTCTCTCCTTAATGATGATTCTGTGTATTGCCCCAGAAGGAGCTTCCTGCTTTGGTGAAATCGTTCAGGATCATGATGGGGATCCTGGCATACTTCGCATCTTCCTTCTGCAGGACCTCACAGGCAGAACATCTTTTATTTCCATCCATGCATTCATAGAAGCCATCTCTCTTCTTGACCTGCACAGGGATCGCAATGCCCCTTTTCCGGATCGAAGCAAGAAGTTCACCCGGCTCCTTTTTCTGATATTTGATTTCTTTCAGCAATACGATTGTATTGATCATTTCTATTCCTCTTTTTTCAATTCACATAGATAACCGACGCAAATGGCAGAAGTTCCCGCTGGGCCAAAAATCCAGCCGCAGTTTCTTCATGATCTTCTCTGCCATAGACCGCATTATAGAACAGTTTCCTGCCATTTTCCAAACTGCGGTATGCGGTATAATGTGCACCATCTTTATGCGTATAGAGAAGAATCCCATATCTGCTCTTCTGCATGCACTTCAAGGCATCGCCATCCCATGGCTTCGACAGACCGCAGCCGCATCCTTTTCGGCGCAGATACAGATACAATGCATGCAGAGGTTCTCCGCACACAGCGCCAAGCAGCGCATGGTCTCCCATCTGTTCGGCGGTCTCCTGCATCGTCTGTTCCCTGCCGCACATTTTCATCAGATTGTAAGCCGCGATCCAGCCGCATCCCTTAGCATCTGTTGTGAACCAGCCGAAAGGGATCTTTTCCATGGCACCCTGGTTGATGATATAGCCTTCCTGGTCAAAGACCGTATCTCTCAGCTGTCTCCGCCAAGGTTCGATCTTCTTCTGATATACTGTTCCCTTCTGATAATAGCCGCAGGCCTGCAGTACATGGATATATCTTGGCTCAGGAAGACATACGATCTTCTTTGGATGCGCTCTGCGGATGCATTTCTCACTGAGCAGATGCAGGTCTTCACAGGCATCTTCAAAAGAGATCCCGCGGGAAAAGCAGAAAGAAATATCTGCTTCATCTTCATGGAACGATGCGCTGAAGTATCCCTGTGCCTGATCCTCTTTGACAAAATATCCGGCATCTTCTTTGCTGAGAAAAAAATCGTCAGAAAGCAAAGGACGATTCTCTTCATCAAATTTTTGGTATCTGTCTGACGCTTCCGCACTCAGACGGACAGTTCTTCTCATAGCAGAGCTCCGATTTCCGGATCTCTTTCTCGCATAAAGCGTACAGCATCTTTCAGGATATGCTGGTCATTCTCATAGGTAATGGCCGCATATGCCTCACTGATACTGACCCATTTTTCATCCAGGAGCTCATCCTTCTGGATCTTTTCTTTTCCTGCTTCCGGATGGCCCAGAAAATAAACAACTTCTTTCAGGACACCTGGTTTCGGTGAATAATTTGTTTCGGTGCGGAACCCATCTTCCAGAGCAATCCGCAAGCCCGTCTCTTCATGTACTTCACGCAGAGCTGTTTCCTGCTCTGTTTCTTTTCCTTCAACATGTCCTTTTGGAAAGCACCAATGTCCCTGGATCTGCTGGATCACCAGTACTTCGATTCTTTCATGCTTTCTGCGGGCGATCACGGCACCGCAGGATTTTTCTTTTTCCATGTCAAAAGCCTCCCCGTTCATACTTATATCAGTATAGTCTTTTCACCAATGAAAGTTCATGTGCAAAATCAAAGATGCAGAAGATCTGCTGTCTTTTCAGCCTCTTCCAATACTTTTTCAAATTTATCCAAAGCTGTTTCGATCGGTGCCGGTGTCGTCAGATCCACGCCTGCATGCTTGAGCTCATCCAATGGGTAGGCACTGGATCCCATAGAAAGGAATTCCAGATATTTCTTCACGGCGGGTGCACCATCCTGCAGAATGCCTTCGGACAGCGCAGCGGCTGAAGAATAGCCTGTCGCATAAACATAAACATAGAACACATAATAGAAATGCGGGATCCTTGCCCATTCATACTGCACTTCGTCATCCCATGTCAGATCCTTGCCGAAATAGAGCTTGATCAGTTTTTCATATAAAGAATTCAATGCCTTAGGATTAAGAGATTCGCCTCTTTCTGCCATCGCATGCGCTTCTTTTTCAAATTCTGCAAACATCGTCTGACGGTATACCGTACCTTTGAATCCTTCCAGATACTGATTCAGCAGAGCCAAACGATTCTGCGGATCTTTTTCTTCCTGCAGCATCTGTTCGATCAAAAGATTTTCATTGACCGTCGAAGCAACTTCTGCCACGAACAGAGAATAGTCAGAGTATTGAGATGGCTGGGCATGATTGGTAAGCCAGGAATGCTGGGAATGCCCCATCTCGTGTGCGATCGTTGATACAGAATCCAAAGTGCCGGTAAAATTCGTCAGGATAAAAGGATTGGAAGTATAAGTGCCGCTGGAGTATGCCCCGCCGGATTTTCCTTTATTCGGATAAACATCGATCCAGTTTTCGGCATATGCTTTCTTTACTCGTTCGACATATTCTGTTCCTAGTGGCGCGACTGCTTTCAGGACCATCTCCTGGGCTTCGGCATATGTATATTTCTTGGCCGGTGCCTGCACCAAGGGAGCATATACATCATAGTAATGCAGCTCATCCAGCTTCAGGATGCGCTTTCTCAAGCGCACATAGCGATACATCAGATCCATTCTTGCATGAACGGCCGCAATCAGATTGTCATAGACCGATGTCGGAATATTATCAGCTGCCAAGGACATTTCACGGCTGCTTCCATAATGGCGCACTTTGGCCTCAGCCACAGCGCCCTTGACACATCCGCTGTAAGTAGCCGCAAACGTATTGATGTGCTGACGATATCCTTTATAGTAGGAATGAAAAGCATTTTCTCTGAGCACCCGGTCGCTGCTGGTCTGCAGAAGAATATAGGATGATCCGGAAACTTCATGTTCCTTTCCTTCACTGTCCTTGACTGGTTCAAAGACCATATCTGCATCATGCAGAGTATCCGATACCTCACCTGGATTGGCCAGCACTTCGCTGAACTGGGCCAGCAGAGATTCTTCCTTGGCACTGAGCGTATGTGCTTTCGACCGCAGCAGATCCTGCAGATAAAAGCGATAGTCTTTCAATTCATCATCATCGATGATCTTTGCAAGCTCTTCTTCCGGCAGTGAAAGGATCTCCGGCTCTCCGAAAGCCGCTGCTGCGCTTACCTGTGCATAGACAGCATTTGCTCTGCCATACATGGACTGAGCAGCAGAATCTCTGGTATCTTCACTGCGCCGCAGGGAAGCATAGGTCATTACATTGCTTATAGCTAAGCTCAATGCCGTATCCGCCTGCAGATAGCTGTGGATCGTATGCGCATCCTTCAGCTTTCCCTGATATGCCGATACCTTGGCAGTCAAAGCATCCATTCCTTTCAGGGCTTCTTCAAAAGCTTCATCATTTTTGTAAAGTGAGCTCAGATTCCATTCATATGCCGGATCCATCTCACTGCGTTCTTTCAGTTCTGTCATAATTCGCTCCTTTATGACAGATATTGTAACATTCCTGACAGTTTCTGTGTGCCTCGGAGACGTTTCTGGTATAATTCTTTTCGAAAGAGGACAGAACATGCTGAAAAAAGCCTTTGATTCAACAAAGTATCTCAATCTTCAGCGCGACAAAATACTGGAAAGGATCGGAATGTTCCATGGCAAGCTGTACATGGAATTCGGCGGCAAGATGTTCCAGGATTATCACGCTTCCCGCGTATTGCCCGGCTACGATCCAAATAATAAGATCAAGCTTTTGATCGAATTGAAAGATCAGGTTGAACTGATCATCTGCATCAATGCCAATGACATCGAGAATGCCAAAGCAAGAGGAGATCTTGGCATCTCCTATGATCAGGAAGTTTTCCGCATGATCGATACGTTTCATCGTCAGGATCTGTATGTCGGCTCTGTTGTCATCACACAGTATGCCCATCAGCCTTCCGTTGATGCTTTCCGCCATCAGCTGAATGACAGCGGCATCAAGTCCTATCTTCATTATCCGATCAAAGGCTATCCGGCTGATGTCGACTTCATTGTTTCACCCGAAGGCCTTGGAAAGAATGAATATGTTCGGACTTCCAGGAACTTATTGGTCGTAACTGCCCCCGGACCAGGTTCAGGAAAGATGGCGACCTGCATCTCACAGCTCTACCATGATCAGGCAAACGGCATCAATGCCGGCTATGCCAAATTTGAGACTTTCCCTGTATGGAATCTGCCCCTGCGCCATCCGGTCAACTTAGCTTATGAAGCAGCTACCGCCGATCTGGATGATGTCAATATGATCGATCCTTATCATCTGGAGGCATATCATAAGACAGCCATCAACTACAACCGTGATATCGAGATCTTTCCGGTACTGAACCGCATGTTTGAAAAGATCATGACCGTATCGCCGTATAAATCTCCAACGGATATGGGCGTCAATATGGTCGGCTTCTGTATCTGCGATGATGAAGCTGCCAAAGAAGCTGCCAAGCAGGAAGTCCTGCGCCGCTACTATGCGACCTTGGTCGACTTCAAGCGCGATAAAGTCAAAGAAGCCAGTGTGCAGAAGATCGAACTGCTGATGAATCAGCTTGGTCTGCAGCCAAGCGACCGCAGAGCCGCTTTGGCAGCCAAGAACAAAGCCAACGATGCTGGATCGCCTGCGATGGCACTGGAACTGCCGGATGGCAGAATGGTCACCGGCAAGACTTCTTCACTGTTCGGACCAAGTGCGGCCGTGATCATCAATGCATTGAAAGCTTTAGCAGGCATCGATAAAGAACAGGATCTGATCGCCCCAGAATATGTCAAACAGATCCAGGATCTCAAAGTCAACGGTCTCGGCAACCAGAATCCAAGACTGCATTCAGATGAAGTACTGATTGCCTTGACTATGCTGGCAAAGACAGATGATACCGCAAAGAAAGCAATGGAACAGCTGCCTCACCTGCGTCAGTCAGAAGCACACAGTACCGTAGTGCTGCCGAATGAAGATGCCGGCATCTTCCGCAAGCTCGGTGTCAATGTAACATTTGATCCTGTCTACCAGCAGAACCGTCTCTATCACGGCAAATATTAGACAAATAAAATCCTGATCAGAATTGTCCATCCAAGGACATTTCTCATCAGGATATTTTTTTATTTCTTTTGATCATCAATACCAACAGCATCTTCCCCATCCCCATGGAGCTTTCCCTGCAGAAAGTGCTTGCGGCATAGGGCAATATAATCATCATTTGCGCCCAGCATGATCTGACTGCCTTCTCTTACAATGCCATGTTCATTATAGCGGGCATTGCAGATAGCTTTGCGTCCGCACCAGCAGACTGTCTTGATCTCTTTGATCTCATCGGCAATAGCCAGCAGTCTTTCACTGCCTTCAAACAGATTCAGCTGGAAGTCTGAGCGCAGGCCATAGCACATGACCGGAACACTGAGATCATCGACAATGTGTGCTAAGAAATCGATCTGTTCTTTCTTGGCAAACTGGATCTCATCCACGATCACTGCATCATAGGCAGCAATCTCACTGTCCTTCATCTCAACAATTTCGCTCAGCAGGGTACATTCTTTTTCCAGACCGATCCTCGAACGGATCGTTTTTTTGCCATCCCGCTGATCCAGATTTGTTTTAGCCAAAAGGACTCTCTGTCCCCGTTCACGATAGTTATATTCAGCCATTAAAGCATTCGCTGATTTTGAGCTGCCCATTGCACCATAATAGAAATATAATTTTGCCATAACAAGTTATCCCCTTTTCTGATGATGTCACCCTTCTTTATGAAATGCAAACAATTCTTTCGTGCTTCTGACAAGCAAAGGAACTTCAAACACCAGCATCACGATCCAGCCGGCAAGATTTGCATAGGCAAAGACATCGATCTCCAGCGTTTCCGTCAGATGGAAGACAGACACGAGGCACCAGGCCATGGCAACTCTGCCGACCATATTCATGAAGGTGGATGCCAAAGTCACCTTCAGATCGCCGATGCCGCGGAACCATCCTTGGATGCCATTGGTCAGGGCTGGGATCAGATACAGGAAAGCCATCATATGGATATAGCGTGTCCCATAGGCAATGACTTGGGCTGCATTGGCATCAGCAGAAGATACGAACAGTGAAATGATCGGTCTAGCGGCAAAGATGCATACTGTGCCCAAGATCAAAGCATACAGTATTTCAATCTTCAGGCCTTCCTTAAATCCTTCTTTCATGCGCTCGGTCCTGCCGGCACCTTGATTCTGTGCAAGAAGCGTGGTCATCGCATGGCCGATATTCTGTTCCGGCGTATAGGCAAAATCATCTACTCTGTTGACGGCATTGAAAGCCGCAATGATCGAGATGCCCAAGAGCCCTGCCATTTCATTGACAATGGACTGGATCATGACTTTGCCGATCTGCAGGACAGCCTGCTGCATTGCACTGGTAAACGAATAAGCTACGGTCTTTTTAAACAATCCCGGATCAAACACAAGCCACTTCCTGCCAAGATTCAGGACAGGAATGCGGCGATAGATATAATATGCACAGAATACCGCACTCAGGAATTCCGACAGTGCAGTCGCGATGGCACATCCATTGACGCCCATGTGCAGGACGATCACAAAGAAAAGATCGCCGGCGATATTGAAAGCAGCACTGATGCCTAAAAACAGCAGCGGTGTCTTCGCATCGCCCAAAGCACGCATGGTATTGGCATAGAAGTTATATAGAAAAGTAAACGTCAGAGCAATCATGACAATGCGCAGATACATCACGCTGTCCGCAAAGATTGCTTCCGGTACATTGATCAGATGCAGGATAGCCGGCACCAATGGAATAATGATCAGCGTGGCACATACCGTAAATACAATACCGCCGAGAAATGTTGTGGATACCTGCCGCTGCAGTTTCTCCGGATCCTTTTCTCCATATTCATGGCTCATTAAAATGCTCGCGCCCATGCACATGCCGGAGATAAATAAGATAGCGATATTCATGATAGGATTGCAGGTACCTACTGCCGCCAGCGCATCGCTGGATACAAAGCGTCCGACAATAATGCTGTCAGCTGCATTGTAAGTCAGTTGCAATAGATTGCCTAAGACAAGCGGAATCGTAAAACTTATCAGCAGATTTCTTACTTTTCCATGTGTCATGTCTTTTGTCATCATCATTCTCCAAAAACAGTATTCATTCTAACACCAAAAAAAAGATGATGCACGGTGCTCATCATCTTTGCGATTCACTTGGAAATACAACAGTAAATGTACTGCCCTCTCCTGGCACGGAGGCAACTTGAATTGCCGCATGCGATATCTGCACGGCATGCTTGACAATGGACAGTCCCAATCCTGTTCCGCCCGTTGCCCGAGAGTGGCTCTTATCGACCCGATAGAATCTTTCAAAGATCCTTTCCTGCGCTTCCTGCGGGATGCCGATGCCAGTATCAGATACTTTCAGATAGGATGCATGATCATCCTGATATGTCTCCACTGTTACGGATCCCGGATCATTGTTATAGCGGATGGCATTGTCCATCAGATTGTACACGATCTCATACAGCAGTCTGCTGTTGCCATAGACAGATGCATTTTCTGTTTTCAGATGCAGGGTCACATGATGCTTTGCGGCATTCTTTTCTAAAGAATCAAAGACCTCTTTTACCGTATCCTTCAGATCCAGTTCATCCTTTTCCATCTTCTGATTCTCATCAAGCTGTGATAGCCGAATGATATCATCGATCAGAGCAAGCAGTCTTTTTGATTCGGCATTGATGCGATTGAGGAAAGACGGGATATCTTCTTCCTTCACCATGTGATTCTGCAGCAGTTCTGCGGAGCCCATGATGGACTGCAGAGGTGTCTTCAGTTCATGCGATACATTGGCCGTGAATTCTTTGCGCTGCATCTCAGCGGTATATTCTTCTGAGATATCATAGGCAAGAATGGATGCCCCGATCAATATGCCATGGCTTGTGATCGGACTGACATCGATCCGAATAATCTTTTCACCTTCGGATATAATGGCAGTATTCTGCTGTCCTGCCAAGGCAGCTTCGATGCACTGATGCAGCTGTTCATTGCAGTCATCCAAAGGATGCTCCGCAGATACATCCAGATGGAACAGCCGCTCAGCGGCCGGATTCTGCGAAAGGATCTGATACTTCGTATTGATCAGGATCAAGCCCTCCCGCATGCTGCTGGTAGCTGTAATGAATTCCTTCTGCTTCTGATGGAGCTTTTCCACCTGATCATTGATCTGCTGATTCTGATCCTCGATCCTCTGCAGCAGAGGACGGATCTCTTCGACATTCTGATTCTGCATTGGATGTTCCAAGCTGATATGGTTCAAAGGCTCGGCAATTTTTTTTGAAGCCCTTCTGCCAGCCCAATAGGCAACGGCAACGGCGGCAATGCAGATCCACAGCAATGGTGTTGCTAAGCGGAGCACGAGCAGGAACACACTGTTCCTTGAAACAGCCAAACGTACAACTGTTCCGTCATTGCACCGTTCAGCATAATACATCGTTTCTTCTGCCAAGGTAGATGAATTGCGGTCGCTCTTGCCGGTTCCGCTCAGCAAAGCTTCTTTGACTTCCTGACGGTCGCCATGATTTTCCATCGTTGCGGCATCTGCCTGTGAATCGTAGAGAACTGTTCCGCTGCCATTGATCCATGTCAGACGATAGCCCTCAATGTTCAGATCATCAAAGTATCCTTCTCCCGCTGCATTCACCCCAGCCGCAGCAAGATCTGCTTCTGAGGCAATCCGTTCTTCTTCAATGGTGACAAAATAATTGTTCAATGCCAAAACGACCAGACCGACCGTCATCGCGGCAACTAGGATGCAGGAAGCAAACACTGCCCGAAAGATCTTGCCTGTCATACATTCTCCTTATAGCGATAGCCGACACCGCGCACCGTATCGATTGCATATCCCGCTTCTTTCAGCTTTGCCCGCAGTGTCCGAATATGTACATCTACCGTACGTGTTTCTCCATCATATTCCATGCCCCAGACCGCATCCAGCAGTTCTTCTCTGGTATACACAATGCCAGGATGGCTCATCAGCATCTTCAGTACTTCATATTCTTTATATGTCAAAGCAATTTCTTTATGATTGACAAACACCTGATGCTGACGCGTTAAGATCTGAATCTGTTCTTTGCCGATCACAGGATCATCTTCCATCACATTGCTGCGCCGCGATACTGCTTTGATCCTGGAAAGCATCTCCATCATGCCAAATGGCTTTGCCAAATAATCATCTGCGCCAAGATCCAATCCTTTGATCTTATCAAACTCTGTTCCTTTGGCACTGGCTATGATCACCGGAATATTCCTTGTGCTCGGCTCTTTTTTCAGCTTCTTTAAGATCTCTATGCCATCCATATCCGGCAGCATCACATCCAATATTACAAGTTCTATTTTTTCTTTGGGCAGTGCTTCAAAGAAAGATTTCCCATCCGCAAATCCCTCGGCATCATATCCCGCCGATTTCAATGTATAGATCTCAATCTCTCTGATGCTCTCTTCGTCTTCTACACAAGCAATCATTTCTCTGCCCCCTGTCTTACTATACTCATATCCTAAAGGAAACGAACAAAATACTCTAGCCATGGTCCGTTAATTCGATGTTAAATCTCTGTAAAGTGATGAAAGAAAAAAACGGACAGTATAAATATCCGTTCTTACTCTGAAGCAATCTTTGAAAGCAGTTCTTCCGGCAGAACAAGGTTGAATTCCTCCGGACGGAAGCGAGGACATACGCTCTCTGTTGTTGCGATAACAGAGGATGCTAGTCTTGTGCCGATCTCACATGCTGTTCTGAGATCTTTGCCATAAGTCAGACCGATCGTTACACCCGCAAAGAAAGCATCGCCGCAGCCAGCCGCATCCACTACTTCCGTATTCTGCGCCGGACAGATACCATAGCCATCTTCCATTTCAGCATAGACAGCGCCCTGCTCTCCCATCGTTACGACCATCTTGGGATATTTTGCCTGCTTCACTTTTTCCGAAATGCATTTTGCCAATTGCAGCGGTGAAAGATCTTTATAATCCTCCGAAAACAGCAGTGCTGCTTCGCTTTCATTGCATACAATGCAGTCCGTCAGTTTCATCAGATCCCGGCGTTCCATCGCAATCGACATATTGGATACGACAGCATAGATCTTTTTATGATGCTTTCTGCATAAAGCAAAGATCTGATTCAGCAGATCTGCTTCCATATCTATTTCCACAGCTACACTGTCAGCCTGTGAGATGATCTCCTCCCCATATTCCTTCAATGTTTCCGCAATGGAAGAAAGATCAGGACGCTGTGAGATCGAAGCTACAACTTCTCCTTCATTGTTGAAGATAGCCAGCCATTTGCCAAGGCCATTGGCACTGATGCGGATATACTGTGTATCTACTTTATGACGTTTCAGCTTTGCAATGATCTCCTGCGAAGTTCCGCTCTGATCCAAGACACTGATAAAAGAAGGACGCAGTTCCACATTTGCGATGTCCTCCACAACATTTCGGGATACACCGCCATGGACTTCTGTCACCCTGCCTGCATTTCTTCCTCTGGTCACGAACTTGCCGAAAGGAAACCCTTTGATATCGACAAGCACCGCTCCGAATACTGCAATTCCCATATCTCTTCTCCTTAGTCCTGTTTCTTTGTCTGCCGTTTCGGCAGTCTTGATCTGCGTATTGCTTTGGTCGTCTTTGTCTGGAAGTCATTGGAAAGCACACTGATATTTCCATCGACTTCCAATACTGCTAAATTTACATCGGCAATCTTAGCGACCCCATGTTCACGTATCGCCTCCAGCAGTTCATTTGTTGTCAGCTTTGCTTTGCGCATGTTGGCATCATTCACTTTGCCCTGATATATAAGCATTACAGATTCACCCTGCATGACCCGGCCGAACCACGGAATGCGATACAGGCACTCCTTAAAGATAGCATTGATCACAAAAAGTGTACCGGCTGCCACAAGTCCTCCCATCAGAGAAGTATCTGAACCAACCATTGCATTCTGCACTGCATTGCTCAGCAGCATGATAAATACAAGATCTGCCACAGAAAGCTGCGCAATCTCTGTTTTGCCGAACAGTCGGATCGAGATCACAATGAACAGATACACAGCAGCAGAACTTAAAATAATATAGACATATCCCATAGTTTCTCCTTCAATTCACGGATTATTATAATCCTATTCGCTCAGGATGATCTTCTGACTTGAAAGAGAATCATATGCACGTCCTTCGCACCAAGTCACCATATTGCTGGCATGATCATAGACCATGGATACGACCGTCGGACATACTGTCTGCGATACTTCTTTCAGAATAGCCATCATGCCCAAGGCATCCAGTTCTTCCCCAGCATCCTGGATCAACGCCTCCGCTTTCAGATATCTGTCCATGCCCATCCATGGATGCTTTTCCTGACTGCCTTTATACAGAGAAAAATTTGTCATGACAGCGTGCTTTGGTCTGACTGAATATTCTGTCCCCTGACCAGGAACGACCTGCAGGACATTGCCATGATGATCTGCAATCTGTGCCTGATAGGTAATGCCCGGCATACTGCAGATCTTATGCTGTTCCGCCAATTCCTTCGTCTGTGCAAAGTTCGTCTTTCCCAGCAGCAGATCTATATCCATCTGCAGGATATTTTCCTGTTCAGAATACGAAGGATTGCTGCGCACATCGAATGGCCAGCATGTCGGCATATGAACAAAATCACCGAACGCATTCACTCCGAACAGCGGCAGCCATCCTTCTTTCTCATTCCATATCTCGATCCATACATGATCTGCACACGCAGATACACGATACTGCATATCAAGAATATCCAGATTCAGACCAACCAAAGAATTCTTTTCATTATATACAATACTTGTGCACATCAATGTATCCTCCTGCAGACATAGCGCATTTCCTGATACGCTTCTTTCTTCTTTATAAAACCAAGTTTCTCATAGACGCCATATCCCTGCTCTGTTGCCGCAAGATCGATACGGTCAAGTTCATGCCCCTCTGCATAGACAATGATCTGCCGGATCAATTCCGATGCAATGCCATGATGCTGATATTCGGGAATAGTATATACGTTGTATATCTCACCAACTCTGCCATGGATAAAATGCGGGTTGGCAGGCTTTTCTATGATCAGCAGAAAAGCACAGGCAATGATCCTATCTTCATCCATCGCAGTATAGGCAATCAGATCATGTCCCAAATGCTTGGCAAAGTAGACCGGCAGCTGCTTCTCCATTGCTTTCAGATCATCTGCACTGATCTCTCCTTCATCGCATACAATGAATTCTTCCCGCATCTTCACTAACTGCGGAATCATTTCCTGATCTGCCGTTCTATACTTCAGTTCCTTTTCTATCTTCTCCATATCTTCTGCCTTTCGCACATAAAAAACTTGTCTTCATTTTACGCTTTTCAGCATATATTGAAAACAAGTTTATCTGCTGCTTCAATTATTGTCTTGTCTTAACTGCGGTATCCGGTGCCTCAAAATCATCTGCCACAATTTTCTCAACAGTCTGTTCTGCTGTCTTTGTTTCTTCCTTCGTCTTCGTTTCTTCTTTCGGTTTCGTATGTCCTTTTGATTCTGTATACTGTGCCGCAGCAGATAAGACGCTGCTGCCATCTGCCGTCAATGCCGCAAACAGATCATTGCTCATCACCGTATAGAGACCATCCACGCCATCGAACTTCCAGCCATCAAATACATACCCTTCTTTTTCAGCAGCCTCCGGAAGCGCATCGCTGACATTGGTAATGGCATATATGACAGAAGTACTAGGATCTGTGTCAAAAGTAACTTTTGCTGTCTTACGATTCTGCGGCATTAGGATGAATTGTGAGAAACCATGCATGACCGTAAATACTGCATAGTACTTTCCATTTTCCTTTTTAACACTTGCCGTATAGTAATAGACAGTGCCATTCTCTTTGACATGCTTGATCGTCAGAGACTGATATCCCGTCCCTTCTGCAATGGCCATTGACGATGGAATTTCCGCTGAGATCACTACCGGTGTTCCATCTGCAATCTCTACTCTGCTTGAACTGATCTTAGCAGAGTTCGTATCTGTCATTGCATCCGCATCTGCAGTTGTAGCATAAATATCTGCCATTGGCTTGATGTCCAAGGTGATCTCATTCTTCTCTGTATCAAAGTATTCCGGGGTGACTTCCAAACGTGTTTTGACAACGACATTGATATTCTGATTCAGAGTACTGATATTGCTGTCTTCCAATGCCTGTTTCGCTTCATCTACAGTAGGAAGTGCACTCTGATCGGCAGCAATCGCAGCTGCTGCATTGCTCAAAGCAGTATCCGATGCATCTGGCTGGATTGCTGAAGCAACCTTCTTCAAACTGTCTTTCGTCTCTTCGCTCATTGCTGGAAGTAACGCTGATGTTTTAATTTCATTCACGGTCGTTGTACCGGCAGATGCGACTACTTTGCTTGAGATCTTTCCAACTAGATAAGAATATCCCTGCTGATTGCTTGTCTGCAAAGCATAGCCAGAAGCTAAGTATTTGCTTGGATCTGATGTATAGTACCCACCAGAGACCAGCAGACTGCCTTTTGCAGAATCTCCATACTGACCGATAGCACCGATAAAGTTTCCGCCTTCAATCGTCAGTTTCGACGGTACAGTATCACTATTGCCATCATCGCTCTTTTCTTTATTCCATACCAGCACACTGTTTTTAGAAACACCTGTATATGTGCCGCTTTCAATTGAAGCACTGGCTGCTTCATCCAGCCATACTGCATAGTAATCTGATCCTGCCGATGCAGTGACATTCTTTAACAGAACATTTTCTGCATGATAAATATTGATACCACCCTCCGTCACGACCGAATCAACCGTGATACCATCTGAATCATCTTCATCGCCGATCCATAAGCAGTAATTTGCTTTTGTGCCATTGGAATTATTTCCGGTGAACTTTCCATTTCGGATCACACAGCTGCTTCCTTCAAAGACCAGTGTTCCAATACCATTGGAATACGGCACATTGATCGTATGTCCCTGCAGATCAAAGACCGTGTTTTCTTTCAGCTTCAGCACAGTATATGAGCCTGTTACCGGATAATTGATATCTTTTAAGATCTTGATCGTATCTCCGCTCTTGGATGCACTGACCGCTTCAGCCAAAGTTCCATATTCTTCTGATCCGATAGCAGCGATACTGGATGATGTATTATCTGAAACAATAAATCTTGCATCATTGTTATAGGCAATTGTATTCTTGCATGTTCCGGAAAGGACTGTAATATTGCTGAGATCCGTAGTGGAATAATTATATTTTACGTTAATTGTTTCCGTATCCGAAAGATAGTATTCACAATTTTGTTCTGTCTGCAGACCGCCTACAATACCGCCCGCAAAAACGTATCCTGTAATAGATGGAGCTGTATTTGCATTTCCTGTAATCGTCGCCGCATTGTAAATCTCACCCACAATACCGCCAGAGCCAAGCTGTCCTTTGCCAGAGATCGTTCCCGTATTCGTATTATCCTGAACAACAACGACCCGGCGATTCTGATATGCATTGTATTCCGTAGCAATGGAACGTATCCAGCCGATGATCCCGCCGGTGATGCCGCCGCTGATATCTGCTGTATTTACGTTGCCGATGACTTCGCCATACGTCTTCTGTTCACCCGCGATGCCGCCGGCCATATTATTTGTCGTCATACTTACCGTACCATAATTAGAGCAGTACCGAATATTCGCTGAACTGAGCCCGACAATGCCGCCAAGATCAAAATCAGCAGAGATTGTACCATAGTTCACACAGGACAAAATATTTGTCTCTTTGCTTGCAACTGTGAAATATGCTTTGGCAACAATTCCGCCAGCAGCACTGGCCACTCCTTTTGTACCGGATACATTCGCATGGTTGATGCAATTGCTGATAGTGCCGTCAATCTGCAAGTAGCCAGCAATTCCTCCGGCCCCATATCCAGATACCGATCCGGATACTTCACAGTTGTTGATCGTTCCGCCGCCATACAGATGTCCGCATACTGCACCGACTTTTTTACTGTTTGGTGCAGCCACAGAAACATTGGTAAGTTTCAGGTTTTCAATTGTGCCGCCATCCACAGTTCCAAAGAGACCGACGGTATCGTTTTCAGCATAGCTGCTGTTAGCTGCAGATATGATCAGACCGCTGATTGTATGACTGCCGCCTTCAAATATTCCTTTGAAGACATAGCCGCTGGTCAGCGTTCCGTTTCCGGTAGCTGCTTTGCCGATTGGCGTCCATTCATCTGTCAGAACAATATCATTGGCTAATGATACCGTTTCTCCTTCATAAGTATTTCCTTCATTGACGCTGTCCGCAAATTGTTTAAGATCTGCTTCTGTTTTGATCGTATAGATCTTTGGCGTGGCAATTGTTTTGCTGAGCATCATCTTTATTTGAACTTTCGGCGATGCGCTTGGCGATGCTGCAGGTGTCGGTGTTGGTGTTGGTGTAGGAACAGCTGTTGGAGATGCTGTCGGTGCAGTCGTTGGCGACACCGTAGGAGCTGGGGTTGATTGAACTTTTTCTTTTACTGAGATTGCTGTTTCTGCCTGCAGACCATCGGCTGTATCTGCTGCTGTCACAGTGATCGTTCCGGCTTTTTCGGATGTGCCGATGGCAACCGTACCTGAAATAGGATCAATTGCTGTATCTTTGGCAAATGCCGCTTTGTCATCTCTTGCCATGGTATAGGAAAGAACAGGTGCTTCCGCCTCTGCCGGTCCATAGCTTGATGTGATCTTTATTGTCTGCACGGTATCAGATACCGTGATCTCACTTTTCTCTGCTGTTATAGAAATCGATGTGACTTGTTTTGCTGGTTCAGTCAATGAGATGACGAGATCAGCCTTATACGGTGTCTTATCGATCAAGGCATTGGCAGTGATCTTAAGCGATGCATTCTTTTCCGCTGCATCTACCGTCAGGATATTTGCTGCAAATACCGTGCCAGCACTGAGACCAATAGCTGATCCATCTGGCTTGGCGACAGTATACACTGCGTTCTCTGCAGCGATTGCTTTGCTGTCCAAAGTCACTTGAAAAGCATGTGTCTGTCCTTTTTCTATACTTACCGTCTGCTCAGTGAAAGCAAACACACCTTCCGCTTTCGCAGCCGTGCCCATATAGATCGGTGACAGTCCAACGCATAATACAATACTGATGATGATATTCAACATTCGCTTCATAATCCCATCCTCCCCAAGAGTGATTACAAATCAAACGCCAATTTCTCCTTTCATATTATCAGCAATTTCGTTATGGCTAATACATTTTTATCAGAAAAATTTTTCATCATCCACATTACTCAAACTTTTCATTGAAAAACAATCATAGAAATGTTACTGATTTTCATTCATTCAGTTCTGTTTTCAATGCTCTCACTATTTTTTTAGAACCATTTTCGCTATGATAAATACAGATATTTGACAGGAGGAAGATCTATGCTGCGAATTGCCATCAGCTGCGGAGAAGGTTTCTCCAGCGGCTTTCTAGCCAAGCATCTTCAGGAAGAAGTACTGACGCAAAAGATGCAGGATACTGTCTCTTTCATTCGGATCCCCTATTATGATCTGGCAGAGAGACAGAATGAAGTTGATATTGCTATGATCATGCCGCATATTGAATGGAAACTGAAATGCACAAAGTATGATTTTCATATTCCTCTGTATGTCATTCCCTATAAAGCAATGCTGAGACCGACGCTGCAGGATTATATTGAGGATGCCCAGGATATTCTCAAGCTTGCCAATGGACGCGGCGGCAGATTCTGCTTCTCTGGCGAAGAGCGCACTGCTTTTGTGAATCGCACCTGTTCTCATCGTGCCATGATGGCAGATAAAGAAAAGCAGGAGACAGAGAAATGATCTATATCACCGGCGATACCCATGGCGGCATTGATATGAGGAAACTGCTTCTTAAGGAAGTCACAGGCAGACTGACAGCACAGGATCATCTGATCATCTGCGGTGATTTTGGCTTTATCTGGAACAGCAGACATGAATCGATGAAAGAAAAGAAATGGCTGAAATGGTTCAGCTCCATGCCATGGACAACGCTGTTCATTGATGGCAATCATGAGAATTTCCCTCGTCTTGTTTCCTATCCGCAGAAAGAGTGGCATGGCGGACAGGTCCATGAGATCCGTCCCAACGTTCTTCATTTAATGCGTTCCCAGATCTTCACCATTGAAGGAAATACGATCTTTACGCTTGGCGGTGCAGCTTCTCATGACCGCGGTCCATCCGTCGGCGATCCATCATCGATCATCGGCAGAGGCTGGTGGCCCGAAGAGATTCCTTCCCAGCAGGAACTGGATGCAGCAGATGCGGTCCTGGCGGAACATGGCAGGCACGTCGATT
Source organism: Solobacterium sp. (assembly GCA_022486705.1). Taxonomy (GTDB): domain Bacteria; phylum Bacillota_I; class Bacilli_A; order Erysipelotrichales; family Erysipelotrichaceae; genus Bulleidia. Next base: position 97,181 of record JAKVKC010000002.1, on the reverse strand, counting down.
ATATCGTAACGCATTGTCTTCCTACTTCGATGCAGACCATCGTCAAAGGAGATGCTTTCCCGAAAGATGCCCTGACCGAGTATCTGCAGCATGTCAAAGATACCGTCGCTTACGAACATTGGTACTGCGGCCATTATCATAAAGATCTTGATCTTTGCCATAACACGACCATACTGTTCAGCCGCGTGATCCCTTTAGGATGCACCGTATCCTGTTCAGCACCGATGAATGGCAATCCCATCTACCATGTGGGAGATCAGATCATGTATCTCAAGAATAATGAAGTCTGCTGCGGTACCATTCTCCATATCTTCCCCTGGGGAAAGATGCATATTCAGAATCAGCCTGCCTATGAACTGCAGGAAGAAAAAGAGATCCTCGCAGAGGATCAGATCTTAGGCTACAGCATTTAATCATTATATTTATTATAAAGAAACTGTTTCAGCGTGCTTCCGTACAATAGATGCACCCTCATTCATTTTTAAATTTCTGATATGGATCCGCAATGGACTTTCTTCAAGGCCGCATAGCGATATGCCTTTCACTGCTTTTTCGATCTTCATATCCTCTAAATAAATGTCTTCAAAGATCGGTGCAACAGCCGAAACAGGTCTGGATGTACTGGATCCATAATGCATACTGATCTCAACAGCTTCTTCGGCAGGATCGCTGATGGAGATGTTTTTAAAATGAATATTTCTGACATAGCCGCCTCTGCCTGGCATAGATTTAATACGGATGCCTCTTTCTGTACCATACGCCGTGCAGTCATGGACATTGACATGATCTACCCCGCCTGACATCGCACTGCCGATGGCAACTGCCGCATGTCCGCCGGTAAACAGACAGTTTGCGATCTCAATATCATGACATGATTTTCCTACCCGCCAGCCATCTTCATTCAGTCCCGAATTGATCGCAATGCAGTCATCGCCCGTATGAAAAATACAATGATCGATCATGACATGCTCACAGGAATCCGGATTGAAGCCATCGGTATTCGGACCATGCGTGAATACTTTGATATTGGATGCATAGACATTGGAGCAGTATACCGGATGAATCGTCCACTGCGGTCCATCTACGATCGTAAAATCCTTCAGACAGATATCCTGGCAGCTGAACAGCTGCAGGAATGAAGGCCGCAGACAGTCTGTTTCTGTACCGAAGATCCGTTCCTTTACTGGGATCTTTCGGCTTACCGCTGTACACAGCTCATCCGCTGCTTTCTGCTGTTTCTTTTTCCATGACCACCACGCACTGCCGCTGCCATACAGGATACCTTTTCCTTGGATGGTAATATCCTGACAATCCTTGGCATAGATCAAAGGAGAATAGTTATAGCACTCCGTCCCTTCCCATCTGGTCAGGACCGGCGGAAGATAGTCAGAAAAGACAGGGCTGAAAACAACGATCGATCCTTCCTCCAATTCCAATTTCAAATGGCTCTTCAAATGCAGCGGTCCGGTATGCCACTCACCGGCTGGAACAATGACCGTTCCCCCCTTCTCATCCAGGGCATCAATTGCCTGCTGGATGGCGCTGGAGCCGCGGCTGTACTCACATCGTATGATCATAAGATCTCCTTTTCTACATTGCTAAAGATAGGAACAAAGCACATAGCGGAAGCGTCACAATACTGATCAAAGTCGTCAGCACAACAGCACCGGCCGCATATTCTTCATCATAGTGATACTGTATGGCAAAGATCGAAGTAATAGCAGCACATGGACAGGCTTCCAACAGAAGCACCACATGCGGCACCACGCCATGGAGACCAAGCAGATAGAAGATCAGAATACAGACAGCTGGGATCAGCACCATGCGCACCCCAAGTGTTCTCCATATCTTTGGATTCTTCAGGATCGCCTTGATATCGCTGGAAGCGATGATCATGCCGGTAATGATCATGGCCAGCGGTGTATTCATGCCGCTGATCAGAGAAAATGACTGCCGGATCACGCTCGGGATCGGAACTTGAAGCAGGAAGATGCATAATCCCACAAGTACGGCATACAGCATCGGGGCTGTAATGATACTGTGCAGGATCTCTTTCCCCGCTGTCTTGCCGGCGATCATCGAATAGCCGAAGGACCACAGTACAATATTGAACACCGTCAGATAGACACTGGCATACAGAAGCCCTTCACTGCCGAACATCGCCTGGATCAAAGGAAATCCCATATATGCTGCATTGGAGAAGATCATCGCAAATCGCATGATCGGCTGACTGCGGTCATGATGTTTCAGCGTGATAATAAACGTCACCGCAATGCCGATGCCTATAGCCGCACAGCTCAGGAGCAGTGCCATCCATAGATTCTCTAAGATCTCCTCATTGAATTCCGTCATGTAGGAATAGATGATCATGATCGGAACAATCAGATACATCAATAAATTAGAAAAGCTCTTTCTGCTCTCATTGGAAAGAATGCCAAACCGTATGCAGAGATATCCTGCAAGGATCAGCAAGAACAGTACTGCCACCTGCCGTATTGAGATCAAAGCCAATTCCATAAATACTCTCCTGTCTTATTTTCAGAAAACACTGATCTTTGAAGCATCCTTCATGAGCAGTGCTGTATATCCTTCTTCTGAATTCTTCAGATGTATCATCATCGCTTCTGATGCTTTCTCAGCATCTTTCTTTTCTACTGCCTCAATGATATCCAGATGTTCTTTTAAAGACGCCTGATATCTGTCTCTGCTTTCAGTATTTGAAAGACAGCGTATCCTCTGTGTCTTCATCATCAGCTGATCAACATAATCATTCAGTATTTCATTGCCGGTACAGGTCGCCAGAAAGAGATGGAACTTCGCATCCATATCATAAAAATCCTCTGCTCCTTCTACTTTCAGATCATTCTGCCATTGTTCAGCTTTCGCGGTCAGGATCTTTTTAAAGTCCTTCTTCCACTGCATCAATTCTTTTCGATGTTCATCATCGATCTTTTCTGCAGCGATCCGGATCAAGCTCGGTTCCAGGATCATTCTTGCCTCATACAGCTTGTAGATCTCATCCAGCGATATATTCGAAACAACCGTGCCTCGCTGCGGCATGATCCGCATATACCCTTCCTGGCTCAGCTGCATGACCGCTTCATGGACCGGTGTCCGGCTGATCTTCATCTGCTGGGCAAATTCCTTTTCACCGAATACTTCACCAGGTTTCCGTTTGCCAAGTACGATCTCTTTCTTCAGCAGCTGATATACACTTGTCTTCTTTTTCATCTCATTCATATCGCGCCTCTTAACTGATATATCAATTGTATATTTGTTAAAACAAGCCGTCAACAAAAAAAAGGAAGCAGTTCGCGCCCGCCTCCTCACATTGTTATAAATAGGATTCACATAGGATGATGATGCCCAAGATGATCAGCACGGCCGGCACAAGGATCTTTTCATACTTAGCAATCGCATCTCTGATCAAAGGCTGTTCCGCCAATTTCTGACACATCCAGCAGAATACTGCGGTCAGTACAAAGAACAAGATCAGGGCCGCCGCCAATTCTAAAACAGAAAATCGGCTGAATGCCGCAATATAGACACCCACATTGTCTGCCCCATTGGCAATTGTCAGTGCTGCTGAAGCAAACACTGCTTTCTTGCCAAAAGAAGATGTTTTCTCCTCTTCATGATCCTGAGCACGTGATTCTATGATGCTGTGAATACCAAGCAGAATCGGGATGAATCCAAGCAGTCCAATCACACTGTCTGGCAAGAATGATACACCGAAGATGCCAAGGATGCTTACTGCTAGCAGAAGATACGTACCAATATATCTTCCAATCGCAATCTTCATGGCATCTTTGCGGTCCATCGTCTGTGCATACATGATCGTCTGCACGATCAGATCATCAATGTTCGTTGCAGCAAAGGTGATCAAAGAAATAAGTATTGTTTCCATCATAGGCTTCATTATATACTTTTGTACTTATTCTTTGGTTGTGAAAAGCCCTTCTCACTATTAGAAAAGAGCGTATTAACAAATGTGAAAATAGCCTGTAATGTCCAGAATTCATGTAAGAAAATTTTCTAGTTTCGCTCAATTTTTGACAACAACGATATATATATTTAAAATAATCGTATGAATCATTGGGGGAATCATTGGGGAATCATATGATGGCATATAATAAACAGCGGTATAAGAACGGTGATGTATGTGGCAGAGGCAGGCATTCTAAATTGATTGCCTGACTCTATCGTATTCGCATTTATGTACGCTTCATAACGCATAAAAAGACTGTGAATATCATTATTCATTTTAATGGTGATCAGTACTAATCTAAAAAGATACAGATGCAATCATTCTGCTACTACTCTTCAGCTCCCTGCCTGCTTCTATTTATGCTGAAGAATCAAATAAAAGTCCAGTAATGCCTGAAACGATTAATGTTGATACGACTGTGTCTGCCCCAATGGCAAGTTCAGCATATGGAAACGGAACCGTTTATTTTCGGATCACAGGCACTTGTAAACTTCTTCTTGATCAGGCAAGCAGTCCAAATTTTTCTGTAACAATGAAAAGCACTTGCCATCCGATTGAAGGCGGTCCTCCATACCCATCACGTACCGTATATATCAACTAAATATAGGAGGTGTTACTATGATCGTCGTAACGAATAAGCTGACGTATTTATTACTGCTTACCGTTCCTGTTGGCTTTCTAAAGATTTTCTTCTTTGATATCACGTCTGCAGGTATAAATTATCATGAAATCTTTGTATCAATTATGATTATGTTATGCGGAATATATGTGTTCATACGAGCGAATACCTATTCACCGTTCTTTAATCCTGATCATCCAAAGCACAGATAATAATTGATATCAGCATTTTGCTATGCAAAGTAAAAAGGAGCGTAACTCACAGGAAATCTATGCGATTTTACAGTGAACCCCCTTTTTAGTTTATCTCAATAGATATCACTGTTTGCGCTGAATTCCACTCTTGCTCATAAAGCATATGTTATCTATACGAAAACCATATGGTTCATAAAATGTCTGTGCATCTTCTGTAATCAAAAGTCCTAAAAGAGGTTTCAGTATTTCTGTTTCAGAAACTGCGGACAGCATAGCTTTACCAATGCCCATTCCACGATATTTTTGATCTACAACAACATCGCATAGATAATAATTTGTAGCATAATCGGTTATCACTCTTGCAAAAGCAATCTGTAAACCACTGTCTTTTAGAAATACCCCATAGCACATCGAGTGTTCAAGCGACTTTTCTATAGCTTGTTTGGACCTATCAGCTGCCCATGCTGTCTGCTTCAAAAGTTTTGATATTTCCTCTGGCTGCATGCTTTTTAAATCGGTCTTGATTTCATAATTTATCATATTTTTCTCCTCTGTTTTGGCTAAGTCTGCTCTTCCGAATAACAAAAAAACCACTTAGCATACTGCGTCTATGTGGCGAAAAGATGATTTTATCCGGAAAAATCCACATGAATTTTCTACATAAATATATGCCAGTAGTGTGTAAAAAGCAATAATTGAGGCAAAGGCTGGTAAGAAACCTCAATTGAAAAAGAAGCGGCAACTTACCTTAACGGGAAGTGGGAGTCAGTCCTATAATAGTATTCAGTGGGTATGTCTTCATTCATTCAATAGATTTCTTTGCTGCAGTCTGTCCATGGATGATTGTCGTATCAAATACAGGAAGTACAGAATCCCTTTGTTTTATCAAGAGCCCAATCTCCGTACATCCGAGAATGACGCCCTTTGCACCTTTGTCTTTCATCTTTTGGATTATCTTCCTGTACTTTTCGCGTGACTCATCATTAATGATTCCAAGGCATAATTCCTTGTATATAACATCATTTACCGTTTCAATATCATTGCCCTCAGGCACCATGACATTAATACCGCGTGCAGTCAATCTCTCCTTGTAGAAATCCTGTGTCATCGTATATTTTGTACCTAAGAGAGCGACATTATCGATACCATTTTTCTCAAGCTCATCTGCCGTCGCATCCGCTATGTGAAGTATCGGGATGTTCACATATGTGCTGATCTGAGGCACAACCTTATGCATCGTATTTGTACATATCACAATAAAATCAGCTCCGCCCTTTTCTAGACTGCGGGCTGCCTCTCCAAGTATCTGTGCGCTCTTATCCCAGTTGCCGCTTGACTGGCATTCCTCTATTTCCGCAAAATCAACGCTGTACAGAAGTATTTTTGCTGAATGGAGTCCGCCTAGTTTATTCTTCACATACTCATTTATGATCTGATAATACGTTATGGTGCTCTCCCAGCTCATTCCACCAATAAGTCCGATTGTTTTCATCATTTTCTCCTATTACTATAAGAATTCTCCGTTCTCAATACCGGAGACAAAAAATCGCTTGCATCACACTGAATTCATTTTCCATCATCGCCCTATAAAAATATATTTCAGAAAGGATACGCAAATATAAATAATCTTCGCAGCAAATTCCGAGTTAGCGGTGTTGAGCTTCAAGCTGAATCAAAATGGAACTCTCGTAAGTTATAAGTGCCCATGATAGAGTGCAGTATGCTCAGCTTTCGATGCAAATTCCTTAATTGAGCTAATCAAACCATTCTGATTAAATTCAATTATAGAAACCCCGTTGAAATCACTTGGTGTATGATCAGTCTCTTCTCTGAAATACCATTCAGCAACAGTGACATCTTCTGAATGATAAAATCGCTTGATTCTCCATTCATAAACTACTTGTTTTTTCAACATGTCTTCAATCCATTTATTAATTTCAGACATGCCATAGTATTCAGGACCATAGCATTCACTGTAATATATATCTTTAGAGAATATTTTTTCTAATCCAGAAAAGTCTCGGCGGATCCACATTTCGAAGTATTCGCTGATGTTCTTTTCTCTCTCTTTGATATCCATAATCCAAACACCTCTTTATTAAATTTTCTGAAGATTGTACGCATAATGGAATGAAGAGAAGCCATCTGCTTATTTATACATTATTCTGCATTGCTGCTTTTCAATTGCAGAAGTGTTTCACCATTGTTTAGAGGGTCTCAATTGACTATATTTTCCAGTTGTTCAGCGGGAGATTACGACGATATTTTCAATGTGCTTTGTCCATGGGAAGATATCAACCGGTACGATCTTCTGGATCTCATAGTTCTTCAGGTAGGATAGATCTTCAGCCTGCGTGGATGGACTGCAGGATACATATACGATCCGCTTCGGTCCCATCTTTGATAATTCACTCATGAAGTGATATCCCATCCCGCTTCTTGGCGGATCCAACAGGACGACATCCGGTGTATCCATCAGTCTTTCTAAGAATGTTCTGGCATCATCGCAGAAGAAGAAGGCATTTTTGATGCCATTCTTTTCGGCATTATGCTCAGCGTCCTTAATAGAGGATGGATTGATCTCTACTCCAACAACTTCTTTGGCTTTCTTAGCTGCGAACAAAGAGATCGTACCGATCCCGCAGCAGGCATCCAAGACAGTTGTATTCTTATCCAGATGGGCAAGTTCAATGGCTTCTGCATACAGCTTCTCTGTCTGCACAGGATTGACTTGGTAGAAGGACTTGGCAGAAATACGGAAAGAGATGCCGCCGATCGTATCTTCTACATAGCCATTGCCATAGACGATCTTGTCTCTTTCACCTAAGACCAAGCTTGTCTTTTTATCATTCCAATTCAGTACGATCGAACAGATCTCCGGATTGTCCTTTACAAGTTCATGAACTAATTCTTTAGAACCCGGCAGCTGCTTGGCCCCAATGACAATGACCAGGAGTGCTTTCCCTGTTGCGTGAGAGACACGTACATATGCATGGCGCAGGACTCCTTCATTGGTATCTTCATCATAGGGCTCAATATGCATTCTGGCAGCCGTTGCAGTTAAAGAAGCGATGATCTTATTGGCAGTATCATTCTGGATCATGCAGTCCGGCACTGTCACAATTTCATGGCTGTATTCTTCATACATGCCCGCGATCAGCTTTTCATTCCGATCATAGCCGAAAGTCGCATAGACCTTATTGCGGTAATGGTATGGATCTTCCATACCGATGACCATCTCGACTTCCTGATCAGGGAAAAGAGACTGTACATATTTTCTCTTTTCAAACAGTGTTTCTTTATAAGCTGTTCCCATATACTGGCAGCCGCCGCATACTTTGTATGCATGGCATATCTTATTTTTCATATCAGTTCCGCTTCCTTTAAAGAGCTTTTTACTTCCGCTCCTGTTTCTTTCAGTATCTCCATGGACTGATGTCCCTGGGCGATCAGAATGCATTTTTCAACGCCGATTGCATGCGCCGTCTCCAAGTCATGTGTTGTATCGCCGAAATAGATGCACTCCTTGGGATCCGTGTCTGCCTGGTCCATCCAATCTTTTGCCATCTCTACTTTGGATCCGGCCCAATTATTATCAATGCCAAGAATGTCATCAAAGTATCGATCAATCTGCAGTGCATGGCATTGTTCCTTCAGCATGTTATCTTCGCATGCCGACAGGATCACATTGCGATATCCCTTGGCTGTGCTTTCTTTGATCTTATCCAGGAAACCAAGGCACAGTCCTGCTTCATGGAAATGCATGTCATAGAGATGATTGAATTCCTCTGCCATCTCTTCATAGCTTTCTTCTTTGAAGGTATAGCCGATCTTATAATAGTAATCAATGATGGGATAGCAGAACAGAGATCGATACTGTTCCAAAGTATATCCTGCCTTCAGATGCCTTTCTTCCAGCATTTGATTTTCTATCTTTACAGATATATGCACATCATCAATAATGGTTCCGTTGTAATCCCAGATCACTGTTTTCATTGCATCATTATATCAAAAAACATCCCGGTCATCCGGAATGTCTTATGCTTTCCTGATCAGATCCAGCCAAAGAGCTGCGGAAGCATCCGATGGCATGCGCCAATCTCCTCTTGGCGAGAGCGTAACAGAGCCTACCTTCGGGCCATCCGGCAGACAGGAACGCTTGAACTGCTGATGGAAAAAGCGTGTGCAGAAGCGAAGTTCTGCTTCTTTCATTTCCGCTTTTGTGATCTCAGGATAAGCGGTCAAAGCAAAAGCCATGATCTTCTGCGGATCAAAGCCATACCGCAGCGTATAGAACAGGAAGAAATCATTCAGATCATATTTGCCGATTTTCTCTTCTGTCTTCTGGGCAATGGCACCATTGACACTTGGCGTCAGTTCCGGTGAGATCGGCGTATCGACAATGCTCAGCAGGATCTTCTTCAGTTTTTCATTGCCGCATGTTTCGGCATATGTCCGGCAGATATACTGCACCAATGTCTTCGGCACCGATCCATTTACACCATACATGGACATATGATCGCCATTGTATGTGCACCAGCCCAAGGCAAGTTCGGACAGATCACCCGTTCCGACGACCAAGCCATTTTCCATATTGGCGGCATCCATCAGGATATAGGTGCGCATTCTTGCCTGCGCGTTTTCATATGTCGTATCCCCCTCGCTTTTGTAGGCATCGCCATGGCCTAAAGCAACAAGGTGATCATGAACGCCCTTTTCAATCGAGACTTCACGGATCTCTGTATCCAATGCTTTCATCAGACTGATCGCATTGTGATATGTCAGCGATGTTGTATTGCCTTTGTTAGGAAGTGTATAGCTGATGATCCGGATCTCCGGCTCGATCTTCTGTGCTTCGTGGCACACCAATAAAGCTAGCGTACTGTCCAGACCGCCGGAAATACCGATGACCAATGTATGGATGTGCGAAGCCCGGACTCTTGTCGCTAAGCCATTCGCCTGTATCTGCAGGATCTTCTGACATCTTCTGCCCCTTTCGGCATCATCGCCTGGTACAAAGGGATTCTTGGCAATCTCGTATTCTTCTTTCTGCAGTGCTGTCTTCATCTGCGATACGGTCATTTCACTGCGCCCTGTCAATGGCTGAATATGTGCCTCAGCAATGCGATAGAAACGATCTGTTTCACTGTCATATGTATTCTGATGAGCACGGTTGTATGCAATCGTATCAAGATCAATGACCGCAGTCATCAGATGCGGGCGATCTGCATAGATGCTTTCTTTCAGCATCTTTCCATTTTCGGCAATTAAGCAATGCCCTGAGAAGACAAGATCGGTTGAAGATTCATCGGTGCCGCTGGAGACATATACATAGGCACAGTAGCACGCTGCGCTCTGGCTGCTGACCATGGAACGGCGATACTCCTGCTTGCCAATGACCTCATCGGAAGCAGAAAGATTGACAATGATGTTGGCCCCGGCAAGACATGCATGCGTGCTCGGCTTATCCGGTACCCACAGATCTTCACAGATATCTGTACCGATCACGGCACCGCTCTTTTCATCCTTGATTAATAGGTCACAGCCAAAAGGAACTTCTGCACCATTGCACAGGATCGTACGATCCTTGATATCTCTGCCGCTGCGGAACCATCTTGCTTCATAGAATTCTGAATACGTCGGCAGATTGATCTTCGGCACAATGCCGATCACTGCTCCGCCGCAGACAAAACAGGCACAGTTGTAGAGACTGTTTTCAAAACGCAGCGGCATCCCGACAGCAGCAGTCAGGCCCGGCGCCATCAGAGTTGCTTTGGCAATCTTATCAAGCCCCTTCTCTGCCGCATCCAGCAAAGCTTCGCTGCCGAACAGATCAGCACATGTATATCCTGTGATGCACAGTTCCGGAAATACCAGGACCCCGCAGTCTCTGTTCTCTGTGATCATATTGCAGATCTGTTCCACATTGTAGGAAACATCTGCCACTTTCATGGACGGAACAGCAGTACCAACTTTGATCATATGATTTTTCATTTCTGTTCTCCTTCGCCATAGCCCCGCAGACCATTGAGCTCTTGCGGGATCAGCGGATCGATCTCTTCATACTTCTTCTGCAGATAAAAACGCCGTACCTGCGAAGAAGAGATATTCTGCCAAGTCTCCGGTGTCTCAACAATTTCAATATACGGCTGCAGGGTCCGCAGATACGCATTGTCCGCAATGATCTCATGAACATTCTCATGCGACCTTTCCATGCATACAATACCGTATTCGTGAGCGATCTCTTCGATATACAGCCAGCCATGTTCAAGCTCAGGAAGCTTATCCGAACCGAACAGCAGTGAGCAGTCATATCCCTGTGTCTTTAAATACTGCAGCGTAAAATAGGAACGCGGCTGGGCTTCGGCTCTGATCTCATGATCAGAAACGACCATCCATTCTCTGTTCTCTGCAATCGTCTGCAGCATATGCAGTCTTGTCTCATTGTCAAACGCAAAAGACTTATGCTGATCATCTTCTATATAATGCATCTGTGAAGGCACAAAGACTGCACATTCTCTGTGCGTCTTCCTGCATGCATACTCAGCCAGCTCAATATGTGCATTGGTCGGCGGATTGAATGCACCGCCGAACATCAGAGCTTTTTTCAAATTCTTCCTCCATGCAGTTTTTCATACATGTCTTCCCGCAGATTATACAGATCTTCTGTCAGATCGACATAATGGCGATGCGGCATTTCCGGACGCAGTTCAGACTCCCATACACGGTTCTCCAGCTGATCTTTAATATATGCTTTCTTTTCTGCAATAGAAGGCATCTTTGTCACAAGATCGCCGTTTTCCATAAAGGGGACCAAGAGCTTTTCCACTTTCAGCGGTATGATCTTTCTTGATTTATGGAAGGCATCCGGATTGAGATCATAAACAACGATCTCTTTGCCGGCTTTGATCTCTTCCTGATCCAAGCCGATGATATCACACTGTCCCATGCCATCTTCATCAAAGACACGCCATGCCATCAGCTTGCCAGGAATGATTGCTTTGGTCGAAGAATCCGATGTCTTCATGCGCGGAGCATAGGAACCATCTTCTTCTTTAACAGCGACCAGCTTATAAACACCGCCCATGACTGGATCGGATGCACTGGTGATCAGATTTTCACCGACGCCATAGGAATCAAACTTGGCACCCTCATAGACTTCCATATCTGCCATTTTCTTGGCATCCAGGGAATTGGAAGCGACCAGCTTCACATATGGCTTGCCAGCAGCGTCCAATGCTTTTCTTAATTTCTTATAGCCGCGGGCCAGATCTCCCGAATCAATGCGGGCAGACTTGACACGCTTATTCGGATCATTCGGATACTTCTGGATCAGATAATCATCCAGTTTCAGAAGATTCGGCAGTCCGGATTCCAGAATATTATATGTATCCAATAGGAGCGATACATTCTCTGGATACGTCTCGGCATAAGCTTTGAATGCTTCAAACTCATCTTCATAGAATTCTATGAAAGAATGTGCAATGGTGCCCACTGCTTTGACATCCGGACCATACTTCATTTCAGCTAAGCAGTCTGCAGTACCGACGCATCCGCCCAGCACTGCCGCATAAGCACCTTCATTGCCGGCAGATTCTCCCTGTGCTCTTCGCGTGCCGAATTCCATGACCGAGCGCGGTGTATGTGTCGCAAGACCTGAGATCTTCGTAGCTTTTGTTGCAATCAGCGAATGGAAATTCATCGTCTGCAGAAGATAGGTCTCGATCAGGATTGCCCCGACCATATCGCATTCAATGCGTACCATCGGTACCTGCGGATAGCAGATCGTTCCTTCCTTCAGGGCATAGACGGATCCCTTCCATTGATACGTACCAAGGTAGCTGCAGAATTCTTCTGACATGCCTTTCGTTCGCAGATAGACTAAGTCCCTTTCAGTAAAGTGATACTCTCTTAAGAACTTGATCAATTGATGCTGACCGCAGCTGATCGCATATCCCTGCTGGTCTGGATTCTCACGGTAGAACATGTTGAAGACCATGACCTTGTCTTTGAAACCATGCATGAATAGACAGTTTGCCATCGTAAATTCATAGAAATCTGTGACCATGGCTGGATTGTCATAGTCTTCATCTGGAATATAAGGTTCTGCTTTAATTGTGCTCATATATGGGCTCCTTTTCTTTACTGTATTTCAATCTGGCAGCTTGCCAGTACTTTCAATGCCGCTTCATGTTTCTCTTTGGTCACACCTGCACATGCATCCGCAATGACACAGATTGTTGTATTCGGCAGAGCTGCCCTTAACATCAGGGCATTCGATACTACACAGATGTCTGTGCATAATCCAATCAGTACGATCTCATCCGGTTGCAGTTCCTGCATCTGCTTCATTAAGATCTCTGATCCAAACGTCGGCTTTTCAATATAGGAGGCATGCCGCTGCTGCAGTGCTTTTTCAATTCTTGGCTCCAGCATCCAGCCTGAAGTTCCTTTAACACAGTGCTCGACCGGAAGGTATTTTCCTTCCAAGGTGCTCAGATATCTTTTGGTATGCGTATCCAAAGTCGCAATTACCAGATCATACGAAGGATCCTCAATCTCCTGGGCTGCACGCGGCACAATAGCCACAGCATCTTCCGTGCCCAAGGAACCATCCACAAAATCCTTCTGCAGGTCCACTGCAATCAGTACTTTTTTCATAGGTTCTCCTCCAAAAATGCGAACATCGGGTTGAACGTATACAGTCTTGCCATCTTGCCGGATACTTTCTTTTTCTTTCCGGTATCAATCAGCATTCTTTTGATATCCCGCCGGAAGTTCCCTGTATCCGTCTTATGTCCGATCACTGCTTCATATGCATTCTGCATCTGCCGCATCGTGCATTCTTTCGGCAGCAGATTGAAGAGAATGCCAGTTGAAGCTGCCCGGTTCTGCACGGTATCCATGGCCATATTGATGGCCTTGATATGATCTGCCGCCAGCTGTACATTGGAACTTTTCTGCTTTATAGACCTGGTCTCAATATAATTATGCATTGCTTTATCATAGATCCGGTATTCCATGCGGATCCCCTGCTCTTCTTCTTCCAGCGTCAGCAATGAAGTTCTTCCTCTTTCATCTGTCTTCTCCGTCACTTTTGAGATGGTGAACCAGGCTGTATCGGCCGCATCATCTCCCGCTTTGGTATCCTTGATATTCTCTTCCGGCGTCAATGACAGATAGACCGTAGAAATGATCCGTGTCCGCGGATCGCGGTCGGCATTGCCCAGTGTATACAGCTGACGGAAATATGTATGCTTGGTGATATGTGTCTCTTCAGCCAGTTCTCTTTCCACGGCATCATCCAGATCTTCTTCGAAATTGACAAAGCCTCCCGGCAGTGCCCAATCATGAAGGAAAGGATGATTGCCTCTCTTTACCAATAAGATCTTGAGCTTTCCCTCATAGACCGTCATCAGGATCATATCGACCGTATTGCTCGGTCTCCGATATTTCGTTTCATCATAGTGAGCAAGGAACTGCTGCAGTGTCTCGCCCTCTTTATTCACTTCATCCATCATATGCCTCATAGTCATTTTGACTATCAATATTCTATAATCCGTTTATTTGATTGTCAATGTACTTCTCTCCAAAAGAAAACTCTCTTGCGAGAGCTCTCTACAGATGTTTCCTTGATGCCGCTTCTTTCTTTTTCTTCTTCATTTCATACATCTTCTCATCCGCCTGCTCAATGCATGCATTCAGGCTCTCAAAATCATGATGGACAGCATATTCTCCGACACTGAGACTGAGATAATACATTCTCTTTTCATTTTCATGATAGCGTATCAAAGCACTTCTGATCCTATCCTTGACGGATTCTTCACTGATGATCAAGAACTCATCGCCGCCATACCGCATCGCAAAAGCATTTCTGTCTTTCACTGCTTCTTTGATGATCCCAGAAGCATCTTTCAGTGCGCTGTCGCCAAGCTCATGGCCAAATCGGTCATTGATCGCCTTCATATCATCAATATCAATAAAACAGATCCAGGAATGCTGATGGGCCGACATGCATTGTTCAAAGAACTCTTTGCCGTAATGCTCCATGCCAAAACGATTGTACAGACCTGTCAGCTGATCGGTCAGATAAAGATTGCCAAGCTGCATATTCATATGTTTCAGGATAGCGCTCTTTCTGACGATCTCCATATCGGTAGACAGCAGCAATAGGATGAGCTGGATCGTATTGTATTGACCAGCCGTACAGACCCCTTCGCTCACCAGCCAGCCAATACAGCTTTCAGTGCTCTTGACTGGATAGACCATATACAGCATGCCGCCTGGCTTTTCAAAACGATGCGGCAGCACTTCCGCGGTTGAAATAGAATCATAGAAATGATTTCTTTTTTCATATGTTCCGCGGTCTGGATGATTGCTGGCCATCATGACTGCAGAATGCGAATAATGATAGTTGTCATCTTCACTCTCATAGCGGAACAGATACTGCTTATCGATCATCAGATAGGCAGTATTTACCTGCATTGCATCCAGATGCTTTTCAAATGCCGACATGAGCTCTTCAATGGATGCGCTCTTTGCCATATCTTCATGCAGATAATTCTGCAGCATGAAATATTTCTTAAAGGAAGTATCCATGTCATAGTACATCTGCTTGAACTGCCGCTCATCCCTGCTGCTCTTGCAGCACCCGCAGGTCCCTTCATATTTCATCTCCGCCGGACTGTAGATACTGTCATTGAGCTTTTCACCATGGAACATGCGGTACAGCGCATCCATGCCGGTATAAAGAATGGTCGCATAATCACGTGAGACAGTCGTCAGCCGCGGTACATATGCGATCCCGATATCCCGATTGTCAAAACCAGTGACCAGAATATCCTGCGGGACCTGAATGCCATGTTCTTTCAGAACATTCATTGCCCCGATAGCTTCATCATCATTGGAACATACCAGAGCATCCGGCAGATGTTCTTCTTTTAGAATCTGTTCAGCTGCGGCTGCACCGCTGGCGACATTCCAATTTCCTTCTAAGATCCTGTACTCATGGATCCCATAGCGCGCACAGACATCCGTAAAAGCTCTTTGGCGGTCGATGGCTTCCTGGCTCTTTGCCAATCCCGTAACGAAATACGGCCGGCGGGAACCGTGGATCACGATCAGATGGGACACCATCTTCGCCATTGCTTCATAATTATCCGTACCGATATATGTACAGCTGCGCAGCGGGTAATTTATGGAGACACAGGGGATTCCTCTGTCCCTGCACTGATCGGCAATAGCCTGCCTTTTTTCTACCGGCCAGGAAACATTTCCCTGCAGAGCCACACCATCATAATGATCCAATTCCGGTATATTAAAAATTTCAAAGTTCCGATTCTCGGCATCCACTTTGTTATACTTTCCCATGCCATTGAATACGTAGATATTCGTATCCGAATGATCCTCAACAAATTTCTGGATGCCGCTGTTATACTCATTGGCAATATTGTAATTCCAGTCAAAGGTCAAGAATAAGATCTTATACATACTTTCCTCTCCCACACTTTCTTCCTGTGGGCACTGTCCTTTCTTTTCCGCAAATTATTATGCTGATACTGTCTCTATAACTAAACTGCTTATCTAAGAAAATTGTATTGCATTTGCGGAAAGAAACAAGTGAAATTATTGTTCATCCAGAACGGCAGAAAAAAAAGAGAAATTCTTACTTTCTCTTCATTCTTGTATATTTGCGGCTGAGATTCATATTCATGAATTTCATCAGATTATATTTATCCGTCTTGGCAAAATCCAGTTCCTTTGTTGTATAGGCATCCGGTTTCTTTTCATTCTGCGATTCCACTTGGAAATATACAGCAACGACCTTGGCCCGTTCTTCGTAATCCCAAGCCTTGACCTCTGACCATGGGAACAGCTTGCCGCCAGCAATCAGTCCTTCTTCTCCTACACCATCGCGGCATGCCATATAAACGGTAACGGCAATAACGGTAGCGACAATACGGCAGTAGTCATAGACCGTATTTCCGGAATTCATGAACAGAGAAAAGACGCTCATGATACCTAACGCCAGAAAGATCATGCGCAGCGTTGACCATTGCTGATCCTGGATCATGACTTTTCCATGAAGCTTGGTCCAGCGGAACATCATCATTAAGGATAGAACTACAAATATTACAGTTACTGCTACATTCAGATAATCATTCATACAAGCACTCCCTCACCTCAAAAGCTTATTTATTATATCATAGCTTGCCTTTGAGAGACACAGCCTTTACAATAGTCTTCATGATTAAAC
Source organism: Solobacterium sp. (assembly GCA_022486705.1). Classification (GTDB taxonomy): domain Bacteria; phylum Bacillota_I; class Bacilli_A; order Erysipelotrichales; family Erysipelotrichaceae; genus Bulleidia. Next base: position 80,124 of record JAKVKC010000002.1, on the reverse strand, counting down.
TTGTCGCTCTGGATCTTGATGGAACTCTCTTATCTTCGTTCGGTGTCCTTTCGAAGGAAGCTGCCGATACCCTTAGAAAACTGCGAAGAAAAGGAATCACTGTTGCTATATCTTCCGGTCGGCCGCTGTACTCTGTTGCCCATATTATCCCGAAGGACTGCTACGATTATGCCTCCTGTCTGAATGGTCAGGAGATCTATATTAAAAAAGAAGATCGGCATCTGTATCAGCCGGTGCTGAATGAAGAAGAGAAAACGTATCTGGCTTCCTATCTCAAAAAATATCGCATGCTGATGCACTGTTCGATCAAAGATCAGGGATACTATCTGGCGGATGAACGCCATGCTTCCTTTGTCCATCTGTACGATGATCTCAATGCTCTGCGGCATAAGCTTGCACATCAGCCGAATTATGATCAGGACGTATCCTATGACTGCGCTATGATCAAAGATCAGGAGATTGCCAAGCTGTGCTTCTGCGGTTTTCCCTGGACCCTGAAGAAATTCATATCGAAGATCGACGCTTCCCGCTTCTCCTGCTTCTTTGTCAATAACAGCTGGCTGGAGATTGGACATCTTGGTGTGTCCAAAGGAAGTGCTATCAAAAAGATCATGGCAATGGATCATCTGAGACCGGAAGAGTGTGCTGCCTTCGGCGATGGTGAGAATGATCTTTCCATGTTTGAAGCATGCGGCACCAGAGTCGCCATGGCCAATGCGATGCGCTCATTAAAAAAACAGGCAACTTCCATTGCCCGTCCCAATACCGAAGATGGCTGTGCCAAATGGCTGCAGAAACATCTTCTTGCCAAGTAGAAAGGATCACGCCTTTCTTTTCTTTTTCTGATTTGCCTTTGCGGCTCTTTCTCGTTTGATCGTACTTGCTTTCTTGACAGAATAGCCGAAGGTCCCAAGCTTTCTTCCAAGGGCATAGTATTCCCCATGATTGTAGGCAATCAGATGTGCCTTTTCTAAGTTCAGTCTCCCTGTTTCATCCAGCAGAGATTCATCTACATCTGTACTGACTACTTCCGCAATGAACATATCATGCGAACCAAGTTCAATGACCTGCTTTACGCGGCATTCCAAACATAATGGACTTTCCGCAATGCATGGCGCATGAACGATCTTTGCTGGTTCTGCACTTAGGTGCAGATCTCCCTTCAGATCAAATTTATTTACTTTAGCACCCGTGACGACCCCAACATAATCTGCCGCCTTCACCAATTGTTCATCGGTCAGATTTGCCACGAACTCACCGGTCCTTTCAATAATGTCATGCGAATAGCGATTCTTGCGGATCGATACCGAGATCATCACCGGATCCGAGCATACTGTACCACACCACGCTGCGGTCATTACATTCGGCTTTCCATTCTCGTCTGCACAGCTGATCAATACGGCCGGTACAGGGTTCAATAGATTTGCCGGCTTCCAATACTGTCTTGCCATCCTGCCTCCTATAAAAAGAATACAGACACTATTTTAACATAGCATCTGCATTCTTCTTTATTTTACTGAAACAAGATACTTCGTATCATCCGCATCTACCGTAATTGTCTTATTGGCAATATCCGGTTCAGCCAGAATGACCTTGGCAACTTCTGTTTCAATCTCACGCTGGATATGGCGCCGCATCGGACGAGCACCGTACTGCGGATCCACACCGCAGGCAATGATCCTGTCTTTTGCTTTGGCTGTCACTTCCAGTTTGATATCTCTTTCAGCCAGTCTTGCCTTCAGAAGATTAAGGAACTTATCTGCGATCTTCTTCTGCACATCAATGCCTAACGCATTGAAGACAATGATCTCATCAATACGATTGATCAATTCCGGCTTGAAGAACTTATGCACTTCTTCTTCATAGTGCGCAGCTCTTGTCTTCGGGTCTTCATCAAAAGCATACTGCGAGCCAAGATTGCTGGTCATGATGATGATCGTATTCTTGAAATCAACAACGACACCTTTGGAATCCGTGATCCTGCCGTCATCTAAGATCTGCAGCAGGATATTGAAAACATCCGGGTGTGCCTTTTCAATCTCATCCAGCAGGACGATGCTGTAAGGATTTCTTCTGACCGCTTCGGTCAGCTGTCCTCCTTCTTCATAGCCTACATATCCTGGAGGCGCGCCGATCAAACGGGATACGGAGAACTTCTCCATATATTCCGACATATCGATCCTGACGATCTTTGATTCATCATCAAACAGCTGCTGTGCCAATGCCTTCGCGACTTCGGTCTTGCCGACACCGGTCGGGCCAAGGAATAAGAAGGATCCAAGCGGACGGTTCTCATCCTGAATATTTGCTTTCGAGCGCATGATCGCATCGCTGACCAATTGCAGGGCCTCATCCTGTCCCATGACTCTCTTTGCCAGAGCTTCATGAAGATGCAGGATCTTCTGTCTTTCGGTGCTCTGCAGACGGCTCACTTCAATGTGTGTCCAGCGCGAAACGATCTTGGCGATCATATCCTGGTCAACGACCTGCTGGATCATATGCGACTGATTCTTATCCGCATCTTCGATCTGCTTCTGCAGTGCAGGAATGGTACCATACTGGAGCTTCGCTGCTTTTTCATAGTCCGCATTATTCTGCGCCTGTTCCAGATCAAGCTTTGCTTTCTCCAGTTTCTCTTTGGCATCCTTGATCGATGTCATCTGCTTCTTCTCGGCATTCCATTGCGACATCTGTGCTTCCTGCTTTTCATTCAGCGAAGCAAGTTCCTTTTCGATTTCAGCTAAACGAGTCTTGGCCTTGGCATCCTTCTCACCTTTTAAAGAAGTCTGCTCGATCTGCAGCGTCATGATCTTCCGCTTCAGTTCATCCAATTCTGTCGGCATGGAATCCATCTCGGTACGAATGCAGGCACAAGCCTCATCCACCAGATCAATTGCCTTGTCCGGCAGGAACCGGTCGGTAATATAGCGGTCTGATAAAGTGGCAGCAGCGATCAATGCTTCATCTTTGATCTGCACGCCATGGAAAGATTCAAAGCGATCCTTCAATCCTCTCAGAATAGCGATCGTATCTTCTACGGTCGGTTCACTGACCTGGATCTTCTGGAATCTTCTTTCCAATGCCTTATCTTTTTCAATATACTTTCGATATTCATCAAACGTTGTTGCACCAATGCATTTCAGTTCGCCCCGTGCCAGCATCGGCTTCAGCAGGTTCGCTGCATCCATGGAGCCCTCTGTCTTGCCAGCCCCGACCAGATTGTGGATCTCATCGATAAAGAGAATGATATTCCCGTCCGCTTTCTGTACAGCTTTCAGGACGCCTTTCAGTCTCTCTTCAAATTCACCTCTGTATTTCGCACCAGCAATCAAAGAACCAATATCAAGTTCAATGACCTTCTTATCTTTTAAGCCTAAGGGAACATCGCCGCGCATAATGCGCCAAGCAAGTCCCTCTACAATTGCGGTCTTGCCAACACCTGGCTCACCGATCAATACTGGATTGTTCTTGGTCTTGCGGGAAAGGATCTCGATGACCCGGCGGATCTCATCATCTCTGCCGATGACAGGATCGATCTTGCCGTCTTTGACTTCCTGCACAAGATCATGCCCGTACTTCTTCAAAGCATCGAGCTGTGCTTCATTGCCCTGATCATCCATCTTCATCCCTCCTCTTCTGTCTTCTTCTGCCTGGATCATTTTCTTGGCATCAAAATGGAACTTTTCTTTGATTGCCTGAATGATTGAAGCATCTGTTTCAAACAGACCGATCAGAAGTGCAGCGACTGACATGTATTTATCATCTTTCTTCTTCATGTAGTCCAATGCATTCTGATAGGCATAGGAAACGTATCTGCTCATCGCAGGTTCCGTATTTGAGGAAACACTTGCCATCTCTGACAAAGCTTTCTCGACCATGATCAGTATTTCATTTTTAGAAACGCCTAAGCGCTGCCAAATGCCATCCACCCCAGTGTCTTCAATGATCGCATCCAATACGTGCTCCGGTGCGAGCTCACTGTTATGATTCTGCTGTGCTTTGGTAAAAGCAGATGCAATGATCTGCTGCAGTGCTTCCGTCATGATTTCTGGATTCATATACTTGCCACCTCCTCAGTCTCCCTCTGAAGCGTGTTAAGCTTAATTCTTAAAACTATTCTTGAACTTCTGCCAAACGGTATCGCCGCGGCCGCTGTTCTGCAGATCCTGGAGCTGCTGATACAGTTCCTTTTCCTGCTTGGTCAGATTCTCATCGACCTTGATGCGTACGGTACAGATCTGATCTCCCTGCTTGCCGCCGCGGATATCCGGAACGCCCTGTCCCTTCAGGCGCAGACGCGCACCATCCTGGGTACCAGCTGGGATCTTCATGGTCACATCGCCATGGATCGTCGGTACATCAACACTGCATCCCATCGTTGCATCAACTGCTGTCACTGGGATCTCCAGTTCAATATCCTTGCCGATCCGTTCAAAGGAGTCATGGGCCTGTACATTGATCTCAATGAAGAGATCGCCATTCGGGCCGCCGTTGGAACCTCTTTCGCCTTTGCCAGACACTCTCAGCTGCTGGCCCGTTGCAATGCCAGCTGGGATCTTTACATCTACCGATACCCGCTTATGCAGATAGCCTGCTCCATTGCATACGTGACATGCTTTCTTGATCTTCTTGCCAGTGCCGCCGCAGGTCGGACATACCGACTGCTGCTGGACCATGCCGAAGATCGATCTCTGCTGCGTTATGACAACACCAGAGCCATGACATGTCGGACATGTTTCAATACTGCTTGGACTGTCAGCACCTGTGCCATGGCAGTGCTCACACTGTTCATCGACACTGATATTGATCGTCTCTGTCTTGCCGAAACATGCATCCATGAAAGATACATTCATCCGCATGTACTTATCCTGACCGCGCTTCGGGCTTGTATCACGTCTGGCAGAGCGCTGGCTGTAGCCACCGCCCATATTGCTGCCCATGCCGCCGCCGAAGAAAGAATTGAAGATATCCCCTAGATCATCAAAGCCTGCACTGGAGAAGCCTCCCATATCGCCAAACCCGCCGGCTGCACTTGGATCAACCCCAGCAAATCCGAACTGATCATACTTCTGACGCTTCTGCGGATCAGATAGGACTTCATTTGCCTCATTGACCTCTTTGAATTTTTCTGCTGCGCCCGGTTCCTTATTCAGATCTGGATGATATTTCTTTGCCAGCTTGCGATATGCTTTCTTGATCTCATCATCCGTTGCATTCTTTGATACGCCTAGGACTTCGTAATAGTCTCTCTTATCGGCCATTTTGTACCCTGCCTTCCATGAAACACAGAATGCGGAAACATCTGTCCCGCATCTGTGAAATACAATTCAACTTACTTCTTTTCTTTGAAGTCTGCATCAACAACATCATCGCTGCTATTCTGACTGCCGCTGTTTGCATTTGCATCTGCACCCGCACCAGCTGCGCCCTGTGCGCCCTGCTGCTTATACATCTGCTCTGCCATTGTGTTGGCTGCCTTTTCCAAAGCATCCAGCTTTGTCTTCAGCGTATCCATATCATTCTTATCAATAGCTTCCTGCAGTTCATCTCTCAGCTTCTTGACTTCATCCTTCTGCTGCTGTGTCACATTGGCATTGTCGCTCTTCAGGGTCTCATCGATCTGATTGATATATGCCTCTGCTTTATTCTTTGTCTCGATATTCTCTTTGACCTTGTCATCCTCTGCCTTATGAGCTTCTGCTTCCTTGACCATACGATCAATTTCAGAATCAGAAAGTCCATTGGAGTTCTGGATCGTTATATGCTGTTCCTTATTGGTTCCCTTATCCTTAGCAGATACCTTGACGATGCCGTTGACATCGATGTCAAAGGTCACTTCGATCTGCGGTACACCGCGTCTTGCCGGTGCAATGCCATCCAGCTGGAAGTTGCCTAAGGTCTTGTTATCATTGGCCTGCGGTCTTTCACCCTGAAGGACATGGATATCTACAGCCGGCTGATTGTCAGCTGCGGTCGAGAATACCTGGCTCTTCGATGTAGGAATCGTTGTATTTCTTGGAATCAGTACGGTCATAACGCCGCCCAATGTCTCAATGCCTAAGCTCAATGGTGTTACATCAAGCAGCAGGACATCCTTGACATCGCCGCCGATGACGCCGCCCTGAATAGCAGCACCGATAGCCACGCACTCATCTGGGTTGACCGACTTATTCGGTTCCTTGTTCAGTTCTGCCTTGACAGCTTCCTGAACAGCCGGAATTCTGGTAGATCCGCCGACCAGCAGCACCTGATCCAGATCAGAAGCATTCAGCTTCGCATCCTTCAATGCATTTCTGACAGGGACCATGGTTCTTTCAACAAGATCCTTTGTCATTGCATCAAACTGTGCTCTTGTGAGCGTTGTCTCCAAATGCAGAGGACCGGAAGCACCCGCCGAAATGAACGGCAGTGAGATCTGTGTCTGAACAACGCCAGACAGATCCTTCTTTGCTTTTTCAGCAGCTTCCTTCAATCTCTGCAGAGCCATCTTATCCTGCTTCAGATCGATGTTATTTTCTTTCTGGAAATTATCTGCCAGCCAGTCGATGATCTTCTGGTCGAAGTCATCGCCTCCTAAATGTGTATCTCCAGCCGTTGACAATACTTCAAATGTACCATCCGCAATATCCAGAATGGATACATCGAAAGTGCCGCCGCCCAGATCATAGACTAAGATCTTCTGTTCTTTTGACTGATCCTTATCCAGACCGAAAGCCAAAGCAGATGCTGTAGGCTCATTGATGATTCTCTGAACATCAAGTCCAGCGATCTTGCCTGCATCCTTCGTAGCCTGACGCTGTGCATCATTGAAGTATGCCGGTACCGTAATGACTGCCTTATCTACCTTCTCGCCCAGATATCCTTCCGCATAATCCTTCATGTAGCCAAGGATCATTGCACTGATCTCCTGCGGCGTATACTGCTTGCCTTCCAAAGTGACCTTCTGATCTGTGCCCATCAGTCTCTTGACGGAATAGACCGTATCCTTGTTTGTGATCAGCTGTCTCTTAGCTGCATCGCCGACAATTCTCTCACCATTCTTAAAAGCAACAACGGAAGGAGTTGTACGATTTCCTTCGGGATTGGCAATGACCTTAACATCCTTGCCTTCCATCACAGCAACACAGCTGTTTGTTGTACCTAAATCAATACCGATAATCTTGCTCATAGTTTAACCCTCCCGGTCACTCACTGACCTTTACCATTGCCGCTCTGATGATGCGGTCATTCAATTTGTAGCCCTTCTGCAGAACTTCAACGACCATGCCCGGTTCCACACCGTCCACATGTTCGCTCATCAGTGCCTGATGCCAATTGCCGTCAAACGGTTTCCCGTCTGCTTCAATCTCCGTCACGCCTTCTTTGTTCAAAGCATTCTTCAGCTGACTGTAGATCATTTCTACGCCTTTATGCAGTGCTTCATCGCTGCTCTTAGCTGCCAATGCTCTTTCACAGTTGTCCAGTACCGGCAGAACTTCTTTGGCAAAATCCTGCATGTGATACTTCACAAAAGACTCATGTTCCTTATTCAGTCTCTTGCGCATATTCTCCGTATCTGCATATGCTTTCGCATATTCATTTTTCAGTACGGCAACCTTATCTTCCAATTCCTGATTCTTCTTTTCCAATTCCTCGATCTTGGCATGTTCCTTCTCGGCTTTCTTATCGCCGAATTTTCCATGCTTTTCTTCATGTTTCTCTTCGTGCTTCTCTTCCTGTTTTTCCGGTTCCTGCTTCACTTCTGCCTTCTCCGGTTCTTTTTCTGTCTCAGGAATATCCTTCTTCTCTTGATCCATTACTTCTCACCGCCTCCTTCGTTATATATGGTTTCAATCATCTTGGCGGCATATTCCACCATGGCAACTACTTTGTCATAATTCATCCGGCTCGGTCCTACGACCATGAACTCTCCGGTCTCTTCATCATTCACATGGAACTTCGAGCGCACGACCGCAAGATCATTGATCCAAGTCAGCTCAGCACCCTTTGTTGTTACCGCAACCGCATTTGCTTTGCCTGTCATGTTCTTCCATACCGAAGAATCATCCAGCATTGTCATCAGTTTCTTCAGCTTATCAATATCTTCAAATTCCGGCTGATACAGCATTTTATCTTTGCCTGAGAAATATACATTCTCGCTGGCAAATCTGACGAAGGCCTTCACGAAGGCCGCAAACAGAAGTTCATGTCTTTCGACTACTTGGCTCAGCTCTGGTTTCAATGCCTGCATCTTTTCAACAAGCTGATCAATGCGTACATTCTTCAGCTTCTCATTCAGAATATCTGTGCATGTCTCAATATCTTTCAGGGAAACCGCTTCATCGAAATGAAAATTCTTTGTTTCCGTATGTCCGCTGTTGGTTATAAAGACACAGATAGCATTGCGATCATCCAGCGGGAACAGTTTGATATGTTCCAATCTCTGTTCCGAAGCATCCGGTCCGACCGCCCCCGTCGTCATATTGGTCATTTCCGACAGGATCTCACAGCTGTGCCTTACCGCTTCTTCCACATTCAGGTTTGTGGCATCAAACGCTTCCTTAATGGCCACTTCCATTTTCTGATCGATATGCGCATCGTCGAGCAGATTTTCGCAGTAGAACTTATATCCGGCTGTACTTGGCACACGTCCGGAAGATGTATGGGTCTTTTCAAGATACCCCATCTCTTCCAATTCCTGCATATCATTGCGGATCGTTGCGCTGGAGTACGGAAGATGATACTGCTGCTGAAGAGCTTTGGAACCGACTGGTTCTGCTGTTTTGATGTATTCATCAACGATTGCTTTGAAGATCTCAATTCTTCTTGGTGTCAGCATTCTTCTTTTCCGCCTCCTTTAGCACTCTGATTGAATGTCTGCTAGTATCTTACATCCCCGTTTTAGCACTGTCAAGATTTAAGTGCTAATTTGTTTCAAGACCTGCAAAAAAAGACCATTTCAGGCCTTTTCTTCTTATATATGACTTTCCAGCTGAAGCAGCGATCTCTGCCGCTCCATTCCGCCGCTGTATCCTTTCAGCAGACCGCCCTTTCCTAGCACTCTATGGCACGGAATCAGGATCAGGATCGGATTCTTTGAAACAGCCTGTCCAACTGCCTGTGCTGACATCCTTTTCTTGCCAAGCAGTGAACACGTCCTGTCGGCGATCTCCTGATAGCTCATCGTGCTCCCATACGGGATCGTCATCAGGATCTGCCAGACGGTCTCCTGGAATAAAGTCCCCTTTGCTAGGCAGGAAATATTCCTGATGGGATCTTCTCCGTCAAAGTAAGCATCCAGCCATTTCTCGGTCTGAGAAATAACGGCACTGGCTTCTTGCGGAACCAGGACTGCTTTATCGCTGAAACATAAGCCGACTAAAGAATCTTCTTCGGCCGCTATCACGATCTGCCCAAGCGGTGAAGCATACGCACTGACGTACTTACTCATCTTTGCTGAGCTTATCATTGACGCGGTCAATGATCTGCACCGGCACAAGATTCAGAATATCTCCATGATACATCGCAATTTCCTTCACCACGGAGGAAGAAAGGAAAGAATACTGCGGCTTTGCAATCAGAAAGATCGTTTCAATATCATGGCCCAGCATCATATTGGCTGTTGCCTGCTGCAGTTCATATTCATAGTCAGATACCGCCCGGATCCCGCGAATGATCGCACCGCAGTCATTTGCTCGTGCCATATCGACAGTCAATCCCGTACCGATCACGACCTTAACGTTCTGCGGCGATCCGATAGAAGCCAAAGAATCTTCGATCATCTGTCTTCTCTCTTCGGCATTGAACACACAGAGCTTTCTAGGATTGACCATCAGAAAGACATCCAGCTCATCGAACATCTTCGATGCCCGCTGAATAATATCCAAATGTCCGTTTGTAATAGGATCAAAGGTCCCAGGGTAGCATGCTTTCATATTTTTTCCTCGTATCTGTAATAGGTGATCCTTGTGATGCCATATTCTTTATCAAATAAATACTTCAGATGCAGATAGTTCTGCGTAAAATGATCCTTGGCATCCGATTCGATCACCAGTACGCCATGGTCCCTCATCATTTCATTCTCATCAATATACTTCAGCATCTGTTCATTCTGCTGCAGTGCATACGGCGGATCCAGATAGATTACTTTGAACCGTCTGCCTTCTGCTTGCAGCAGATCCAATGCTTTGGTATCCTTCATGCAGTATATATCGCAGTCTGCCGCACAGCCAAGCGATGCTGCATTCTGCTTGATCACTGCCGAAGCTTCTGATGATGAATCCACGAACACTGCATTTTCCATTCCCCGTGACAGAGCCTCAAAACCATTGGCACCGCTGCCGGCATAGAGATCCAGAAAACTGCCTCCCTGAAAGCTGCCGCCAAGCGAAGAAAAGACGGCCTCCCTGACCTTGTCCAAGGTCGGACGTGTTTTGGAAGAATTTCGCGTTTCAATCCGGCGCGAGCGATACTTTCCTGCAACGATCCTCATTGGATCAGTCCTCGCCGATAGGATGAAATCACCGACTGCGTGATGCCAAGTGCCATCATGGCACTGATCGTTGAAGAACCGCCGGAGGATATCAGCAGCAGCGGAATGCCGGTCAGCGGCAGTGCTACGGTAACACCGCCGATATTGAAGAAAATATGGATCATAAAGTACATTGCAACGCCGACTAAGATGATCTTTGCCTTTTCGTTATGTATCTTCTGCGCATATTTCAGTAAACGGAAAATAATGATGCCAAAGAGAATGATCATGACCAAGAAGCCGACAAAGCCCAGTTCCTCGACTAAGATCGAAAGAATCGAATCTGTCGAAGCAGCCGGAAAATCTGTATATTTGCGCACACTGTTGCCCAGTCCTCTGCCGAACCAGCCGCCGCTGGCAAAAGCGATCAGGCCGTTGACCAGCTGATAGCTGGAATCATATTTATCCAGGAATGGATTCACGGCTGAAATAAAGCGTTTCTTCTGATAGCCATCCGGCAGGGCATTGATCAATGCTTCGCCGAATTTTGTATAGACCAGCACAAAGATGCCAATGACCAGAAGTGCGATCATGCATCCAGCAGCGATCTTCAGCCATTTCAGCTGCGGATTGGATGGGACCATGACAATAATGAAAGTGATCAAAGCAATTACCATGGCGGAGCCAAAGTCCTTCTGTACGAACAGGACAATGCACACATAGCTGCCGATGCTGAGGACCGGGATCTTGATCAGATTCCAGATATGATGATATTTCCGATGATTGTCACCGAAATACGCTGCCACTGTCAGGATCGATGTGATCTTAGCAAATTCTGCCGGCTGCACGCCGATCTCGATACCTGCCACCGTGATCTTCCACCATGCATGGGCTCCGCCCGTTGCTGGGAATGCCAGGCAGGCAAACAGCGCCGCAATCGTAATAATGATCAAAGAAGCGAAATGCTCGCTTTTCAGAAAATCGAGCGTAAACTTCTGAGCCATCCATGTCATCGCTATATATCCGATCGATACAAACAGAAGTTCTTTGATCACCGTTTTGATCAGAACAGACGGATTGGAGACCGACTGCCCCATGGACGCACTGGTGACCATCAGAATCCCATAGAAGACAAGCAGGATCATGGCCGCATAGATCCAGCCGTCGAATTTATACGGCATTTTAATATTGAACTTTAGTTTTCTTTTTGTTTTATTTGCTGTGCTCATTGCTGTCATCGCTGAAATTATATCAAATTCCTTTCTTCTTTTCATAATTTTGAAGTGATTCCTTTGACATATTGCGCATGACTCACTAAAATAATTCCGAGGTATAGTAAATGCTAATTAATAATGAAACAATTATCAAAGATCCAAACCCGATCATTCGCGAAAAATCAGAGCCCGTATCCCTTCCGCTCAGTGCAGAAGATGAGAAGCTGCTGCGGGATCTGTTTCAATATGTCAAAGACAGTACGGATGAAGAAAAGGCAAAAGAATTCGATCTGCGTCCTGCCGTCGGCATCAGTGCCATTCAGGTCGGTGTCAAAAAACAATTGACTGCTGTCATAGTGGATGACCGCGATAAGAACGATGCCCCGGAACATTATGAATTCATGCTGGTCAATCCAAAGATCGTCTCTTCTTCGGTTCAGAAAGCATATCTGAGCAGCGGCGAAGGATGTCTGTCAGTTGTTCAGGATCATGAAGGATATGTTGTCAGAAGCGCACGCGTTACGGTGAAAGCATTTGATCTCCTGCAGAATAAGAACATAACGATCCGTGCCAGAGGCTATCTGGCCATTGTTCTCCAGCATGAACTGGATCATTTCAAAGGCACGCTCTTCTATGACTATATTGATCCAAAGCATCCGAATAAAGAAGTTCCAGGTGCACTCGTTATTTAGTGTTTCTGTGCGAAAGTTTTTTTGATGTGCTATACTTTATGAAGTTAAGCATTCTATTTAAGGAAATGAGGTAATAAATATAATGGAAGAAACATCAAACGGAAAACGGCCGAATCGGCCTGTCCGCTATTCTCACCTTTCTGAGCCTGATCTGATCGAACATGCGATCGATCATAAGAAAGACACATTGGTCTATGCTTTGGGCGGTCTGGGTGAGATCGGTAAAAATATGTACTGCATTGAACATGATGATGAGATCATCATCATCGACTGCGGCATCCTTTTCCCAGAGGATGATCTGCTTGGCGTGGACTACGTCATTCCAGATTATACATACTTAGTTAAAAATCAGCAGAAGATCAAAGCCATGGTCATCACGCATGGTCATGAAGACCATATCGGCGGCATTCCTTTCTTTCTGCAGTCGATCCATCTGAAAGAGATCTATGCCCCGCGCTTTGCCAAGGCACTGATTGAAAAGAAGCTGGAAGAAAGACGTCTCTCGCGTTCCTGCAAGATCGTTGAGATCAATGCAGATTCAAGAATACGCACAAAGTACTTCAGCATCGGCTTCTTTGATACCGTACACTCGATCCCGGATTCCTTAGGAATTCTGGTCAATACACCGAACGGCAGAATTGTTGAGACCGGCGACTTCAAGTTCGACCTGACCCCGATCGGCAAGAACTCAGATTATCAGAAGATGGCCTATATCGGTCAGGTAGGTGTCACTCTGCTGATGAGCGATTCCACCAACTCCGGTGTGCCAGGTTCTTCCATCTCAGAAAAGGTCGTTGCGAATTCTATCATGGAACAGATGCGCAAGACCCCAGGAAGACTGTTAGTCTCCACCTTCGCATCCAATGTCTACCGTATTGCACAGATCTTAGAATGTGCTGTTGCCTGCAACAGAAAGATTGCTGTCTTCGGCAGATCCATGGAAAATGTAACTGAAATAGGAAGAAATCTAGGCATCATCAAGATTCCTGACAGTTCCTTTATCTCTGGCAATGAACTGAATACCCTGCCGGCAAATCGCATCTGCATCGTCTGCACCGGTTCGCAAGGAGAACCGATGGCAGCCCTGAGCAGAATTGCCAATGGAACACATCGCTTTATCAAGATCATCCCAGGCGATACTGTGCTCTTCTCTTCCAACCCAATTCCTGGCAACGGTGTCTCTGTTTCCGGTGTCATCAATCAGCTGACCAGAGTCGGTGCCAATGTTGTTACCAATTCCCCATTGACTTCTTTCCATACAACAGGCCATGCGCCAGTGGAGGAACAGAAGCTGATGCTGAACCTGATCAAGCCAAAGTACTTTATGCCGAACCATGGTGAATATAAGATGCTTGTGCAGCATTCCCATACAGCTCAGGAAACAGGTGTTCCGAAAGAGAATTGCTTTATCTGCTCCAATGGCGATGTGCTTGTTCTAAGAAACGGCGAAGTATTTGAAGCCGATGAGCGGATCCAGACGGATGCCATATATGTTGATGGCAATGATGCCTCCGGCTTGAGCACTTCGGTGATCAAGGACCGGAAGATCTTAGCTGAGAATGGACTTGTCGCAATCATTGTGACCATTGATTCCCGCTACAATAAGATCCTCTGCCGGCCTAGCATTGTTTCCCGCGGATTTGTGTATATCAAAGATTCACAGACCCTTCTCAAGGAAGCAGAGCTTGTTGTCTATGAGGCATTGAAGAAAAAGATGCAGCAGAGAACTACCTTCGGGGAACTGAAGAACTGCATCAAGACTTCTTTGGAACCATATCTCTTCAAGAAGACGAACCGCAATCCAATTGTGATCCCTGTCATCCTGAATCAGAAGGCAGCTATGGAAGAGATCAAGGCAAAAGCAGCGACCCATACTGCTCCGAAAAAGCCAAGAGCTCCGCGCAAGAAAGCAGTACAGGCGTAACAGAATATAAAGGTTCTCCCAAACGAGAGCCTTTTTTTGCCTTCTATTCAGCCAGCAGGCAAAGAAAAAAGCCATCTCTGGCTTCTTTACTGCAATGGTTCCAATGCCACAGTTTCCTGCGGAACAGAATTCTCATCAAATATCAGTTTTGTCTCAGCTGAATTTTTGAGACCTGGTATTTCTTTCTTTATCTGATCAAGGTCTGCTAAAACATCATAGCCTCGATTGCCGCAGCGATAATGCATCACAATATTCAAAGGCGCATGGACTTTGGCAATGATCTCAGCTGCCTGGTGTGCATCAATGGTATAGTATCCCCCGACCGGGATCATCAGTACCGCCGCTTTCTGCAGTGCTTCATACTCTTCTTCTGTTGGCATTCTGCCGATATCTCCCAAATGAACGATCGTATCGCAGCCGACCTTCAGAAAGGTCATATCTGTAAATCCTCTATTCGCTCCCTGCACATCATCATGCGGCACCGATGCACGGAACAGCGGAAAAGGATCCCTGCCTGATGTCTGGATCAGATGCGCAGCATTGTGATCGGTATGCTCATGCGAGCAGTACACGGCATCGCTGCGGATGCCCGCAGGCAGTTTCAGTCCCGGTACAGAATCATCCTCATACGGATCAAAGACAGCACTGTGCCCTTCATAGCTGACCTGAAAGCAGGAATGTCCATAATACTGTATTTCAATTTCTGACATATGCATCCTCTTTTCTTTCAAAAAGAATGTGCCTCACGACACATTCTCAGTCTTTACTTTACTTCAATGATCTTCATCATGTTGGCAGAGCCTTCGCCAGTCGGATATCCGGCTGAGATAATGATCAGCTGCCCCTTCTTGACACCATAGTCCTTAGCGAACAATGTCGCCAGATCATCATCATTGGTCATCTGATTCTGCACATCGCTGACGATCGGCATCACGCCCCAATAGCTCTCCAGCTTGCGCTGTGTATCCTTAGTAAAGGTCACGGCAAGGATCGGAGCCTTTGGTCTGAACTTGGAAATACGGCGTGCTGTTGTGCCTCCCTGAGTGAAGACAACGATAGCACCGATGTTGTCCAATGTCAGAGTTGCATCTGAAATAGCGATAGATACAGCATCCTGAACAGTCTTGTTGGATGTTGTCTTGAGCCAATCCAAACGATCTCTGTATGGAAGGATCTTTTCTGCTTCTTCAGCAATCTCGCTCATCGTCTCGCAGGATTCAACTGGGTAATCGCCGGCAGCTGATTCTGCACTCAGCATAACGCCATCTGAGCCATCCAATACAGCATTGCATACATCAGAAGCTTCTGCTCTTGTGCAGCGCGGATTGTGGGTCATAGAATCCAGCATATGCGTTGCCGTAATGACTGGTTTACCGTAAATATTTGCCTGATGAATAATATGCTTCTGATAAACAGGAACGAGCATCGTCGGGATCTCAACACCAAGATCGCCGCGGGCTACCATGACACCGTCAGCAGCTTCCAGAATAGAATCGACATTGTCATAGCCTTCCTGGTTCTCGATCTTTGCAATAATATTAATTCTAGGCTTTCCTTCTTCAATGCAGAGCTTGCGGATCGAATTGATATCGGAAGCTCTTCTCGTAAAGGAAGCAAAGATGAAATCAACATTCTGCTTGCAGCCGAAACGGATATCTGCTTCATCCTTCTCTGACAGGAATGGCATCGAAAGCTTGACCCCTGGCACATTGCATCCCTTATGGGATGAGATTGGTCCAGCTACTTCAACTCTGCACTTCATTTCCTTGCCGTCGTTCTCAAGAACGGTCAGCTTCATCTTGCCGTCATTGATCAGAATGCAGTTGCCCTGCTTCAGATCTTCAAACAGCTCTGGGACCTGGATATGGAATCTCTCATGAGTTCCTTCAATATCTGCCTTTTCCAGATAAACGATCTCACCGATCTTATACTCTTCTGTATCATTCTTAAAGTTTCCTAAACGGATCTCCGGTCCTTTGGTATCCAAAGCAATCGCAAGATTGATACCTGTTGTCTCTGATACATGACGGATCATCTTGACTCTCGCACCATGTTCCTCATGTGTGCCATGGCTGAAGTTCAAACGGGCAATGTTCATGCCGGCTTCTGCCAGTTTTGTCAATGTCTCCTCATTCTCAGATGCTGGTCCGATTGTGCAGACTACTTTAGTTCTCTTAAATAAATGTGCATTCGTCATACGTATTTTCCCTTTTCTCCTTGTTATACTAAGCGATCAAATAAGCGATACAGCTGTTTGCGATTCTGACGAGGTCTTTCCAACGCTTCATTGATCGGCATTGATGTGATCTCATTGTCAATGATGCCGACGCAATGACCGCCAATGCCTTCCATCAGCAGATCCACTGCCTTCTCTCCCATGCGGGATGCCAGCATACGATCTGTCGGTGTCGGTGATCCGCCTCTCTGTATATGACCTAATACGGTCGCTCTTCCACTGAAGTTCGTGTGCAAAGATACCTTCTTTGCCAAAGCGTCAACATCGCAGATCTTCTCTGAGATGATCACAATGGCATGGTTCTTCTTTACAGCATCGCTCAGATAACGCAGCTTTTCCAATACTTCCAATTCATCATAGCCAGTCTCCGGAGAAATGACCATTTCTGCTCCGCAGCTGATGGCTGTATATAAAGCCAGATCGCCGCAGTGATTGCCCATAACTTCAACAATAGAACAGCGGTGATGTGAACTTGAAGTGTCTCTCAATTTATCGACATTTTCAACACAGGTATGCAGCGCTGTATCAAAGCCGATGGTAAAGTCTGTTCCCGGGATATCATTGTCGATCGTGCCCGGCAGACCGATGCAGTTGATCCCCTTCTTTGTCATTGCAAGTGCGCCGCGGTAGGAGCCGTCGCCGCCGATGACAACAAGTGCATCAATGCCTGCATTCTTCAGATTCTTAATGCATGTATCCTGCGTCTCTTCTTCTTTGAATTCAGGCAGACGTGCAGAGCCAAGCTTTGTGCCGCCCCGGTCCAATATATCCGATACGTCTGTCCGAGACATCGGCTGAAAATTCGCATCCAAAAGACCGCGATATCCATCTCGTACGCCCACGACTTCGACGCCATTATTCAATGCAATTCTTGTTACAGAACGGATGGCCGCATTCATTCCCGGCGCATCTCCGCCGGACGTAAGAACACCAATTTTTCTCACCATACCCATGCCTCCAATTCAGCCTTATTCTATCATTATGCTGTTATCTTTGAAAGAAATTTCAAACTATTTCCGACGATCTTTTCCCGTAAGCGCTTCAATTTCACACATTGTTTCAATTCTCTCCAGAATGCGTTCTGCCTTCAGTTCATCCTCGCTTCCCTTAGTCGAAAAAGTCAGATGTATTTTCAAAGAAGCCAGATCGCAGTTGGATGTGAACCAAGTTGCCAGCGAAGCATCGTACCGTGCATTGAGCAGCGGCAGCAGGATCGAATCCCGGTTCCAGGCCGTAACGCTCTCCGCCCCGATATCATCAATGACAAGGAATTTCACTGCCTTCAGCCGTTCCAATTCACTGCGATATTCATTGTTCATGACCATGCTGGCCATCCGCATGCAGAAAGAAGGATAGTGAACGAAAGCAACATGTTCATTGTTCCTGGCATGATCATTGCATGCCCCTGCCGCAAGATAGGTCTTGCCGGTCCCCATATTGCCATACAGGTACATACTGCCATATGCTTCGCTGCACTGCAGCACTTTTGTCAGCACTTTGGCATATTCCTGCGATTCCTCGGCAATATCAATATCAGCCAGTGATACGGTACGCATATTCTTCGGCAGATCATCCGAAGCATAGTTCTTCATATGTGCTTCCGTCTCCAGCTGCTTTCGCATATATTTGCATGCCTGCATTGATTTCTGCAGCATGCCATCTTCATGGATGCTGGAAAAATAGCCAGCTGTCTTCTGCCGGCAGAAAGCCAGTCCGCGGCAGCCGATGCATGGAGCGAATTCATTCAGCCAAGCATGAAGCGTCCAAGGATGCTTCTCAATGCATGAGGCATCAATATCGCCGCGCTCAATTAAAGAATGGATCTGCGGATCCTTCTTCAGCGATTGAACCAGTGCTTCTGTCTCCTTCGCCATTTCTGCTGTTTTCTCCGGTGAAAAATGAATTGTAAAATCAGCCTTTTCCATACGTATGCCGTTCCTTTATTTTCTTCTGCATTTCCTTCAGCTGCTCGATCTGCTCTTGGCTCGCCTGCGGATCTTCCTGGATCCCTTCTGCCTTCTGTTTTTTCATATACTCCGGCATTTCGATCTTTACATGAGCACGATTCCGGCTGACCGTCTTCAGCTGCTTCTTCGTTTCCAGAAGTGCCTGTTCCTTCGTTGCAATGCCATCTCTTGCCCATTCGCCCGCCACCATATCAACGAACTTCGGGCTCAGGCGATTCTGCGATACCTGCAGGATATACTCCAGCATGATATTGATCACGGTATTGGAGAAATGCATTTCTGTGCTGAGGCGCTCAACAAGTTTTTTATCTGTATATGATACCGGAACACCATTCTGCTTTGACTGCAGGAAAGAGACCGGTGAGATCTCATAGGGATCATTGCCTGCCGCCGCATCCGATACTGCTCTGGCTGCTTTGATCTTCAGCTTCTCGCTGTCAAATTCCATTGTGCTCAGGCGCACGCATTCCTTCGTCAGTATGATCATTCTTTCCGGTGACAGTCCATAGACCGTCGCCAATCTGCCGATCAATGCCATATTCTCCTGACTGCGCAATTCAATCGGAAAGACAAGTGCCGTGCATTTTGCCAAGAAGCGCTCATAGTCAAAATTGATGGCCGCATCTTCTGTACTGAATACATACTGCGGTTTCACTTCTGCATAGGCGATTGTACGGTCATAATCCTCCTGCTTCAGATTCTTGACCGCATGTGTCACATCTTTATAGCCCTGCAGCGATACCATGCCGCCCATTGCTTTCGTCAGCGATATTTCCGTCTGGCCCTGTCCCATGATCTTCTGATAGCGGGACATGTAAAATCCATTCTCCGCAAAATCCTTGGCGCTCAGCGGAAGATTCAGCAGGTAGATATAACAGTTCCGGTTTCCCTCTTCTTTGATATACGTGCGCAGAAGCATGTATTCTTCCAGCTTTGCACATGCCTTGGCAAAAGTTGCTGCAGGAATTCCTGTTAAAGCAAAAACCCGCTGAAAAGAATCCTGTCCATGCTTGCTCTCTGCTTCGGCCGCCAAGGTGAGATAGATCAGTACAGCATCGCTCCCGACCAATGGCTGATACAGTGTCATGAGCGTGCTGAGCGCTTCCTGGGAAACACCATGCATGCATTGCGAACAGTATTGATCTTCATCTTTGATCTCCATGCCGGCTCTCCTTTCTCAGCTCTCTGAGCCATTGATTCACCTGACGTTCCAATTCTTTGCGATCGCCGTCATTGACAATGACCATGTCCGCTTTCTGCTTCTGCAGATCCTCATTTACCGCTGCTCTGTATCTCTGTTCGGCTTCCTGTTCGGAATAGCCGCGGTCGCGCATCATGCGTTCCACTGCCGTCCGCTTTGAACAGGATACCGTACAGATCATATCAAATTCATTTTCCCAATGTGCCTCAAACAGCAGAGGAACTTCCGCAAAGACCAGCTTCTGTTCTGCCTGCGTGTGAAAAAAACGATGCAGGCTCTCTCTGACAAAAGGGTGAACAATGGCATTGACAGCTTTTCTTTTATCTTCATCCGCAAAGATGCTATCTGCCATCGCATGCGGATCAATATCAAGATTGCTGTCCAATGCATCCTGACCAAGTACACGCACAAGAGGTTCATAGCATACATTGCCGCGATGCAAAGCCATTCGGCTGCATCCATCCGCATTGAATACCGGCATGCCATGCTGCCGCAGCAGATGTGAGACAGATGTCTTTCCTGATGCAATCGTTCCTGTAATGCCTATTTTCTTCATGGCTTTCCTTTCCTATTAATGCTGACAATGCGGACAGTAGTAAGAGCTCCTGCCGCCGATATACTTCACTTTGATCTCCCCGCCGCATCTCGCACAGATCTTCTGCATATGCACCGTGCACGATGTCTGGAATCTGCCCGTCACGCCTAAGGAGGAAGTATACGATCGTATCGTGGTACCGCCTGCTTTGATCGCCGCTTTCAGGATCCTCTGCGTCTCATTGACAATATGCTCCTCATCCTTTTTTGTGATATTGGCACAGGATCTTCCCGGCCGCAGATGGCACGCTGCCAAGATCTCATCTGCATAGATATTGCCGATGCCTGCGACAAAGCTCTGATCCAGCAGCAGGCTCTTCAGCGGTGTCCTCTTTCCTTTTCGGAAAGCATGAACATAGGAAGGATTGAATGCTTTGTCAAAAGGTTCCGGTCCAAGATCTTTATAATGACGGAAGTCTTTGTCCTTTGCTAAGATCTCCATGCGCCCGAACTTTCTTGTATCATTGTACCTTAACTGCATGCCGTTGTTCAGGTCAAAGATCACATGCATATGCTTGGTGATCTCGGCACTGGGCGGCTGAATATAATATTTGCCTTCCATCCGAAGGTGAGAAACAAGCGTCAGATCATCCATGCGGAAGATCAGATACTTGCCCCTTCTTTCAAATCTGCGGAAAGTCTGCCCGCACATCTGTTCTTCAAATTCACGTGCATCACCGACAATGATCGGATCGTATCTCACATGCACATGCGTGATGGTGCATCCGCCGATCTGTTTTTCCAATGTGCGTACAACAGTTTCTACTTCCGGAAGTTCAGGCATTACTTTGCCTCATACCAATCATGGCCGATAGAGCACTCAGCGGTCAGCGGAACACGCAGGCTCATGGCATGGCTCATGCCGTCATCGATCAGTTTCTTCATGATCTCAATTTCATCTTCTGGGACATTGAAGATCAGTTCATCATGCACCTGTAAGATCATCTTTGATCTGACGCCTGCTTTCTTCATGGCCTCATGAATATGGATCATTGCGATCTTGATCAGATCAGCTGCCGAACCTTGGATCGGTGCATTCATCGCTGCCCGCTTGCCGAATTCCTGGACCATATGATTCTTATCATGGATCTCCGGAATATCTCTTCGTCTGCCGCAGATCGTTGTAGCATAGCCATTCTTCTGGCATTCTGCGACGATGCCATCCATATATCTGCGGATGCCCGGATACTTTTCATAGTAGGTATCAATGAACTGCTTCGCTTCTGCCCGCGATGTGCCAAGCTGCTGAGCCAATCCGAAGTCTGAAATACCGTAGACAATACCGAAATTGACAACTTTCGCCCGCCGTCTCATCAGCGGTGTCACATCTTCCATCTTCACGCCGAAGACATCCATTGCCGTTTTGGTATGGACATCAATGCCGCTGTTAAAGGCATCGATCAGTCCTGGTTCTTCCGCCATATGTGCCAGCATCCGCAGTTCAATCTGATGATAATCAGAAGAGATCAGTACACATCCCGGATCCGCTAAAAATGCTTTGCGGATCTCTCTGCCCTGTTCATCGCGCACACTGATATTCTGCAGATTCGGCTCCGAAGAAGAAAGTCTCCCGGTCTGGGTCGCACATTGATTGTAGATCGTATGGATCCGGCCATCTTTTTCGATATATTTCTTCAGGCCTTCTGCATATGTACTGTAGATCTTTGAAAGCTTGCGGTATTCCAGGATCTCCTCAATGATCGGATGGATGCCGACCAGTTTCTCCAGCTTATCCGCTGCCGTACTTCTCTTCTTTCCGCTCGGCAGTGCCAAGTCATCATACAGCACATCGCCAAGCTGCTTCGTTGAATTGATATTGAATTCTCTGCCTGCTTCTTTATAGATCTGTGACTGCAGCGCATCGATCTTTTCGCTCGTTTCAGAAGCGATCCTATCCAGCACTTTGATATCGCAGGTGATGCCTTCCCGTTCCATCTCATACAGGATGCCGCTCAATGGCATTTCTATATTGCGATAAAGATCGGTCATATGATATTCCGCAATCTTCGCAATCGTCATATCATACAGTTTTCTGACATTGCATGCATTGGCGCATGCATATGCGCATTGCTTTTCTTCATCAATGAACAGGACCGGCTTATTTGCTTTGCCATAGACATCTTCAAAAGAGACATCTGTGCTCAGACTGTAGTGCTCCATGATCTTGCCGGTACTGGTCAGCGTACTGTCTGCTAAAGAAGCTAAGATCATTGCATCATCATGAAAGCAGATCTTCATGCCTGCATGCTGGAGCAGATGCATGTTCCGCTTGATATCATAGCCGATCTTATGCGGCTCTTCCTGCTGCAGATAAGCAAGGAATTCACTATCCTTCTTCATATCTTCAAAAGAAATATAGACGGTGCCTTCCTTGCTGCAGACACCAAAGCCATGGATCGATGCATGCGAAAAGGATCCCTGATCTTCATCTAAGAAGATCACGGTCTCATCAAGGCAAAAAGATGCCGGAATCTTTGATACTCTTTGAAATGAAACGGTGCTTGCTGTTTTCTGATCTGCCAGGGCAGAAGCTTCTTCGCAAACGGACACATCTTCATACTTCTTTGCCAAAGCATTCATATCCAAGGAACGCAGATATTTGATCATGCCGGCATAGTCGCATGTATAGGTACAGTCTTCTGTACTGAAGTCCAATGGTACATCCCGCTTGATCGATGCCAGTTTTTTGGACAGCAGGGCATTGTCATGATTCGCCTGCACTTTCTTGCCTAAAGCACCTTTGATCTCGGTATCATGGGCAAGTACTTCTTCCACACTGCCATACTGCTTCAGCAGCTTTACAGCTATCTTTTCACCAACCCCAGGTATGCCGGGATAATTGTCGCTGGCATCGCCCATCAGTCCTTTGAGATCAATGATCTGCAGAGGTTCAATGCTGTAATCGCTGCGGATCTTATCCGGGGTCATCGCATCCATCTCCGTGATCCCTTTCTTCATCAGAAGAACGGTCGTACTGTCATCTGCCAGTTGCAGCATATCATGATCGCTGGTCAGGATATATGTCTCATAATCCGGTGCTTTCTTAGACGCTGTCCCAATCAGATCATCCGCTTCTATGTCCGGCATTTCCACCCACTTCACTGCGGCTGCATCGCAGAAGTCCCTGATCAGTGAGAACTGCGGCACCAGATCATCCGGTGCTGGTTTTCTGCCGCCTTTATAATCCGCATAAAGTTCATGGCGAAAAGTATGCTTTCCTGCATCAAAAGCAACTAAGACAGCTTCCGGCTTCACGATCTCTATGGCTTTCTGGAACATCGTGATAAAACCATAGACCGCATTTGTCGGAACACCTTTTGATGTTGTCATCGGCCGGCCATATGCCGTCGCATAATATGCCCGGAAAAGCATACTGTTGCCATCCACTAATAAGAACTTTTTCATCCTGCCTCCTATTTGCTCACCGGGATCGCACTTGCTTTCATTGTCTGCAGTCCCGCCAGATTTTCATACATGATAGAAAGATAATCTTTGCCGCTTTCTGTCTGTGATAAAGAAAGCGCACTGAGATTGGAAAGATCCACTCTGGTCAGATCCAGATCATTTGCCACCCGATAGAACAGAGCACTCATATCTTCATTCAGATTGGATTCATATACAATATATTTCACACCATCTTTTTTGATCCTTGCTTCGATGGCCGCAAGCTGCTGTTCATTCGGCAGTACGCCATATTTTGATAAGACAAGCGGATAAACCTGAAAACCATATGTCTTCTGCCAGGATCCATAGCTTGCCGTCACTGTCACAAATGAGATCATCTGATTCTTCTGTGAAAGAGCAGCACCGTATTCCTGATATTTAGAATCCAGGTCGATCAGTTCCGTCTCCAGTTTCAGATAATTATTCTGATACGTATCCGCATTGGCGGGATATGTTTTCTGCAGCCAATCCCGGATATTCTTAGCCATTGAAAGCATTGAAATTGGATCATTCCAGAAACAAAGATCTTTTGACATCGTATCAATGCTGTCAAATGCTGTTCCTTCATAGTATGACGATTCAATATACTTCTTTTCCCCATCGGTGATCACAGCACTGTAGCGATTGAAATTGTATACAGCATTCATGCTGGAAAGATCTTCTTCATCTGTACCGCTGTCGGAAATTGTTTTTCCCATGACAGATAGATATGGTTCCAATCCTCCAATATGGAAAAAAGCTTTGGAACTCTTCAGCAGATCTCTGTAATTCGATTTCAGAACTGCGCTCTGCACACATACCGGCTGCTCTTCATTCTGCAGTGTCACCGTTGAAAGCGTATTGCCGCTGATCACATTCAGCAGCCACCCGATCGGATAGATGGAATATGCAATCGTTCTCTTAGCGGGGGAACATCCCGTGAAAAGAGGAAGGCACAGACAAGCTGCCAGCAGCATCTTCCCGACCTTTCTCATTTTTGATTCTCCAGTTTTTCCTGTGCTTCATGATCTTCATGGAAGCGAATGATAATGACTCGCAATGCCAAGAAGACAGGAATGGCAATGATAACACCGACACTGCCGAACAGCACGCCGCCGGCAAAGACGGAGAAGATGGCCCATAATGGTGTTACATGCGTATTATGCGAATGCACGAATGGTGCCAGAACATATTCATCTGTGCTGCTCATGACAACAATTGCGATCACTAAGAAGATCACATTTCCGGTCGGCAGCGAAAGTGCCGTAAAGATACCGATGACATTGGCAATCGTCGGACCGATATACGGAACGATCAATGCCAAGCCGGTGATCAGTCCCATGATCAGCCAATCCTGATGGCCTACCAGCAGATACAGCAGTGAATATTCAATAAAGTGCAGAAGGATCAGGATCAGAAGAGAACGTATATATAAGCTCTCTTCCTCATTGATTGCAAACACGATCTCATTGCACCGCTTCGAAACACGGTAAGATACTTTAGCAACCCCTGTGCGGATCTTTTCCCAGCTGAAGCACATAAAGATGGACGCAACAATGGCAATCACAGCATTTGCCAATACCGACATCGCTGTTGTCAGAATATGCGGCAGACTGTCAGAAAGATTCGGGATCAGTTTCTTCACTGCCGTCAAAGCATCCACACCTTCATTGACAAAGCTGTCAAGCCAGCCGCCGGAGCCGCTGCTCGACATGCTGGATGCTTTATCCTGCAGCCACTGCATCGAATTGATGATACTGGTGATAAAGTCACCGGCACGATTGACGATCATAGGCACCAGACTGTAGATCAGCCAGAAGACAAACAATGCAATCAGTATATACATCAAAGGGATCATGATCTTGCGGGAAATGCCATGTTCCTCACCGAAACGGATCGGGCCTCGCAGAATATAAGCAATGACAAACCCAATCGCAAACGGTGCGATCACTGACCATATCGTATTCAGAATACCAAGCCAGATACCGCTTGTCGCCTGAAAAAGCCAGACGATCCCCATGACCAAAATGATCTTGATCAGCTTCATCAGAGAGAAATCACGGTATATCGTATCATTGATCTTATCAACAAGTTTCATCTGCGTACCTCTTGGCATTATTTTAACATTAATTTCGCAACTCATCCATGATTCCTGCCCGTGAAAAAGAAAACCAGGAGCTCTGGGTAATGATCAAGTGATCATCGATCCTGATGCCCATCAGAGATGCGCTCCGGATCATCAGGGACGTCACCTGCAGATCTGCCTGCCCAGGCTGTAAAGAACCGCCGGGATGATTATGCACAATGATCATACTGACCGCCGACTCCTTCAATGCTTCCCGCAGTATATCTCTAGGATAGACATGGCTCATGTTGACTGTTCCGACGAACATCGTTCGAACTGACAGAATATGATGGCTGTTATCCAGATACACAGCCAGGAACTTTTCCTGCACACAGGGCCCGATCTCTTTCTGGAGCCATTGCACTAGATGCTCTGGCTGAGCAATAACATCCTGTTCCATTGCTTTTTCATACAGCGCCCTTTTATTCAATTCCATACAGGCCAGCAGCTCAATAGCCTTTACATCAGAAATTCCGCGGATCTCACAGAGTTCACTGCGGCTGATCCTTTCCAGGCCTTTCAGCCCATCCGTCCGTATCAGCAGACGATCTGCAATCTCCAGGACAGATTGCCCCTTCACGCCATTCCTAAGCAGTACCGCCAGCAGTTCTCTTGTACTGAGAGAACTGATGCCGAACATCATTGCCTTCTCCCGCGGCCTTTCACATCCCGGCATTTCTTTCATCATTGCCATGATTAAAAAATCTCCTCTCTCCCTTTATATTTGGGAAAGAAGAGAAAATTCTTCGGTTTCATTTCAAGATCTCGTTCAGATCCTCCGGCACGCTGCTTGGCAGGCGTCTGATCTCCAAATGACAGCCAAGTTCCTGCAGCTTTCTGAGTGCCTGAACATCCTCTGCACTCACAGCCACGCTCGGTGTCTTCTGCACCCGGCCCTCCTTCATGCATAGATTGCCGATATTGACATTCTCAATCGGCACACCACCCTGTTTCAGCGCCAAAAGATCCTCTGGGCTCTGTACAACAAGAAAGATATGATATTCCTTTTCCATATGAGAAAAACGCGCAATCGTTTCTGGTATAGACCAGTATCTTGTCTGTATCTCATTCGGCACTGCCATATCCATCAGTCCCTGCGAGAAAGTACTTGCGGCTGCTTGATCATTTGCCACCGCAATCAGATCCGCTTTCAGAAAAGCACACCATTGCAGAAAGATCTGACCATGGATCAGGCGGTCATCAATACGTGTCAATACAAGGGAAGACATAATCAGATATCTCCGTTATTATCAGTTTTTTCACTGAAGACATACTTCACGATCTGTTTTTTGCCCTCTTCTTCCGTCAGATCAGCCAGCATATCCACATCATTGACATAGCCTCTGGCACTGTCTGCCTGGATCAGCATTCCTAAATTTGTTCCGCATAAAATACGAATGTCGAACTTGTCTGCCAATTCTTCACTGAGCTCCGCAGCTTCTTTGAACGGCGAGCCCCCTAAAACATCGGTGCAGATCAGAATGCCATCGCATCCCTTCATGGATTCAATGACATCCTTCAGATGAAATTCCAGATCATCTGTACTGTTTTCCAAAGCAAAGTCTACTGCTTCAAAGTATTCCGGCTTGCCCGCCAGCAGCGTGACTGCATCCTTCATTCCTGAAGCAAATGTACCATGTCCTGCTACAACAATTCCTATCATCCTGTCTTCTCCTTAATTCACGCCATACCAGCCAATGCCTTCAGCTGTCCATCCCAATGTCACCAGCCAATCATTCTCAGCCAATGATTTCGTATAGTTATGTGTTCCTACGGTTTCATTCGGATTGTATTGGCGATACAGCGGTACGCTCTTGGCGTCATCCGAATACCATCCGATGCCTTCTGATGTCCATCCCAATGTCACAAGCCAATCCCGCTCATTGACATTCATTGTATAGTGATGATCGCCTGAATTCGGATTATAAAGACGATAGACAGGTGAAGAGGAAGATGACGGTGCTTTCCACCCTATTCCCTCATAGACCCATCCAATATTGGATAAGTTATTCTTTTCATTCACATCTGCGGTATAGAAATGCTCACCGCTGTTCGGATTGTAAAGACGATACATATCTTCTGCGCTGCTCAGATCATGAATGCCGGAACCATCTGCATTGATCAATGTCTTTACATCAGAGATCTTGATATAGCCAATCATTGCGTTCCAATCGTATGTCGCATACTGCTTATTGTCTACATGCATCTGGGCTCCATTGGATACATAGTCGGTTGACTGGATCTGATAGTAATCTCCGATCTTTCCTAAAATGACAACGGTCTGGTTCTTTAAATAATCCGTATTATAGCCATACCGATATGTATAAAGCACATTGGAACCTGTGGTATCTGTATAAACATTTGTGACCGTATCATTTAAGACACCGATTGTTGAAGACTGCGCATCTGTCAGACTGCCATTATTTCCTGAAGCATATTTATCAAAACGATAATAGATCGATGCCAGCGTCAGTCCATACGTTGCTGCCGAAGCATATTTTGTTGTAATGCCTGCTCCCTTATTGCCATAGGTGCCGCCATAATACCAAGCACAGTCCGTATCTGTATAATATCTGAGCAGAAGTCCCATTTGGTTATAGATCGATTTCGTCACACTTTCAAAATTCATAACGGAAGGACCATCATCATAGGCACCGACTCCAAACAGGTTGTTATAGTTTCTCGCATAGCCGCTTGTGCCATACGCCGATTCACAGCATGCCTGGGCAAATACCATCGCCGCATTGATGCCGTACGTGTTCTGTCCATTGATAAACGCAGAGCCCATATCCCATAAGGCAGAAGAAGAATCATATCCCTGTTCACTTAAGAAGCTGTTATAGATATCCGCGGAAATATTGGATCTTGTCCGCAATGGCTGATAAAGATAATAGTTGTAATATGTGCCAGCCTTCTGCGTAAAGCTGTAATCTGAATAGAAAGTCACATCATCCAAAGAATAATAGATACTTCCTTCGCTCATCCACGATGCCGCCGGACCTACCGCAAGATTGCCGGTGAATGATTCCGCATGGGTATAGTCGCCGCCGCTTGGATAGTCATTGAAGCCATGATATACAAGATCCAGATAATTGCCATTGCGCACTACTTTATAATATGTGCTGTTCGGTATGACGCACCATGGATCTGTACCGTCCGCCGCATTTCCGGCGACCCAGATCGGCAGATCATTCACGAAGAACTTCATCGGAATAAAATCAACATTGCTCATAGATACCGTACCTTCAAAACCAAAGGCATTGACTAGAACATTGCCATCTCCCGCTCCATCGTAATCAAGAGTATCTTCATAATACATGCCGCGATAGTTCTGAATATACGTGGAAGCGGATGACGAAGCACCATAGCCATAAACACTGACCGTAGATGAATCGCTGCGGAAACCGGACGTATACACAAATCCGCTTGTCATCGCAACGATCTGATTCGCCGAATAGCTTCCTGCATGTCTTACAACGGCATCGCTGCCTGCTGATTTCATCGCACTTTTAGCAGAAGAAAGATCAACATAGCAGCCTTTATAGTCAAAGCCCCCATTGTCATTGATCGTATCCACTTCATATGAACTTCCGCAGTTCAGACTGTAATAGCTGTAGCTTGTTTTGGCCTGCACTGCAATTGTATTGTGTTCAATGATGGGAACCATTGTTACGATCATTGCTAAGATCAGAATGAAATTTTTTATTTTTCTCATAGCTGCCTCCTTAACCTAAGCTGGCTTCCAAAGATGCATTCTGACTTGCATCGTTCATCTGAAGATTCATGGTCCCGTTGATGGAAGAAATTGTATGCCCTGGATCCAGCAGGATGATAAAGAGATATCCATCCCCCGTATCGCTGATCGACTGATTGATAATACTTGCCTGTACAGAAGTATGCACAGAAGCTTTTTCAGCCTGAACAATACCATTCTCCCCGCCATCGAAAGAAGCAGACACGATCTGCACAGACTGACCGCTTGGTGCTGTGACATGAACATGGAAGCCAAATACTCTGGCTGTTGACGGCAGGAAATATGCTTCATCATTATCTGTCAGTACTTTTTCCGGATCAATTTCCGAAGCATGATCGATCGTAACGCTCAATGCGCTCTGTTCTGTCGGCGCAGCCGTTTCCGTCTTTTTCTTCAGTGCTTCTCCAGTATGGTCTGAACTGGATAAATTGAAGGACAGATCACAGTTCGCATTTAAGTCGCAGGTGACCTTCAGTGTTTCTGCATCCTTGTTCTTATAAGGAATAAACAGATTGATATCTGTTTCTGTATCACTGCTGGTGATGATAGCATCCGCCGTTTTGAGCGTCTCTAAACTGTATCCCTTTTCATTCAGTGCTTCTGTATACTCACTGACTGCCGAAAGCTTGATGCCATCTTCGGTCGTAAAATGATCTAAGTCCAGGCTGATCGCACTCGGTGCCTTAACATGAGCCTTGGCAATAACAAAGCCAAAATCTGTATCATCCAATGTATAAACGGAATAAGAATTGCATTTCACAGAAATCTCTGATGCTGTATCTGCACTGGCAGAGGCGGAAGCACTGCTGGAAGCAGAGGCAGAGCTCGATGCATCCGTATTGTTATTTTTATTCTGGTTCAGCACGATCAAAGCAATGCAGCCAGCTGTGACAGCAATTGCTAAGACAGCGATCCATAAGATCTTCATATTTCTTTTCTTCGTATCATTCAAGGCAGGATCCTCCTACTTACTTATTTTATTATATATAAAAATGGTCAAAGAAAACAGGGCACAGGCCCTGTTTCATTCAATTCCATTTGGATTTTTCAAAGTGAAGTTCCAAGAATCACGGCACATATCATCAATGCCATACTGTGCTGACCATCCCAGCAGTTTCTTTGCTTTCGATGCATCTGCATAGCATTCAGCAATATCACCTGGGCGTCTTGCTAAGATCTTATACGGCAATGTCTTGCCGCATGCTTTTTCATATGCATGCAGGACATCCAGTACAGAATATCCGATCCCGGTGCCAAGATTGATATGCTCAACACCCTTATGATGCAGTGCATATTCGACCGCACCGATATGTCCCTTGGCCAGATCAACAACATGGATATAGTCTCTGACACCTGTTCCATCCGGTGTTGGATAATCATTGCCGAAGACACGCAGGTAATCCAATGTACCATTGGCAACCCGGGCAATGTACGGAACTAAGTTGTTCGGAATGCCATTCGGCACTTCGCCAAGCAGTCCGCTCTGATGCGCACCGATCGGATTGAAGTATCTCAGCAGCAGTACTGACCAATCAGGATCCGGCTTTGCCGTATCTTCCAGGATCTTTTCATTCATCAGCTTCGATGTTCCATAAGGATTTGTTGTTCCGCCGACTTTGGAATCTTCCGTGATCGGGCACTTTTCAGGATCGCCATAGACTGTTGCGGAGGAAGAGAATACGATCGTCTTGCATCCAGCTTTCTTCATTGCCTGATATAGATTGATCGAACCGGTAATATTGTTTTCGTAATACAGCAGCGGCTTTTCGACTGATTCGCCAACTGCCTTGTATCCTGCAAAATGGATCACTGCATCAATGTGATTTTCCGCAAAGACACGATCCAAGCCAGCCCGATCCAGGACATCCATATCATAGAACTTCGGTTTGGTTCCGGTGATGGTCTGAATGCGGTCCAATACAACTTTGCTTGAATTATAGAGATTGTCTAAAACGATCACTTCATAGCCTGCTTGGATCAGTTCCACGCAGGTATGGGAACCGATATATCCTGTTCCCCCTGTTACAAGAATTGCTGCCATAACTTCCTCTTTTCTTTTAGCTGAATAAACGGCTGATATCATTCCAAGTCACAAAGATCATGAAACCGATCAGCAGTGCCCAGCACGCAATCATAATACCCATTTTCACCTTTTTATTCAATGGACGATGTGCGATCCACTCAATGATCGTAATGATCACCTGACCGCCATCCAAGACAGGCAGCGGCAGCAGATTGAAGATGCCGACATTCAGGCTCAGCTCTGCGACTAAGAACATAAACGCTGAAACGCCCATAGAGGCATATGTGCCAGCCGCCTGATAGATGCCGACCGGACCGCTCATCTGTTCCAGACCGGATCCATGCAGGAATAAGCCCGCCAAGGTCGTGAATAGAAGTTTGGTAATGCTCTTCATCTCATAGCCGCCATAATACCAGCAGTTGAGCAGATTGATATTCACCGTCTCGGCATCCGGTGCAACAATACCGATCAGATAGGATTCTGTTTCGCTGTTATACTCTGGCGTCACCTGAATAACGATCTCCTGCCCATCGCGCTCGACCGTATATGTTTCCGTACCGGTATAGTTGTAGCTGAAGGACTGCATATCAATATAGTTCTCCGGTTCCACACTGGAGCCGTCTTCTTTGACGATCCTTTTGATTACATCCCCTACTTCAAAGCCAGCTTTTTCAGCTGGGCTTCCTTCCGTGATCTGATCGACCACTGCTTTCGGCGATGTCGAGAAGGTGCCATTGCCCAGGATCACAAAGCTGAAGATCAGAAAAGCCAGGACAAAATTATTGAATACACCTGCAAGCATGACAATGATCTTCTGCCATGGCTTCTTATCCGTCAGTCTTCTTCCTTCCGGTACAGCCACATCCGGATAGGCTTCATCGCCATCCTGTTCCCCTGCCATCGCAACATAGCCGCCGATGGGCAGAGCACGGATCGAGAACTGTGTCTCTTTTCCCTGATGTTTAAAAAGAAGAGGTCCCATGCCAAAGGAGAATTCATAGCACCAGACACCGAACAGCTTTGCTGCTAAGAAGTGGCCAAGCTCATGGATCACAATGATCAGACTGAGCAGGAGCAGAAAATAAATAATATTCATGAAATTCATTTAATACGGTTCCTTTCAATTTGTGCAAGCGCAAAGTTTCTTCCCCAGGCATCGCCATCGATCAGATCCTGCACCGTTTCTACCTCTTTGAATGGTGCCAGATTTACCGCTCTGATGACAATTTCTTCAATCATCAGGAAGGAAATGATCCCTTTGCGGAAAGCAGCGTTGGCTTCTTCATTGGCGCCGTTCATTACCGCATCCAGATTGCCGCCTTTCCTGCCTGCCTCATATGCTAAAGCAAGCAGCGGAAACCTTCTGACATCCGGCTTGGAAAAATGCAGCGATCCAATCTCAGCAAGATCCAAGGGATGCTCTTGGGCCAAAGGATATCTCTGCGGCCAAGTCAAAGCATACTGGATCGGCAGGCGCATATCCGGTGCGCCCATCTGTGCAATAGTGCTGTGATCCACATATTCGACCATCGAATGCACGACCGATTCCGGATGCATCAGTACATCGATATGATCATAGTCCATATCAAACAGCCAATGGGCTTCTGTTACTTCAAAGCCCTTATTCATCATCGTTGCACTGTCGATTGTGATCTTTGCGCCCATCGTCCAATTCGGATGATTCAAGGCCTGTGCTACAGTGACATCTTTCAATTCTTCACGGCTCTTCGTACGGAAGCTTCCGCCGCTTGCCGTGATGATCAAGCGCTTTACTTCTTCTTTCCGATTGCCCTGCAGGCATTGAAAGATTGCACTGTGCTCACTGTCGATCGGATACAGAGAACGATGGCAGCGATGCAGTGCTTCATAGATCAGTTTGCCGCCCACGACCAATGTCTCTTTATTTGCCAAGGCAACATCATGGCCGCTCTCAATTGCTTTCAAGGTCGGCATAAAGCCAACAAAACCTACCAATGCATTGACCAGCAGATCATATTCACAATTCTCGCTCAGCCAGCATAGTCCCTCATCGCCATAAACAAAATGAATGTCAGGATAGACCGCCGAAAGTGCAATGGCATCTTTCTCTTCCTGAACACATATATTTTTTACCGGAGAATCCTTCAGGATCTCGGCAATCTTTTCAATATGATGTCCCACACTGAAAGCAGTGATGGCAAAATCAGCGGGATGCTGATGCACCACATCGATCGTCTGCATGCCGATGGAACCGCTGGCACCCAACAATATCAACCTCTTCATGCGACAACTCCCCATAGGATCATCATCGCATTGAACGTCATTAAGCAGAACACAATGGAATCAATGCGATCCAGAATACCGCCATGCCCCGGCAGAAAATTGCCGAAGTCCTTGATACCGAATCTTCTTTTAATGCTGGAAAAGCTGAGATCCCCTACCTGCGCTGCCAAAGGAAGAATGATGCTGCCGCAGATGATCAAAGAGAGCGGCAGGCTCCGCAAAGCAATCAGGCCATAGATCAGAGAACCAAGAAACCCGCAGGCAAAACCGCCCACGGATCCTTCCCACGTTTTATTCGGTGAAACACGTGGGATCATTTTATGCCGGCCGAAATAGACACCGAAGAAATATGCACCGGTATCGCACAGGATGCTTGCCAAAAGAATAAAGACTAGCAGCAGCACGCCCAGATTATCTGCCCGATAGATGACGGCAACGCAATGCATCGCCAATCCGACTAAAGAAGTCAAAGCAAAAGGATACACGACCGAGTCAGTCGTAATATCTTTATCGATCAGTTCAATCGTAAACAGCAGTGCCAGCCAGATTGCCTCAATTGCTGCTACATGGCTGTCCGGCACCATGCATAGGCTTGAAATGGCCAGGATATTCAGCACGGTAAAGAACCAATGCGTCTTATGGTCGACCAACGAAGCAATCTCATAGGAGGCAATGCAGCTGATCACCAAAAGCAATGCCCTGATATACCATCCGCCAAAGAACAGCGGCGGTACGCAGACACAGACCAGCACCAAAGCTGTCATGATCTTAATCATCATTTTCTTAGACATTTTTGACACCTCCGAAACGCCGATCTCTCGTCTGATATTCTGTGATGCATTTCTGAAATACTTCTGGCGTAAAAGCAGGCCATGCTTCCGGAACAAACTCCAGTTCCGCATAAGCAATCTGCCAAAGAAGATAATTTGAAATGCGCTGTTCTCCAGAAGTACGGATCAGAAGATCGACCGGTGGGAATCCTGCTGTCATCAGGTACTTTTCAAATCCCTTTTCATCCAAGCTGAGATCTGCTTTCCCTTCCTGCACATCTTTTGCATAGTGCTTTGCGGCCAGCAGGATTTCTCGCTGCGAACCATAATTCATGCAGATATTCAGATTCAGTCCCGTATTGTTCTTTGATTCATCCATTGCATCCTGCAGGACGCGATGAGTTGCTTTCGGCAGCTCATCCAGTTCTCCTAAGATATTCATGCGATATCCACGGTCCAGAAATTCCTGCATATATTTTTTAAAGAAGACCGCAGGCAGCTTCATGATATAGTTCACTTCATTTTCACTGCGTTTCCAGTTTTCCGTAGAGAAGGCATAAAGAGTCAGATACTGAATACCAAGATCCGATGCGGCAATCGCAATCGTTCTGACATTGTCAGAACCAGCTAAGTGCCCCGCTGTCCTAGGCAGTCCCTGGGCCTGGGCCCAGCGTCCGTTGCCATCCATGATGATTGCTACATGTCTGCACTCTTTCATTGCTCTTCCTCACTTACCATTGTCCATTATACCGATTTTATCTTCTCTTTTACAGAGCAATGACTCAACGTATACAAAAAAGGAAATGTGCTGTATAACAGTCATTTCCCCGATAGTTCACTTATTCAGTACTTCTTTTTCCTTAGCCTTTGCCATGGTCTCGATCTTTTCACCATAGCGGTCCGTCAGCTTCTGGATCTCTCCTTCCGCATCCTTCTCCATATCCTCATCAAGTGACTTGTCTTTTTTGACAGCCGTCATTGCATCCCGGCGCACACTGCGGATCTGGATCTTTGCTTCTTCTTCTACTTTGCCGACTTTCTTTGCCATTTCCTGACGTACTTCACCTGTCAGCTGCGGAACATTCAGTCGGATCACAGCACCGTCATTCTGCGGTGCAATGCCAAGATCTGCTTCATTGCAGGCTCTTTCAATATCCTTTAATGAAGATGGATCATACGGCTTAATGACCAGTGTGCGGCCCTCTGAGACAGAGATGCCCGCGATCTGATTCAGCGGTGTCGGTGAGCCATAGTAATCGACTTCCACTTTATTCAGCATGTTTGCATTGGCCATACCGGTGCGGATCTGATTCAATTCATTCTGAAAATGCTCGATGACTTTGTCCATTTTCTGTGTACTGCTGTCGATAATTGCATATGCCATGATCAGTTTTCCTCCTTGCTGATTACTGTACCGATCTTTTCACCCTTCATTGCTTTAACGATATTGCCGTTCTCATTCATATTAAATACCACAAGTTCCATGTTATTGTCCATGCACATCGATGCAGCCGTCGAATCCATGATCTCCAAGCCTAGATTCAGGACCTGCTTATAGGTCAGATGATCATACTTCGTTGCTGTCGGATCCTTCTTCGGATCAGCTGTATAGACGCCATCAACACCATTCTTTGCCATCAGGATTGCATCCGCTTTGATCTCATTGGCCCGCAGCGCTGCCGCTGTATCCGTAGAGAAATATGGTGAACCTGTGCCGCCGCCGAAGATCACGACTCTGCCTTTTTCCAAGTGGCGTACCGCTCTTCTTTGAATGAATGGCTCCGCGATCTTATTCATTTCGACTGCTGTCTGCACTCTTGTATCTACTCCAACGCCTTCCAAGGCTGACTGGATAGCCAAGGCATTGATGATCGTTGCAAGCATGCCCATATAATCGCCCTGCACACGGTCAATGCCAATATCTGTCAATGTTTTCCCGCGGATAAAATTTCCGCCGCCTACAACAACTGCGATCTGCACTCCCAATGCCTGTGCTTTCTTGATCTCTTCTGCCAGTTTCTGCAGAACGATCGGGTCAAAATTCTTTTCTTTGCCTGACAGTGCTTCTCCACTGAGCTTCAACAGAACACGTTTATACATGATTATCCTCCAATATTTGCTGCAGATATTATACCATTGCCTATACTTCTTTTCATTTCTTTTTCACTGCTTTGCATTTAATATATAGGAAATAAGAGGATATGCCAATGACACAGTATGCAGTTGCCGATATCGGTTCCAATACCATGGTCCTGGTCATCTATGAACTTCATGATGGCCTTCCCGTACAGATCTATCACGAATCTACCCCAGCTCACTTGATCGAGCACGTCAATGATCAGGGACAGATGTCCCTGCAGGGCATTCAGAAAGCCTATGAAGTGCTGAAGACCTATCAGCAGATCTGCGATGAAAATAATATTTCTTTCCGCTGGGCGGACATTACGGAGCCATGCCGCATCCAAAATCAGAAAACCCTCGTTGAAGCTCTTTCCGGCTGTTCCTTTGAGATCTATCCCCTTACGGGATATGAAGAAGCTTCCTGTGATTATATCGGTTCCAAAAACAGCTGGTCCGAACCGAAAGATGGCATTGCTTTTGATGTCGGCGGCGGTTCTACCGAACTGATCGCTTTTCAAAATGGTGAGATCCTGGATGCTCTGTCCTTTCATCTTGGCTGTGTACGCTTGGCACATCTCCCCCTGGATACCCAGGAATGCAGAGAACAGCTGCTCATTGCCCAGAAAGACCATCCTGCTTTTCAGACATCGTCTGCTCAGCTGATCGGCATCGGCGGCACCATGCGCGCAGCAGGCCTTGTCGCAGATGCTCTGTATCATACCGGCAATACGGTCTCCTGCTGCACTCTGCAGCAGCTCTATACTGATCTGGTGAATAACGATCCGACAGCCTTGGAAGCAATGCTTCAGAATGTCAGAGAATCCCGCCAGCCGGTCTTCCTGCCTGGCATGCATATGATCTTAGAGATCTGCACTCTTTTCGCAGCCAAAACAATTCTGATCTCAGATTCCGGGATCCGAGAAGGTTTTCTGCAGATGTGCATTGATAAGCACAAAGTGATAAAATAGTATGGTTAAGGAGGAATTATAAATGATGTGGATCTTAATTGATTTAATTGTCGGTGCAGTTTCCGGATGGCTGGCAGCTAAGCTGATGAAGTTGGATTCTTCCAATATCATCATCAACTGCGTATTAGGTATCTGCGGCGGTTTTGTCTTCAGTATCATCGCAGGATTATTCGGCATCGGAACAACAAACATCATCGGTCAGATCATCTTCGCTGTCATCGGTGCATGTCTGCTTGTCTGGCTGTATAACAAGTTCATCAAGAAATAAGCAAATGCGGAACTGCATCAAAAGCAGTTCTTTTTTTTGCTTTCATTGCCTATAAAAAAACTGCTTTCAGATCCAGATTGCTCTGTTCTGCAAGCAGTTCATTTTCTTACTTGGACATTTCGGCAACTTCAGCCGCAAAATCATCCTGTTTCTTTTCAATGCCTTCGCCAACAGTATACTTGACGAACTTTGTGCACTCCGCACCATTTTCCTTCAGGAAAGCTCCGACCTTCTTCTCAGAATCCAGGAAGTATTCCTGATCCACTAAGCACATATCTTCCAGAGACTTGCTCAGTCTTCCTTCAACGATGCCAGCCTTGACCTTTTCAGGCTTTTCAGCCAGCTTTGGATCATTGGCCAGAAGTCCCAGCTGGATCTCACGTTCGTGATTGATCACATCTGCCGGCATTTCTTTTCTGGATACATATGTTGGATTCATGGAAGCGACCTGCATAGCAATATTCTTTGCCATACCAGCATCCTGTGTTCCCTTCAGAACAACAACTGCAGAGATCCTGCCGCCCTGATGCTTATAGACACCGAAGACTTCATCATCATTCTTTGTGATGATCTCAAATCTTCTCAAAGTGATCTTCTCACCGATGATCGCAGTTGCATTGACGATCTTAGCATCCAATGTTTCGCCATCTTCTGCCTTTAATGCCAAAGCTTCTTCCAAGGTAGCTGCTGTGCTGCCGATCAATGTCTTAGCAATTGCATCAAGCAGAGCTAAGAACTTATCGTTCTTGGCAACGAAATCTGTTTCTGCATTGACTTCAACGATCACTGCTTTGTTTCCTTCAGTTAAGATCGTAGAAAGACCTTCAGCCGCAATTCTGCTCTGTTTCTTAGCTGCTTTGGCAATGCCCTTTTCACGGAGCCAGTCAACAGCCTTTTTCATATCGCCGTCTGTCTCAACAAGAGCCTTCTTGCAATCCATCATGCCGGCATTTGTAAGATCGCGGAGCTCTTTGACCTGACTTGCTGTAATAGCCATTATGCCTTGACCTCAGCCTTTGCTTCAGCCTTTGGAGCAGATGCATTCTCAGCAGGTCTTGCATTTGCACGGTTGCCATTTGCATCTCTGCGGAATACACGTCTCTCACCATTGTAAGAACCGCGGCGGTTGCCCATCTGCTGACGATGTTCTTCGAACTTAGCTCTTCTTCTTCTCTCGTACTCAGCAGCGTCTTCTTCAACCTTCTTGATGACATCCTTCATCGTGATGTCTTCGCCCTCTTCTTCAGCGACATTCTCAAGCGGCAGATTCTTTCCTTCACAGATCGCATCTGCAATTAAAGAGACCATCAGCTTGATTGAGCGAACTGCATCATCATTTGCTGGAATTGGATAATCTACAGTTCTAGGATCTGCGTTTGTATCGATCAGCGCAAATACCGGAATATTCAGTTTGCGAGCTTCTGCTACTGCATTGTGCTCTTCTAATGGATCAACGACGAACATTGCATCCGGCAGCTTCTTCATATCCTTGATGCCGCCTAAGAAGTTGTCCAGCTTTTCCTTCTTCTTTAAGAAGACGGACTGTTCCTTCTTCGTATAAACAGCCAATGTACCGTTGCTCTCCATCTCTTCAATGTCGATCAAAGTCTTGATGGACTTCTGGATGGTACGGAAATTTGTCAATGTTCCGCCTAACCATCTCTGGTTGACATAGAAGCTTCCGGAACGGAGTGCTTCCTCTAAGATCGTAGCCTGAGACTGCTTCTTTGTACCGACAAACAGTACCTTTCCGCCATCCTCTGTGATCTTCTTCAGAGCGTTGTAAGCCTCTTCGAGCTGAGCTTCTGTCTTGTTCAGGTCGATGATGTAAACACCGTTCTTAGCAGTATAGATATACTGCTTCATGTTTGGATTCCACTTGCGGGTCTGATGTCCGAAGTGTACCCCATTTTCAAGCATTTTCCTCATTGAAACAACAGTCATTATTTTTTTTACCTACCTTTCCGTTGTTTTCCGCCACAATTTCGAACCCTATCAATACATGAATGCTGTGATAGCCATGTACACGGGATAGAGAATCCACTGTGTGAGAAGTACATCTCTTTTCATAAGAAAAGAAGATGCCATATGTAAAGATAACACAAATAGGCCTCTTCTTCAATGATTATTTGATTTTTGGCTGTTCCAGCCGATCATTCTTTCGGACCGTACTGTTCGTAGTATTCATGGATCCGCTTCAGCATCTCGCCATCCAGCGCATCTTTCTCTTTCAGGATGCTGACCACTTCCGG
Organism: Solobacterium sp.; assembly: GCA_022486705.1. Taxonomy (GTDB): domain Bacteria; phylum Bacillota_I; class Bacilli_A; order Erysipelotrichales; family Erysipelotrichaceae; genus Bulleidia. The sequence goes on along the minus strand of JAKVKC010000002.1, from coordinate 39,880 downwards.
CATCGAGACAATGGCAGCTGTCGGAAAGCCATATTCTTCCGATATTTCTGTCAGGGCCGTCTTTGTACCTTTGCCCTTCTCATTGCGGTTCAGAGAGACGATCAGTCCCTTGATCTCCACTTTTGCCTGTGCTCTGACGATCGGCACAGTCTCATCCATCGACTTGCCGGAAGTCGTGACATCTTCGATCATCACCACTCTGTCGCCGTCCTCCAGCTTGGTGCCCAGAAGAATGCCTTTATCGCCATGATCTTTGATCTCTTTCCGATTGGCACAGTAGCGCACTTCCTTGCCATAGAGCTCATGCAGGGCCATCGCTGTTGCAACAGCCAAAGGAATGCCTTTATATGCCGGACCGAACAGTACATCAAAGTCCAGTCCGAAATGGTCATAGATTGCTTTTGCATAGTATCTGCCAAGCTCGGTCAGCTGCGATCCCGTAACATAAGCACCGGCATTCATAAAGAACGGACTTTTTCTTCCGCTCTTCAATGTAAAGTCACCGAACTTCAGGGCATTGCAGCGGAACATAAAACTGACAAACTCTTTTTTATACTCTTCCATGAGATATCGTCTCCTCGATCTCTCGATAGGCCGATACTGGATCCTTGGCCTTCGTGATAGATCTTCCGACGACTATCATATCACAGCCCTGTTCTCTGGCATATTCCGGTGTCGCAATTCTCTTCTGATCATCGCTTGTATTTCCTGCTAAGCGAATGCCTGGCGTCACCGTCAGAAAATCGCTGCCGCATGCCTCATGGATCGCTTCGGCTTCATGGACCGAGCAGACAACCCCATCCAAGCCAGCCGCTTTTGCATTCTGCGCATAGCGCACGACCGTATCCTTGACTGTTCCGGGAATACCGAGCTCTGTATTCATCGCTTCCTGCGATACCGATGTCAGGACCGTGACCCCGATCAGTTTTGCGGGCGTCTGTCCTGCTGGCGTCCCTTCCAGGATGCCTTCTTTGGCTGCTTTCATCATTTCAATGCCGCCGGCACAATGGCAGTTGATAATATCAACGCCAAGACCTGCCAAGTTCTTCATGCCGCCTCTGACGGTATTCGGAATGTCATGAAGCTTCAGATCCAGAAATATTTTATGACCGCTGGCTTTCACTTCCCGAATGATATCCAGTCCGCATGCATAGGTCAGCTCCATCCCGATCTTCACATAGATCGGTTCATTGAACTGCTGTAAGAAAGAATGGACTTCCTCCTTGGAGGAAAAATCTAATGCAACAATTGTTCTTGTCATCGTAAGCTCCTTCCAATTGCTTCGTGCAATGAATGATACCCATAGTGCGCTAAAGCACCAGGCAGTTCTTCAATTAATTTTCTGCATATATAAGGATCGGCAAAGTTCTGTGCTCCCACTTCAACTGCCGAAGCACCGGCATTGAGAAATTCAATGACATCATCTGTATTCTGAATGCCGCCGACGCCGATGATCGGAATATGAACCTGTTTGGCGCACTGATACACCATGCGCACCGCGATCGGATGTATGGCCGGTCCGCTGAGACCGCCGGTCGTATTTGCTAAAAGAGGCTTTCCCGTATGAAGATCGATCTTCATGCCCAGCATTGTATTGATCAGCACAAGACCGTCTGCACCTGCTTCTTCCACGGCTTTGGCAATAGACACAATATCCGTAACATTCGGGGTCAGCTTAACATAGATCGGCTTTTTCGAGACTTCTCTGCACTTCTTGGTCACCTGTGCCGCCAAAGCAGGATCGGTGCCCAGCCCCATGCCGCCATGCTTTACATTCGGGCAGCTGATATTCAATTCATATGCTTTGACAGTCGGCTGATCATTCAGCTTACGGATCACTTCCGCATATCCTTCTTCATCATCTGCCGCTACATTGGCAATGATCTCCGTGTTGAACTTTGCTAAGAAAGGAAGTTCATGTTCAATAATGCTGTCAACGCCATGATTCTGCAGCCCGATGGCATTCAGCATGCCCATCGGTGTCTCCGCAATGCGCGGTGTCGGATTGCCGAAGCGTTCTTTCGGTGTTGCGCTCTTGATCGCAATACCGCCCAAGATCGACAGATCATACAGTTCGGCAAATTCGCGGCCGAAGCCAAAGCAGCCGCTGGCGGGGATGATTGGATTCTTCAGATGAAGTCCAGGAAGATCAATATGCAGATCCATGCTAAAGCACCGCCTTTCCTATAGCGAAGACCGGGCCGTCTTTGCAGACCCGCAGAGAACCGCCCTCACTGTCTCTGACGGTGCATCCCATGCATGCACCGATGCCGCAGGCCATTCTGCTTTCTAATGAAATATATCCCTGGCATTCTGCGCTCACTGCCTTCAGCATAGGCAGCGGCCCACAGGCTAACACAAACTCCTTTGAAACACTCTCTGCATGCATGGCATCCATGACCGTTCCGGCAATGCCGTAAGAGCCATCCATGGTGGCCATGATCACCCGACAGCCAAGCTGCGCAAAGCGCTCTGCCAGAAAGATCTGTTCCTTTGTATTAAAGCCTAAGATCACCGTGACATTTTTTTTCAAGCTGCGGTACTGCTTGGCAGTTTCGAATAAAGGCGGAATGCCGACACCGCCGCCGATCAGTACAGGATCTTTCGGCAGGATTGGAAAGCCTGTGCCTAAAGGTCCAAAGAGATTGAGGATATCGCCCTTGTTCATCTGCGACATGGTCCCTGTTCCCTGACCGACTGTTTTATAGATCAAAGTCACCTGCCTGTCATCGATCTCGCAGATGCTGATCGGTCTTCTTAAGTAATATCCCGGTACCTGCACCTGGACAAACTGACCTGGCATGGCACACATTGGTGCTTCTGTCTGCAGGATCATCTGATAGATCTCAGGCACGAGCATTTTCTGTTCCAGGATCACTGCGTCTGTGCACTTCATATTACTTCCCCATTTCATTCAAGGATTCCAAGGAGAAGGACTGTGCTTCCAATACTCTCAGCAGGGCATTGGCTGTATCCAATGACGTCATGCATGAGATGTTGTTCTCCGCACTGACTCTGCGGATCAAAAAGCCGTCTAAGGAAGAACTTCTGTCCTTGGCATCCATGGTATTGATGACAAAGCTGACTCTGCCCTTCTGAATAATATCCAAGACAGAATCCTGCTGCGTCTCTTCTGAGATCTTCGCTGCTTTATGGACAAAGAGACCATTCTCTTCTAAGAAGCGGGCCGTTCCGGCGGTCGCATAAATGCCATATCCGATGGCATAGAATCTCTTTGCCATTTTCAGAGCTTCCTGTTTATCCTGATCAGCGATCGTCATCAGCACGGCACCGTACATCGGTACCTGGATGCCGCTGGCAGCCAATGCTTTGTACAATGCTTTTTCAAAGGTCACATCGCAGCCCAGTGCTTCGCCCGTCGATTTCATTTCCGGTCCCAGGACCGTATCCACACTTCTCAGCTTCGCAAACGAGAAGACCGGTGCTTTGCAGTACACATGTCCGCTTTCTTCCGGATGATAGCCTGGCGTATAGCCCTGATCGATCAGGCTCTGGCCAAGGACAGCCTTGGTCGCGGCAGTGCACATCGGCACGCCAGTGATCTTTGATAAGAATGGCACTGTCCGTGATGATCTTGGATTGACTTCAAGAACATATACTTTTTCATTGTGATCCACAATGAACTGGATGTTGTAGAGACCGATGAAACCAAAGCCCTTGCCGATCTTCGTGGCATAGTCAATGATCGTATCTTTGACTTTGCGGCTCAGGGTCTGACTAGGATAGACACTGATCGAATCGCCGGAATGAATGCCCGCCCGCTCAACATGTTCCATGACGCCGGGAATATAGACATCCTTGCCATCCGCGATCGCATCGATCTCACATTCTTTGCCTAAGACATAGCGGTCGACCAGGATCGGCGAGTCATGCGAGATCTCCTGCACGGCCGTCTTCATATATACTCTGAGCTCATCATCGGTATGCACGATCTCCATGGCCCGTCCGCCCAGAACATAGCTAGGTCTGACAAGGACAGGATACGTGATCTTATGAGCGATCTTCAATGCTTCCTCTACCGTGTAGGCAGTCATGCCCTCCGGCTGAGGAATATGCAGATGATCCAGCATGGTCTCAAATTCATGACGGTCCTCTGCTTTGTTAATAGAATCCAAGGACGTGCCAAGGATCTTCACCCCGTGCTCTGCTAAAGACGCTGCCAGATTGATCGCTGTCTGTCCGCCGAACTGTACGATCACGCCGAGCGGCTGTTCCAGATCGACTGCATGCATGACATCTTCCGTCGTCAATGGTTCAAAGTACAGCTTATCTGAGATGGAGAAATCAGTTGATACGGTCTCCGGATTGTTGTTGATGATGATTGCTTCATAGCCTTCCGCATGCAGTGTTTCAATGCAGTGGACAGTCGCATAATCGAATTCAACGCCCTGACCGATACGGATCGGTCCGGAGCCCAGCACAATGATCTTCTTTTTCTTAGAAGAGATGGATTCATTTTCTGTTTCATATGTACTGTAGAAATACGGTGTTGCCGAAGTAAATTCTCCCGCACATGTATCGACCATCTTATAGACCGGGGTGATGCCGTTCTTCTTTTCCAGTTCATAGAGATCAAATTCTTTCATGTGCCAATTCCGCGCAATATAAGAATCCGCAAAGCCATTCTTCTTGGCCTTTCTCAGCACTTCAATATCCTTTGGCTTGGCCAGGACTTCCTTCTCCAGATCAATGATCTTCTGCAGATGGGCCAGATACCATGGATCAATATGCGTCAGCTGCTGAACATCGCTCATCGGATATCCATTGCGGATCCATTGTGCAATTGCAAAGATCCTCTCATCATCTCTAGCCTTGATCTTCAGATACAGTTCTTCTTTGCTTGCTTTATGAAATTCTTTCTTTTCAATATGATCTACTTTGATCTCCAGCGAACGCACTGCCTTCAGGAAAGATTCCTCAAACGTACGTCCGATAGCCATGACTTCGCCAGTCGCCTTCATCTGCGTACCAAGCTGACGGTCCGCATTCGGGAACTTGTCAAAAGGAAGCCGCGGGAATTTTGTCACAATGTAATCCAAGGCCGGTTCAAAGCAGGCATAGCTTGTCTTGGTGATTGGATTGATGATCTCATCCAGACCTAAGCCAACAGCCAATTTAGCAGAGATGCGGGCAATCGGATAGCCGGTTGCTTTCGAAGCCAGCGCAGAAGAACGGGATACTCTAGGATTGACTTCAATGACATAGTATTTAAAGCTGTTAGGGTCAAGTGCCAGCTGGACATTGCATCCGCCGCAGATATGCAGGGCACGGATGATCTTCAATGATGCATTCCTCAGCATCTGATTCTCTCGGTCCGTCAATGTCTGCACCGGTGCAGTAACGATGGAATCGCCGGTATGGATGCCGACCGGATCTAGATTCTCCATGTTGCACACCACAATGGCATTGTCATTGGCATCGCGCATGACTTCATATTCAATTTCTTTATAGCCGGCAATGGACTGCTCCACCAGGATCTGATGGACCGGTGACATCTTCAGTCCCGTATCCGCAATATGCTTCAGCTCTTCTTCATTATGGGCAAAGCCGCCGCCGGTGCCGCCTAACGTATATGCCGGACGGATGACCAGCGGATATCCTTCATGACTGGCAAAAGCGACCGCATCTTCGATCGTATGGCAGATGGCAGATTCCGGTACTGGTTCCTGCAGCTCATTCATCAGCGAGCGGAATCTTTCACGATCCTCCGCCTGATTGATCGCATCAATATCCGTGCCCAATACTTCGACCGAGAATTCATCCAGGATGCCATCTTTGGCAAGTTCAACGACCAGATTCAGTCCCGTCTGACCGCCTAAAGATCCTAAGATCGCATCCGGTCTTTCTTTAAAGATGACCCGTTTGGCAAATTCCAAAGTCAGCGGTTCAATATAGACTCTGTCCGCAATGGCAGAATCGGTCATGATCGTCGCTGGGTTGGAATTGATCAGGATCACTTCATAGCCTTCTTCGCGCAAAGAAGTGCATGCCTGGGATCCGGCATAGTCGAACTCAGCTGCCTGTCCGATGACGATCGGACCGGAGCCTATGACCATGATCTTATGGATATCTGTACGCTTAGGCATTCTTTCTGCCTCCTTCCATGAGCTCCATGAATTCATCAAATAGATAGCGGGAATCCTGCGGACCGGCATTGGCTTCCGGATGGTACTGTACCGCAAAGCACGGTGCATCCAGATGGCGTACCCCTTCACAGCTGCCGTCATTCAATGCCTGATGGCTCATTTCCAAGCGGGTCGCATTCAGGGAATCAATGTCGACCGCAAAGCCATGGTTCTGCGAAGTGATCTCGATCTTCCCTGTTGCCAGATTTCTGACCGGATGATTGGCGCCGCGGTGGCCGAACTTCAATTTATAAGTCTTTGCACCGGAGGCCAAGGCAATCAGCTGACAGCCCAAGCAGATGCCGAACATCGGAACTTTTCCAATCAGCTGACGGATCGTTTCAATTGATCCTGTAAGATCAGCCGGATCGCCAGGTCCATTGGAAAGCATGACGCCATCCGGATGGAAGGAAAGGATCTCCTCTGCACTTGTATCATAAGGGACAACGATCAGATCGCATCCTCGTTTTGACAGTTCCCGCAGAATGCTCAGCTTGACACCGAAGTCCATCAGGACAACTTTTTTTCCGCGGCCGGGGATAGGATAAACATTCTTCGTTGAAACACGGGCTGCCTGATCATGAAGATAGTCTGCTTTTCTGCACTTTTCAGCGCAGGCTGGAATCTCTTCTTCCGTATTGCAGAAGACGGCTTTCAGAGTGCCGAGCGAACGGATCTTTCGGGTCAGTGCTCTCGTATCCAGACCATAGATGCCTGGAATCTTCACGCGTTTTAAATATTCATCCAGATCTTCGCGGCAGCGGAAGTTGCTTGGTGCTTCGCAAAGATCTTTGATCACAAAGCCAAAGACAGCAGGCTCGACCGATTCATTGTCATCATGATTGATGCCGTAGTTGCCGATCAGCGGATAGGTCATCATCACGATCTGTCCGCAGTAGGAATTATCCGTCAGGATCTCCTGGTAGCCTGTCATTGAAGTATTGAAGACAAGTTCACCGATCTGAAATCTGTCATAGCCAAACCCTTCTCCTTCATAGCTTGAGCCATCTTCCAGCACTAGATATCTCTTCATCTTTCCTCCTTATAGACCGTCTGTCCATTGACAATGGTCTCTTTGACTGATGCCTGCACCGTTCTTCCGGCAAACGGCGTATTTCTTCCTTTTGAGAAGAACTTCTGCGGATCGATCTTTGCGGTATGCTTCAGATCCGCTAAGATCAGATCGCTCTTCCATCCTTCTTCAATACGCCCCGTCTGTTTCAAGCCAAAGCGCGCGGCTGGTGCTTCTGACATCCAATAGACAAGCTGGGACAATGTCCATCGTTTTTCTTCCGCAACAAATTCTGTATAAAGAAGCGGAAAGCTTGTCTCTAAAGAAACAATGCCGAAGGCAGCTTCTGCCATGGGCTTTTCTTTATCCTGGATCGTATGCGGTGCATGGTCGCTGGCAATAAAATCCAAGGTGCCATCTTCCAATCCCTGCAGCAGGGCCATACGGTCCTCATGGGTGCCCAGCGGCGGATTCATTTTCCAATTCGTTCCTTTTACATCTGTATTTTCCAGCAGAAGATGATGTGCGGTGACCTCGGCACTGACATTGGCATGTTCCTTCTTTGCCTGGCGGAGATATGCGACGCTCTGCTGACTGCTGATATGGCATGCATGATAGCGGCCATGGATCCTGGCAGCGATCGCCAGATCTCTTTTCAGCGGTTCGCTCTCACATTCGCTGGGGATCCCGATCCACCCCATTTTTTCGGCATATGCCGATGCATGTACACTGGCACCTTGCTTACGATATTTCAGATCTTCGGTATGGCAGGCGATCAGAAGATCCTCTTTCTCAGCAATCTGCAGTGCTTCTGCCATGATCTTTGGATCATTCATGCCGGCACCGTCATCCGAGAACCACTTCACGCCCAATTCTTTCATCTGCGCAAGCGGTGCTATTTCTCTGCCTGCCTGCGAAACGGTGATCGGACCGTATGGATATGCATGCACAAGGGATTCGCGCTCCATCAGCTCTGCATAGTCTTTCATCTTTTCATATGTATCAGGACAAGGAATTACATTTGGCATCGCAAAGATCGAAGTAAAGCCGCCATGTGCTGCTGCTTTGGTCCCTGTCCGGATCGTTTCTTTTTCTTCGTGACCAGGCTGGCGCAGATGGACATGCACATCGACCAATCCCGGCAGGACCGTCAATCCCGTGCCGTCGATCTCGTCATATGATCCTTCAATCTTCTCCGCAATCTGCAGGATCTCCTTTTCATCAAACAGGACCTGTACCTTCTGCAGTCTGTTCTGATAAAGCACCTCCGCATTTTTGATGAGCCTTTTCATTTTGTTCCCTCGGCAAAGTCTTCATAGCCAAACGCTCTTTTGATCACTGCCTTGCGCACCAGGACGCCGTTTGCCATCTGGGCAAAGATCCTGCTCTTTGGTGCTTCGACCAGATCGCTGTCTATTTCAATCCCGCGGTTGACCGGCGCTGGGTGCATGATGATTGCCGTCTTCTTCATTCTTTCATACCGCTGTTTTGTTAAGCCATACTGCTGCAGATATTCCTCATCGCTCATCTGGCGCAGCGCAGCACCTCTTTCTTTCTGGATCCGCAGCATCATGACGACATCTGCCTGCGGCAGAGCCTCATCGAAGTCGACCATCTCATAGCCTGGCCGCTGCCATTCTTTCGGTCCGCTGAACTTTACGGTACTGCCGAATTCTTCCAATGCGACCTTATTGGAGCTGGCCACACGGCTGTGAGAAATATCACCGCAGATCAGCACATTGAGATTTGACAGTGTATGAAATTCCTGCTGCATGGTCAATAGATCCAATAAGCACTGGGTCGGATGATCGCCTGCCCCATCCCCTGCATTCAGGATCGGAACATTGATATTTTCAAGTTCTTTGTAGTAGGCATCCTGGGGATGGCGGATCACAATGGCATCATAGCCGATGCTTTCCAGTGTTTTGACTGTGTCATAAAGGCTTTCTCCCTTTGTAACGGAAGAAGTGCCTGTTTGAATGTCGGCGACCTTGCAGCCAAGCTGCAGCTCTGCAGACACAAAACTGTAATGGGTGCGGGTCGATGCTTCAAAAAAAAGATTGGCAACGAGAGCCTTTGAACAAGGCAGCTGCCAATCTGAATGAGAAACATGAAATGATGACGCATCATCAAGAATATGAAGAATATTGTCTGTAGAGAGATCGTGCATTGAGAGAAGTGAATTTTTGTTCATACGTCCTCCTATTTGCTCAAAAAAAAGGGTTCAGATAGCCAAATGCTTCCAACAACCTTTTTTCTTCTAAGAGATAATATCATACTGCATTTAAAATACAAGAAGTGTTTTTATGAAAATACTTTCATTTCTGTTTCTGATGAGAATGCGGATGAGCCTGGTCCACTGCTTTGCGCAGACGATCCTGGGTCACATGGGTATAGATCTGCGTCGTCGACAGATTCTCATGACCTAGAAGCTCCTGTACAGTGCGGAGATCTGCTCCATTGTCCAAGAGATGCGTCGCAAAACTATGACGGATCATATGCGGATGGAGATGAAATGGGATGCCTGCTTTTTCACCGCCGGCGGATACAACCTTCTCAATGGAACGGGAAGTGATCGGACGGCCATGCTGATTTACAAAAAGAATGCCGTGTTCTTCCGTCTTCTTCATATACTCTGGGCGGACTTCAGTCAGATAAAGCTGGATCAGCTGTCCGCAGCGCGGATAGAAAGGGATCATTCTTTCTTTGCTTTCCTTGCCTAAGACTGTAAGGAACTGTTCTTTCAGATTGATATCTGCAATCTTCAGTCCGGCACATTCCGAAACACGCAGACCGCAGGCATACATGACTTCGACCATAGTGCGATCGCGGATCTCACTTGGTTCTGTCAGATCAAAGCAGTCCAGCAGTGTCTCCATCTGATCAAAGGTCAGATATTCCGGCAGTCTGCGATGCGAACTGCCGCCATGGAACATCCTTACCGGATTTGCCTCAATGCCTTCTGAACGGTTCAGATAGCGGTAAAAGCTTTTTAAAGAAGAAAGATTTCTGGCAAAGGAAGCATTCGACAGTTTCGTACCGCCGATCTCACCGCTCCGCAGTGCCGTGATATATTCACTGATGTCTTCTTTAGACACCGCATTCAGATCATCAATATCCTTCTCTGTTAAGTATGTCAAAAAGCGTTCAATATCACGCCGATAGGCATCCTGGGTATCCTTGGATCCCGTCCGTGATAAAGATACATGATTCAGGAAACGATCCAGACATTCTTCAAAGCTGGCCGCCATCGATCATCTCCTGAAGGATCTTCAGCGACTGCGGTGCATAAGCACTCTTCCGGTCTTTTTTCTTGGCATCACTGTTCAGATGGACAATGCCGAAATTAGCATTCATCGGCTGAAAATGTTTGGCATCCGCATGACTGATGTAATAGGACATGGCACCGATCATTGTCTCATTGCCTGGTCTGACCGGTTCTTCGCCCTTCATGACATGCGCCAGATTGATCCCTGCCAGCATGCCGGAAGCAGCACTTTCCACATAGCCTTCAACGCCTGTCATCTGTCCGGCAAAGAACAGATCACTGCGCAGCATATACTGATACGTCTCCAGCAGGACAGCCGGCGAATTGATATAGGTATTGCGATGCATGACACCATATCTGACAAACTCAGCGTCTGCCAATCCTGGCACCATCTGCAGGACGCGTTTCTGTTCGCCCCATTTCAGATGTGTCTGAAATCCAACAATATTGTAAAGAGAAGCTTCCGCATTATCCTGGCGCAGCTGCACCACCGCATACGGTCTCTTTTTTCCTTCCTGTTCCAAGCCGACTGGTTTCATCGGTCCAAACAGCAGTGTATCTCTGCCTCTTTTTGCCATCACTTCAAAAGGCATGCAGCCTTCAAAGACCTTCTGGTCTTCAAAGCCATGCACCTCAGCTGTCTCCGCCGTGATCACTGCCTCATAGAAGGCATCGAATTCTTCCCGGTTCATCGGACAGTTGATATAATCCGCTTCCCCTTTATCATAGCGGCTCTTCTTATACGCCATCGACATATCGATCGAATCAGCTGTAACGATCGGTGCGGCCGCATCATAAAAATAGCAGTACTCCCGGTCGATCAGGCGGCCGATAGCGTCTGTGATAGCCTGTGAAGACAAAGGGCCGGTCGCAATAAGGCATGGTCCTTCCGGTATTTCCGCAATTTCTTCATGGATGACTTCGATCTGCGGATCCTTTTCTATTCTTTCGGTAACATCCTTAGAAAATTTTTCACGGTCCACGGCCAAAGCAGAACCAGCCGGCACTTTATTTTCATCAGCACACGTCATGATCAAAGATCCGATCGTGCGCATCTCTTCTTTTAAAAGACCTACCGCATTGGTCAGTGCATCAGAGCGCAGCGAATTGGAACAGACAAGCTCCGCAAAGTCCTGACTGTGATGAGCAGGCGAGTATTTGACCGGCTTCATTTCATAGAGCTTGACCGAAATGCCTCGCTTGGACAGCTGATACGCTGCTTCACATCCCGCTAAGCCTGCTCCGATCACTGTAGCTTTCTGCATGCTTTAAGCCTCTTTCTTCTTTTTTGGGGCAGCTTTTCCAGCTGTCTTTCTGACTGTTTTCTTGGCCGCTTTCTTCGCTGGTTTTTTCGCTGTTTTCTTTGCTGTCTTTTTCTTTTCTGTTTTTGCGGCTGCTTTATCCGCCGCTTTTTTCTTGTCTTCTTTTGCTTTATAGCGATCCTGCTTGGAAATGATGCGTTCCCCTTCCAGGTTCTCCATATAATGGCACTTCGGGAAATTTGAGCATCCAAGGAAGTAGGTTCCGAATCTGCTCTTGCGCTTTAACAGTTCAGCACCGCATTCTGGGCACATCTTGCCTGTCGGCTCCGGCTTCTCGGCATTCGGCTTATCCAGCTGGCGCGTATATCTGCACTTTGGAAAATTGGCACAGGAAATGAATTTGCCGAAACGGCCATTGCGATAAACGAGCTCACCGCCGCATTCTGGACAGACCTCACCGACCTTCTCCAGTTCCAGTTTTTCCATATTGTCATAGGCATGGTCCAGCAATGGCTGGAACTTGCCATAGAAATTCTTCAGCATCGGCACTTCTTCTGCTTTGCCATCTGCGATCTGATCGAGTTCGCTCTCCATCTTTGCCGTGTAATCTACATTGATGATCGTATTGAAGAACTCATCCAGCTTTTCGGTCGTCAAAGTTCCCTGGTCTGTCGGACGGAAGACCTTTGTACGCGTTGATTCCGAAGCGCGGTCCAGCGTAACATATCCTCTTTCCTGGATCGTATCGATGATCATGGCATAAGTAGAAGGACGTCCGATACCGTCTTTTTCCATTTCTTTGATCAGCGATGCTTCGGTATATCTCTTCGGCGGTTCCGTAAAGTGCTGGTTCTGCTTGACCTGCTTTGGTTCCAGGACTTCCTTTACTTCCATCTTCGGCAGCAGCGTATCCTTGGAAGAATCATATTCCTTGTACACACTTAAGAAACCATCAAATGTCATTGTCTTGCCATTGGCTGCCAGATCATATCCATTTCTGCTCAGGATCACAACGAGGCTGTCAGAAGTCGACGGTGCCATTTGAGAAGCAAGTGCTCTGACATAGATCAGCTTATAAAGACGGTACTGCTCATTGGTCAGTGATCCCTTGATGAGCTCCGGATCATGATCCAGTGTTGTCGGACGGATCGCTTCATGCGCATCCTGCGCACCTTCATCATTCTTGGCATGATAGGTCTTGCCAAGATACTGTTTGCCATACTTCTGTTCGATCAGATCCTTTGCCTGATCCATGAAAACATCCGACAGTCTGGTACTGTCAGTACGCATATACGTGATCAGACCTTCCTGCCCATTGCCAAGATCGATGCCTTCATAAAGCCTCTGGGCGATCGACATGGTGCGCTTAGCAGAGAAGCCTAATTTGGTTGAAGCTTCCTGCTGCAGTGTTGAGGTAATGAACGGTGCCTGCGGTCTGCGGGCACTGCTGCTGGTACGGATATCCGTAATTTCAAAAGAACCATTGCAGGCATCATATGCCTTCTGTGCTTCTTCACTGTTATTCAGTTCTGCCTTTTTGCCATGGATCTTTGAAAGTCCGGCATTGAATTCCTGCCCATCCTTTTCAAATACTGCATCCAATGTCCAATATTCTTTCGGATCAAACGCATTGATCTCTTTTTCTTTTTCAACGATCAGTTTCAGAGCAACAGACTGTACACGTCCGGCAGATTTTGAACGGATCTTGGAATGCAGCAGCTTTGACAGCTTAAAGCCGATAATACGGTCTAAGATACGGCGTGTTTCCTGCGAATGCACAAGATCCATATCAATTGTCCGCGGCTTCTTAAATGCTGCAATGACAGCGTTCTTTGTGATTTCCTGGAACGTCACACGATCAACATCATCTTCCTTCAGTCCCAGTTCTTCTGCCAAATGCCATGAGATCGCTTCTCCTTCGCGATCCGGGTCGGTCGCAAGATAGACTTTGTCGGCCTTTTTAGCTTCGCTCTTCAATTCCTTTACCGTATCTGCTTTATCTTTTGAAATGACATATGTTGGTTTGAAATCATCTTCGATATCTACGCCAAGACCGTCTTTCCCCTTGATGGCCAGATCTCTGATGTGTCCCTTCGAAGACACAACATAATATTCACTGCCTAGGTATTTGCCTATGGTCTTTGATTTGCTTGGTGACTCTACGATCACAAGATTCTTCATATTAAGCCCTTCAACCTTCTAACTTATGAAAAGTAACAGTACAAAGGATAGCCCATATCTTTTCAAAGTGTCAACTATCATTCTCGGCGCATCGTCTTTTTCGGCATCATTTCTCTGAGCTGATCTTCCTCATACAGGATCCCCGCGCCCTGCGAGATCAAGAGATTGCAGCCAGCTCCTGCAGCGTCCCCAAAAGGATACGGAAAGCACCAGACTTCTTTAGATAAGGATATTGCTTCATTCACTGTCAGCATCGTACCTGAATGCATCGCTGCTTCACTGACAATGCACGCTTCGCCCAAGGCAGCCAAGATCCGATTCCGCCAGGGAAAATGACGCCGCTCCGGAACTGCATCATATGGATACTCACTGAGGATCAGATCCGTCTGGGCAATTTTCTGATACAGCTCTCTGTTGCATGCCGGATAGCACTGCGCAATGCCGCATCCGATCACCGCGATCGTATGTCCATGGTCCATCGCACATGTATGTGCTTTGGCATCTGCGCCTTTGGCCAGGCCGGAAACAATGACGAACTTTTCTTTCAGGATATTGGCGGCTGCCGCCGTATTCCGCTGTCCGTATTCGCTCAGCTGGCGCGAACCAACGATCGTGATCATCGGCTTCTGCAGCAGGCGCAGATCTCCCTGATAGAACAGGGTCCATGGCGGATAGCGCAGTCTCTTCAGCTGCGGCGGATACTGTTCATCCAAGATCGTAATATATTTTTCATGGATCGGCCGGCAGTTTGGCACCGTCCCTTTCCGCAGTGCTTCCGCGATCAAGCTCCAATCTCCTTTGCAGCTGCAGGCATACTGAGCAATTTTTTCTCTGATCTCCATCTGATTGCTATATAGTGCAGAATAAAAAGAATTCCCCTAATCTGAGAATTCTTTACAGTTCCAATTCTTCCTGTACGACCCGTACCGGCGCATAGCTGCGGCGATGGATCGGAGTAATGCCATATGTATGGATCGCTTCCATATGCTGCTTGGTCCCATATCCCTTATTCTTTTCAAAGCCATATTCAGGATATTCCCTGCTGTACTGCACCATGATGCGGTCTCTTGTTACTTTGGCAAGAATGCTTCCCGCTGCGATCGACACTGATTTCTGATCGCCTTTGATCAGATCAACTGTCGTTTTGCCATCGACCTGAAAGCTCATCGCATCCGTCAGGATGATCTCCGCCGGCGCATCTTCTGCAATCTGCTTCATAGCTTTGCGGTCTGCTTCCAGGATATTCAGCCGGTCGATCTCTTCCACCGGGATCTCGAGGATCTCAAACCAGAGCGCATCTTCCATGATGACCTTATACATCTCTTCCCGCTTCTTTTCCGAGAGAGCTTTGGAATCATAGATATCAAAATTTTCATATCCAGATGGGAATACTACCCCAGCTACCGACAGAGGTCCCGCTAAAGGTCCGCGTCCTGCTTCATCAATACCGACAATCATTTTTCCCTGCGGCCAATAGGCATGTTCATAATCATTCGGACACCATTTACTGGTTCTTTTCATGCGGCACTCCTTCCAACGTCAGTCTGCCCAGTTTTCCATGGCGCAGATCGAACAGAAAAGCCTGCGCTGCCCGCTTCAGATCCAAAGCATCTTCTTCTTTTCGGAAATGTCTTTTGACTGCAATTGCTTTCAGCATCCCATTGGGATTGACTTCTCCTGCTTCGTAGATCTCTTCCAATTTTCCCGGATACAGATTCTGGATCGCATGGATCGTATCCATGGCCAGCATCTTCTGATCTAAGATATCATCATTAATCGAACCAATCGCCGCCAGCAGTGAGCCCGTCCTTTGATCCTCGAACTTCGGCCACAGTACGCCCGGGGTATCCAAAAGATCCAGATCCGGATCGGCATGGATCCAAGTCAAGGAACGTGTGACACCTGGTTTATCGGCTGCTTTGACCGTATTCTTTCCATTGATGCGATTGATCATTGTGCTCTTGCCTACATTTGGGATCCCGCAGGCCATTGCCCGTACCGCCCGCGGATGGATGCCTTTGGCAATCTGTCTGTCCCGCATTGGCTTGGTCACCTGCAATGCTTCCGCAATGATCTTCTTGCCGCACTTATTATCATTCAGCAGATCCACTGCAATGCATGAACAGTTCTCTTTCTCTTTAAAATATGCAGCCCATTCCCTGACTGCTTTGGGATCTGCATAATCAATCTTAGAAAGAACGATCAGTCTTGGCTTATTCTGCGCCATCTCATTCAGCATCGGGTTCTTTGAAGCTTCCGGGATGCGAGCATCGCGCAGTTCAATGATCAGATCCACTGCTTTCAGCTTTTCCGTCATCTCACGGCGTGCTTTCTCCATATGGCCAGGATACCAATTGATCTTGGCGTGTGAAAACTCTTCTGTTTTCTTATTTTTTCTGTTCTCTTTTTTCTGTTCCATCTTTATTCACACTTCTTATTCACTGTATCATAATCTGCTTCCGAAAATACATTTTCCCTTTCGAAAGGAATGGCCATTCCCTTTTGGAAATGACCATTGCTAGATCTCTTTCTTCACCACGTCTGGACACTGAATTTATCAAATGGCCAGAAGATGAATACACCTTTCGATTTAATGTTTTCCTTCTTGAACGGTCCATAGTATCTGGAGTCCGAAGAATGCGGACGATTGTCCCCTAAGCAGTAGTATTCATCTGCCCCCAAAGTGATCGGTGCAACATCGCTCATAAATGTTCCATTGTAGGAATCTACATAATCCTGATTGAAGAAGTCTTCTTTGACGAACGCACCATTGATATAGAGCTGTCCATCTTCATAGGATACCGTTTCTCCCGGCAGGCCGATGACTCTCTTTACCAGATATTCATCTTTTTCAGCAACATAGATAATGGCAATATCAAAGCGCTTCAGGCCGCTGATATTATACCCAATGACATTGGAAAAGCCGATAGAAGCGTCATTCAGCTCCGGATACATCGAACTGCCTCTGACCTGTACCGGACGGATCACAAAGCTTGTCAGCAGAAAGACGGCAACGATGCAGATAGCCAGATCTCTGATGAACGACAGCACTTCACCACCTGCTGTCGGTGCCGGCTCATTCTTATGTTTTTTGGGATCCTTTTCTGCTTTCTCCGCTTTTTCTGTTTCTGGTTCTTTTATTTCGTCGGCACTTTCAGTCTGTGAAAAAGCCGCATCATCTTCATCCGTGACGGTACTGTGCTCTGCTGTCTCCTGATCATAGGAAGCATCTGTCATCCGCTCTAAAACACGCGTCTCAGAGAAGTCTTCCGTATCATCCATATTTTTTTTGCTGTCTTTTATACTGTTGTTTTCCATATTGTTTATTATACACGGAAAACAAAGCTCTCGAAGCACTCAGTTTGTATAAAGCGCTTTCAGATCAAAGAAAATGTATACCAATCTGCTCATTGACAGGAATGGTTCCGACAAAACCAAAAAAAAGACCCGAAGGTCTTTTCCTGAATGCTTATCTATCTTCCTTGATACGGGCATTCTTAGCAGAACGTCCCTTGAGGTATGTCAGCTTTGCACGTCTGACTTTGCCATGACGGATAACTTCAATCTTCTCAATGATTGGGCTGTTGACAGGGAATGTTCTCTGGACACCAATACCGGAAGACATCTTGCGTACTGTGAATGACTCACCGATGCCGCCGTTGTTCTTATCTACAACAACACCTTCGAAGACCTGAATACGTGTCTTCTCACCTTCACGAATACGAACATTGACTTTGACTGTATCACCAGACTTGAACGCTGGGATATCCGTACGGAGCTGATCTTTTGTGATCTGATCTACTAAACCTAAATTCATTTTACTTTCTCCTTTTCATCTATCGATCATCATCTGTTCATGAACCTATAAACTATCAGCGGAACAGAGATGCGCATATAGCTGCGCAAGCAGAATCATAGCATAACGCTGCATCAAAGTAAATAAAAATCGCTAGATCCAGCCAAAATGGCGGCATGCTTCCCAAATGCCATCGTCCACATTTCGCGCCGTCACATAATCCGCCTTTTCTTTCAGTTCTTCACAGGCATTGCCCATAGCAATACTGAACCATCTAGGATCGAACATCACAAGATCATTTGTATCATCACCGAAGACAACCGCATCTTTCGGATCTGCTTTCAAATGATCCATCATTGCCAGGATCCCCTGCTTTTTCTGATCATACTGGATAACAACATAGCTGCTGCTCATTCTGAGAAAGCCCATTTCTTTGATCCATGGATGCTGCTCTTCACTTCCTTCAGGCAGATAAAGATAGATCTTCAGAATCTTTGGCAGGGCATGAAAATCCAAAAAAGGATCCTCATGATACGTCGTCAGCTCTGTCCGTAAGCCTGCCTGTTCCAAAAATCCGGTTCGATTGAAATAGACATCATCAGAATCATGCAGCATCAGCATCCATCCTAGACCATCCGCATCCGCATGTTCCAGCAGATGGACAGCTTTGGCATGGTCCAATGCCTGCATGCATACCGTTCGGCCATCGATCACTAAGCATCCGCCGCCATAGCAGACCAGATCATGGATAGCGATCGGATCGGTAAAGGAAAGTGCCTTATACCGTGCCCGCCCCGTCGCAATGGCCACAAAATGGCCATGATCCTTCAGCTGCTGCAGAGCTCTTTGCGCACTGGGAACGATCCGATGCGTAGACTTATCTGTCAAAGTGCCATCAATATCAAAGAAAAAATACTTTTTAGGCATGAACATTCCTTCTGCGGCAGACTGCCATATCCTCTTTCTTTTCTGCTTCTATCGCAAAGTCAAACAGATCCGCTGCCGTGCACATGGCAAAATCTGCCTGCGGGAACGCTTCCTGCTGAGATGGATCAAAGAACTTTCTGCCTTCACTGTATCGCAGACCATCCAGCTTTTCTGGCAGATCCTCCAGCGGCTTTTCTTCCAGCAGAGATTTTAAATAAAGAGCACACAGCTCATCTTCTTCTGTACAGTGATCTTCCCATCCCATGGCTACCAAAGAAACATCCTTGGGATGCAGAGAGCGAATATAAGATGCGGTTGCTTTGGCGTTGACAAAAGACCCTGTCAGGATCCTGTCCGCATGCACTGCATTCATGATGCCCTGGGTCCCATTGGTCGTCGTATGAACAAAGTTCTGTCCGGCGAAATCTTTTGCCCTGACAGCCGAAGGACTGTTGCCATAATCAAAACCAGGCAGCTTTTTCCCTGCTCTTTCCCCGACCAGAATATATGCAGGATGTTCTTTCTTCATTGTGCGCGCTTTTTCTTCACTGCCGATAGCATAGATCTTTTCCGCTCCTTGGGCGAAAAGATAGGCTTCCAATGTAAAAGCACGAAAGACATCAATGATGACAGCTGTCCCTTTGGCCTGCCTTGCACCGCTGCTCAATGAAAGAATTTCAATGTCCATGTCCGCTTCCTTTCTGAATATGGACCTAATTATAGCATGCACGCTTGCGGAAAAAAGTATTTCGAGATATATTAGCAGTCGAGGAACATACCATGGCAGAAAAGACACTGTTTTACCCTTTTAATTACTTCTACGATACAGTCTATACGATCGCTTTTTATGGTTCCAATGCACCGATGATCGTGAAAGGCAACCTTGTACTGCGGGCTTATTTTAAGGATGAGGCAAAAACAGTTCCTGATATTGAACATACTTCCGAATATCTGCGAGATGAGATCTTCTATGAAACAAATAAGGCGATCCGCGAACAGATGGAAGATCCCTATAACGGAAAGCGCGAACTGGCAGAGTTTACTTTTCCTGAGCTCGGCAGTGAATACCGCATTGTATATAATGAAGCAGAGATTCCTTCCGAACGCTATGATGATCTGCTGTCCATCCTCGTTTCGAGAGATCCATATGCAAGAGGCGTCGCCATCATATTAAAAAGAGGATCCGACGGCGGCATTGATTGGATGAGCGAACGGGAAGCCAGAGAGATCCAGACCATACTGAAGAATGCACATTAAAAGATTGCCGCGCAGGCAATCTTTTTAGTTCACACCATACCAGCCGATGCCTTCTGCTCTCCAGCCCAAGGTAGCAAGCCAATCATTTTCATTCTTTGAAGTCGTATAATTATGCGTTCCTGTTGAGACATTCGGATTATACTGACGATACAGAGGAACACTGTGACTGTCATCCGAATACCAGCCAATGCCTTCATAGTTCCAGCCGATCGATACCAGATTGTCTCTTTCAGATGCACTTACGGTGTAATGATGATCGCCCGAGTTAGGATTGTACAGACGATAGACTGGGGTATTGGAAGAAGCAGGTGCTTTCCAGCCGATGCCTTCGTAAGTCCAGCCGATATTGGCTAAATGATCTCTTTCTGATACCGAGGCTGTGTAGAAATGTTCACCGCTGCATGGATTGTACAGGCGGTACATATTGATACTTCCGGAAACTGCCTTTGTCTGTGCCGATGCATTCCAATAGGTCACCGTTACGCTGACCCCTGTCGCATCATTGCATGTATACAGAATGAAGGAGCCGTCATTGACATTTTCAGCATATCTGCCATCTGAAAGATCAATGCCATTGCCGGTATTGGTCCCCTGATAGGACGATGCCATGGTCAATACGGTAGTACCGGCATCATCGCTGATGGAACCTGTTGCGCCGGCGCCCAATGTCCGGATAATACTGAAGCCCTGTGAAGCATGATCGGCGATCATGACTTTATCGCCCCAAGGCATATACGCTGCGCTGTTCTCCGCATCAACGATATTCTGCGAAGTTCCTTCATAAAGCTTGGCCTGATAGCTGCCAATGGTCAAAGTCCCCTGCGAACCATCGGATGTATGGCCGATGGCCTGTACCTGAACAAGTGCTTCTCCTGCCTGCGGCAGAGACTGTCTTGCTGGTACTGCCTGCAGTACTGTGCCAAGCATCATTGCACATGCCCCAGCTGCGATTGCTCTCGTGAATGTTTTCATCTTTATCCCCCCTTGCCTGATGGATGCGCCAAGCAGAAAGAGAAGATCAAGATCTCTTATCTCTGCAGCTGGCTGCCATCTTTAGGCCCTATAGCTTTGCGTCCTTAGCTTCCGCATAAGTTTGCTCATTTACTTGTAAAAGGATATTGCTCTCAGGATCATAAAAGAGATCGACCCAGCCATGCATGCAGACGGATCGATCTCCGATCATTCACTGTCGCAGCTGGCTGTCATTTCAGACCCTATAGCTTTGCGTCCTTATCTTTCGGTAAGTTTGCTGATTGCTTTTCTTGATACACCTATAATCTAACTGCCGATCCGCGTGAAGTCAACGGATGCAGGGCATAATGTTATCATTACTCAAAACAGAATAATATCAGATGTCTTTTTCGGTCACTGTTCCATAGATCATCGGTTTGATCTCACCCTTTTCCGGTGTGATCTCAATCGCTTCATGCAGCAGTTCTTCCGCATCCTTCAGATACGTATCGTCATTGACATACAGTGTGCAGAGACTGCTGCCTTTTTTAACGGCATAGCCGCATCTGACGCGCATGACAAGTCCCACGGCCGGGTCGATCGTATCTTCTTTCTTAGCACGGCCAGCTCCCAGCAATTGTGCTGCCGTACCGATCTTTTCGGCATCCATGCTGGATACATAGCCATCGCTGTCTGCTTTCACTTCAATATGCTGTTTCACAGCGACCAGCTTTTCCATATTCTCAAATGTAAGATAGCTGCTGTCGCCTCCCTGCAATGCAATCATCTTCTGCAGTCTCTTCAGACCGGAGCCGTCTGCGATAGCCTGCTTCAGTTTCTTCTGTGCTTCTGCTTCATTCTCAGCAAGCCCCGCAAGCATCATCATATTCTCGCCCAGCAGCATGCATACTTCATACAGCGGATCTGTTTCCGCAATCTTCCCGCTCAACAATTCAACAGCTTCTCTGACTTCCAAAGCATTGCCTACGGCCATGCCCAATGGCTGATTCATATCGGTCACAAGGGCTCTGACTTTTCGGCCGACCAATGTTCCGATGCTGACCATCAGCTTTGCCAAAGTGAAGGCTTCTTCTTTTGTACGCATGAATGCACCGGTACCTGTCTTTACATCCAGCACAATGGCATCCGCGCCGGAAGCTAATTTCTTAGACATGATACTTGACGCAATCAGCGGGATCGAACGTACTGTAGCGGTAACATCTCTTAAGGCATACAGTTTTTTATCTGCCGGCACCAAGTTGCCCGTCTGGCCGATCACAGCTACGCCATTTTCTTTTACGATCTCTTTAAAACGATCCATGGACTGTTCAATGGAAGTCCCCGGGATCGATTCAAGTTTATCCAAAGTGCCGCCGGTATGTCCTAAGCCTCTGCCGCTCATCTTCGCAACCGTACCGCCGCAGGCAGCGACCAATGGGGCCACGACCAACGTTGTCGTATCGCCGACGCCGCCGGTACTGTGCTTATCCAGCTTTACGCCCGGCAGATCAGAAAGATCCACAACGTCTCCCGAATGCATCATGGCCATGGTCAGATCTGCTGTCTCCTGCGGTGTCATCCCTTTCTGCAGGATTGCCATGCACATGCTCGACATCTGATAATCCGGAATATCTCCCTTGACATAGCCGTCAATCATCTCCTGAATCTCTTCTTTGGTCAATGCATTTCCATCGGCCTTTTTCTCAATTGTGTCAACAAATCTCATATTAAAAACCTCTCCATTTCATATATGATCTTTTGATCAGAATCACTCTATTCAGTATGCTTCTTTTTACCTGAATTTACAAGAAATCAGGCATGAAAAAAGCACACTGTCTGCGTCGCCAATGTACCGTAAATGAAACCTGTCAAGCACTAGGTCCGGTGTTCTAAGATGCATGCTGCAGAAGGACCTGTGTGCAATCAGCTGCCGGGATCTTCCAGCATCTGTCACAAAACAATCTATTATAAATGTCATAAGAATACGGTATGCTCCATAGCAAGAATAGGCTGATACTGTCCCCATAAATTCACTGCGTCATTTGTACTTCCCTTGCTGCGGCAGGACGTCATGCCTGCATTGATTCTATTTTCTGTACATCACCGTTCCTGCACTGCATGCATGAACAGCCATATTTCAGATCCGCTTCTTCCCTGTCCAATCTCTGTGAGAACCCCTTCTCACGATCAGTGGGACTATGATATCTCTCTGTTTCAGAAGAAGATCGCCAACATGCTTTATTTCTGATCAGCAAGCTTTTTCTTCAGATCGCGAACATCTTCCTGATAGTTTGCCAAGCGAGATGCACTGCATAGAGAATGCTTAGCTGCATGTATCAGGATCTTCTTGATGCCTTCCATTGCCTTCATGCTCTGTTCTCTCCTTTTTTCTTAGTTCATCATAAAAGAAAAATGGCATTTGGCAATGCCAGGCGGGACGGTTTGCCACTTTGGAGGGACGGTTTGGGTGGAAACAGACAATTTTTATCAATTTACAATGGTATACTTGTAGCATGACCAGAAGGATCGATACATATGCATCATCACAGCAGGAATTGGACCATGCACTGCTGATCCACGGCATCCATATTCTATGCCAGGACACTGCCTGCATTCTTCCTGTCCTTCTGTTTGGCTGCCTGCGGGGCCGCATCTTCTATGCCGTATCCTATATCATTCTATATGCTCTGCTGCGCGTCCACTGCGGCGGATATCACGCTTCTTCTCATCTCGGCTGTGCACTGCTGTATTTTGGGCAGTATCTGATGGCCGACTTCTGCCTTGCGATCGATCTTCCCTGGATCCAGACGCTTCTTGTCCTGCTGGCTCTATGGTATCTTTTCCAAAATGTTCCCTTCCTGCATCGCCTGCAGCCTTTGAGCAGAGAGGAATACCGAAAGAACTGGAAGATCTCCTTGGTCCTGCTCAGCATCTACTGCCTTCTGTATATGATTGCTTCATTTTCCGATCTCTCTTTTGCCAACCTGCTTTTCTTTATCATTATTTATACGGCAGTGCTTGGCTTTATGCAGAAGCATTCCCGCAATGCACTTGGAAGTGAGGAGATCGAATGAATGTTTCTTTATACTTATTAGATGATATGCAGTCTGATCTTGATCAGCTCATTGCCTGCTTTAAAGAAATAGAACTGTCATCGGACTTTGCCTTTCATATTGATGCTGCAACCGATCCATCGGTTCTTCCGACGAAAGAATATGATCTGTATATTCTGGACATTGACCTGAATGGACAGTCCGGCTTTGATTTTGCCAGCCGCCTGATCTCACTGAACCATGGCGATGCCAAATCAAAGATCATCTTCTGCACTTCTCATTCCGATCTTGTCTTTGATTCCTTCAATCTGGATGTCTTCTATTTTATCCGCAAGGAACATCTGAAAACAGATCTGGAAAATGCCCTGCGCAAGTATGAAAAAGAAAGCAGCCGCATGATCTATACCCTGCAGTTCGACGGCATGACAAGATACCTGCCGCTGAACGATATTATTTATATTGATGTCAGCCGGAATTATACTTTCTTCCATACTGCAGAAGAAGAATATCAGCAGCGAAAATCATTGAAACAGGTCATGGAGGAACTGCACTGTGACTTTATCGTCAGGATATCAAACTATACAGCGATCAATCTGCACTTCATTGATCACTTTGAAAATACATCGATCATTCTCACGAACGGTATGGTATTTGCGGTTGCGGCTGACCGCGTCAATGAAGTGAAAGATCTGTATATGAAAGGATTGCTCTGGGGATAGGCCATGTACTATACAATTGTCATCAATGTCATTGAGACATCGATCTTCTGCTATTTTCTGACCAATGCAGCGCAGGTAAAGAAGCCAAAGCTCCTGCCTGTACTGATCTATCTGGTCCTCAGTGCAGGAACGATCACTTTATTCAATTTCTATGATCTCGACCAATCCTTTTATTTTGTGATCGATGCAGGTTTCAATTTTCTTTATCTGTCATTGATCTGTGAATATGAAACAGATACCAAGATCATCATTGCGCTCATTCCGAATCTGCTCCTGACGGTGCTGTCTCTGTTAGTGATCATTGTCAGCAGTGAGCTTCTGCTTGGCCGGATCGATCTGATCCAGCTGAAAGACAACTGGGGCATCGAAACAGATCTGCTTGCTCAGTTCCTGTATATTGTCACTTTCCTGATTGCTGCGAAAAAGATCCCTTTCAGCAGTTTCGAGCTGACCAAGAAAGAAAAATGGATGCTGATAGCGGCATTGGTCGATTGCGAGTTCATGCTGATGGCTGTCTCAAGTCTTGTCTTGGTCAGTGTCGTCAATGAAACAAATATTACTATTGCCTTACTGTGCATGATTGTCTTCATTACGCTTCTGCTTATGATCTTCAATGAGATCACCCGACAGAATGAAATAGTCCATAAAACAGAATATGAAAAAGATCTCCTTGACTCTCAGCTTGTTTCAACCAATAAGCTGCTGAAGTCGCAGAGCGAACTGCTGCAGATCCGTCATGATATGAAGCATCTGTTCTCTGCCTTCAATGATACCGATCATCTCACGCCGGAATCCATAGCAGAGCTCAATAAGATGCGCGGAGAATTTGATCAGACGATCCTGCCGATTGAAACTATTTCACCGGCTATCAATGCCGTTGTCAACACAAAGCGCCAGGAGGCCTTGGAAAAGCATATTGAAATGACCTGTACACTGAATGTAGCCTTTGAACCGCATATGGAAAAAGATGATCTCTGCCTATTATTGTCCAATCTATTGGACAATGCCATTCAGCACATCGGTCTCCATAAGCAGATCAATCTCAATCTATACAGCGATGCTGCTAAATTCATGATCCGGATCCGCAATTCATGTGATATTGCCGTACTGGATAAAGATCATCATCTGATCGAACATGACCATGGCATCCAGCATGGATATGGTCTGCGCACCATTCGATCGCTGACCGAAAAATACCATGGCGATATGAACATGGATCAGACACCGGAAGAATTTGCCGTCATTATTATTCTGCCGCAGACCGAGAACCGTTAATACGGATGTTCCATCGCATAGAGAGAAGCTTCCATGCTGAACTGATAATAGATCTGTTCGATCTCCTTTTCGGTGATACCGACTTTTTTTGCACAGAAAGATGCTGAAAAATGACTGCTGTAGCAGTTCATGATCATGATCCATTCTTCTGCTGTCAGATCATCTGCTTTTGCGGCAATCTGCTTTGATACATATTCTGCCAATACTTTATGCAGTGTCTCTTTTGACATCGTTCCGTTCGTCTTCATATGTTCTATTCTAGCTGAATCATCTTCATTTTCATACCGTGAACATCGGTTATTCATAAGCTTAGTTGACGTTTTTATATAGCTGAAATAAAATAAGCATATGGAAAATACAGCAATTAAAGATAAATTAAATGCATTTGAACTGCCATCATATGAGGAGATTCCAGATGTCGGTCTGTACTTGGAACAGGTCGCCCGCTATATCAACGGTCCGCTGGCAGGATTCCCAGAGATGAAGGTCACACCTTCCATGATTTCCAACTATGCCAAGGCTAAACTGTTTGAAAGAGTCAATAAGAAAACATATACAAGAGAGCAGATCGCTACCGTATTCTTTATTACGATCGCCAAGTCTGTTCTGTCGATTGAATATGTACGTACGGCCCTTGTCTTATTCCGTTCAAAGAATTATTCCATACAGAAGGGCTATGAGTATTTCCGCCAAGAGCTGCAGAATGCGGTCTCTGTCTTCTATGAAGCTCCGGCCAAGAGATCCTCTTCGGCTGCTACAGAAGATGAGAAGATGCTGAAGAATGTATGCACCGCAATTGCTCATAAAATGTATCTGGAAAGATACTTCGAGATCCTGCAGAATACCATGAACGAACCGGAAGAAAAACACAATAAAAAGGACAAATGAAAACAGCCGTCAAGGCTGTTTTGCTTTACTTCAGTTTTGCTCCGCAGTGGGTACAGAAAGCCTGGTCATTTTCCCCCAGCTCTGCGCCGCAGTTCGGACAGAATCTAAGGCCATCCTTTGGCTCATCCTCTGTTTTTTCTGCTTCAGCTGGAACTTCCTGTTCTTCTTTGACAGGTTCCTCAGCAGTCTGCACCGCTGGTTCTTCCTGGTTCTTTTCATCCATCGCAGCTGCCTGATCTTCTGCTGTCTGCGCAGCGTCTTCCTTCATGGCCGGTTCAGCAGATGGAACTGTTCCTTCTTGAACAGGCGCTGCCTGTGCTGGCGAAAGCTGCCCTTCCTCCTGATATGGAACATAGGTATCCACGAACAGCTGACTGCGCTCACTGTAGTAGATCGCGTTCAGGATCCAGACGATCAGCGCCAGAATCAGATCAAAGATCAATGCTACTAAGAGCACCGTCTCCGAGAAGGATGCCGATACACTGTAGGACGACACCAGCACAGCGCTCAGGATCTCACTGCACAATGCCGGTGAAGACAGATAGATCATAAAACAGCCAATGCAGAGCAGGCCTGCTTCCACTGCCTGGATCAGCAGATAATAGAGCCATCCTTTTCTGGCATTGTTCTTCCATTGAAAGAAGCCGATGCATACATAGACGATCAATACTGCTAGCAGCAGACGTACGCCGAAGTAGCCAATGACATACCAGAAGCATCCGCCGAGATTGGATACGGTTGCCCCGAATACCTGCAGGATCGGACGCAGAATATTTCTTGCATAAGGCATCTGCAGGCCGAATAGTTCATTGATCAGGCTGAATAGATTATAAAGCGATGAAACAGCGATCACCGGGATCAGAAAGAATTCCAGAAAGTGATGCCATTTCAAAGGTGTTTTTGTACGATCAGTGTATTTCATATAGTACCTCTCATTTCTTTATTATTATAAAACAGATCGCTCTGATTGAAAGAAAAAGAAGGGTCAGATCTTTCCTTCTTTCTGAAGACGTTGCAGGATCTTTTTCTCTTCTTTGGTAAACTCATGGGCTTTAAACAGATCCGGCCGTTCCTTCTTGGTCAGCAGGATCGACTGTTCTGTCCGCCATTCTTTGATCTTAGCATGATTTCCTGACAGCAGGATCTCCGGAACTTTCTTTCCTTCATAATCTGCCGGCTGCGTATACTGCGGATATTCCAGCAGACCGTTCTCATATGATTCTTCTTCGGTGCTTCCTTCGGTAATACTGCCTTTCAGCAGACGGATCACAGAATCCATGATCACCATAGAAGCCAATTCTCCGCCCGTTAAGACATAGTCTCCAATCGAGACCAGTTCATCGACTTCTTCATTGATGCGTGCATCCAAGCCCTCATAATGCCCACAGAGCAGGATCAGATGATCCTTGTCTGAAAGCTCATGTGCTTTTTTCTGCGTATAGGGATGGCCGGCCGGCGACATCAGCATCGTATAGCTGTTTTCCTTTTTGACCGAATGCAGCGCATCCAGCACCGGCTGACATTTCATCACCTGGCCATGGCCGCCGCCGAAGGGATGATCATCAACATGACGATAGGCATCATGGGCAAAGTCGCGGATCTGCACAAATTCAACTTCGGCAATGCCGCGGTCGATCGATCTTCCGATAATAGAAGTATGCAGAAAATCTTCATACATTTCCGGAAACAGTGTCAGTACTGTAATTTTCATAAAAGCCCTTCTTCCACATGAATGACAATGCATTTCTGTTCCATATCCACCTTTTTGATAAAGAAAGGAATATAAGGGATCAAAGCATCGCTCTTTCCTTCTCGCTGCAGGCGCAGATGCCGCTGACCAGGGCAAGTCTCTTCCACTGCTTTAATGATGCCGATTTCATGTCCCTCTTCATCCACTGCTTTCAGATCAAGCAGCTGATCCCGGTAATACTCGCCGTTTCTCAGCGGCTGCCGGTCGGCCGCGTCCATATAGATCATGCATTCTTTATACTGTTCTACATCATTGATATTCTGAGCATTCTGAAAAGAGACCAGCGAATAGCCCTGATGGGTGCGGAAGGACTGCACCTGAAAAGGAAGATACTGTCCCCTGCTGGCAATGTAGACGGTATTTCCTTTCTGATATCTTTCGGCATCGAAATCTGAGCAGCTGCTGATCTTCAGTTCTCCTTTGATGCCATGGGTATTGATGATCTTTCCGATCTTAATATATTCCATTCATTTCTCCGTCAGAAAAGGATGCTTGCGCATCCCCGTTAGATCTGTTCAAACTTGATCGTGACTTTCTTATCTTCCGTATGGGAAGCAACGCTCATGACTTGGCGCAATGCCGAAGCCATTGAACCTTTTCTGCCGATCAAACGTGCGATGTCATCGTTCTTTGCATAAACATGCAGAAGGACTTCTTTTTCATCTGCACTTGGCATGATTCTGACTTCCAAACTGTCCTTGTCTTCTACCATTGGCTTGACGAGATCAAGGAGCACCTTATCCAGCTCTGCCATAGAAATTACTTCTTTGCCTTAGCGGCTGCTTTTGCATCATGGAACTGCTTCATAATGCCCTGACGAGAAAGAATATCACGTACAGTATCAGAAGGCTGTGCACCATTCTGCAGCCACTTCATTGCCTTTTCAGCATCAACAGAAACGGTTTCAGGTTCTGTTGTAGGATTGAATGTACCAATTGTTTCAATCTCACGTCCATCTCTTGCAAAACGAGAGTCTGCTGCAACAATACGATATCTAGGAGCCTTCTTCGCACCCATTCTCTTTAAACGTAATTTAACTGCCATCTTTATGTCCTCTACTTTCAACAGGACTATCATAGACCAACAAAAAAGTACTGTCAAGGTATTTCCCTTGACAGTACTGTTAATGTCTGCGGAAACCATTGCGGTTCTGCATATCCGGCATCTGCATATTCTGCATCTGATCAGCCATCTTCTCGAGCTTTTCTTCGCTCATCCCGCCATTTTTCTGCATCATACCAAGCTGATCGACCGCTTTCTTTGTCCTTGAGAACTGATTCATCAGCTTATTGACATTTTCTACCGTTGAGCCGGATCCTCTGGCAATTCTTTTCTTCATGGTCGAACGGATCTTCTCCGGATGTTCCCGCTCGTAGACCGTCATCGACTGAATGATCGCCTTGGTCTTCTTCATGGTTGCGCCTGTCTTCTCATCATCCATCATATCGGCATACTGATTCATGCCTGGCAGCATCTTCATAATGCCGCCCAGCGGTCCCATCTTTTCAATCATTTCCATCTGCTTCAGCATATCCGTCAGAGAGAACTGCCCATTCATCATGCGCTGGGCCATCTTCTCAGATTCTTCCTGGTCGATCTTTTCCTGCGCCTTTTCAACAAAAGAGACAATATCTCCCATGCCCAGGATACGGTCTGCCATCCGGTCCGGATGGAACACGTCCATATTATCGATCTTTTCACCTTCACCGACGAACTTGACCGGAACTTCCGTGATCTTCTTCACCGACAGAACACCGCCGCCGCGGGAATCGCCATCGAACTTTGTTACCACAAGTCCCGTCAATGGCAGTGCTTCCTTGAAAGCCTGTGCTACATTGACAATATCCTGACCTGTCATCGCATCGACCGTCAGCAGGATATCATCCGGCTGCACAGCTTCATTGATATCTTTCAGTTCATTCATCAGCACTTCATCAATATGAAGACGTCCGGCTGTATCAATGAAGACCGTATCATAGCCCTTCTCTTTGGCATACTGCACGCCCTGCTTTACCGTCTCCAAAGCAGATGTTTCAGCGCCCAAAGAGAATACTTCAGTATCAATTTCGCGGCCCAATGTCTGCAGCTGTTCAATGGCAGCAGGCCGGATAACATCGGCAGCGATCAGGATCGGGTTCTTTCCCATCTTGTTCTTAACGATCTTGGCGATCTTTGCAACAGATGTTGTTTTGCCGGTTCCCTGCAGACCGACCATCATAATGACGGTCATGCCATCCTGCTTAAAATTCAGGCCTGCTTCTTCATTGCCTAACAGATCAACGATCTGATCATGAACGATCTTGACCAGCTGTTCGCCCGGTTCAACCGACTTGAGCACTTCCTCGCCCCTGGCCTTTTCCCGGATATCATTCAGAAAGTCCTTTACGATCTTATAGTTCACATCTGCTTCCAGAAGTGCCAAACGCACTTCTTTCAGCATATCTTCCATATTTGCGTCGCTCAGTGTCCCCTTGCCGGCGACATTGCGCATTGCTTTATTCAGACGCTCGCTCAACGAATCAAATGCCATATCTGTTCCTCACTTTTCAACGCTTCTATCTTACCATATTCCGACCGTTTTTCGTGATGACATTGCGACGATGCGGATACGTTACATGTTCCGCGATCAGCCGGCATTCCGCTTTTCCTGCGGCATCTGCTGCGGCCGTCAGTCTTCCTTTCACCGCAATGATCATTCCTTCTTCACAGCAGTCCCGTACTTCTTCCGCGATGCCCCGCCAGATCTCGATCGTAAACACATCTTCATCCAGGCTCCCATCTTCATTGCGGAACATCCGATCGCTCTGGATCGTCATCGTACAGCAGCTGTTCTTTCCTTCCGCCGCAGCCGGCACTGTTTTTACTGTGCCAACTAAATAAAAACCATTCATCATATGCGTGTCTCTCCCCTGTCACTGCATTCTGAAGTATTTTTATTTTCTTCGCAAAAGCCATCCTGTTCATCCCAGTCTCACTTCAGCGGGATTTGTTCAGCCATACTTTCCATTCTTTCTCATGATAGCAAACTATGATAGTATTAAAATCATTAAGGAGCATTTAAAATGAACTGTACCATAAATTCTCTTTATCTCTGCGTCACTGACATGGACCGTGCCATTGCTTTCTACACAGCCTTCTTTGAACAGGCACCTATCAGAAAAGATCCTATTTACAGCATCTTTGATATCCATGGTTTTCGCCTTGGTCTGTTCGCCTATGAAAAGATGCACGAAGATCATACTTTCGGCACGAACTGTCTGCCAAGCATTCAAGCTGAGAGTCTCTCTGTCCTTAAGAAAAAGCTGGCAGGCCTGAAGATTGTTTTTCCTTTAACTAAGATCGGTGACAATTGGGTCAGTGAATTTGAAGACAGTGAAGGGAATCATCTGGAACTGACGGCTCCCATAGAAAAACAGAGCTAATCCGCTCTGTCCAAATGGAAGAATGCCCGCAGTCTCTTTTTTCTTGCGATCGATCTCTTCGCTTTTGCAATATCTCCTGCCCATTTGCATTTTCCGCCGCACTGGGTACAATTCCCACCGCAGGAATCCACGCCATGATGGGCAATATAGATCAAGTCCAGAACTGCTAGAACTGCAATGCATATCACAATGCTCCAAGTAATCAGATTCATCTTCTACCTCACGCAGTTAGAATAGCCTAACTATTTGTGAATGTCAAACCGAATGCTTCAAAAAAAGGACTTTCGTCCTTCATTCGTATTTTTCACCCGTCTCAGTTTTCTTTTCACTGTCATCCGGCTTGATGAATACTTCTCTTGGCTTGGAGCCCTGCACCGGTCCGATGACACCTGCTTCTTCCAAAGCATCGATCATGCGGGCAGCCCGGTTGTAGCCAATGCCGAATCTTCTCTGCAGCAGTGAGGTAGATGCTTTCTGTGCTTCAATGACATAGTCCTTCACCTCTTGGAACAGAGGATCATCATTGACAGTCATGACGGCAGAACCATCTGCGTCATTGATTCCTTCCAGCATGACAAATGAATCATCATACATCGGCACTGCTTCACTGGAAACATAATCGGCGATCCGTTTGACTTCTTCATCGGTGACAAAGACGCCCTGCACACGTGTTGCACTGTTCTGACCAATCGGCATGTACAGCATATCGCCATTGCCCAGCAGTCTTTCAGCACCGATATGATCCAGAATGGTACGTGAATCCATACCGGAAGATACACTGAAGGCAATGCGGCTTGGAATATTTGCTTTGATGATGCCGGTAATGACATCGACCGAAGGACGCTGGGTCGCAACGATCAGATGGATGCCGGCAGCTCTTGCCAGCTGGGTGATCCGCTGTACAGAGGCTTCCACCTCTTTGCCAGCGACGACCATCAGATCAGCAAGCTCATCGATAATGACAACAATATACGGAAGCTTCTTCGGACATGGCGAACCGTCTTCGTTCGGACGGCCGTTCTGTTCCAAGACTTTCTGATTGTATACTTCAATATTTCTGACCCCGGCAGCTGCGAATAAGTTGTAGCGCTCATCCATGATGCGGACGATCACTTTCAGTGCATTGTTTGCCTGGGTCGGATCATTGATGACCGGTCCGATCAGATGCGGGATCTTCTGGAAAGGTGTAAATTCGACTTTCTTCGGATCGATCAAAAGCATCTTGACGTCTTCCGGCTTTGTACGCATCAGGAGAGAAGTGATGATCGAGTTCATGCATACAGATTTGCCAGATCCGGTCGCACCTGCGATCAGAAGATGGGGCATCTTATCCAAACGGCAGGTGACCGTTCTGCCTAACAGGTCTTTGCCTAAGAAGAACAGCAGAGGCTGATTCTTATCCTTCGCTGAAACATCATTGAGCAGACCTCTCATCTTGACCGGTGTGCTCTCTTCATTCGGCACTTCAATGCCTACAGCATTGCGTCCTGGGATTGGTGCTTCTACGCGGATATCGCGGGCTGCCAGCTGCATCTTGATATCATCTGTCAGAGCGAGGATCTTTGAGACTTTTACATTGACATCCGGACGGATCTCAAACTGCGTAACGGCCGGTCCGATATGCGTATCGATCAGTTCTGCTTCAATATCAAAGTTCTTCAGGATACTGATCAGCAGCTGTCCCTTTTCTCTGGCTGCCATTTCATTTGCCCCATTGGCATTTCTCGGCGGCACCGGATCCAATAATGTCTGCTTCGGCAGACGATACTGCTTATTATGATTCTCATGCTTTGGCGGAAGCGGAGCCGCCATTGCCGGCGCTGTTTCAGCAGCTGGCTGGGCTTCCGGTTCTTCGCTCTCTTCTTTTTCTTGGCTTGGCTGCACTTCATTGGCATCCTGCAGTTCATCTACATTGATGAACACAGAATCCGCATCCGATACGACTTTGCCCGGGATAGAAACAACGGGGATCTCCTCCGTCGGTCCATCTGCTCTGATATTCAGGATCGAAGTCAGCTTCGGCTTCTCTTCTTCCTGGCCAAGGAGCGACAGCTGCTCCGGTTCTTTATCTTCCGTATTGCTGCTTGGAATCTCGGTGGCGGAATCCGCATCCGCTTTGATCTGACCAAGCTTGGCCTGTTCTTTCTTTTCTTTATGCTCCGCGATCATATTCCATAGATTGGCCGGTTCCGTTTCTTCTTCGGGCTCCGGTTCAGGTTCTTCTTCCTGACTGTGATCGGGCGTCGCAAAGAATGCCGCGATCGTATGAAAAGCATCCTTGTAAGTATCCAAGGATACGATCAGAAGAGCTGTAATAATGAACAGAACGACGATCAGTACGATCACGCCGCCTCGGCCGAAAGCCATGGATGACAAGGCATACAGTACAGCACCGACAATCCCGCCGCCGACTTCTGCAATAGGATTGCTGCTGAAGTAGTCCGCAATATGATCCACAAAGGGCATCATTGCCGGGACACCGATCTCCTGGGTGCTGAGATAGCTGCACAGCAGCAGGATCGCACAGATGATCAGGATCGAGGGAGCTGGATTCTTCTCTTCATTCCCATGATGGCGATTCATGACATTGATCAGGATCATCACCACAAGGATGCCGGAGACCAGCCAGAAAAGATCTCCCAGCAGATAGCGCTGGAGATTGTATAGGAAATTGCCGATAATGCCATAGCGAAGCAGTGCAATGACCGCTAATGCACAAAGGATCACGATAGTGATCCATTGTCCGACTTCTTCCTGCTGTTCTCTCTTTTTCTGTGCCTTTGTTTTTCTTGCCACAGGATCCCCTTAGTCTTTTGTATTGATCTCCACGATTGCCGGTAAGATCATCGGTCTCTTGCCTGTCTCATGCAGGACATAGCGGCTGATCTTATCTCTTGCTTCAGCCCGGCATCCCATGTTCTCATAGCGTTTTGCCTTGACTGCATCATTGATCGTTGATTCCATCAATTCACCGATCTGCTTGACAATATAATCCGCATCCTTCAGATAGATCACACCGCGGGACTGTACATCCGGTCCGCCGATGATCTCCTTGGTCGCGTGATTCATGACGACACCGACAATGATCGCACCGTCGGTTGAAAGAATCTCTCTGTCCTTCAGCACCATGCCGGAAGAATCCAAATTCTCATTGCCGTCGACCATGACATCTTCGGCTTCCATCGAATCAAAGTTCTTCTCCAGCTTGCCGCTGTTGAAAGCAGCGATCTGGCCATTGTCCATGACAATGATCTTATCCGCCGTATAGCCCATATCCAATGCAATATTCGCATTGGCGATCAATTGACGGTATTCACCTTTGACTGGCATATAATACTTTGGTTTCAGAAGATAGATCATCATCTTGATATCTTCGATGGATGCATGCATGGAGAAGGCACGCTTGGCATCGACACTGATGACTCTGCCCGCTTCCCGGTACAGATCATCTTCCATGCTTGCTTCATCACGCTCAGTGCCTGGCACCGCAGGAGACGCAATGATCACGGTATCTGAAGAGCGAAGCTCAATGAGCTCATCTTCCTTGATTGCGATCTTATGTACTTTGCGGAAAATGGTCGAACCTGTTCCAGCCACAATGACCAGGACATTTTCCATTTCATTCAGAAAGCTGCTGGCCGGTATTTCCAAGCCTGCCGGAATATGATAGTAGCCAAGCTTAGCCATATCATTTAATACATTGCGCAGTTCCTCATCATAGATCATGACCTTGCGATTGTACTTATTGGCAAGTTCAATGAGCTCAATGACACGATAGATATTCTGATTGTATACCGTAACAAAGATCCGTCCTTCGGCATCTTCAAAATACTGATCGATCTGGGCCGTGATCCGATGATTCGGAGCACTGTGCCCTTCTCTTGTGGAACCGACAGATTCACACATCAAAGCCAATACACCGGCATTGCCAAGATCCGTGATATTTGTAATATCGAACTTGAATGCTTCATTCATCGTATCGTAATCCACAATAAATTCCGATGTGTAAACGACATAGCCGTCATCTGTCTTCAGAGCCAGACCAAAACCATCTGCGATCGACTGGGTCGTACCGAAGGTACGGATCTCTGTCTTGCCGATGGTGAAAGTGCTGTTGCGGCGGATCCGATGGATATTGATATCCTTCAGTCCCTGCTTCTTCGCTCTGCGTTCAAAGATCATCGCCGTCAGCGGTGCCATATAGACTGGCACTTCCGGGATCTCCTTCAGGAGATTCGGCAGCGCTGCCATGACATCATCATGGCCATGCGTAATAAAGACGCCTTTGATCATGTCTCTATGTTCGGCCAGATATTCAAAGTTCGGGATGATCATTTCAATCCCAAGCTGTTCTCCATCCGGATACTTCAATCCGCACTCCATGACAAAGATGTCATTTCCATTCTCAACAACATACATATTCTTGCCGTCTTCATCAAGACCGCCAAGCGCAAATATGCGTACTTTACTCATAAATTATCCTCCAATAGCTTCCAACTTCTTTTTGTATTATAAAACATTCTGCTCAGATTCACAATGCATGCCCATCCAGGGAAAAGCTTTTTACATCGGTGATCTTTACATCAACGATCTCTCCCTCACATTCTTTATCAGAAGTGAAATTGACCAGTTTATTCTCTTCGCTGTAGCCGCTGTATACATCCGCATTTTTCTTGGATCTGCCTTCACACAGCACTTTGACAGTCTGTCCCGCATACTTCTGATTCTTTTCCTTTGCCCAATGCGTCAGATGTGCATTCAGTTCTGCCAGCCGTTTCTTCTTTTCAGCGGTGCTGATCTGGCCATCCATTCTGGCAGCCGGCGTACCTTCGCGCGGCGAATACATAAAGGAATATGCCATATCGAACTGACAGTAATCCACCAGATCCAAGGTCGCAAGGAACTCTTCTTCGGTCTCGCCTGGGAAGCCGACGATCAGATCGGTCGTAAAGGTAATGCTCGGGATCCTTTTCTTCAGACGGTCAAATAATTGTTTATACTCTTCAGCTGTATATCCTCTGGCCATCCGCTTCAGGACACTGTCGGATCCTGACTGCACCGGCAGATGCAGGGCCGGCATGATATTCGGATGATCCTGCATAGCCTGGATCGTGCTCTCCTGATAGTCCCGCGGCGAAGAAGAATAGAAACGGATCCGATCGATCCCCGTCTCAGCGACGGCGATCAAAAGATCGGTAAAGCCATCTTCCATGCCGAGATCTTTGCCATAGGCATTGACATTCTGTCCAAGCAGGATCACTTCTCGGCCGCCGTTCTCCTTCAGCTTTTCAACTTCACGGAGAATATCCTCCATTCTGCGGGAACGTTCTTTTCCTCTTGTATACGGTACGATGCAGTAAGTGCAGAACTTATTGCATCCATACATGATATCAACAAACCCCTTGCAGGATTGGCTGCGATGCACCGGCAGATCTTCAATGACCCTTCCTTCTTCCGAATAGACTTCGATCTTTCTCTTCTTGGTCTGGATCACTTCCTGCAATAGATCCGGCAGACGGTACAGATTATGCGTACCGAAGACCAGATCGATCTGCGGATATTTCTGCTGGATCAGCGATACGACCGATTCTTCCTGCGCCATGCATCCGCAAAGGCAGAAGATCCTTTCCGGCTTTGTTTCCTTCAGTCCCTTCAGCATGCCGATCTCACCGAAGACATGTTCCTCGGCTGCTTTGCGGATCGCACATGTATTGAAGATCAGCACATCTGCTTCTTCCGGATGTTCTGTATTGGCATAGCCCATGATCTCCATCATACCGGCAATGGTCTCGCCATCTCTGACATTGGCTTGACAGCCATAAGTCCGCAGATAATATTTCTTTCCTCTGCCTAAAGATGCCAAGGCATCATTCATCGCAAACAGGCCGTATTCCGGCGCTGGCATTTCTTTTGTCCGATGTGCTTCTGCCTTGTGATCCGGCAGAATATCATCATTTCTTTTTTTCATTTTATTCTCCACGAGGCATTATTATAGCACACCGCAGCATGCAAGAAAAAAACCAGCCTGAGCTGGTCCTTCTTCCTCACTTACTTTTCGGAAATTGCACTGACTGGGCAAGCACCTACACATGAGAAGCAAGAAACACAGACGCTCTCATCGCACTGAGACTTACCATTCTCATCGAGAGACAGTGCACTGACTGGGCACGTACCTACGCAGGCACCGCATCCAATACATGTATCCTTATCAACTGTTACTGGCATGATAATCCTCCTTCAACTTCTTTATTTTAGCATGATGCGGCGATAATGAAAATGCTTTGCTCATGAAAAAAGCTGTCTTCTTTTCAAAGACAGCTCCAACAGCTTTACTTAGCCAATTCCTGAACTCTGACCTCACGAATCAGTGTTACTTTGATCTGGCCAGGATATGTCAGCTCGTTTTCAATCTTTTCACGGATATCATGAGCGACCTTGACCATACCGATATCATCGATCTTTTCCGGCTGGACCATAATACGGATCTCACGTCCTGCCTGAATTGCATATGCCTTTTCAACCCCATCAAACCCTGTTGCGATCTTTTCCAGATTCTCCAGACGATTGATGTAGCCTTCCATAGACTCATAGCGAGCACCTGGACGGGCGGCGCTCAGCGTATCTGCAGCAGCGACCAGATTCGAGATAATGTCGGTTGCTTCCGTATCGCCATGATGCGATTCGATCGCATTGATGACGACCGGGCTCTCACCGTATTTCTTCGCATATTTTGCACCAAGTTCAACATGGCTGCCTTCCTGTTCAAAGTCGACCGCCTTGCCGATATCATGCAGCAGTCCAGCCCGCTTGGCGAGTGCCTGGTTCAGACCAAGCTCCGCAGCCATCATGCCGGCAAAATTAGCAACTTCGACCGAATGCTCCAGGCCGTTCTGTCCATAGCTGTAGCGGAATCTTAAGCGTCCTACCAGCTTGACCAGTTCTTTGTTCATACGGCCGATGCCAAGCTGGAAGATCGTATCATTGCCGATCTTCAGGATCGCATCATCCAATTCCTTGGTGACCTTCTCAACAACTTCTTCAATTCTTCCTGGCTGGATCCTGCCATCTTTCATCAGGATCTCAAGAGACTGTCTTGCAATCTCACGGCGGATCGGATCAAAGCACGATACAGTAATGACATCCGGTGTATCATCAATGATCAGATCAACACCTGTTGCCTGTTCGATCGCCTTGATATTGCGTCCTTCACGGCCGATGATCCTGCCCTTCATTTCTTCTGAAGTCAAAGTCACCGTACTGACGGTACGTTCAATGGTCTCATCCTGCGCATAGCGCTGAATGGCCAAGGCAATAATGTTCTTAGCACTTTCAGAAGCCTTTGTTTCTGCTTCTTCCTGCTGCTCATGCAGGTACTGAGCAATCTCCTGCTCTGACTTCTTTTCAACTGCCTGCATCAATTCTTTGTGTGCATCTTCCTGCGAGAGATGAGCTGCCTGTTCCAATACATGGATCTGGTTGTCGATCTTCTCCTTCAGGTCTTCTTCTAATTTGCTGAGGTTTGCAAGTTTGTCATCGGCAGATTTTTCTTTATCGCCGAGCTTCTTTTCTTTTTGCGAAAGATTCTCTTCACGGAAATTCAAAGCATCTTCACGGCGCAGAAGCTTATTCTCGTTCTGCTGCAGTGTGTTCTGCTTCTCTTTGTTCTTCTTCTCAGCCTGCACTTCATACTCATATGCATGCTGCTTTCCATCCAGGTCAGCCTGGCGTAAAATTGTTTCCGCTTTAGAGTTTGCTTCCTTCAGGACCTCATCAGCCTTTGTTTTGCTGCTGTCGAGCCCCTGTTTTGACGCCACCTTCATGGCGATCAGTCCAATGACAATACCTGCAGCCACACCAATAATGAGATATACCATATGATTCATTCCTCCATTTTCGTGTGATTGCTGGGATAGCTCCCATACCTGCTATTATACGATTGAATGCCTGTTTTCACAAGTGATTCTGTAAGGGCT
>JAKVKC010000001.1 GCA_022486705.1 Solobacterium sp. | reverse complement strand
CCATCTATATTATACCATGCATGCATGTATTATGCACGTAAAAAAGGCAAGAGAGATCATAAAATTTTGGGAATAATAGGAGCTCTCTTGCATATTTATTATATAAAAAGCCGCTTATTTTCACAAGCGACTTTGTCAACAAGCTGGAGAGCAGAAAATCTGCTCTTTTCTTTTGATTGAATGCGTTATAATAGGGCATATTCGAGAGGTATGGAAATGGAACTTGGCGATTGGATCTTCTATGTATTGGATGCAGTGATCTTCGGTATGCTGATCGTATGGACAGTCAACAGCAGAAAAGTGAAAGTAGCAACGAAAGTTGGGGCCAGATGGCTGGTGCCGGCATTGTTTGCGGCGGTAGCTGTGGTAGGTGTTTTCCGCTATACAGGCGTTTTCCGCTGGACCCAGACCATTGCACTGTTGGTGTTTGCGGTCATGTACTATATACTGAAGAGCGGGCTGTGTGAAGAAGGAATCGTGATGAACGGGGCCTTGACGCATTGGGAAGATGCGGGGACAGTGACCCTGTCTAAGAAGGATTCGTGCATCTTATTCCGGTTAAAGAAAAGAAATGCGGCCCTGTATTTTGACCCGGATCAGTTGGATGAAGTACGTGGCTTCTTGGCGGCAAGAGCAGTGAAAACATCGGCGGACAAGTCAAAGATCCGCTGAGCACTATACACAAACAGAAAGGTTTCCGGTATAATGAGGAAGCTTTTTGTTTAAAAAAGAATTGGAGGCTGGCAATGAGCGAGATCAGTGAAAAAATCGTAGGAGCGATCAAGGTTTCTGTAAAGGAAGCTTTTGATATTGAGCCGCAGGACAATATGGTCATGGTGGAAAGACCAAGAGATCCAAAAATGGGGGATTATTCCACCAATATTGCGATGCGCTTGGCAAAGGAACTGCATCAGAGCCCAAGAGATATTGCCGCAAAGATCATGCCGCTGCTGCAGGAGAACCTGAGCGAAGCAGAATCTATTGAAATGGCAGGAGCTGGCTTTATCAACTTCCGTATTTCAGAGACTGCTTTGAGCGATGTCATTCATCAGATCCTGAAAGAAGGAGATGACTATGGCAGAAATAATGAAGGCAATGGTGAAAAAGTCCTAGTTGAATATGTATCAGCTAATCCGACGGGCGATCTGCACTGCGGCCATGCCAGAGGTGCTGCCTGGGGAGATGCCCTATGCCGTCTGTTAGCTGAAGCTGGCTATGATGTGACCAGGGAATATTATGTCAATGACGCTGGCCATCAGATCGATATGTTAGCAGAATCAATGTATTCAAGATACTGCGAATTATTCGGTGTGGCGTATCCGCTGCCTGAAAATGGCTATCATGCCCAGGATATTGTGGAA
This sequence comes from Solobacterium sp., assembly GCA_022486705.1. GTDB lineage: Bacteria > Bacillota_I > Bacilli_A > Erysipelotrichales > Erysipelotrichaceae > Bulleidia. Next base: position 128,828 of record JAKVKC010000001.1, on the reverse strand, counting down.
GTGGCACAGGTCATTAAGAATAAGGATGGCGATAAGTGGCTCCATCAGGATCCTTCTGTATGGATGGAATACTTTAAGGATGAAGGCATTGAAATGAAATTGGATGCGATCCGCAAAGATCTTGATCTCTTCCGGGTGCATTTTGACAGCTGGATCCATGAGCGCTTCTTCTATCAGGATGACAGTGCCCGTATTAAAAAGGTCATTCAGGATCTTTCTGATAAGGGACTGACATATGAGAAAGATGATGCCCTGTGGTTCAAGTCGACGCAGTTCGGCGATGACAAGGACAGAGTATTGAAAAAGAATACTGGACTTCTGACGTACTTTACCCCGGATATTGCCAACCATGTCTATAAGTTTGAAAGAGGCTACGATACCTTGATCAATCTCTGGGGCGCAGATCATCACAGCTATGTTACCAGAATGAAGTGTGCCATGGAGGCCTTGGGATACAATCCTGATCGGCTGGTCGTTGATCTGATCCAGATGGTGCGCATGGTATCCAATGGGGAAGAAGTCAAGATGTCCAAGCGTACCGGCAATGCGATCACGATCCGTGAACTGTGCGAGGATGTCGGTGTAGATGCCGCAAGATGGTTCTTTGTTTCCAAGGAATTAGGAACGCAGATGGACTTCGATATGGATCTTGCCAAGTCAAAGAACAATGACAATCCTGTCTATTATGCCCAGTATGCCTATACAAGAATGTTCTCCATTCTGCACCGGGAAGATGCACCAGCTTTCCAGGAAGTAGAGAAGTATGATCTTCTGACAGATGAGAAGGAACTGCAGATCTTGAAGCAGCTCAGTGAATTTCCGAAGACCGTGGCGGATGCCGCAAAGCACAGGGCAGTGAATCGTATCTGCCAATACTGCTCAAATCTGGCTAAAGATTTCCACAGTTTCTACAACTCGAACCGCGTGGTCGATCCAAGCAATCAAGCGCTCACGATCCAGCGTATGGGGCTCGTGAAGGCAGCGATGATCACGATGAAGAATGCATTGGATCTGATCGGTGTATCTGCACCGGAACAGATGTAAGAACAGGCTCTCGAAAGAGGGCCTTTCATATTTTATAGGGAAGCAAATAGGAGTAGAATGATGGCTATGGAAAAGAAACTGCGGGATTATATCAGACCTTGTGGAAAGATGATGGCTGCTGGCTTGACGATCAAAGCGGGCGGTTCTTTTTTGGAACTGCTGCTGCCATATATTCTTTCGATGATCATTGATGATATCGTTCCTTCCGGCAATCGAAGGGCGATCCTGATCTGGGGCGGGGTCATGGTCATCTGTGCACTGCTAGCATGGATCATGAATGTTGCGGCCAACCGCAATGCCGGCATGGTCGCAAGAGATATGACCAAGAGCCTGCGCCATGATCTGTTTGAACATACGTTATATCTAAGCTGTGAAAAGACGGATGCGTTCACGATCCCTTCTTTGGAATCACGGCTGACCAGCGATACATACAATGTCCATCGCATGATGGGAATGATGCAGCGCATGGGCGTCAGAGCACCGATCATTACGATCGGCGGACTGATCCTCTGTTTCTTATTGGAACCAATGCTGGCACTGGTGTTTTTAGCAGTCATTCCTTTTATGCTGGTGGTGATCTATCTGCGTACGTCAAAAGGCGTGCCGCTGTACCGCGGAGTGCAGAAGGCCAATGATCATATGGCTTCCGTCACGCGTGAAAATGCACAGGGCATCCGTGTCATTAAGGCACTGTCGCGTACAGAATATGAAAAGAAACATTTTGCCAAGGCAAATAATGCACTGAAGGATTCAGAGATCCATGCTAATTTATTGATGGCAGCGATCAATCCGATGATGAATCTGTTTTTGTATGCAGGCATGATCGGGGTCATTATCCTGGGCGCCTATCGGGTCAATGCCGGACTGAGCGAAGCAGGCAAGATCTTAGCCTTCATGAGCTACTTTCAGATGATATCGCATTCTTTGATGGCTATCTCAAGACTGTTCATTATGTATTCCCGCGGGATGGCATCCTGTGAAAGAATCATGGAAGTGCTGAATACAGAAAATGAAAAGAATTGGCAGCCGGCCAATGAACCGGATGGCGATCCGCAGTATGCTCTGCAGTTCAAGGATGTATCGTTCTCCTATCTGAAGGTCAAAGATAATATTCAGCATCTGTCCTTTGCTTTGAAGAAGGGCGAGACTTTGGGCATCATCGGGGCAACGGGCTCAGGCAAGAGCACGATCCTGTCCCTGCTTCTGCATTTCTATGCAATTGATGCCGGTGCCATCTATCTGAATGGAAAGAACATCAAGAACATTGAACCAGATGCCCTGCGCCGGCAGTTCGGCATTGTCATGCAGAATGATTTTTTGTTCTCGGATACGGTAAAGGAAAATATCCGCTTTGGCAGAGAAGTATCGGATGAAGCTCTGCAGGATGCGATCAATAATGCACAGGCGGAAGAATTTATCTCGGAATTATCTGAAAAAGAAGATTCTGCTCTGACCAGCAAGGGCACCAATGTCTCTGGCGGGCAGAGACAGCGGATCCTTTTATCACGTGCCTTTGCGGCACAGCCGGATTTTCTGCTGCTGGATGATTCCAGCAGTGCACTGGACTATAAAACCGATTCTCTTCTGCGCAAAGCACTGAATGAGAAATATCCTGATACAACGATGGTCATTGTGGCGCAGCGCGTTTCCTCTATTAAGGGCTGCGATCAGATCATTGTGCTGGATCATGGCAGGGTCAATGGCTTTGGCACAGATCAGGAATTGATGAAGAACAATTCGCTGTATGCAGCGATTGCGGATTCTCAGATGGGAGGTGCTCTGTTTGACTGAGAAAGATGAAAAGAGAGCCTCTGGCAGAAATACGATGATCCGTATTCTGGGCTATCTGTGGCGCCATAAAGTGCGTTTTGTAGCAGCCATCGGCTTTGCTCTGATGGGCAATGTACTTGCCCTGTTCATTCCGAAATTTGCTGGGCAGGCAATTGATGCGATCGGCACTGCTGGCAATGTGAATTTCACCAACGTATTCCTGCTGTGCGGATATATGCTTGCATGCGTACTGCTGAACAGCATCCTGATGTATCTGACCCAGGCAGTCTTAGTAAAGATCTCCAGCATGATCACAGCGGAAATGCGGCGTGAGGTCTTTGATCATTTAACAACGCTGCCGGTCGCTTTCTTTGACCATCATCAGGTCGGCGATATCATCTCTCGTATCTCGTATGATATTGATACGATCAATACTTCGCTGTCCTCTGATCTGATCGATGTGGTCACCAGTATGATCACTGTGGTCGGCTCTTTGATCATGATGCTGCAGATCAGCTGGAAGCTCTGCATTGTCTTTGTCTTTACGACACCGATCATGATCTATATTACAAAGCACAGAGCGACCGTCGTACGTCCGCTGTTCCATAAGCGTTCCATGAAGCTGGGCGAACTGAATGGCTTTGCGGAAGAAATGCTCTCCGGACATAAGACCATCAAGGCATATGGACAGGAAGAAACAATTGTTTCCCGTTTTGATGAAAAGAATCTGGATGCAGTCGAGACATACTATGAAGCAGATTATCAGGGATCCATCGTCGGTCCGACCGTGACCTTTGTCAACAACCTTTCTTTAGCTATCATTTCCGGGATCGGCGGACTGCTCTATCTTTCCCACGAGATCAGTATCGGCAATATCTCATCCTTCATTCTGTACTCTAAGCGCTTCTCCGGTCCGATCTCAGAAATGGCGGAGATCATGGCCGATGTGCAGAGCGCGATCTCGGCGGCCAGAAGAGTCTTTGCCTTGATCGATGAGCCAAGCGAAAGTGCAGATGATCCAGATGCAGCAGTATTGGATCATTGCCAAGGAAATGTTTCCTTCGATCATGTCCGCTTCAGCTATGTGCCAGGACATGAGATCATCCATGGTCTGGATCTGCAGGCCGAAAGCGGAAAAATGATCGCTATTGTCGGACCGACAGGGGCTGGCAAAACGACCATCATCAATATGCTGATGCGTTTCTATGATCCTGATTCCGGTGTGATATCGGTGGATGGGCATGATATTGCACACTGCACCAGAGACAGTTTGAGAAAGCAGTTCTCTATGGTGCTGCAGGATACATGGCTGTTTGAAGGCACGATCTATGAGAATGTGGCATACGGCAGGGACAATGTGACAAAAGAAGAAGTCATCAATGTATGCAAAGCCGTAGATATCCATGACTTTGTGATCTCCCTGAAAGATGGTTATGATACGGTGCTGAGCGATGATGGCGTGAATATTTCCAAAGGACAGAAGCAGCTGCTGACAATTGCCCGGGCAATGCTGAGCGAGGCAAAGATGCTGATCCTGGATGAAGCTACCAGCAATGTGGATTCCGCAACCGAGCAGAAGATCCAGAAGGCAATGCTGGCATTATGCAAAGGCAAAACGACCTTTATCATTGCCCACCGGCTTTCTACAATACAGAATGCCGATGAGATCCTGGTCCTTTCCCATGGTACGGTACAGGAAAGAGGGACTCATGAGCAATTGCTGAAGAAGAAGGGCTTCTATGCTTCTCTCTTCCAGGCACAATGGGATGAATAAGCAGAATCTGCTATAATCTTTTGAAGAGATGAGGAATAAAGCATGACACTAAATAGAAAAGAACTGAAGACACAGGCAAAAGAACTGATCAAGAAGAACTATTGGACAGGAGTCTTTGCCGGCTTCATCCTGCTTGTCTGTTCCATGGACTCTTTTCTGTTCTCAAATAATACCGGTGTGGTCTATAAATCCGCAGATGGCACAGCAGCCTTTCCGCAATGGTCAGAACTTCTTTCCTTTGTGACAAGTTCTTCCTTCTTCTATGGCGCGACAGCGGCTGTCTTCCTGACCTTCTTCTTTTCGGTCTTTATCGGCAATCCTATGCAGTATGGTGCCAGGAATTGGTTCTATCGCCATGGCGAAGGCAAAGGAAAAGAACAGGGTGTTCTGTTCTCCGGCTTTCACCGCAAACAATGGCTGCGCATTTCAGCGACCATCCTGTGGCGGGATCTGATCTGCATTCTCTGGACGTTCTTATTGATCGTCCCGGGCATTATGAAGTATTACGAATACTTATTCGTTCCTTATATCCTGGCGGATCATCCGATGATGAGTGCTTCTGATGTGATGAAGTATGCCAGCAATCTGAGCAAAGGCCATAAGATGGAACTGTTCAAGATCGATCTTTCCTTCATTGGCTGGTTCCTGCTGCAGATCGTGACTTTCGATCTTGCCGGTATATTCTATGCCGGACCGTATCTTTATCAGGCCCAATCGCTTGCCTATCTGAGCATTCAGAAAGAAATTGCTAAGGCACGTACGGAACAGCCAAAGCCAAAGAAGAAGAAAAAGGGACATGGATCAAATTGATGAGAGAGCGAAAGCTCTCTTTTTAAGTGCCATGCATGAATATAAAAAGCAGAGAGGGGATCATCTCTCTGCCCAATGGAAGTTCTCTTTTCCTGCCCCAATCTCAAAATTGCATTTGACGATGCCAAGATCAATGTCCGTATTGCCAACCAGGGATATTAATGGTTTTGCGGAAACTGTATTTCCATCCAGTGAAATCATGAATTTCTGCTGGTTCATCGCAGTCGGTGCAAGGGAGGCAGCTTTCATCCCTGCTTGGAACCAGGCAGGTGCTTCTCCTTTTGCCGTGCACAGTTTATCAATCTCTTTTGATTTATGTGCAGTGCCCTGTGTTATGCCATAGCCAAGGGCAATGACTGCCTGCAGCTTTTCATCGGGATCGCATTGATATACTGCTCTGCCTTTTTTATAAGTCAGAACGACCCAGCATGTATTCAGCCCCAGCATCTGAGAAGCAAGTACGATCTTCTGCCCATAATAACCGCAGCTTTCTCTTTGATCTGGCCCAGCCACGACCGCAATATAGTTGCGGCAATTGACAAAGCTTCCATAATGGGGCTTGGATGCCTGAAAGGCTTCTGGTTCATTGAGGCACAGCTGCAGATGCAGATGGCCTTCTTTATTGCATTCATCAATTGTTTTCTGCAGTTCAGCAATCGTTTTTTCATCCATTGCCTGTTCGGTGAACTGGCGGACGGAATGTCTTGTTTCTATTGCTTCTGTGATTGTCATTGAAATGTCCTCCTATAGGTTAATGACGTTAGGCTGCACAGCAGGATATGGATCCTGATCATCAGAGCCGCTTCGGTCAGGAAGCGACTGCATGATGGTCTTGATGCTTTTCAGCATTTCCATCAGTCTATTGATGCTTTTTGTATCAACATCGAAGTAATAGTGATTCTTGGCTGCTTCCCGCCGCATTTTGATGACGCCTGCATCTTTCAGGATCTGCAGATGATGAGAAACAGCTGGTCGGGAAAGATGTGTTCTTGCGGTGATCTCACCGACTCTGACACCATCGCATTTTCCCATCTGCATCATTTCAAGGATCAGGTGCTGTCTGTTCTCATCTCCCAATGCAGTCAGGATCTTCTGTGAATGGGCAAATTGCTTTGCCAGATCTGCAATTACTGTTTTATCTGACATATCATGGTCTCCTTGGCTTGAGTACTTGAACCATCATAGAACATTATGCAGGCAAATAAGCGATGGGAAAGAAAATCGAGATGATACAGAAGACTGTTACATCTTTTCATGTCTTCATATTCTGTCTGAACTGCCTGAAATAAACGATTTTGATTGTCTTTCAGAATTGTAAACGGATACATTGATCTGCCATGGCAGAAACGGAATAAAGTGTGCTATATTAATGACTGCATATTTCGAGGGAAAGATATGGCAGATAAACTGAAGGGAAACAAAAAACTGGTCATTGCAGTACTGGTCGGGGTCATCTGCCTTACGGCATATCTGATCTACGTTTTTTTCGGTGATTTCTTTGCCCAGCTGTATGATCTGCTGAAAACGGGCGATCAGGAAAAGATGGCGGAGTATCTGAACAGCCGATCGCAATGGGGCGGCTATGCGGCTCTGTTCTTCTGCTCGATCCTTCAGGTCGTCAGTGTCTTTATGCCTGGCATGGTCATTCAGATCACAGGTGCACTGATCTATGGCTGGTGGCGTGCGTTCATTATCTGCTGGCTTGGCTTTACGGCTGGCAATGCACTGGTGTTCCTATGCGCTCGTATTTTTGGCAAGAGCATCGAGTTTGCCTTGGATACCGAAAAGAAATCGACTTGGATCATGAGCAAGATCAATCAGGGCAATCCGGTCCTGGTCATCGCTGTTGCATGCATGATCCCAGGCATTCCGAATGGCATCATTCCATATATTGCCGCAAGATCCAGAATTACAATGAAAGACTTTGTCGGGGCGGTGTTTGCGTCAAGCTCGATCCAGATCCTGCTGAATTGCGTGACGGGGCATTTCTTAGTCAGAGGAGAATGGGCATGGATGGTCGCAGCCATTGCTGTACAGGCGCTCATGATCTTCTTGGTCATCAAATACAGAGATAAGCTTCTGAATACGAAGAACTAGAGTGATCTGGTTCTTTTTTCATTGATCCCGGGTATAATGAAAGCAGAGATTTTAGGAGGTCACGATCATGAGTGATTATAAGAAACGTTTTAATGAATGGCTGGAGAAGCTGCCAGCTGAGGATCCTTTGCGGAGCGAACTGGAGAAAATGAAGCAGAATGACAGCGAGATGCAGGAAAGCTTCTATCAGGATCTGGCTTTCGGCACCGCAGGGCTCAGAGGAAAAGTGGGAGCCGGCACGAACCGGATGAATTTCTATACTGTAGGCAAAGCGACCCAGGGCATTGCAGACTATATCTGTGCCCATGGCCAAAAAGCCATGGATAAGGGCGTGATCATTGCCCATGATCCGCGGCATTTCTCCAAGGAGTTCTCAGAATTGACGGCTGGCATTCTGGCGGCCAATGGCATCAAGGTATATACCTTCCCTGATCTGAGACCGACACCGGAGCTTGCTTATCTGATCCGGAAATTGGGAACAGTATCCGGCATCAATATCACAGCGTCGCATAATCCGAAGGAATACAATGGCTACAAAGCATATTGGGATGATGGCTGCCAAGTATCTTCTGAAATAGCAGATGGCATGACGGAAAAGATCAATGCCGTTGATATGTGGAATGGTGTGAAGAAGTGCGATTATGAGGAAGCAGTCAAAGCAGGAAAGATCACGGTACTTGGTGCATCTTATGATCGCATGTATCTGGATCGGATCGAAAAGCTGGCGATTCATTCCGGCAGTGAATTGGATCTGACGATCCCGCTGGTCTATACACCATTGAATGGCTGCGGTTCTATCCCTTTCAGAGAGATGTTAAAAGATCGCGGCTTCAGCAATTGGAAGATCGTACCGGAGCAGGAAAATCCAGATCCAGACTTTACGACGGTCGGCTATCCAAACCCAGAAGATCCAAAAGCGTTCGCCTTGTCAGAAAAGTACGGCCGGCAGTTTGGAGCAGAATTGCTGATGGCGACGGATCCTGATTCAGATCGTTTTGCGATCGAGATCAGAGATGATCAGGGCAATTACATTCCGCTCAATGGGAATCAGACCGGATACTTATTGGTAAATTATGTATTGGAAGGCCATAAGACCGCAGGTACCCTGCCAGCCAAGGGAGCGATGGTAAAGTCTATTGTGACTAGTACATTGTCGACGGTGATTGCCAAGGCCTATGGCGTTGAAATGTTTGAAACGCTGACGGGCTTCAAGAATATCTGCGGAAAGGTCCCTTACCTGCATGAACATGGCTATACATATCTCTTTGGCTACGAAGAGTCTGTCGGCTATGCGGCATGTGAGGATATCCGTGATAAAGATGGTATCTCAGCCGGTATGCTGGTTGCCGAAGCGGCTGCTTTCTATCGCAAACAGGGCAAGACCTTGTGGAATGTTCTGCAGGAGATCTACGCAAAATATGGATACTTTGCGGAAGATGAACCGAATATCGTATTGGAAGGCATTCCTGGGGCAGAGCGGATCAAGCGCATGATGGTCTGGCTGCGGAACAATCTGCCGACGGAAGTGGCTGGTTTCAAAGTAGATAAAGTCATTGACTATCAGAATGGCTATGAAGATATCCCAGCTCAGAATGCCCTGCGCTTCTTCCTGGACAATGGCACATGGTTTGCCGTACGTCCTAGCGGCACCGAGCCGAAGATCAAGCTTTACTTCTATTCCAATCAGGATTCCAGAGAAAAAGCTTTGGCCGTAAATAAAGCAGTCAAAGATGACATGCTTGCAAAAATCAATGCAGTAGAGTAAAAAAATGGGAACGGCAGATGCTGTTCCTTTTTTGATGATGCAGAACAAGCGCAGTTTATTTCGTATGTCAGGGCATCCTCTGAACCGAAATGCACTTCTTCCTGCTTATGAGTAATATGGTGCGAATCATGTTGAAATGCATGGTTTTATCGTATAATGATTTTGTCGGAAGGACATTATTTTCATGCATATCATAGGCAGAAAGACAGAAGAAAAACTGAAATCGAAATCGGGCGCTTCCTTAGTGCTGGCACTTCTTGTGTTTTTGTTCTGCGCAATGATCGATTCAACTGTCTTAGCGGCAGCGATGTCATCCAGCGGTACTTTGACATCAACTTGGGAAAATGACCGCGATGTATATCTCTTAAAGAGCGCAGCCGGTCTGATGAATCCTTCTTTTGAGAAAAAAATATGGAAAGCTTCTGAACATACAATAAAAGACGGTCAGATTACAGTGCCTGCTTCTTCAACGATGGATACGCTGTATGATGCCCTGTGCATCGCGACATATAACAATAGCAAAGTTCCGGCAGTGCAGTCGATCACCTTTACCTTAGGCGATACAAGCATCAGCACCGCACCGGTCACAGCTGCTATCACCATGGATGACAGTTATAACGTTACGGTCATCTATACAAAGAACGGCACTGCCCGCAAAGTAACGCAGTACTTCTCGGCAGCGACGGCAGACAGCAATACGACACAAGGCAAGGGAAGCAGTGTCACCTGGAATGATCCAGTGATTACGATACAGTAGAAAAGAGACAGAGATGGGAAAGATCAAACAGAAGCTGAAGAACAAAAGCGGCGAATCGATCAGTGAAGTACTGGTCGCATCCTTAGTGGTGGCGATGGCTTTTGTCATGGCAGCCAATCTTATCAGCATCTCTTATAATGCAATCCAGAAAACAGATGATTCTTTAAGCACATACTATACCGAACGCAATGCCTTTGAAGAAGGATCCAGTGAAACATCCAAAGGGACCATTGCGGTCAGCGGAAGCGGCACGACAACTATCAATCAGAGCGGCATTGCCGTAACGATCTCTTCTGAGACGGTTGGCAGCGGCGATACAGCAAAGCAGTATGTATCTTATGAAAAGGCAGGCAGTTAATATGAAACGGCGGCTGCGTGCAGGTTTTACCCTAGCGGAGACATTGATCACAGTGACTTTGATCGGCGTTGTTTTCTTAGCTATTTCCGGCGGCTTTATTGCCTATCAGAAAGCCTATACAAATATCACAAAGAAAGCCAATGCACAGACACTGCTGTCAACGGCAGTGATGGAGATCACCAATGATCTGAGAAATGCAGATCCTTCGCAGATCAATGATGATGGTTCCTTCTATACTTCGGCACGAGGATATACCATCTATTATGCCAATGAAACAGACAGTCTTTCCCAAGGCATCCTCGTAAAGCCAAAAGACGGCGATACCTCTGGCTTGAAATCCATGCCGCTGGTAACGGATAAAACAAATACAGAAGGTCTGTATACCTATCTGGAATACAGCAAAGAACCAAAAACAAATCTTCAGTATGATAAAACAAAAGGAGTCTTCAGCTTTACCATCTCTGTATATGATATCAAGTCAGGCAAAGCTTTGGAAACACAGCAGATCTCGGTAAAGCCGAATAATACGAAATAAAGGGAGGAAATCAATCATGCAGTACAGACGATTAGGTGAGATCCTGCAGGATGCAGGGGTGTTGTCAGAAGAAGATCTGAACCGTGCACTGAGCATTCAGAAGACCAGCGGAAAAAGATTGGGAACCGTATTGATCGAGAATAAGTTCATTACCGAGATGCAGCTGATCGATACTTTAAAGATGCAGCTTGGCATTGATTTTGAAGATCTGAATAATGAAAAGATTGATCCCAGTATGGCAAAGTATATTCCAAAGAATATTGCCAAGCAGTATCGGATCGTACCGGTCAAGGTACAGGGAGATCGTCTGTGGATCGCTATGGAGGATCCGCTGAACTTCCGTGCCATTGAAGCAGCGAAAGAAGTATCCAAAAAGAGAGTGACACCGATGATCGCATATTCCGATGCAGTAGGCAGAGCACTTTCTGTTCTCTATGAGAATGAAGGCGCTGCTTTGGCCATTGAACAGATGCAGGAAGAAAGAGGCGTCACCGTTGCGGAAGCGGCAGAAGATGCGCAGGCAGCCAATGATGGTGCGGCAGCCCCAACGGTCAAACTGGTGAACAGTATCCTGGAAAGAGGCGTTGCCGAGAAAGCATCTGATATTCATGTCGAACCAAGGGAACATGAAATGGTCGTACGGATCAGAGTCGATGGCAGACTGACGCAGGTGCTGACCATTCCAAAGGAACTGCAGGCTGCTGTTATTTCACGTTTTAAAGTCATGTCCAATATGAATATTACGGAGCGCAGAGTACCGCAGGATGGCCGTGCCGTTGTACGCAGACCGGATGGTACAAACGTTGATCTCCGTCTTTCTACACTTCCTACAATATACGGCGAGAAAGTTGTAATCCGTATCCTTTCCCGTGATCAGAAGACACTGACGCGGCAGGGCATCGGTATTACCGAAAGAGATAATGCAAAGTTTGATCGGATCCTAGAGAACAGTGCCGGTATGATCCTGATCGTCGGACCGACAGGGTCGGGCAAGACTTCCACTCTGTATACGATGATCCAAGAGCTCAAGAGCGATACGGTCAATATGATCTCCTTGGAAGACCCAGTCGAATTCCAGATTGATGGTGTGACCCAGGTCGCTATCAATGAGAAAGTAGGCCTTACCTTTGCCAGTGCCCTGCGTGCATGTCTGCGGCAGGACCCGGATATTATCTGTGTCGGCGAGATCCGCGATGGCGAAACCGCTCAGATCGCGATGCAGGCAGCTATGACAGGACATTTAGTCTTATCCACCATTCATACCGAAGATGCGATCAGCGCAATTGATCGTTTAAAAGATCTTGGCGTGGAACCATATCTGATCGGCGGTTCTGTGCGCGGTATCGTTTCACAGAGACTGCTGCGCAGGATCTGCCCGAACTGCAAAGAAGAGATCGTACCATCTGCTCACATGCTGGATATTGCCGGGATCAAGGATCCAAGCAAATATCATTTCTATCATGGCAAAGGATGCCATATGTGCTTCGGCACAGGATACCGCGGACGTACCGGTGTCTTTGAGATCCTGACCATGAACAGCAAACTGAGAGATGCCATCACTGCTGGCTTAAGCTCGACGGAACTGCGCAAAGTAGTCAATGAGAGCGGCGACTTCGTACCGATGATCGCCAATGCGAGAGACTTGGTGGCTAAAGGCATCACGACTTTGGATGAAGCTGTCCGCGAAGTTGCCACGATTGAATAATAGAAGGGAGGCCTGCCCATGCAGACAATAGAAGAATTGATCCAAACAGCAGCCGAAGCCGGTGCTTCAGATATTCATCTGGTCAAAGGCGTACCGCCGAAATTCCGCATTGATGGACTGCTGCAGAATGCCAAGCAGGATCCTTTGAGCGATGCAGACTGCCATGCCTATGCAAAAACACTGGCAGGAGAACGCTATCAGGAACTGGCAAAAGTAGGTGAGATCGATCTAGCCTCAACAATTTCCGGCCATCGTATCCGTATCAACCTATTCCGCCAGCAGGGATCCATTTCTGCATCTCTGCGTATTCTTTCGGATGACATTCCAGCATTGAATACCTTGGGCCTTCCGCCGATCGTCAATGAGTTTGTCACTTGGCAGAAGGGGATCATCCTGGTCACTGGTGAGACTGGTTCCGGAAAGTCTACAACATTAGCAGCCATCCTGGATCAGATCAATCACACACGCAAGGAACATATCATTACCTTGGAAGATCCTATTGAGTATATCTACAAACCGGATCAATGCCTGGTCAATCAAAGAGAGATCGGTACAGATACGGGATCCTATGCCGAGGGACTGCGGGCAATCTTAAGAGAAGATCCGGATATCATCCTGATCGGTGAAATGAGAGATGCCGAAACAATCGAAATTGCAATGACGGCTGCAGAAACAGGACATCTTGTCTTTGCGACTCTGCATACCAACAGTGCCGTTGATTCGGTCGACCGTATTGTCGGTGCTTTTCCAGCTGAAAAACAGCCGCAGATCCGTCTGCAGTTATCGATGACATTGAAAGCTGTTCTTTCCCAGCAGCTTCTTGTACGCAAGCAGGGAAAAGGAAGAGCAGCCGCATGCGAAGCTATGATCATGACACCGGCCATTCAGAATATGATCCGCGAAGGCAAGACAACACAGATGCAGAGTGCCCTGCTTTCTTCCATCAATTTAGGATCTGTCACGATGGACAACTGCTTATTGAAGATGGTCAAAGCGAACATTATTTCATCTGCTTCTGCTGTAGAAGCAGCCAGCGACAGTGAATATGTCAGAAAGAATGTCGGCTCCAGCTTCAGCTCATCCATCAATTATCAGCATGTAAAGGTAGGTAATGGCCAATGATCACATATAAATACTCAGCACTTTCTCCCGATGGAGATAAAGTCAATGGGGTCGTCAATGCCATTGATGAATTTGCCGCAGTAGAAAAGATCCGGGCTGACTGTCCGATCGTCTTAAAGATCGAGCCAGTTAAAAAGGGCGGGATCTATGATATTTTGGGTGCAGATATCGGCGGCAAGAAAGTCGATGCCAAAGCACTCTCAGTCATGTGCTCACAGTTTGCGGTCATTATCGGCTCCGGCATCAGTATTGAAGGATGTCTGAACATGGTCAGTGCCCAGACAGAAGACAAGAAGCTCAAGAAGATGCTGTCCCTGTCGGCTGAAGATGTTGCCCAGGGAACTTCTCTCGCTACAGCTTTTGAAAAGAACTATCCGCAGCTGCCGCCTTTATTCATTGAGACAGTGCGGGCAGGAGAAATGTCCGGTACACTGGACCAGTCCTTCAATAACTTATATGAGTACTATAAAAGATCCAATCTGGTCGCCCAGAAGACCAAGAGCGCAATGGCCTATCCAATGTTCGTATTGGCAGTGGCTGCTGTTGTCCTAGTCATCATCATGGTCAAAGTCATGCCGACATTTACCAGCATGTTCAATGACTTCGGCGGGGAACTTCCAACGATCACAGTAGTCCTGATTGCCATTACCAACTGGTTTCAAAAAGGATGGATGCTGATTGCCGGCATCGCTGCCGTACTGTTCATTGCTTTCAAGCTCTGGACACATAATGAAAAAGGAAAACTGCAGTGGTCAAAGCTGACATTGAAGATGCCTACTATGGGCAAGATCAATAAGCTCAATGCTTCACAGCAGTTCTCAACTTCTATGGCATCTCTGATTGGTTCAGGTCTTACGGTAGCTCAGGCACTGAAGGTCACTTCGAAATGCATCGACAACTATGCTATTGCAAAAGAAGTATCCAGTATGAGCGAAAAGATCGAAACGGGTGCTGCGCTCAGTGATGTCATCAAGTCTTCTGAGTTCTTCCCAGATGTCTTAAAAGAGATGACAGGTGTTGGTGAACGTACAGGTGAACTGGTTAAGACACTGCAGACAGTCGGTGCGTATTATACGCAGGAAACAGAGTACGCAACTCAAAAGATGATTGCCCGTCTCGAACCGACCATGCTTGTCTTCATCGCTATTATTGCAGGCTTTATTGTATTGGCTATCTATCTTCCAATGTTTACGATGTACAACTACATGTAGCAGGTACATTACGCAATTATACTCACGTCGGAGTATTCTAAATGCTTGCATGAAAAAAGCATGAATGCTAGATTATGGGTACAGACAGTAATTAACTTATTACTGATAAAACTAGAGGAGAAGAATATGAAAAAGTTAAACAAGAAGAAGGGCTTCACACTGGCCGAACTATTGGTCGTCGTCGCAATCATCGCTGTACTCGTAGCAATCTCTATCCCGATCTTCACGTCACAGCTTGATAAAGCAAGAAAAGCTACAAATGAAGCTAACTTGAGAGCTGCAAAGGGTGCTGCAGTATCTGAATATTTATCAACGGCAGAGAAAACTACAGATAAAATTATTTATGATTACAATATTGAAGCAGGAACAATCACTGCTGTATCAACAGCAGAAACAGAAAAGACAATTTCAGAAATTAGTACTGCTCAGGGTAATGCACTGTATACAAAGATTTCTGTTACA
Organism: Solobacterium sp.; assembly: GCA_022486705.1. GTDB lineage: Bacteria > Bacillota_I > Bacilli_A > Erysipelotrichales > Erysipelotrichaceae > Bulleidia. Next base: position 113,418 of record JAKVKC010000001.1, on the reverse strand, counting down.
GTAAGCGGAAGCACAGTTACATTAGCAGCTGAGTAAGAAACAAATTGTTAACTAAAGCAGAAGAGTAAATCCCTTCTGCTTTTTAGTATATTAAGAAAATGATAAAATGAGTTAAGCACATACATACTCTATATCACTGTAATTTTGCGAGTAATAAACTGATATAATAAAAACAATGAAAGCAGAAAGAAAAAGAAAAAAATTATTTTTAATTGTGATAATGATGTTTTTAGCTTGCACCGTTATTCATTATTGTATTTCTGATTATATGAAACAGATTTTAGTGTTGCCAGATGATGCACTGTATTATTCTATCGCAAATAGCTTATGGAATGGGCAGGGAATCGCAGTTAACAATTTGCCATATGATTTTCAAAAGATTCTATATTGTATATTAATTATGCCTGCTTTCTGCATAACTGATATAGTGAAGAGAATCAGCACAATTACATTTATCAATAGCATAGTAATCTCTTCTGGTATTTTCCCAGTTTATTTTTTAGCAAAAAGATATTTAAAAAATTGTAAAAACATAATTCTATCATGTGCTCTGTACTGCGTTTGCTCGGATCTTATGTTCGCAACAACATTGTTGGCTGAAAATCTGTATCTGCCAATGGGGCTGTGGGGCATTTATTTTTCGAGCGTAATGCTTGATCAAACAGAGCTACTGTTAAATCAGAACGAAAGTAAAATCTCGCTTATTAAATATTATGTATGCAGTATTTTATTGGGCATCTATTTTTATTTTTTGTTTTTATGCAAGGAAGTTGCTGCGGTATTCCCGCTTACATATTTGATTTTTGTCATGTCACTTTTTGTACAATCTATAATAAAGAAAACTGCAGGAACGGCAGCAAAAAAAGTATTGATTCATGTGGGATGTATGCTGATTGGTTTTGGGACAACATATCTATTATTTAGACTTCTTGTATTCCCAAATACATTCGGCGGTGGTTATCGTGCTACAGAGAGTGACATTAATCAAAGCTTTGATTATTTTTATTTATATTATGGTTTTGTATACTATCTTTTAATGGTTATTTTGGCATATGGGATATTTCCAATTATCATACCAATAATCCAAAGAAAAAAATTAGATGAAAGAGAACGTCATTTTAATGATTTTCTATTATTGCTGCTCATTATCACTGCGGCTGTTGTTTCTTTCAAAATTACTGTTGGTGAGAATTGGGCAGAAACAACACCTAGAATTCATTTGCGATACACATGCTTTTTGTTTATGCCTATTGTGATTATGATGCTTAATACAATTGAACATACATCCAGCATAAACCGTAAAAGGATTATTATTCCAACAGTGGTTCTTTCTGTTGGATACATGTATTTATGCATTCTTGGTGATAATAAATTAGTTCCAAAAGTGGAGATATTTGATCAAACCATGTTACAGTATTTAGCGCAGAATATTGATTATCAGATGATTATAGTGTGCGCAATGTGTACTCTATTTATTATTACTTCAATAGTGCTCGCAAAAAAGTATCAAACAGGATTGCTGATATGTTTAGCAACATTGCTATGCCTTAATGTTATTAATACTGTGCAAGTAGCTGACACTTGGCATTCTTCTACAACAGGAAATCAAATTACCGTTGATGAATTGAATGACGCGCTGCAAGTATCTGATTATATAAAGTCACATTCAGATAAAAACATTCTGTTCCTGCTGAATCATCGGGATTATACTATTGATTTAACATATGTCAGTGAAGCTAATACTTACATGATAGATCCTGACTATTTTCAAAAGTATATGACCAATCATTTAGATGAAAATCTAATGTGGCCAGATGCTTCAGATGGATTAAAACTAACAGGACAAAGTGCATACTATGACAATTTGTCAAATGTCGATATTATCATTATTGGAGATGATTTACTTATCGATATTCCAGAATCGGATGGCCAATTGCAGGATGAAGAACTTAACAATATGAAAGTATATGTTATGAATGATTCACAACATGTACCGCAGTTTAAATTCACATATTCAATTATTGGTGGGACAGACAGTATTGACCAGCAGATTGATGATGCATTGAAGAAATACCAGGAAAAACAGTCGCAAACATCCACTGCAGAATAGAACAAAGGGAGAATACTCATAATCTCCCTTTTGTTTTGCTATATTACTCATTAGAAAATACCTTTTTTTCTTTTTTCTTGCTAGAATTACAGTAGAGATACATGCAAGTATGTCAATGCATGTATAGGAGAGTGTACAAGGATAAGAGACATCATGAAGAGAAGAGCGGGATTCACCTTAGGCGAATTGTTGGTCACGGTTGCGATTGTTGGCTGCTTGACTGCAGTCAGCATACCCGTTTTCTCATGGATCGTAGAGAATAATAAAGAAAGCAGTGATAAGAATTACATTGCGGCTGCTAAGACATCTTACCTAGCTGAATGTGCCATTGATAAGGACTTCAGCAAGAACCGTCAGTACTACAATGCGGAAACAGGGGAATTCAGTACGACGCGGGCAGACATTGCGGGATATGGGCAGGGAACTGAAGCAGGCAGTGATCCTGTATCCCATGTGGGACAGCTGCTGACATGCACTATTGCGGATGGATCTGTAACTGCAACATGGACAAATACTTCTTTGAAAGATGAGATGGTGAACAATCAGAATCCAGCACTTTATGTTTCGAAGAATCTGAGCAGTGATTTTAGCTCAACGGTAAAGTACTTCAATAATTCCACATACAGTCTGAATTCAGGTGATACTGCCAATGCGAATGTACAGGCACTGAGTGCAGAACTATATAAGGCATTTCCAGACACTGCAATTGCATCATGGAAAGTGACGCTTGAGTCAGCTGGGAGTACATATACGATCACCATAACGGATGTTGATATTTCGGGATTGAAAGCAGGGGATAAGGTAAAGGTCATTCGATACAATCCTAAAAAGGGAACGTATACTGCAGCTTATGTAGAAGTAGTGTCCTATACGGATGCGAATGGCAGTTCCTACAATGCTTTGAATATCAGCTCGACACTTCCTAACAATATGGTCTGGGAAGAAATTGGGAAAAGCGAAAAACTGCAGGATAATATCAAAACAAACTATAAAGAAATAGTAGCTTTCTACAATTCGTATCCGGATACGGAACAATAAAGGAGAACTATATGAACAAAGATAAATTGATGGATGCAGGCATTGATTATGATGATGGTGTTGAAAGACTGATGGGAAATGCAGAGATGTATGAGAGCTTTCTGCAGATGTTCCTAAAGGATGATTCTTTTGCAGCGCTTGAGAAAGCAATGAAAGAGAAGGATTATCAGAAAGCATTTGTGGAAGCACATACACTGAAGGGCGTTGTAGGAAATCTGAGCATGAAGAAACTGTACGATGAACTGGTGCCGTTTGTGGATATGCTGAGGAATGGCGCAGATATTGCGGCAGCGGTGGAATTCTTTCCGTCTGTTGAAAAGGTATATACGGAGACAATGGCTGCGATCCAATGAAATGATAGGTGGAATATGAAGAGCGGAACGGTATTGATTACAGATGATATTGAACTGAATCGTGTGATCCTGCGGGAGATCCTGCATGCAGATTATGATCTGCTGGAAGCTCGGGATGGGCTGGAAACAATGCAGGTACTGAAGGAACATGGCGACAGTATTTCTGCTGTTCTTTTGGATGTCATTATGCCGAATATGGATGGCTTCCAGGTATTGGATAAAATGCAGGAGAATCAGATGCTGGAAAAGATCCCGGTCCTGTTAGTATCGGCGGATACAAGCGTTGCCTTCGAAAGACAGGGATATGAACATGGAGCTTTTGATTTTATCCATAAACCGTTTGATGGAACAATCGTTAAAGCAAGACTGAAGCGGGCCGTAGAGATGTATGCCAGCAAGAAACATCTTGAGGCGACAGTGAAGAACCAGACAAGGATCCTGGAGAAACAGGTAAAGAAGCTGGAGAAACAGGAGAAGATACAGAAAGCGACCAACAGCAATATTGTGGATGTGATGAGCAGTATTGTGGAATTCAGAAGTCTTGAATCAGGACAGCATGTGAAACGGATGAAGTTTTTTTCGAAGATCTTAGCGGAATGGGTCATGAAGAATGCACCGGAGTATGGATTGAACGAAAAGGATGTGGAAAAGATCTCAGAAGCTTCTGTACTGCATGATATGGGGAAGATCACGATCCCAGACAGTGTGCTCCTGAAACCAGGGAAACTGACAAGTGAAGAGTTTGATGTCATGAAGACCCATACGGAGAAAGGGGCAGAGATCGTTCAGGAATTGGAATGGGCACAGGATGAGGAATCCCATAAGCTCAGCTATGAGATCTGCCGATACCACCATGAGAAGTATGATGGAAAAGGATATCCGGAGGGACTGAAGGGCGAGGAGATCCCTATCTCTGCACAGATCGTCTCTTTAGCAGATGTCTTTGATGCATTGACAAGCAAACGGGTCTACAAAGCAGCATATACCTGCGATGAGGCATACCACATGATCATGAATGGAGAGTGCGGTGCGTTCTCACCATTGATGCTGAAGTGCCTGGAACAGGAACTGCCGGAACTGAAATCAGTGAAAGCACAGAATGAAGATACGAAATAAAGCCTTTCTTGTATGCATGTTATGCAGAAGAGAAAGACTTTTGTGTTTATTACCACATATTATTCAATTTAGGGGCGTTTTGAGGGGCTTGGACAATTGGATTGAAGCACTGAATCCATTATAATTAAAGCACTGATAAAGGGGCGAAGTGCAATGATGGAAAGGCAGGATCACAGTATTGGAAAAATATCTGTACTGGAATTGGTGCTGATCATTTTCATTGCCGTGATGTGCCTGTTTGTTGGATATAAGGGAATTGAGTGGATGCATGCGAATACGGCGCATGGCAATGATTCCATGCTGGCAAATACAGCAGAGTCAGAAGCAAAGATCAACAGCAATAATGGTCTGGAATGTGTCGTACAGGACTGCCCAAGCAAGTCCGGCGGTATCTGTACGCATCAGGTTGGTACAGATGGTACAACGCTTGGCTATCTGGACAAAGAAACAAAGCATATCGTGGCGGAAAAGCCCTATGGATACAACGAATATACCGAGATGGATATTGCGGATGCATCCTATTACGGTGATAAGAATACGATGGTGATCCAGGTCACAGCTCATCAGGGTGAAATATTCGTATGCTGGGTCCCAGGAAGGAGCGCATCATGATCACATTTGATGCTCTGTCGACTGGGATGATCGTCTATCTGTTTGTGATCGGCGGTTTCCTTGGTGCGGTATTTGGATCATTCATTACCTGCCAGGCAGATCGGATCATTGGCGGTGAGGATTGGAAGAAGGGAAGATCGCATTGCGATGCATGCGGACATGTATTATCCATCGGTGATCTTGTGCCGATCTTCAGCTATCTGTTCCATCATGGAAAGTGCAGCTATTGCGGAGCAAAGCTTTCTAAGAAGTATCTGATCACCGAGATCCTGATGGCGTGTGCGTTCATGGGCATCATGTGGCATGCGTGGGCATTGACTTGGCAGATCCCATTGGAATGGGGGATGACATGTGCATTGCTTGGCTTATCCCTGGTGGATCTGGCAAAGTATGAGATCCCGGATGGCTATCTGATCTTCGGCGCTGTATGGTGGCTGCTGGGCATGGGCGTGGAAGCATTGCTTGGCGTGAATACGCTGCCTCAGATCAAGAACGGTGCCATTGGTGCGGTATGCCTTGGCGGCGGGATCTTAGTCATCTCGCTGATCATGGATAAGGTACTGAAAAAGGAATCCATGGGCGGCGGAGATATCAAATTATTGTTTGTTGCAGGACTGTATTTAGGTGCATTGAATGGGCTTTTCTCCCTGATGCTGGCATGTTTTATCGGTCTGGTGTTTGTGTTAGTATTAAAGAAAGATAAGATTCCATTTGGTCCATCTATCAGCATTGCTGTATATCTTGGATTTACCATTATTCCATATATTGTTGCTTGGTATACAGGATTGCTGAGATAGACGATTTCTGTATTTATAGAGAGAGGTAGCTATGTCAAATGATATCTTAGGTGTTGAGATCACAACAAAAAGGATCAAGCTTGTGCAGGTATCCAAGGACAGAGCATCTGCGTTCTTCAGTGCTCCTGTACCGGATGACTGTATTCGCGACAGCCTGATCGTTGCTTGGGATGCATTGGAAGAGGTTCTGAAGAATGCGGTCAAAGAAGGGCACTTCTCAACGAGGAAAGCGGCGGTGGTTATTCCTGACGCAGCGTGCTATGTCAGAAGAATGGTCCTGCCGGCGATGAGCGAGAGCCAGCTGAAGGTCAATATGCCGTATGAATTCAAGGATGTGATCCAGGATGACAAAGAGCATTATACCTTTGATTATTCGATGATCGGTATGAAGTATGGGGAAGGCGATGCGCAGGAGCCGAAAGAAATGGAACTGCTTGGCGCAGCTATCTCAAAAGACATGCTGGAGCATTATCAGACATTGTTCGCTCATGCGGGACTGAAGCTGGTAAAGGCTGCCCCGCGGATCATTGCTCTGCAGGAACTGATGCGGAGCCTGAGCGAAGATAATCTGACTCATGATACTGCTGTATTGGATCTTGGCTATCATGAGACAAAAGTAGATATCTTCCACAATGGCATATATGAAGCGACAAGATCAATTGATTCCGGTATGGCCGATGTTGCATCTGCGATTGCTGATAAGCTTCATTGCGATGCGCATATTGCATTGACCTATCTGGAAAGCAATCATGATGATGTATTGGCAAGCCAGGAATGCAAGGATGTCTATACAAAGATCGCAGTTGAAGTCATGAGAGCGATCAATTATTACACATATGAGAATCAAAGCAATACATTGAATAATCTTTACTATGATGGCTATGGTGCATGGATCCAGCCGTTTGTGCAGGAAGTTGCCAATGCGGTTGCTCTGAGCCTGATTCCGCTTTCCAGTTTTGATGAATCTCAGCAGGATGCACTGCTGAATGGTGCGGCGGCATTGGGCGCCTGCTTAGAATAGGGGGTCAGGATGAGCGAGGAAAAGAAAAAAACGGGATTGAATAAAGAGATCTCTTTTAAGAAGAAGACTTCAAAGTGGCCTGAAAAGAAAAGCATCAACTTCATCAGTGATGAACAGTCCAAGAATAATAAGAAAGCAGTTGTCTTATTCTGTGTCTTCCTGCTTCTGCTGGTCCCATTTACATATTTCGGCGTGATCAAGCAGATTGCTAAGGTCAATACAGCGCAGGCCCAGTACAATCAGGTACAGGAACAGATCGCCGCATTGAATGAACAGACAGCGGATTACAATGATGTTAAGGCAAAGTATGATACAACGGTAGGTTCCTTCTTAACAGATGATGAGAAAGTATGCACAGACCGCATGAAGATCTTCAAGATGATCGAAGAAGACATCATTCCTTCTGCTTCCATACAGTCCATTGCCATCACGGGCTCACAGGTAACTGTACAGACAGGCACAACGAATCTGGCGGCTGTCTCCAGCATGATCGTTACTCTGCAGTCAGATAAGAGAAACCAATATGTCACGGTAACAACGACCAGTGACGCAACTTCTTCCAGTACAGATGCAGTGATCGCAACATTTGAGATTACATATGCTGTCGGAGGTACAAACTGATGAAACATTCCTTTACAGCAAGAGAACTGATCATGATCTGCATTGCGGCAGTCATGGCATTGGGCATCTTCTATTATGAAGCAGTATATAAAGCATTTACGGAGAGTGCTGCTAAGTATGATACGGCTCAGCTGGAAGATGAATTGACTTTGGCTCAGATGCAGGCAAGTCAGGAAGCACAGATGAAGCAGGCAATTGCAGATGCATCGGCAGCGAAAGCAACGGCTGAAGTTGCTGTGTATAACAATCTGGCAAATGAAGTCAATGCATTGGGAACGATCCTGAATGGCAATGCAGAGAACGTTGCCATCAACTGGTCTGCTCCAACACTGACCGATACAACAGTACGCAGACAGGCATCGATTTCCTTTAAAACAGGAAGCTATGATGCAGCCCGTGCCCTGATCCAATCGATCAGCGATATGAAGTATCGCAATATCATCAGCAGTGTTACGGTCACCAATTCAACAAATACATCTGATCCATCCACAACGGTATCTTTGACTCTGACCTTCTTTGAAACATCAAACGGTGCTTCTTCTACCGAAGGACTTGTGGATACAACATCTTCAGAAAGTTAAAAAGGAAACTATGAGAGAGACTCTGAGAAAACTGCATCAAAGCGGAAAAAAGGGATTTACCTTGGCAGAACTGCTGATCGTCATTGCGATCACAGGCATTTTAGTGAGCTTTGGCTTTGTGGAGATCACAAAGTATCAGAGAAAGCTGAAGCGCCTGGAAATGGACAATACTGCCAGAGAGATCTTTGTTGCGGCTCAGAATCATCTAACAGCTTCCAAAACATCAGGTGTATGGCAGACTGCATACTATAAGGACAGCAAAGTATCGATCAATACATCCAATGAATGGCAGCAGAGCATCAGTGCTACGGCATTGAAAGATGACAGTATTTCCAGTACGGAAAAGCATGACTATTACTATGTGATCTACAACAGCAGCAGCTATCAGGATGCCTTGACCAGTCAGAAGAGCGTCTTAGGACAGCTTCTGCCTTTTGGCTCTGTTGATGAGACTGTACGTACAGATGGAAGCTATATTATTGTATTTGATGCCTATACAGAATCTGTATACGGTGTTTTCTATACGGATAAAGGTACTATCACACAGGCAGATCTAACAGGCCTCATCGATAATGAAGACAATGAGGAAGCCAGAGAAGCATATACGCTCAGTGCAGATGCTAAGAAGAAATACGCTGTTGGCTATTATGGCGGAGCAGTGGCCTTTAAGAACCAGACAAAGCAGCTGCAGTCTCCTATCGTTCATATTTATAACGATGGTGTGGATGCAGATGATAAAGATTCAAATTTAGCAATTAATAAGAATACGCTTGAAGTAGTCATCCAGGATCCCAACTGGACAACGAGCAACCAGACAACTGTAAAGATTACGGTAAAGCAGCTGTCTACGACACTGTCTGATCCTCCTGAAGCAGTGTTCAGCATTGCATATGACAGTAAATTGGGAAAGTATACTGTATCAAGCGGCTCTTCAGGAGTCTATGATGATGCAATGAACAATGCCATTATCAAAGTAGATACCTCTGCCACAGGCATAACATATCATCTATGCTTTGATGACATTACGAATCGTAATACGCATTTCAATGATCTTTTCAAAGAGATTACACCAGGTTCGGATATTTCTGTTATGGCATCCATAATGAATCCTTCAGATGCATCTGTGGCTCTTGTCAGCTCTGCAAAGATCGGCAACTCTTTATTTGCATCAGTGAATACAGTAGATAAGACAAGTGGCACTTATGAAGCAGTTGTCAGTACAGGAAGACATCTAGCGAACCTTTCACAGAGAGTGTCTGGATATGCAAGCAAAAATGGTTTTACTCTGACTTCAGCTTCATTAAAGAATGATATTGATTGGGCAGCATATGCAGCAAATGCATTGACCCCGAATGGTAAGAACATTGTTACAACAAACAATGGCGGCGGCGATAAGGAATATGATCTTTCGGATCAGAAATTTTTAGCACTTGAAAATGATACACTTACGAATTTTGATGGAAATGGATTTACATTAAGCAATTTTGATATCAGCACTGCTAAAGAAAAAAACAGCGGATTATTTGGCAATGTTGGAACCAAAATAAAAGCGTTTACTGCTGAAGATATTGATTTAGTGAATTTCAATGTATCTTCTACAGGTAAAGGAGATGCGGGCACATTCTTAGGCAATGCAAATAAGCAGATAACTCTGACAAATATACATTCTTATTGTGCAAGTACGCAGGATCATACAAGCGCAGAAGAATATGAATTGCGGAAAGTATCATCTTCTTCCTCTGCTGGCGGTCTTGTTGGTGAAATTGCCAGTACAGCAACAATTACCAATTGTTCAGCATCCGTAAAGGTCCAAGGAGATACTGGCGCGGCTGGCGGTTTGATTGGCAGCATTACTGCTGGAACGTCGACCATTGAGCAATCCTATGTAGGCGGTAAAGTTAAGGATAAATATCATTATGATGTTTCTTCTGCAGAGGCTTCCAATATTTCTGGCGGAACTGCAGGGGGATTTATTGGTATTATCAAAAATAGGGAAACAGAAGTTGATGTTACAGACTCATATTCAACTGCTTCTGTATATGGAATAAACAAAGGATATGCCGGTGGATTTTTGGGAGTTGATGAAAGTAAATATAATCTTAGCTTGTCTTACGTCTATTCAACTGGAAGTGTTGGCATGGCAGACAATGTTACTGCAGGATCATTTATAGGAAAAACGAATTATAAGATTTCATGGATAGATAGTGTTGGAATACTTAACAAAGTGTCTAATTTTAATGATATTCAGCCGATTGGCAAAGGTGGAGTAGTAAATGGTCGTAAAATTATTGAATATGATTATGACGAACTGATACAAAAGGCGGCAAGGGAAAGTACTGGTAACAGTCAAGCAAATCCATATAATTCTTCTGTTGTAGACTCAACGTATCCATATCCGGCAACGAAATCAAGTACTTCAGAATTAAATCTGCATTATGGTGATTTTCCTGAAGAGCCAAAAGCAGTAATAACATTAACAAAGAATATTCATATTGATGGCAATGCATCTGAGGCAGATCGTAATCTTATCATTGCAAATATTCATTTTGATTTGTATGATACAAATCAATTTAATCCGGATTACTCTACATTTCAGTATAATCTGATTGACTACAATTCAAACAATTTAACAAAAGTTGATTCCTATACTTTCACGCCGGATGATTGTAAAACTCAAATAAAAGATGGTTTTGCATGTCAGATTGATATTGATGCAGATGTAGGAAGCAATTATGTAATTATTGAGTCATCAAGCAATTCTGAAAAGGAAGCTCTGCAGAATAGGTTTGAAAAATTAAGCGATTCAAATTACTTTAATACAACATATGAAGCATCCTTCAGATTCTTACCGTATTTCTATAATTTGCATTTCAGCGATTATCCTATATCTGTTGCATCATATAGTCTTGATGCTAATTTAAATCCAACAAAATCGATTCCAATTAATACGAGAAGCCAAACTACAGCAGTTACATATGATAGTTATTATCAGCCAAAAAAATCTGCTGATTCTGGTTTGATTTACTATGAAAGATATGCGGATGGTTCTTACCAGACACACGGTTATTCAGTGAAAATGACATCGGATACTAATGGGAACATTACTTCTAGTGAGGTGGAAACAGGAAATAGCAACTTTACAGTTGCTACTGGTTTCTCTGTTGCAGAATCCGGATATTTATTTACAATAAACAAGACAGTAAAAGATACGATTCATGATACTAGTAAGATTCGTCTTGTACTGATGAACTGGGCTGACTCATCACTGCAAGATCTGATGACTACGCCTTCTGTTTCTCATCCGGTTGTTTCTGACGTTACGGCAGAAATGTCACAAAAACTTGGCATTGCTGATCAGTATATATATCGCATTAATTTTGATGATTCATCTATTGATTGGAGCAGTGTTTGGACAGGAGCTTTATGGAAACAAAAGAATCTATCCTTAACTGTTAAGATGCCACAGTACACATTAAATAAACAAACGTATAATTCAACATCGTATACATATCATATCGAACCAAGATTCGCAGATAGCATTCGCAAATCTAGCGATTCGGTTGCACCGTATGTTGTTCGTACAGCAGAACAGTTAAAAGTGATTATGGATCATACTAATGAAGATACTGGGAACTCAACAGATGTTTTGAGTTCTTATGGTACAATCACACAAGCTATTGATATCGATATGTCGAAATATTCAGTAGGAACAATAAGCAGTATTTATAATGGGCTGTCGTATCAAGGAACAGATTTTATTAATGCAGATGGTAGTCATACATATCCTTTGTTATCTGGTTTGAAAAACACATTCATTAAACACACGATCGCAGGCGCAAATATAAAAAATCTGCGCGTCAGTATATCAATTGATGGCAAAACATCATTGCACGATATACAAAAAGCTACTACGAATAATCAGAATTACGGTGCATTTATAAGTGACATGGAAGGAAATTTAGAAAACATTATTTTTGAAAATGTAACAATGTCAAATATAACATTTGGAAGTGAATCTGATTATCTCAATGCGATCGGCATAATTGGGTCAGATAACACCAGTGTAACTTTGAAAAATGTTCAATTTAAAAACTGTGATATCAACGAAATAAAAGCATATACTAACAATTTCAGCTTGCTTGGAAAATTCACAAGCAGTGCAAATGGATTGATATTTGATAATGTTGCTATTCATGACTCGATTATAAAGACTAATCCAAATGGTACTGATACTTCAAATGTTGGATTGCTTTCAAGCGTTGTTTGGCAAAAAAGAGTTGATAATATGCAGATATATAATGTTAAGCTCTATAATATCACTTCAGATGCTGACAATACAGCAATCATTGGAAGTGTATCTGGAACAATACATAATATAACTGTACAAGATACTTATATCTATAATGACACAGAAAATGGCAAAGCCGACTCCCATATAATCAGTGGCGGAACCTGTGGCTTGATTGGAAATATAGATGGGAATGGTTCTGTAGATCAACTGTTAATATCAAAAGATAAAACAAAAGATAATACCACAGGATTTACTATGGAAAATCTATATCTGAATACAAGATATTGGGGAGCAATTGGTTGTAACAACGGAAGAATTACCGACAGTGATCTGAATTATGTGAATATTTCTTCAATCAATTCATCTAATGCTGTTACTTTACTAAATAGACAAGAAGAAATGGCATATGGTGTTATTGGAAAGAATGGTGGATACAATAATTCATTTGATAACTTTGGCATGAATAATATAGTCATCCAGAATATTACAGTGCCTGCTTCAACCGCTGAACATCCAGTTTATGTTGGAATCATTGGTTCAAATGAAGATGGTATGATTGATAATTATGGAGTTATATCATCAGAACGGACAATCAATAATATTTCCATTCATGATATTTATTATCAATATGATTCTCAAACTGTCGCGGAAACAAATCAATATGCTTGGATTGGTTACAGCGAAGGAAATCGTGGCCTAGCACGAAAATTAACGATAACCAATTACAATTCTGCTGGATATGGCTTTATATATAGCAATCAAGGGCAATCAATTATATCAAGTATTGCAATAGGAACAAAAGAATATCCAACAGTATGCATAAAGCAATACTTTGCATGTAAGAATTCTGGAACGATAAGAGATGTGAATGCATTCATCAGCAATTCTTCGAAGCTCTGTGAATCCAACAGCGGTACTGCTAATGGAACGCTGAATGGCACACCGGTATCGAACTGATCAAATGATATGAAACTGGGTATTGTTCTTTATGAACAGTACCCTTTTTATATGCAATCTTAACAGAATACTAACAAATACAGGTGCTTTCTGAACACTATCTTGATATGGAAAACAATAGAATCTTAGGTAGAAAAAGAAGGTGTGTTTGTATGGTAAATGACAGCAGCAGCTATGAAACAGAAGAGATCAAAGAGATGATAAATGATCATCGCTTTCATGAAGGGGAAGCATTGATCAGTACATTGATGTTAAAGGAGCCTCATGCGGCAAGACCGCATAATCTGATGGGGATTTTACTGGAGAAAGAAGGAAAGCACAGCGATGCAATGAAGCACTTCAGAGCAGCGTATGCCTTGGATCCAAGCTATGAACCGGCAGAGAAGAACCTATCGACATTTGGGGCGTTTGCGATAGATCGGGATTATGACTATGGTGAAGAACCAATCAAGGAAACAAAAACAGTGCAGCGGAAGGAACATGCATTATGTATCTGATCGTTGCAGGCTGCAATGCGGTAGGCATTGCTTTGGCAGAGAAGCTGTCTAAGGATGGGCATGACATTGCTATCGTGGACCGCAATCAGGACTGCTTTGATAAGCTGGGCTCTGGCAGCAATTATCTGACGGTAGCGGGGATCCCAATTGATGAAGATGTGCTGAAGGAAGCAGGAATTGAAAAAGCAGATGGCGTCTATGCGGTGACGGATGATGACAATACAAATGTAATGATCGCGGAAGTGGCATCGAAGATCTATCACGTGCAGAGAACGATCGTGCGGATCGATGATCCGATCAAGCAGGAAGTGATGAAGTCTTTATGCATGCAGGTGATCTGTCCGGTTACTTTATGCGTGGATGCGATGTATGAAGCGGCGAAGTGGAGCGAACTATGAGAATTATGATTATCGGCGGCGGGAACGTCGGCTATTATCTGACAAAGGGATTGATGGAAAATAAAAAGAATCACATCATGCTGGTGGAAGAGGATAAAGAGCGGTGTGATGGCATTGAAAATGATTTGGGCACGCATAATGTTGCGGTGACATGGGGCGATGGTACGGATGCCCAGCTGCTGAAGGATGCCGGCATTGGTGAAACAGATGTGGTGATCACAGTGACGGGACATGATCAGAACAATCTGACAGCGTGTCAGATCGCAAAGGATTACTTTGGTGTGAAACGGACTGTTGCACGGGTGAAGAATCCGAAGAATATTATTGCGTTCAAGAAGCTTGGTGTAGATTCTGTAATCAGTTCAACCGATGCCATTGCCAATACGATCAATGAAGAATTGGATTGGACGGAAATGAAGCGCTTTGTGGAAGATCATACATCAGATCTGAAACTGAGCAGATATACGGTGGCCCAAGGGGCTGGTTTTGAAGGACATACACTGCGGGAGATCAGTCTGAAGAGCGGGGTCATTATCATTGCAATCTTAAGAGATGGCAGCGTAATCGTACCGAATGGTGAGACCATTCTGATGAAGAATGATGAAGTGATCCTATGGGGCAAGAAAGAGGAACTGGATAAGATCAGAACAGATGGTTCCTTCTCAGGAGGTGCAGAATGAAAAAGATCAATGAGACAGCGCGCGGGATCGGCACGGAAGTTCTTTTTGTCAGTGCACTGACCTGCATCGGACTTGTTCTGTCACTGCTGGCTTGAGGCACATATGACAAATGAAAAACAAGTGAGCAGGTTCTATCCGATCTGCTATTATATCGGACTGATTGTTTTAGTGCTGGGCGTTCTGATGATCATTCCAGCGGTGACAGCGGCCTTCTGCCGTGAGGCGCAGATCGTATCGATCTTTCTGCTGTCATCCGGCATTGCGATGGCAGTGGGATGTATCTTTATTCAAATAGGTTTTCAATATCGGCAGGTGAAGATCAACTTTGGCGAAGGAACGATCATCGCTTCTCTGTCTTGGCTGATCGGGATGCTGCTATGTGCACTGCCTTTGTATTTATCAGGCAGCTATGGTTCCTATTTGGACAGCTGCTTTGATGTTATGAGCGGTCTGACTACGACCGGTGTCTTTCTGATCCAGGATCTGGATCATGTTTCCAATGGCATTAATATGTGGCGGCATCTGCTGACATTTTTAGGCGGCCAGGGCATGGTGGTTCTGGCTTTGACTTTTCTGAGCCGGAATTATGCCAATGTATACATGATGTATGTTGGTGAAGGCAAAGATGAAAAGCTGTCGCCGAATGCAGTAACAACTTCGCGGAGCATCTGGCGCATCAGCATGCTGTATCTGGTGATCGGTACGATCGTCATGTCGGCACTGATCATTCATGCAGGTCTGCCGGCAGGCGAGGGTATTCTGCATGGCATGTGGATCTTTATGTCTGCTTGGTCTACCGGCGGATTTGCCCCGATGAGCCAGAATATGCTGTACTATCATGATCTTGGCGTTGAAGTAGGCTCCATGATCTTCTTTCTGATCGGGTCTTTCAACTTTGCTCTGCATTATGCTGTGATGCGCGGCCATCGCAGTGAGATCCGCAAAAATATCGAGACGGTGACATTTACCATCACATTGTCTGTGCTCACCATCATATGCATTACAGGATTGATGCAGAATAATGTTTATCCTAACTTTATGGCAATGTTCCGCAAGGGATTCTACCTATTGGCATCGGGACATACAACGACAGGCTTCATGAGTGTTTATGCCAAACAGTTCTTCTATGAATGGGGAGATATTGCTTTATTTGCCATCATCACAGCGATGCTTTTTGGCGGCAGTGCATGTTCAACAGCAGGCGGCTTCAAAGCATTGCGTATCGGGATCGTATTCAAGGCTGTCAAAGCAGAGATATCACGTATGCTTGTGCCGGACTCACGGATCCGGACAGCGCGGATCCATCATATCCGTGATATGATCCTGAGCGATTCCATGGTGAAAAGTGCAGCGCTGATCATCCTTCTGTATATTCTGACTTTTGCAATCGGTATGCTGGCTGGGATGTATGCGGGATATCCTGCCATGATGGCTGCTTTTGAAAGTGCATCTGTTACCGGCAATGTTGGTCTGTCGATCGGCATTACCGCGCCAAGCATGCCGGCTTTCCTTAAGATCACGTATCTAGTGATCATGTGGCTGGGAAGACTGGAGTTTATGTCTGTCTTTACATTGATTGCATATGCATTCAGGAGGCTGAAAAGAGCATGATAAAAAGAATAGTGATCCTGATGGCTGTTCTGTTCAGCTGCTTCATCTGTACGGTCCATGCGGAAACAGAAGCGGTCAGCAGCAATGATCTGATCAATCGGGCAAAAGAACTGGATGGACAGACTGTCATATACTCTGGTGAAGCTATCGGTACGATCATGAAAAGAGACGATGTGACATGGGTCAATGTCAATGACGGCGACAATGCGATCGGTATAGCACTGAGCGAAGAACAGGCACAGCAGATCCAGCATCTGGGAGGCTATGGTGCTGTGGGAGACACGGTGGAGATCGTTGGTGTTTTCCACCGGGCCTGCAGCGAACATGGCGGCGATCTGGATATTCATGCCACTTCTGTCAAAGTGCTTTCCGCAGGATATCAGAAGGATCTCGCGATGGATATCAACGGGATGATCTTTGCAGTGATGGTCTTTATCGGTGCATCTGTATTTGTGTGCTTTACTTATCGAAAAGCGCGTATGATTAACAATGCATCATAAGAGAGCCAGGGGAAAGCATGAGCGAAATAAAAGACAGCAGGATCCTTGCATGCATGACATCGGAAATGGATGGCATGGAGATTGCGGAAGCAGCGAAAAAACTAGCCGAAGCGTTTCATGAGAATTTTTCAATTCTCTATCTGACTTTATTTTCTTCGGCAGATAATAAACAGAAAGAAAGAGAACTTGCTGAAAAGCTGGGCGTCAGGTTCATGTCCATTGCCGGTACAGATATTGCTTCGCAGATCGCGGAATATGCCAGAGTATGCGGCGCTGAACGGATCGTGATCGGCATCTCAGAAAAGAAGAAGAGCATCTTTGAAAGAAAAGATCGGATCATCCAGAGACTGCTGAAGCTTGCCCCATATTTAGATGTCTATCTTGTATCCCAGGAATACGCATCCGCCTACAGTGCTTCTAAGAAACATCAGAAGCTGAATCTGAATTCATGTCTGATCACGGTCGGTATGCTGGGAATCACAACGCTGCTGAGCATGATGCTGTACAGCATCGGTGTAACGGAAACAAATATCGTTACGGTTTATATCCTGTCTGTTCTGCTGATCTCCTATCTGACCGATGGCTATTCATACAGTATCTTTGCATCCTTGGCCAGTGTCCTGATCTTCAACTATTTCTTTACAGAACCAAGATATACATTTTTTGCTTATGAAACAGGCTATCCATTGACCTTTGCGGTCATGGGCATTTCAGCGATCCTGACCAGTTCTTTGACGATCCGCAGCAAGAAAGAGGAAAAGGTCATTGCCCAGAAAGCCTATCGTACCGATGTCCTGCTGGCGGCCAGCCGGAATCTGCAGCATTCGCAGACACAGAGCGAGATCCTATTGGATTCTGCTTCTTTGATCTCCCGCTTTACGGGAAAGAGCGTTCTGCTGTATCCGGTGGTCAATGGCAGATTGGACAGACCAATTGTTAAGAAGATCGCATCTGAAGATCAGAAGATCGATGAAGATGTCCTGCAGAATGAAATACCAATCGCCCGCTGGACCTATTTCAATGCCAGTGAAGCCGGCGCCGGGACTTCCATCAGTCCCAATGCGATGTATCGCTATCTGCCTGTCTATGGCAGCAAAGGCATTCTTGGGGTCGTCGGCATTCATGCAGGAAAACAGACAAAAGCAGAAGATATGGATCAGGATCTGCTGACTGCTCTGCTGAGCGAATGCGGTACGGCCATCGAACGGGAACAGCTGCGGGAGAATCAGAATCGCTTAGAGATCGAAACACAGAGAGAAAAAACAAGATCGACTTTATTAAGAGCGATCTCACATGATCTAAGAACACCATTGACCAGTATCTCCGGCAATTCGGAAGTGCTGCTGCAGGAAGAAGAAAAATTGGATGAAGCACAGAGACATCTGCTGTATCAGAATATCAATGATGATGCGGAATGGCTGATCAATGTGGTTGAAAATATCCTGCTGACGACTCGTATGGACAACAATAATCTGTCATTGAATCTGCAGCCGGAAGCAGTGCAGGATCTGATTGAAGAAGCGGCCGATCATATGTCGCATCTGCTGAATGGACATTCTTTGAAAATTGTCCCGCAGGACGAATTGATGATGGTCGAAGTGGAAGCTTCTTTAATGATCCAGGTACTGTCCAATCTGATCGACAATGCTGTAAAGTATACGCCGCAGGGCACAGTGATCACGATCACCCAGGAAAAACATGGGGATGAAGTATGGATCCAGGTGGCAGATACGGGACCGGGCATCAATGAAGAAATGAAAAAGAATCTGTTTACGATGTTCTATACGGCAGGTTCTTTAAGAGGAGATTCCCGGCGCGGTCTTGGTCTTGGCCTGAGCTTATGCCGTACCATTGCTGAAGCTCATCATGGTAAGATCAGTGAACGGGACAATGAACCGCATGGCTGTGTCTTTACCATTGCACTGCCATTAATGAAAGAGGTGCAGATCGATGAATAAAAATATGGTGCTTGTCGTAGAAGATGATAAAGCAGTCAGGAACCTGATTGCCCTGACATTGGATACACATGACTATAAGCATGTGGAAGCACAGTCGGGTACAGAAGCGATCTCTTTATCTTTGTCCTATCGTCCGGATCTGATGATCCTGGATCTAGGCCTGCCGGATATTGACGGCATAGATGTGATCCGCAAGACAAGAACATGGTCGGCAATGCCGATCATTGTTGTCAGTGCACGTTCTGATGACAGAGATAAGATCCAGGCACTGGATGAAGGAGCAGATGATTATCTAACAAAGCCTTTCAGTGTAGATGAACTGCTGGCACGGCTCAGAGCAGCTCTGCGGCGCCTGCAGTATATTCAGGCACCGGATCAGGATCCAACTGTCTATCAGAGCGGTTCGCTGAAGATCGATTATGCGGCAGGCTGTGTCTATGTCGATGGCAATGAGATCCACCTGACACCGATTGAATATAAGCTTCTCTGTCTGCTGGCAAAAAATGCTGGGAAAGTGATCACGCACAACCTGATCCTGAAAGAGATCTGGGGCAATGCGATACCTGCAGATTCTCCAGCGATCCGAGTGTATATTGCGACCTTAAGAAAAAAGATCGAAACACCGATGAAGATGCAATTGATCCAGACAAGACCTGGCATTGGCTATCGCATGCTGAAGACAGGCGATGACAATGGCGAAGAGTAAAAAACATGGCCGCATTTGACCATGTTATTTTTTCTTAAGAGATGCCAGGATCTCATTCACGTTTTTTTCATTCAATGCATTTGGATAAGAATGTTCAAAATCTTCTAGTTCCTCTTTTGAATTTTTTTCGATTTCTTCCTGCTCGTGATATCTGGCTTCATAATTGGCTGTTAGAAATATACTATCTAAAAAGCTTTTTGAAGTCTGAGGCATTTGATCTAGATCTCCATACAGAAAAATAAAGGCTTTCTGTATTTTGTCTTTTGATAAAGGTTTTCTGATCTTTTCCTGCTCAAACAGGATGCCAAGAATATCGGATGAATCATGCTTGTATGTACGGTCGGATCTTAGTTTCATCGCTGCTAAGTATTCTGCCGTAACGGTCCTTACCGTAAGAATATTTGAGAAAGTACGATAATATACAGCTATTTCATTCAGCTTGGGTGAATAGGAACTCGTTCTGGTGAAATCGGAGTTCAGCCATCTGTCTGGCAGCCCGAACGTTCTGCCGACAGAAGTGACTGCTTCTTTCATTGCGGAGGAGGCATGGATCAATGCATCAACATCTGCTGTGGCATCGCGGAATTGATAATTCTCAATGATAGAGGCACCGCCGATCAAAACGATCTCTGCTGGTGTGGAAGTGCCATTGAGCCGGCGAAAAACTTTGCCAAGCTCTTTTAGGTATTGATCCAGATTCTCTTTTGTGAACGCAGTATATTGATCATGCAGCATTGCGCACCTCACTTTCCACGATGTTAAAATGGAGAAATTCGGGAATGGAATTCTTTTTGGCGTCGGTCAGGTTCTTAGGCTTATTTTCAATGGAGGCGATCAGTCGGATGTCTGCGGGATAAACGGTTTCCTGCAGGCGGCATCTGCGCATGGAATCATATTTGCTGCACAGCGGAATGTGATTTATTCTGCTGATATAGTCAAGCATCGCTAAAAGATAGAAGCTTTCACGATACCATTTCTTTTTGAAATAGAAAGAAATATCATCTTTTTCCAATGCATCAATGATGTAATTTATATCGCCGGCTTCTTTCAGCTGATGGCATACATTGCTTTTGAACAATTCAAAACTTCCTCTTTTTACTAAAGATGGCTCGATCAGTGCTTCCATGGATATATTCAGTACTTTTGAAAGTTTATAAATGGTCTCGGCAGAACATTTCTCTAAATGTGCTTTGCCGCTGCAGATATCATTGACGGTTGTATAGGGAAGACCAGTATCTTTTGCCAAACGATATTTTGTCATCTTTTTCTTTTTCATCAAATCATCTATCATCATATCCATCAGCCTCTCTTCTATTTGAAATATATCGGTTGGCCGATATAATGCCAAGAGAAGGGGATGTATTTGAAGGATGAGAAAGGCAGGAAGCAGAATGAAATTAGTCTTTATTGGTTCGTCATGTGCAGATATTACGATCGAGGTGGATCACCTTCCATCCCTAGAAGAAGATGTCAATGGAATACGGCAGGAAATGCATCTGGGCGGATGTGCACATAATGCGGCGCATGCGGCTGGCCTGCTCCATGTGCCTTTTCTGCTTGCTTCGCCGGCAGGTACAGGACTGTATGGAGATTTTGTGCGCCGTGAGATGAAGAAAGAAGGACTTCCGGTATGGCAGAATGCGGAGGAAGCCAATGGCTGCTGCTATTGCTTTGCGGATCATGCGGGGAATCGTTCCTTTGTTTCACTGCAGGGAGCGGAATATCACTTTCGGAAAGAGTGGCTGGATCAGATAGAAACAGATGAAGATACGTGGCTCTATGTGTGCGGTCTGGAATTGGAAAATAAGACTGGAACATGCATCTTGGACTTTCTGGAAAGAAGCAGAGCGAAAGTATGCTTTGCGCCAGGACCAAGATTGAAAATGATCGCGGAAGATAAAATGCGCCGGATATTGGCAAGAGCAGATCTGATCCACCTGAACGGCCGCGAAGCTTTAGCTATGAGCGGATGCACAGATAAAGAAGAGGCGGCTGAAACACTGCATGCATTCCACCGGGCATCCATCGTGATCACAGATGGGCCGAAAGATGTTCTGGTGAAAGAGGAAGAAAGTACTTGGCTGCCAGCGGAACCATGCTGTATCAAAGATGGCACAGGGGCAGGAGATGCTCATATTGGAACGATCCTGGCCTGCCTGAGCATAGGCGAGCCTTTGATCGCAGCAGTTCGAAAAGCAAATGTTGTCAGCAGTGCCGTCTGCGAACATAGCGGCGCATGCATTGAAGAAAGAGATCTGCCGGAGAAAGTGGTAGACTGATAGGATCGAAGGAGATTGGAATTGAAAAAGTTTTTAGTGGTTTCGGAATTGATCGTTTGCATTGCAGCTTTTGAATTTCTCGCACTTCTGGCGACTCAGGGATGGTTTGATGCTGTATTCTATCATGCTGGCACAGAATGGATGCCAAGAATGGTCTTTGGCATTCTGATCAATGAAGCAGTGCTGATCCTGATGGTAAACTTTCTGAACCGTCAGTATGATCGGATCTCGGGCTATATGGGAAAAAGAAGACATTTCGGACGCTGGAGCCGGACTTTGGTCTTTGCTGGTCTGGTGACCGTCTTAGGATGGATGCTTGTTCTGTTCATCTTCCTGATGAACGACATGCATTCCTTCAGTACGCATTGGGGCTGGATCTATGTGATCGGCATGGCAGTATTAGCAGCCGTGTGGATCTATGCGGCAAACTATCGGAAGAATAAAGATGCCGGTGCCAGGATCCATGATCTGATGAAGGAGAATGTCCTGCAGAAAGATCGGAGATATACCATTCTGCTGGAAAAGAAAACGGCGGCTGGAACAGATCGGACAGATGTTGAAGGCATGGTCCATGGGGAAGCTCATTGCGGCGATCAGGTATATGTTCTGTATCCGCATCAGAAAGAACAGATCTGCCGCATTGCTGAGATCCACGCAGGTGAGCAGAAAGTAACGCAGGCCAAGGATATGATGGCTGTCATCACGCTGAAGGATCTGGCCAAGCAGGAATTGCCTGCCTTTACGGTACTGAGCAGTATCCATCCTGCGCAAACACAGCTCGCTTCTGGTGTGAATACGGCAGAGAATCCATATCTGTTGGGCATCATGATGGAGTATGTTCGTTTC
This sequence comes from Solobacterium sp., assembly GCA_022486705.1. Classification (GTDB taxonomy): domain Bacteria; phylum Bacillota_I; class Bacilli_A; order Erysipelotrichales; family Erysipelotrichaceae; genus Bulleidia. The sequence goes on along the minus strand of JAKVKC010000001.1, from coordinate 90,446 downwards.
AATCGTGAAGCAGGCTACTATGATCTGCTATTCTATGGCATCTGCCACAGTCAGTATCTGGTGGCCGGTACCGCTCAGTCTGAATTGAAGGGCGGGGATATCATGGATATCCTGCCGGATCGCACGGATGTCGGTTTTCCTTCCGTTACACCGGTCGGAGGAAAAGAACAGATCCTGCCGATCTTCACGGATTGGGATGCGCTGCATCGCTGGAAAGATATGATCATGGCAGGAAACAGCGTGACGATCGCATTGAATTTTCCACAGCTCATTCCCCTGCTGAAAGATCGTTTTACCGGATTGGTGATCAATCCCTTTGGGCCGAAGCCGTTTGCGCTTTCGCAGGAATTGCTCCGCACCATTGTTTCGTCCAGCAGCTATCAGAATGAGTTCGTTTTGCATAAAGAGGAGAAAAAAGAACAATGATCACAGAAGAGATGATGAAAAAAATGGCCCGTCTTGCGGTCAGAAGAGGAGTCAATGTACAGAAAGGACAGCCCTTTGTGATGCGTGCTTCCACAAGAGACGCTGCCTTTGTGCAGATGTGCGTGAAAGAAGCGTATGAAGCAGGAGCGTCCTATGCGGATGTTGAATGGAACAATCAGGAAATCACAAAGCTGAAGTATCAGTACCAGGATCAGAAGACCCTGCAGAATATCCCGCAGGATGCATATGATCGAGCAGCCCGTCACAATCATGATAAAGCATGTTTCCTATCTGTTCTGTCAGATGCGCCGGATGGCATGAAGGATGCGGATCCGGAAAAGATCAATATCTATCAGACGGCGTATGCCAAGAAGATGAAGGATCTGCAGAAATATATGATGAACAATGAAGGACAGTGGTGTGTGATCGGCCTTCCTTCCAAAGCGTGGGCACATACGGTATTTCCGCAGCTGCCGATCGAAGAAGCATATGAAAAGTTAGGCGATGCGATCTTTATGACATCGCGTGTCGATGAAAAAAGCGATCCAATAGAGAATTGGCAGAAACATGATGCTGAGCTGATTGAACATGCCAAGAAGATGACATCGTATCACTTCAAAGCACTGCACTTTACAAGTGAGCTGGGCACGGATCTGACGGTAGAATTGGTGCAGGATCATATTTGGATGGGCGGCGGCGATACAACACCGGCAGGCGTTTATTTTGATCCGAATATCCCGACCGAAGAGATCTTCTGCATGCCGCACAGAAACGGTGTCGATGGAAGAGTCTATGCCTCTAAGCCATTGTCCTATGGCGGCAAGGTCATCGATCATTTCTGGTTTGAGTTCCAGCATGGCTGTGTCACAGATTATGGCGCAGATGCAGAGAAAGAAACGCTCACAAAGATGCTGAACTGCGATGAAGGAAGCAGGCATTTAGGCGAAGTTGCCCTGGTGCCTTATGACAGCCCGATCAGTCAGTCCGGTATTCTGTTCTTCAATACACTGTATGATGAAAATGCGGCATGCCATCTGGCCCTTGGCGCATGCTATCCTGAGAATCTGAAGAATGGCACGTCAATGAGCGAAGAAGAACTGTATGCGCATGGAGCCAATGATTCTGCTCAGCATGTGGACTTTATGTTCGGCACGAAAGAATTGAAAGCGGATGGCATCAGAGATGATGGCAGTGCAGTACCGGTATTCCGGCATGGAAATTTTGTATTCTAAGGAGAAGAGAAAAATGAACTGCAATGAAGAACTATTGAACTTTTTGGATCAGGCTCCGACAGCCTTCCATACGATTGCGTATGCGAGAAATGTATTGAAGGAAAATGACTATGAAGAGATCACGGAAGGAAGCACATGGAAGCTGAAGGAGAACGCCAAGTATTTTGTGGTCCGGAATGAATCCAGCGTCATTGCTTTCCGTACGGTGAAGAAGAACTTTCAGGGCTTCATGATCGGTGCATCGCACAGTGATTCACCGGCATTTAAGATCAAAGAGAATCCGGAGATCGTATGCAATGGCTATGTAAAGCTGAATGTCGAAGGCTATGGCGGCATGTTAATGGGACCGTGGCTGGATCGCCCGCTGAGCGTAGCTGGACGTGTGATCGTCAAAGACGGTGACTGCTTTGCAACAAAGATCGTCAATGTCGACCGGGATCTCTGCATCATTCCAAGTCTTGCGATCCATATGGACCGTCAGGCCAACAGCGATCATACATGGAATGGACAGACAGATATGCTGCCGATCCTTGGAGATGAATCCTGCAAAGGATCCTTCATGAAGATCGTTGCCAAAGCAGCTGGCGTTCATGAAAAAGATATCATCGGTCATGATCTGTTCTTATATATCCGTGAAAAGGGAACGATCTTAGGGGCAGACAAGGAGTATGTCTGTGCACCGCATCTGGATGATCTGCAGTGCGGCTTCGGCAATCTGCAGGGCTTCCTGCAGGCATCCAAGAGTGCTTCGATCCCAATGCTGGTGATCTTTGACAATGAAGAGGTAGGCTCTTCCACTAAGCAGGGCGCCGACAGCACCTTCCTGGAAGATACGATGCATCGCATCGCTGCTTCTTTCCAAAGAGAATTTGCTTCGGCCGCAGCCAACAGCTTTATGGTCAGCGCCGACAATGCTCATGCGATCCATCCGAATCATCCGGAAAAAGCGGATCCTGTCAATCGCCCGCATATGAATCAGGGCATTGTGCTGAAGTTCAATGCAAATCAGAAATATACAACGGACGGTGTCAGTGCTGCCGTCTTCCGTTCGCTCTGCGAAACATGCAAAGTACCGCTTCAGGTCTTCACCAACCGCAGCGATTCCCGCGGCGGATCGACCTTGGGCAATATCTCTAATACGCATGTATCTCTGAATACCGTCGATATCGGCCTGGCTCAGCTCGCGATGCACAGCTGCTATGAGACATGCGGTACAAAGGATACACAGTATCTCATCACGGCTATGAAAAAGTTCTTCTCCTGTTCTCTGCAGGAAGAGGGACAGGGCACATACCGTCTGAAATAATCAGAAAAGGAATTGAGCTCCTATGCTGAAAACAGGCACCGGAGCTTTTTTGTGCAAAGGCATTGCACTGATATGTAAATGTTTACATTTGGCAGAAAATCTTTTCATTTGAAGGCGTTCAGTATAAAATACTATAGGAAAAGGAGATGGCGCATGATGCACAGCAGATGGAACCGCACACAGAGTGATTCTTCTATGATCCACTATTGCATGTATTCTTTCGGCCGGGTCAAGCGGGCCAGCGTCCGCCGGTGCTATCCCGGGGATATCGTCAATCAGTTCTTCATCTGAACGATATTTCAATCAATCAAAAAATAATAAAAAACAGAGGAGAAAAAAAATATATGAATGCATATGTTGCAAGAGTCATTGAAGATACAAAGAAAAAGAATCCGGATCAGCCGGAATTCCTGCAGACCGTTACTGAAGTACTGACCAGCTTGGAGAATGTAGTTGAGAAGCATCCTGAATATGAACAGGCTGCGCTGCTGGAAAGATTGGTAGAACCAGAACGTCAGGTCATGTTCCGGGTTGCTTGGACAGATGATCAGGGCAAGCCGCAGGTCAACCGCGGATATCGTATTCAGTTCAATGGTGCTTTAGGCCCTTATAAAGGCGGCCTGCGTTTCCACAAGTCCGTCAATCTGTCGATCCTGAAGTTCCTGGGCTTTGAACAGACATTTAAGAATTCATTGACGACCCTGCCGATCGGCGGCGGCAAGGGCGGATCTGATTTTGATCCTCATGGCAAGAGCGATGCCGAAGTCATGCGCTTCTGTCAGGCATTTATGACCGAACTGCAGCGCCATATCGGCCCTTCTACGGATGTGCCGGCTGGCGATATCGGGGTCGGCGGCAGAGAGATCGGCTATATGTTCGGCCAATACAGAAGAGTCAGAGATTCTTGGGACAATGGTGTCTTAACAGGCAAGCCGCTGTCCTATGGCGGATCTTTGATCCGTCCGGAAGCGACAGGCTATGGCGTTATGTATTATGCGGATGAAGTTCTGAAGCATGAAAAGGATACCGTCAAGGGCAAGACCTTTGTATTGTCAGGCTATGGCAATGTTGCCTGGGGCGCTGCGAAGAAGATCGCTCAGATGGGCGGCAAAGCAGTCACTATCTCTGGACATAATGGATATGTCTATGATCCAGCCGGCATCACGACGGAAGAAAAGCTGAACTACTTATTGGAGATGCGTGCCAGCCGCAATGCGGATGTCAAGATGTATGCGGATAAGTTCGGCTGTGAATTCCATGAGGGTGAAAAACCTTGGGGCGTCAAAGCGGATGTCGCAATTCCATGTGCAACGCAGAATGAGATCACCATGGAAGAAGCGAAAAAGATCGTTGCCAATGGCACAAAGTATTATTTTGAAGGTGCTAACATGCCAGCAACAAATGAAGCAATTGCGTATCTGCAGTCCAATGGCGTCATCGTCGGACCAGCCAAGGCAGTCAATGCCGGCGGCGTTGCCGTATCCGCTCTGGAGATGTGCCAGAACTCTGAGAGACTTTCTTGGACAAGTGAAGAAGTTGATCAGAAGCTGAAGGATATCATGAAGTCCATTCATGATAACAGCGCAGCCTGTGCGGAAGAATATGGCCTAGGCTATGATCTGGTGAAGGGCGCGAATATTGCCGGTTTCCTGAAAGTGGCAGATGCGATGCTGTCACAGGGACTGTTCTGAGAATAACGAGAAGGGTGTTCCGATGGACATCCTTTTTTCAGCTTTGGGAAAGAAATGAAAAATACGAAAGCATCGTATATACTTTACTGACTTGCAGATAAGATAAGAAAAGGGGACGCGCCATGTCAAACACTGTCAGCTTTACGGAAGGAAAGATCTTAGGACCATTGATGAAATTTGCCGGGCCGGTGATCTTGGCACTGGTGCTGCAGTCTTTCTATGGTGCCGTGGATCTGCTGGTGGTCGGTCAGTTTGCCAGCAGTGCAGATGTCAGTGCAGTTGCGACCGGTTCACAGATTCTGAGCACCTTGACCAATATCATTGCCGGTCTTGCCATGGGGACAACGATCCTTCTTGGTCAGCAGATCGGGGAAGGAAAGACCAAAGAAGCAGGCAGAAGCGTGGGCGCTTCGATCGTCTTCTTTGCCATCACAGCAGTGGCCATCAGTATGCTCATGCTGCTGAATATTCATGGCATGGCAGACATCATGCAGGCACCGGCAGAAGCATATGATGCAACATGCAGCTATGTCTCTATCTGTTCCTGGGGCATGGTCTTTGTGGTCGCCTACAATCTTCTTGGCTCTTTATTCCGCGGGCTGGGCAATTCTAAGATCCCTTTGATTGCAGTGGCCATTGCGGCAGTGATCAATATCTTCGGCGATCTCTTCTTTGTTTCAGTACTGCATATGGGCGCAGCCGGTGCTGCCATTGCGACCGTTGCTTCACAGGCTATTGCAGTAGCTATATCCTTTGTGATCATTCTGCGCATCCAGCTTCCTTTTGAAATGGACCGCAGTGCAGTCCGCTTTGATAAGCATATTATCGGCCGGATCATTCACTTTGGTTTTCCTTTGGCTTTGGCCGATGCTTTGGTCGGCATCAGTTTTCTGATCATTATGGCAATTGTCAATTCCTTAGGCGTTACGGCAAGCGCCGGTGTCGGTGTGGCAGAAAAGGTCTGTGCCTTTATCATGCTGGTGCCAAGTGCCTTCGGTCAATCCATGGCTGCTTTTGTTGCACAGAATTATGGCGCAAAAAAACTGGACCGTGCGCACAAAGCACTGCGCTATGGCATTCTTGTTTCCTTGGTCATCGGTACCGCAATGGCATGGGCTTCGTTCTTTCATGGCGATGTGCTGTGCGGGATCTTCTCTAAAGATGCTGCTGTCGTATCAGCCGGCTGGGATTATTTAAGAGCCTATTCGATCGACTGTTTTCTGACTTCGATCTTCTTCTGCATGAATGGTTATTTCAATGGCTGCGGCGATACCAAGTTCGTGATGATCCAAAGCATCATCGGTGCCTTCTGCGTCCGTGTTCCGGTATCCTATCTGATGTCGAAAGTGACACCGGTATCTTTATTCAGGATTGGTCTGGCTACGCCGGCATCCTCTCTGCTGCAGGTCGCTATGTGCGTTCTGTATATGATCTTTGCGGCCCGTCGGAAAGAAAAACAATATCTGGCACAGGCAGTAGTATAATAAATTCAGAGGTGATTTTATGCCAATTTGGTTATGGATCTTAATAGGAATTGCTGCCATTGCTGTGATTGTATTCTTTATTATGGGATACAAATTCTTTAAGCTTTCGTTAGATAAGAACAGCAATGTATTTGAATCAAGTGAGTCGGATAATTCCGGCTGGTCGCAGTATGAACCGCAGCACAGCAAAGAAACTGCCTGGCTGAAAGCTCAATCATTTGATGAAGTAGATATCTTAGCAGGCGATGGATTGAAGCTGCATGCACATTATCATAAGAATCCAAAAGCAAAGCGGGCGGTGATATGCGCGCATGGATACCATGGCACATGGAGCGATGACTTTGCCAGTGCTGCACCATGGCTCTTTCAGGACTGCAGTGTACTGCTGATCGATCAAAGATGCTGCGGACAAAGCGAAGGCCAGTACTATACCTTTGGTGCAATGGAATCAGAAGATGTCATTCTATGGGCTTCATGGCTTGATAAAATGACAGCACATCATCTGCCGATCTATCTGTATGGTATTTCGTTAGGTGCTTCAACGGTACTGATCTGCAGTGATCATACGCTTCCGTCTTCAGTCAAAGGGATCATCGGCGACTGCGGCTACACATCTATGGAAGATATCTTTTCTTCTCTTGCTTGGCGCTGGTTCCATATTCCGGGCTATCCTTTAGTATGGTTCGTTGCTTTCTGGTGCCGTGTCAAAGGACACTTCTCACTGTATAAAGCAAATGCAGGAAAAGCATTGAAGCATTCACAGCTGCCAGTTCTTCTGATCCATGGCACCGGGGATGATTTTGTCCTGCCGAAGAACAGCCAGCAGAATTATGATGCATGCACTTCAAAGAAAGAATTAGTATGGATCAAGGATGCATCGCATGCAGCAGCGCATATCAAAGATCCAAAATCCTATGAAGCAGCGGCAGAAAAATTCTTCGCTGCATGTGAAGGGAATGCGGATGGCAGCAGATAATAAGTTCACTAAACAGGAGTGCCTGGATCTGCGGCATGTCTGCCGCATTGCACGGCAGCTTGGTACTGAGATCCGGAATCAGGAAAGAATTGATAAAATACAGGAAGAACTGAAAGATCAGGAAGATCTGCTGATCAATGATGCGGATAAGAAGACACTGCGCTGGTGCATGATGCTGCCGGAACTGTACTGTCAGAAAAAGCTGGATATCCTAACGAAGATGATCGGCACGGATGTGCAGGATCCTAAACATGCAGACATCAAATGGTTCTCGGAATTGGAAAAGAAGGAACTGCTGCATAAGCTGCATGCCTCTTCTGCCAAAGCAGCCCGAAAGCTTTATATCTCGGATATGCATTTCTATCACAATTCGCTGAATAAGCAGATGGACTGCCGCGGGTTTAAAGATCATGAAGCAATGAATGCATACATGATCCAGAAGTGGAATGAGAAAGTGACCAAGAAAGATGAAGTCTATATTCTTGGCGATCTGTCCATTGCCAAAGGAATCGCAACAAATGCCATTGTGAAGCAGCTGAATGGAAAACTGTATTTCATTGTTGGCAATCATGATGCTTTTCTGAATGACCCGATCTTTGATCAAAGCAGATTTCAATGGGTCAAGCAGTATGCGGAGATCCATGATGCAGGAAGAACGGTCGTGCTGTCGCACTATCCGATCTTCTGCTATAACGGACAGTATCGCAGAAAAGACGGTGTGCCATATGTGTATATGATGTATGGGCATGTTCATGACACACATGATGAAAAGCTGATCAATCACTTCATTGCGGAAACAAAGAAGACGAAAGTGCAGTCAAAATATGATAAAGAACCAACCCCGATCCCATGCCAGATGATCAACTGCTTCTGCATGTTCAGCGACTATATGCCGCTGACTTTGGATGAATGGATCGAAGTGGATCGGAAGCGCAGAAATAAAATGAATCAGGCTTGGAAAAAGGAACATCAATAAGCATTCTTCATACAGGGAGGGATTGAATATGGGCTATCTCTTTACAGCATTGGCATCTTTTGCGGCAGGAGCACTGCTGGCATGGCTGCTGCTCAGCCGAAAGAAAAACAGCCGCGTGAACAGCACAGTCATCGCGTCCAGAATTGCCGAATGCAGCGATCTTACAACATGCACACTGGTCTATGTGGACCTGGTCAAGTTCAGCGAAGGATCCATTCCTCTGATCACGAAGAAGGCCTTCTCAATGATCTATCAGGCTGATATCCGTGCCGGCATTGATCTGTCTCAGGCAAAAGTGGAAGTGACGCCGCGCACGGTAACGATCCATCTGCCGCAGACACAGGTACAGAGCATCGAAGTGGATACAGCCACACTGCGTTTCTATGATGAACGTCTTGCTTTGTTCAATTGGTCGCATAAAGAAGATATCGGTACAGCCATTGCGGCGGCCCGCAAAGATGCTGAAGAACATGCGAATCTTGACAGCTTAAAGAATCAGGCAAGAAATCAGGCCGAAAAAGTACTGTCAAAGCTGATCGAACCGATGAGCGATGGCAGAGAAGTCATCATTGCATAGGATCCTTGAACCTGAGGATCTTTTTTTTCTGCTTGACGGAAGCTTGTCAGATGCGTATAGTATCACTGTATTAATCAACTAATACAGTGAAAGGAGCGCTATGAGATGGGTATTTGAGAATGGTCTGCCGATCTATCTGCAGATGATTACGTCATTAAAGGAAATGATTGCCAATGGCACGTATCCTCCCGGCAGCCGCATGCCTTCGGTCAGAGAACTGGCCATGGAGGCAGGGGTAAATCCAAATACGGTGCAGCGCGCTTTCGCTGAATTGGAAAGAGATGGATTGCTGCATACGGAAAGAACGAATGGCCGCAATGTCAGTGAAGATCAGAAAGTGCTGGATCATCTGAAAGCGTCTTTGGCAGAAGAAGCAGTAGATGCTATGGTCAGGCGCCTGAAAAAATTGGGCATGAGCGGCAGAGAGATCGCAGATCTCGCCGCGGAGAGAGCAGAACAGGAAGAAGCACCGTTTGATCCGGAAGATGCAGATACAGAAAGGGAATGAGCTATGAATATATTGGAATGCAAGAAACTGACAAAAAAATATGGCAGTGTAACTGCTTTGGATGAAATGGACCTTGCTTTGGAATCCGGCAAGATCGTAGGACTTTTGGGACCGAATGGCAGCGGGAAAACAACCTTGATCAAGATTGCCAACCGTCTGCTGCAGCCAACATCAGGAGAACTGCTGATCGCTGGTGAAAAGCCCAGTGCAGAAACAAAGGCAATGATCTCCTATCTGCCGGACCGTACCTATCTGCCGGAATGGATGAAGATCAATGAACTGCTGGATATGTATGAGGATTTCTTTGAGGACTTTGACAGTGATAAGGCAAAGAAACTGCTGCAGTCGCTGGAGATTCCGGAAGATAAAGCAATGAAGAAGATGTCCAAAGGGACCAAAGATAAAGTGCAGCTGATCCTGACTATGAGCAGACGGGCAAAGATCTATCTTTTGGATGAACCGATTGCTGGGGTCGACCCAGCAGCGCGTGATTATATTCTGCGTACGATCTTAGCAAACTATTCACCGGATTCCTTAGTGCTGATCTCGACGCATCTGATTGCGGATGTAGAAGCGGTATTGGATGAAGCAGTATTCCTGAAACAGGGAAAAGTCCTGCTGCATGCACCGATCGATACGATCCGTCAGGAAACAGGCAAGAGCGTAGATGAATATTTCCGGGAGGTGTTTGCATGCTAGGAAAGCTGATTAAATATGAAATGAAAGCAGGCCAGAGATTCTTTGTGCCGCTGTATGCGGTCATGATCGTGATGGCTGCTGTGATCGGTATGACTTCACGCTATCAGGATACCGTGAAAAGTATGTCTTTTGTCTTTGGTATTGCGATGCTGCTGTATGGCATTCTGATCGTAGCAGCGATTGTACTGACGATCTATCTCTTAGTAGAACGCTTCTATCACAATCTGCTTGGAAATGAGGGATATCTGATGTTTACATTGCCTGTCAGCACTGCTTCTCAAATCTGTGCAAAGGTCCTGACAGCTTTGATCTGGATGATCATCGGTATCGGTATGGTCCTGCTGAGCGGCCTGGTCATGGGCTTCCTATCTCTTTCATGGCAGGATCTGCAGATGGTCGTTGAAGGTATTTCTGAAATGATGGCAAACTTTCATTTTGACGGAGATTTTCTTCTGCAGTCTGCGGAGATCCTGATGCTGATAGCTTTGGGATCTGTATCCAGCATTGTCCGGATCTATGCAGCAATCTCGATTGGCCATTTCTGGACAGATCATAAAATATTAGGAGCTGTACTGTCCTTTATCGGCTTCACTATTTTAGAGATATATGTGACAGTCAGCTTCTCGATGATAGATATTTCTGTGGATATTTGGCTGGTATATCTTTATGATCTGCTGTGGATTGCTGTATATGGCTTGATCACCTGGTATATTCTTGACCGCCATCTCAATCTGGAATAAGGACAGAGCGGCGAGAGTGTCAAGACTGTTCTTTCGGAAAAGCTATGGTATATTAAAGGTGCCGAAGGAACAAATATTTTTCCAACATCTTGATATAAGGGAATCCTGACTGGCGGCTTCTGTGTGAACGCTCAGTACGGCTGAGAATCCTTTGAAGAGCTAAGGATGCCCACCTCTAACGTAAGAGGGAACATATCATCCTTCGGTAATATTGCTAAGGAAGACTGTCTGCGGACAGTCTTTTATATAAAAAAAGAAGGACATTGTCCTTCTCAGAAGTCACAGGTATCTGGATCGATGTTCTCTGGACCGTAGTTCTTCATACTGTCCAGAAACAGCATATCTTCTTTGGCAATGGAGAAGTCAAAGACATGATTCATCTGTTTCAGCTCTTGCGGATCTTTGCATTGGCATAAAGCAACGCATCCCTTCTCCAATTGATAGCGGATGGCGATCTGCCACGCGGTCGCATGATATTTTTCGGCAAAGATCTTCAGTTCCTTTGACTGAATGATCGATGCAAAATCAGGCGGCAGGAACGCTTCTGTTTGGATCTTATGCTCATTGGCACAGCTCAGATTATCTTCAAAGGGGAAACCAGGATAGATCCGTGCCTGGTTGACCATCGGTGAGATCTCGGAGTGCTCCAGATTGAATTCAATATGTCTGGATTCATAATTGGCCAGCCCAATGGAATGCGCTGTGCCATTTTTATACATTGCCTCCAATGCCCGCCATGTATCAGGCTCGATGGTTTCATACTGAGCTCTGAATTTTTTTGGGTTCGGCCAATCGATCAGATACAGATCCGCAAAATCAGTACCGACTCTTTTCAGCGAATGATCTATTGCCCTTGTAGCAGCATCAAAGCCATGATCTTCATTGGCTAATTTCAGACATAGGAATAATTCATATCTTTCAATACCGGAATCTTTGAAAGCTTTTCCTGCCTGCTTTTCAGATTCACCGTCTACTGGCAGATCAAAGTTGCGAAAACCAGAATCCAATGCGGTACGGACACATTTGTATACATCTTCCGGATGATCTTTATCGATCCGATATCCAATGGTTGGAATCGTGATGCCGTTATGAAGTTCAGCTGTTGCTTTGGTTAAAGATGACATTGGAAAACCTCCGTTCTTATTATAGCCCAAACTGGTTCCTGCTTAATGAACAATGAATGAATATTGTATGGCATAGAATAATATTTCTTCGGAGTACATATCTGTGTACAGCAGTTTGATGTTTTTTTACTATAGTTTGTTTGCGGTCAGATAAGACCGGAAGGAGGGTGTATGAAAAATCCATTTAAGTTCAAGCCAGCAAAGTCAATTGAGGTAAGAACAGTTGATGCCGATGCACTTACACCGGAAGAACTGCTCCGGGTACTGTCAAAAAGCTTTGTCTTTCTTCGGCCAAGGCAATAGATCCGCGTGCACTGTCTTCTGATTCATGGTGAATGAACTTCTTTGCGGCGGAATGTCATCCCTCTTAATGATGTTCCGCTGTATCATTCATCAAAAGAAAGTATTGAAAGAAAATGCTGCAGATAGCACTGCATCAAAAGAGGCATTGATTTGAGCAACAAATTTTTTTTCACTTTTTATTGCATTCACTGAGTGGTTATCATATAATAAACGGGCATCAAAAAGTTGGTTCCTTAGCTCAGTTGGTAGAGCAACTGACTCTTAATCAGTGGGTCGTCGGTTCGAGCCCGACAGGAACCACCATTTAACTTTAAAAGCTTAACTTAGCAAAATTGCTTCGTTAAGTTTTTTTATGCTTTTATAAAACGAATTATTAGATGAAGAAGGAAAGGAAATGCTCAATTAAAAAGGATCAGAAGACCTGATCCAACACAGACTGAGGATCAGGCATTTTGAAGTCATACCGAAGAATGAAACAATAAATTGAATAATCTCATGATTGCAAAACATTGCACCATCCCAATAGCTTATGGTTTCATGAACATTGATAACTTGCTTGATATGATCATGCTGAGATGCTCAGAGATCTCTGCCCATACTTACGGATGAAGTTTTTTTTGCTTGGAAAATCAGTGCAAAACTTGGTATATAGATATGTCGGTGAAGCAGACCTCTGGAAGGGAGGTGACTGGCGTGGAAGTGTGATTGCTTATTGCATTTGCAAATGGCTGGATGGAGACAGCAACCGATCAGCCAAGTAACAAGAAAAGGAACAGCTCCAACTGTTCCTTTTCTTTTGACCGACGTGCTTTATTACCCTTTGACATCATCAATATACCTGCGGATCCAGGCCGTGTCAAGGTGCTGCTGAAGAAATTTCAAAGGTTGTTAATTTTATGATTTTCATAAGAGAATGCAGTTAATCTGAAATAAATGCACTATGAAACTGCGCTTTCATGAACATAAGCAATACAAACAATGGAAGAACCAAGATAAAGAGTAATGCGGGCATCCTGCTTGCTTTTAATTTTCCCTATGATAGCTTAATGATATAGAGTCCTAATAAAAGGACAAAGGAGAAGTTACAATGAATGATGGAAGAAAGCTGACCAATGAAGTAGGCGCACCGATTCCGGATAATGAGAACTCGATTACAGCGGGTCCGAGAGGACCAGTCATGATGCAGGATGTGTGGCTCTTGGAAAAGATGGCACATTTCAACCGTGAAGTGATTCCAGAAAGAAGAATGCACGCGAAAGGCTGGGGTGCTTACGGCACCTTCACATGCACGCATGATATTTCACAGTGGACCAAAGCAAAAGTACTGCAGAAGGACAAGAAAACAGATATCTTCCTGCGCTTTTCGACCGTTGCTGGTGAAAGAGGAGCAGCTGACTGTGAAAGAGATATCCGTGGGGTTGCGGTAAAGTTCTATACCGAAGAGGGCAACTGGGACTTAGTAGGCAATAATACACCGACCTTTTTTATCCGTGATGTGCATAACTTTACCGGCCTGAACAGAGCCGTGAAGAGAGATCCGCACACAGGCATGCGTTCGGCGCAGAATAACTGGGATTTCTGGACAATGCTGCCGGAAAGCTTCCATCAGCGGACGATCACGATGAGCGACCGCGGGATCCCAGCAAGTTTCCGCAACATGCATTTCTATGGCGAGCATGCATACAGTTTCTACAATGAAAAGAATGAACGTGTCTGGTGCAAGTTCCATTTCATTACGCAGCAGGGGATCAAATGCCTCAGTGATGAAGAAGCGATGAAGATCAATGGCATGGATCGTGAATATCATGGACATGACCTCTATGATGCAATTGCCCGCAAAGATTATCCAAAGTGGACAATGTATGTACAGATCATGAGTGAAGAGCAGGCAAAGAATCATTATGAGAATCCGTTTGATATTACTAAGATCTGGCGGCATAAGGAATTCCCGCTTCATGAGGTCGGTGTATTGGAACTGAACCGCTGGCCGGAAAATTACTTTGCAGAGGTGGAACAGGCTGCCTTTACGCCAGCTCATGTTGTGCCAGGCATCGGCTTCTCTCCGGATCGCTTCCTGCAGGGAAGACTGTTTGCGTATGGCGATGCCCAGAGATATCGTCTTGGTGTCAATTACAATGAGATCCCTGTCAATAAGGCAAAGTGCGAAGTCAACGAATATCACCGTGATGGATATATGAGAGTCGATGGCAACTATGGTGCCATGCCAGCATATACGCCGAACAGCTATCAGTACTGGATGCCTTCGCCGGAAGTGGCGGAACCTCCGCTGGATCTGGATGGTGCGATGTGGCGCTTTGACCCGAAGGATGATCCTACCGATGACTGCTTCCGTGACGGCGGCGATCTGTATCGCCTGATGAGCGAAGAAAAGAGACAGATCCTGATCGACAATACAGCCCGCAATATGAATGGTGTCACGGACAATATTAAATATCGTCATGCGGTGCACTGCTTAAAGGCTGATGAAGAGTATGGCACCAGAATGGCCAAGGCCCTGATGCTGGATATGAATGAAGTCAGGCGTTTGGCAAAACTGGATAATGCCGGTCTGATCGCTGCTACCATGCCGAAGCAATGCATGTGATGCATTCTGGAGAATCTGAAGTATAATACACGGGACACTTGAGGTGAACAATGCAGAGACGCAATACAAAGCAGAGACAGATCGTATTAGAGAACATGCAGAAGCGGATGGGACATTTTACCGCAGATGAGATCTATCTGCAGATCCATGCGAAAGATCCTCATATCAGCCGCGGTACAGTATACCGGAATCTGCAGTTCCTAGCTGATGATCAGCAGATCCGTCGGATCAAGATGCCGAATTCCAGCGATATGTATGAACGAAATCTGGAAGATCATGATCATATGATCTGCCGTATGTGCGGGAAGATCCTCGATGTAGGACCGATCCACAGCAGAGTGGATCAGAAGGTCGGGAAGCTGAGCGGATATGCTGACATTCAGCACACCTTTCTCTTCTCGGGCATCTGTCCTGCGTGTCAGAAGAAACTGAAGAAACAGAAAAAGCAATAAATCAGAAGGGATCGATGAGCAGATGCTCATGGGTCCTTTTTAAGTTGACATAGAAAAAAGAAATGATATCATTTTGATATCAAAAAAATATGGAGGAAGAGTTATGGAAGAGAAAGTTCTGACGAAGGCAAAGAATGGCATGCTGGTGCTGATCGGTACGACTGCACTGTATCTGCTGTCGGTCGCAGTGATGATCTATGGTGCATTTTACAGTGTGCCTTTGCTGGTGATCGGTATTGTCTGGATGTGCATTGGGTGGATCCCATACTGCGGTCTGCGTATCCTGAAGCCGCAGGAAGCACTTGTCCTGACGCTGTTTGGCAAGTATGTCGGCACCTTGAAAGATGATGGATTTTATTTCGTCAATCCCTTCTGCAGCGCGATCAACCCGGCTGCCAAGACCCATCTTGGTCAGAGCGGCGATGTTGATGGCGGACAGCAGAAGTCACTGGTGATCCGCTCGGCGGGGGAATCCGCCGGCGTGGAGATGGTCTCGAAAAAGATCTCACTGAAGATCATGACATTGAATAACAGCCGTCAGAAGATCAATGACTGCTTAGGCAATCCGGTCGAGATCGGAGTCGCTGTCATGTGGCGGGTAAAGGATACGGTCAAGGCAGTCTTCAATGTGGATAACTATAAAGAATATCTTTCATTGCAGTGCGACAGTGCAGTTCGCAATATTGTGCGCATCTATCCATATGATATTGCTCCGAATGTAGATACGACAGGTGATGGACAGGCAGATGATGGAAGCCTGCGCGGTTCCAGCGAGATTGTTGTTGAAAGGATCCGCAAAGAGATCCAGAGCAAGGTCGAGAATGCAGGATTGGAGATCATTGAAGCAAAGATCACATATCTTGCCTATGCACCGGAGATTGCAGCGGTCATGCTGCAGAGACAGCAGGCATCTGCTATCATTGATGCAAGAAAGATGATCGTTGACGGCGCTGTCGGTATGGTCGAAATGGCATTGCATCGTCTGAGCGATAATAAGGTTGTTGAATTGGATGATGAGAGAAAAGCTGCCATGGTATCGAATCTTCTGGTCGTTCTCTGCGGCAACAGAGATGCACAGCCTATCGTGAACTCAGGAAGTCTATACTAAGCTGCTATGGCAGAGGAGAAGAAACAGGTACCGCTTCGGCTGTCAAAAAAACTGTATGACAGTATCAATGCTTGGGCAGAAGATGATTTTCGTTCGGTGAATGGACAGATCGAATATCTGCTCAGTGAATGTGTAAAGCAGCGGAAGAAGAATGGAAAGTATGTTTCGGATCACATTGATGAAGAACCGGAGCTCCATATCAAATAATGCATGCATGAAAAAGGACCGCAGATGCCGCAGATGGCATATTGCAGTCCCTTTTCTTAAGGAGGAGATTCATCAAGGAATTATTGATTGTCTTTTGAGATTGCGTCGGCAGCTGTACGGCCGGAGACAAAGATCTCAACGATAGCGTTGCCGCCCAAGCGGTTGCCGCCATGGATACCGCCGGTAACTTCACCGGCTGCGTACAGACCGGAAATGATCTTTCCATCTGTATCCAGGACATGACGTTCCTGATCTATGGTGATGCCGCCCATCGTATGGTGGGTCGAAGGCGCCAGCAGACGGATCTTCAGCTTGACGCCATCCAAGGTATATGTGGATGGATCATAGTTGCCGCTGGCATCTTTGGAGGCATTTCCAATCAGGGATGTCCAGCCTGTTTTGGCGGGATCCAGATCAGCCGATGTACCAGCCATCAATGCTTTGTCATATTCTTCAATGGTGGAGCGGATTTCATCTTCAGTGCATTGGAAACCAAGTTTTTTGAATAGGTCTCCCAGCTGATCAACGGTCCTTGTATACTGTCTGTTCTCAACATCGCTTTCCCACAGCGTCAGATCAGAATCTTTGGCTGTTCCATAAGGGTATGGGCCAGGGATGCTCTGATTGGAATTGGCAATCTCGATGACCGTACCATTGGAACCATCAAAGGAAATGCCATTGGCGAATTCACCGAGCGACAGTACATCGCGTTCGCCCGTCTCATTGACATAGCGCTTGCCTGTGGTCGGATTGATATAGATGGCATAGTTGCCGCCGCCGAAGGCGAGATTGCCGTTGTCGACCCAGGAAATGGGCATCAGCTGGGTATAGCCAAGTCCGGTCGTACCTGCTCCGACGGCTTGCGACATATCGATGCCGTCACCGACCAAGGAAGAACGGTTGGTCGTCTGCGTAGAAGAAGTAATATCGCCATCAGCCCAATAGTCATTGGTGGACATAACGCGGTCAATGTTTGCGGCATATCCGCCGGTTGCCATGACCACGCCCTTCTTTGCATGCAGGGTCACTTCGGTGCCGTCATAGGAAGTTGCTTTGACGCCGGTGACTTTGCCGTTCTCAGTGATCAGAGAATCTGCTTTTGTCCTCAGCATGATCTTATTATTTGCAGCATTGGATACTGTTTTGGTCAGAGTATTCAGGGTAGTCGCAAAATAGGTCCCCCACACTGTCTTGCCAGATGTGCTTCGGCCATCCGCATCTGCCTTGCCATCGCCATCCAAGTCGCTGCCCATGAAGTCATTCTCACGATTCCACAGTGCGCCGACGATCGTAGGCTGAACATCTTCGGCAAACAGTGCACCTTGATCTTCCAGCCATCCCTTCAGATCCTGTCCGCCGTTAATGAACTGCGAGACCAGATCGTAATTTCCATAGACCCATTCGGTCTTTTCCGCATTCTGTCGGAGACCGCCGTAGTATGTCTGGAAGATATGCAGATTGACCGTTGAGAACAGTGGCAGTTCTGTTTCTGCTTCACCGGCATCCAGCTTTGGCTGTGCCCAGTCTATATAAGCTTTGATCTCTTTCTTCAATGCTTGCAGGGTCGGCAGATATTCACTGTGTACGCCTGCTTTGGAAAGCTCGGCAATATTTCCGGCAGTAAACTCTTTATCGCTGAAGTAGTCCTGATCAAAAGCATTTTCATTCCAATCCAGGATCGTCTTCAATACTGAAATGTTGCCGGCAGCTTCTTTGACTTTATTGTAAGTGACGCCTTTGTATTCTCCGGTTTCTGCATCAGGATTGGCTTCATCCCATACAAGATACTTCTGTACAGACTGGAACTGTCCGCCGGATGCGACAGTGTTTCCGCCGATCTCGGCGTTCTCTTCAATAACAGCGACCGAGTTTCCATTCTGGGCAGACTGTACGGCAGATGCCATACCGGCACCGCCCGCACCGATGACGACGACGTCATATGTTTCGTCCACAGCAGTCTGTGCTTCATGCACGTATGTATTGGACTGGAAGCTGTCCAGATCTGATGCTTTCGCCTGCTCAGCGGCATTTGTCAAGGCATCTTTGAAGCCCTTGGAAGTGTAGGTGGCACCGGATACAGAATCAATGCCAGAGCCATTCGCTTGTTTTGCGTCCTCTGCTAAATACGGCAGGGCAGGGGTGCCGATGTGATTTGTTTCTTTGTTATCAGAATAGTCAATATCTGTGATGCCGTCTTTGGAGAAGGTGACAGACAGATTGATCGGACCATTGTAGCCGGAGCCGGTACCTGTGTAGGTGCCTGCGGTATATGTGACAGGCGCATTTTCATGCTTGCTGGAAGATACCAGCTGATCGACATCCACGCCTGCAGATTTTAAAGCAGAAGAAGCTGCTTCAATGATTGCATTGGATGTGACAGTTGCCCCAGAGACCGTATCTACTTTCGGTGTCTGTGCCTTGACGATCGCAGCCGGAATGCTGTCCAGTGCTTTGCCGGCAATTTCTTTTGTTTCCTTCTGATCTGTAACCGTGACTTTTTCAATGGCAGAAGAAGAGAGTACTACTTCAACTGTGACATCTCCATTTCTGCCTGCGGCCGTACCTTTGTACGTGCCTGCTTTAAAACCAGTGCTCTTGGTGCATCCTGGCAGACCGCCTAAGATCATGGTTGCTGAAAAAAGCCCGATCACAGCGGTTCTGTTTGCCCATTTCTTGTTCATTTCTTTCCCTCCGACGATTATTTGTTGAAAACTTCACAAACAACCATATTTATGGTATAAACCCTGTAGCTGATACAGAGTCAAGAGGGATGAGAATGAAGATCAATGAATTGGCAAAAATGACGCAGATCAATGCAGAGACGATCCGCATGTACCGTAAAATGGGATTCCTGCATCCAGAGCAGCAGGGAAATGGATACTATGACTATTCCATCGCAGACTTTTCCAGTCTTGTCTATCTGCGCAAAATGAGAGAGTATGGCATGTCCCTCACGGACATTTCCAATTATGAGAATTCAGCTCAGCCGTATGATCTTGTACAGATGCTGGAGGATGAAGAGAAAACGATCAGGCAGCAGATGGAAGTGCTGAAGGAACGGCAGCGCTTTATCCGTTTTGAAAAGAGACATGTGGTGGAAAGTATTGAAACAGGAGAAGAGAGTGTGCAGGTCATGCAGTCGATCGATGACAAGCTGGACTACTATGGGGAAGATGTGATCATGAATGCTCTGCAGCAGCTGGATGCGCGTTCGATCTATCTGACGACGACATCCTGCCTCAGGATCGATAGAGAAGTGCTGAATGGAAAGATTGAGGACCGTGAGATCCGCATGGAGGCAGGCATTGGGCTCTATCGTTTTATGATCGAGCGCAAGCATCTGAGCGTTCCTGAACATGCCGTGATCGTACCGAATGGTATCTGCATCTCTCAGATGGTATCCTTGCGGAACTGTGCAAAGATCAATATACTGCAGCTGGCGCCGATGATGGCCTATGCTAAAAAGAATCATCATACTTTTCTGAGCGATACGACCGGATATCTTGCTCGCATACGTCATGATGAAAAGGGCGTGATCTTTGACTTTCGCATTCGTGCATGTATTGAAAAAAATCAGATTTCAGATGTCTCTGCCGCATAAAAAAAGCGGCTTGGGCCGCCTTGTGAATTTACTGCAGAGAATCTTCGTAGCCGATCAGAAAGCCATGTTCTTCGGCATAATAGGAACAGAGTGCACCGCAGTCGCTGATGGCTACATCCGCAAAGGGATATTTCGCCAAGATCTCCAATTTCAGGGCACCGGCATCTTCCAGATTGTCATTATGTGCGATCCGTACTTTTCTGCCGTTATAGCCGTTCTTCTCAAGTTCATCCATAACGATGCGATTTGCTTTTTTAGCACCGCGGCATTTATCTACAAGTTCAACGGTTCCTTCTGCACTGGCTCTGCCGATGATGCGGATGCCTAATAAGCCAAGCACTTTGGCGATCGCAGGGTTGATCCGGCCGTTCTTGGCCAGATTGCGCATGGACTGCAGCGAATATAGCAGATGCGTATGGTGCTGATACTGCGTGATCTCGCTCTTGATGGTATCGAAGTCTTTCTGTTCTTTGAACAATTCAGACAGCTTTTCAGCAATCAGCAGCATTTCCGGGCCGGTGGATAAAGAATCAACGACACAGATCTTTACTTCCGGATGTTCCTGCATGTATTGATCGGCTGCCTGCACGGCTGCGTTGTATGCCCCAGACAGAGCAGAAGTAATGGTGATGACAAAGATGCAGTCAGCTCCTTCAAAGGCACTCTGCCATTGATAGATATTCGGACAGGAAGAACCTGTCTTTTCTTTTGAATTGCGCATTGCTTCTTCCATCGCTTTGATGTTGACCAGACCGTCATCTACGAAAGGCTGATCTTCCACTAGGATCGTCAGCGGTACGTTCTTAAAATCGGCATTCTGGAAGCTGAACAGATTTGCTGAAGAATCACATACAATACGATAGTTCATAGTTTTTAGCTCCTTTAAAGTACTTGGTCAGTATATCTTTAATTGTAGCTGAAGTAAAGAGATAATGAAAAACCTATGACGGAATATTGAATATCTTACAAAAGAAAAGGAAAAGGCGGGAAATTGATCTCGCCTTTCCTTGCAATAAGGAGTGTATATCCTGATGAATTACTTCGCCAGGGAGAAATATTTTTGTGCGTTGTAGAAGCAGATGCCTTCGACGATGTTCTTCAGCAGTTCATCATCATTCTCGAATTCACCATTCTCTACCCATTCGGCAATCGTATTGCAGACAATTCTGCGGAAGTATTCATGCCGTGTATAAGACAGGAAGCTGCGGGAATCTGTCAGCATACCGACAAAGTTCCCTAAGACACCAAGTCTTGCCAATGTGTGCAGATGTTTTTCCATGCCATCCTTTGTATCAACGAACCACCAAGCTGCGCCCAGCTGGACTCTGGTAGGAACATCACTGTCTGCCTGGAAGCATCCAGCTAAGGTCGCTAACATATCCATATCTGTTGGATTCAGTGAATACAGGATCATCTTAGGACATTTTCCTTCATTGGTGAGCCCAGACATCAAGCCCTGCAGTCCATGGACACAGTCATGTGCATCCATTGCATCAAAGCCGGTATCCGGTCCGTACTTCTTGAAGTATTTTTCATTTGTATTGCGGATCGCATTGTAATGGATCTGCATGACAACATTATGTGTGCTGTACATTCTGCCAAGTCCCATCAGAAGATAGGACTGCCAGTCATCGCGTTCTTCATTTGATACAGCTTCATTGTTCATTGCTTTTTTGAAAGCAATCGATGCTTTGGCATTGTCTGCATCTGTATGAGGAATTGCCTCAATGCCATGGTCGCTTGCACGGCAGCCTAAGCTGACAAAGAATTCAAGACGATTCTCCAGGGCTTTCAATGCACTGTCAGCGTCATCGATTGCCACACCGGATACTTCTGCCAGCTTCTTCATGTAATCACTGAAGCCAGCAAGATGTACATTCAATGCTTTATCAGGACGGAACGAAGGAGCGACAATTGTTTTAATGGAAGCATCTTTCTTGATCTTCTGATGCCATTCCAAAGAATCGATCGGATCATCCGTTGTTCCTACAAAGGCAACATTGGACTGTGCTACCAGACCTCTGACAGAACAGTTGGGATCATGCTTCAGCTTATCGTTGGCAATGGTCCAGATCTCTTCTGCCGTCTTGGATGTCAATGGCTTTTCAATACCGAAGTATTTCTTCAGCTCCAGCTGGCACCAATGATTCATTGGGTTGCCGATGGACTTTTCCAATGTTTCAGCGAACTTCTGGAATCTTTCACGATCCGGTCTGTCGCCGGTGATATATTCTTCGGAAACACCATTGGCACGCATCAGTCTCCATTTATAGTGGTCGCCGAAGTAATAGTCGCTTCCATCTGCTAATTTCTGATGGCCGCCCAGCCATACCTGAGCCAGATTGTCAAAGCGTCGATCTTCATAGATCTCCTTTGGCGGAATGTGACAATGATAATCTACGATCGGAAGATTCTCCGCGTAATCATGATACAGATGCTTGGCTGTTTCGCTCTGCAGCAGGAAATCCTTTCCCATATACTCTTTCATTTAAACGCCTCTCTTTTTAGTAAACAGGTTTTCCATTCGTGAAGAAAGAAAAATCTGTTACGTTCTTCATCTAGGGAAATCCTAGCACTTCACAGAGATAGATGTCAACGATATCAACAGATTATTCGTTTTTAAATTTCAAAAACTGACAAAAATTCAAGCCAAAATCCTATCATTTTAAGTTAATCAGTTTACTAATGCCGGATACGGTATACTATAATAATAAGAAGGAGAATCTTTTATGGGCCAATATCACATCTCAGCGTCAGATCAGCACATTGTTTCGAAAGTATATCAGGGTGATCTTTCTGCCCGCATCATGCATGAGGACGGCAGGCCGTATCATACTTTCCGTACCTATACGGTATTGGCTGACGGCAGCCATCTGTCATTTGAGAACTGCACCTTTGAAAATAACGCAGGGATTGGCAAAGAAGTGGGCCAGGCAATTGCCTTATATCTGGATGGCGATGACATCCATGTCACGGGCTGCACGATCCGGGGACATCAGGATACATTGTTCTTAGCACCGCTCCCAGAGAAAGAAAGAGAAAAGGATGGCTTTATCGGTCCGAAGCAGTTTGAACCAAGAGCGATGCATACCTATTATTTTGAAAACTGTCTGATCGAAGGCGGTGTCGACTTCATCTTCGGCGGCGGTGAAGCATATTTTGATCATTGCGAATTCCGTTCCAATGAAGCGGGATACGTTTTTGCCCCGAATACGCCCAAGGGAGCCAAGAAAGGATTTACCGCAAGGCACTGTTCCTTTACATGCACAGAGAATGTACCGGATGGTTCCTGCTATATTGCGCGTCCTTGGCGGGATGATGCCAAAGTGACCATTGAAGACTGTGAACTTGGCAGACATATTGCCCCGGCTGGCTGGAGCGGCTGGAACAAAGCAAAGGCAGAACCGACAACAGAGTTCACCGAGATCCGTTCCAAGGGTGTCGGTGCCAATGATGCCATGCGCCCGGATTGGGTAAAAGTAATTCGATAGAAAAAGCCGGCAATGCCGACTTTTATTTTCCTTCTTTCAATGCCTGCTCCAGCTTATAGTCAGTGACACGGGAAGCACGGTACTGACGCGGAGAGACATTGTACATTTTTTTAAAAGCATCCTTAAAGTAATTGGAATTGGAGAAACCGGAGTTCATAGCGATCTGGGTGATCGTATGATTGGTCGACAGCAGTTCTTTCGATGCCTGATTCAGGCGGACATATGTCAGGTACTCTTTCATGCCCATGCCGGTCGTCTGATGGAATTTTTTGGAAAAGTAGGTCGGGGACAGATTGGCCCGGTCAGCCAGACCATCCAAAGTCAGAGAAAGATTGTAATGGGCTGTGATGTAATGGACAGCTTCAACGATCTCATCATGATTCTCGGCATCTTCAGCAGAGCTCTCGGTGCCGAAACGATCAAAATCTATAAAGAGAGATTTCAGCAGCAGGGGCATCATGATATATGTTTCTTCATCATTGATCTTCTCTTCTGCCAGCATCTTATTAAATGTAGTTTCAATAATGGCCTGTGATCCGCTTGGAATATGCGTGACTTTGCTGGGCGTATATTTGGTCAGGGCATGCGGCAGGAAAAGCTTATTGTCCTCCAGAAGATCCTCTAAGCGAAAATAAACATTGATGCGGAGGCAGGCAGAGAGATAGCGGTTGAAATGGACCTCGCGCGGGGGCAGAATAATGAAATCTCCGGCATGCAGGGTATATTGATCTTCATGCGTAAAAAAACGACAGGTTCCCTTTTTCAGATAATATAGTTCATAATAGTAATGGTAGTGATTGTCCACCATCTTATAATTTGCGGAACGTGCCTGACTGCTTACGTAGGGACGGTCGATGTTCTGATCGGATACACGCATACTTGTTCTTCTCCTTTGATCTATGGCGGAAAATCAGGCGGATTTCGCTGATTTCTAAAAAACCGCGCTGTTATGCAGAAAATGATTCTTTCTGAATACATTATAACAAAATATCAGTATTTTAGGTTAAAATAAGATGAAAAACAGGTAGTATTCACAACTAAAACGGTTTACTTTGTTATTGTAATGAAAGCGCTTTGCAAGGGTAATGACAGGATTATTCTTAGAAGCACTTCAAGTACAACTCATTTCATTTAGGAGGGAAAAATAATGAAAAAGGGTTTATTTGGTTCAGTTATGACTTCTGTCTTAGCTGCATCAATGCTGGCTGGATGCAGTTCCGGCGCAGCAGCATCAACAACAGCCGCAGCAGCATCTGTTGATTCAAAAAGCGCAACTGAATATGACAATTGCACGATCCGTTTTGACTGGTGGGGAGGCGATACTCGCCACACTGCAACACAGGCAGCTGTAGATGCATTTATGAAGAAGTATCCTGGTATCAATGTTGAAGTCAACTTTGGTGCTTGGACAGATTGGGAAACAGCCAGAGCGCTGGAGTATCAGTCAGGCACAGGTTCTGATCTGACACAGATCAACTATTCATGGATCACCGATTATGATGCAGATGGCAGCACTTTCTTAGATCTGAATACAGAGAGCAATGTCATTGATCTGACACAGTATGATTCTGCACTGCTGAAGACATGCAACGACACAAAGAACCAGCTTGCTGGTGTCCCAGTTGCTGTTACAGGACGTACATTCTATTGGAACAAGACAACCTTTGATAAGGCTGGTATCAAGACACCTACAACAATTGATGAACTTCTTGCTGCAGGCAATACCTTCAAGGAGAAGCTTGGCGATGACTATTATCCGCTGACACTTGGCGAATATGACCGTGCATTATTCATGAGCTTCTATCTGCAGGCTCAGACAGGCGAACCGATCATTGATGAATCCGGCAAGCTGACAGTTACACAGGATCAGCTGAAGGATGGCATGGATTTCATCCAGAAGCTTGAAGACAATCATGTTATTCCTTCACTTGCTACATTGGCAGGCGATGGCAACGTTACAACAAATGAAAACCCTAAGTTCATTGATGGACATTATGCTGGTGTATTTGAATGGGATTCTGCTCCGGCTAAATATATCAAGAACCTTGCTGAAGGCCAGGAACTGGTCGTTGGCTCTGAATTGAAGGGTCTCGGCGATAAGGCAACAGGTGTATCTTCTAAGGTCTCCATGCTGTTCGCTATCACAAAGACATCTGAGCATCCTCATGAAGCAGCTATGCTTCTGAACTACCTCGTCAATGATTCTGAGGGCGTATCTATCCTCGGTTCTGAGCGCGGTATTCCAGCATCCAAGGCAGCTTATGAAACATTGAACAGTGCCGGCAAGATCGACAAGACTGTAGCAGCAGCTCATCAGGCTGTACTTGATGCAGATCCAATGTCCTTCAGCCCAATCTTCGACAATGCAAAGCTCAAGGGAACATCAGCCGCATACATCACGATCTTTGATGCAGTATCTTATGGCAAACAGTCTACGGACGAAGGTGCTAAGGCTCTGTATCAGGCATTCATGGATGTCTGCAAGAACTAATTAAAACATCGCAGCATAATAAGCTTACTCAAGAGCTTGTAATAGATAAGATCATTACAAGCTCTTTCTAAAGATTGTGAGGAACAATTGCATGACTAAATTCAAAAAATTATGCAAGGACAATATCGGCTTCTTCTTCTGTATTCCTTGGCTGATCGGCTTCCTTGTATTCAAGCTCTATCCTTTCTGCTCATCACTGTTCTACTCTTTTACAGATTACAATCTGTTCAAGGGCATGACGACATTTACACTGAAGAACTATGTCAATGTATTTGCCAATGAAACAGAAAGAACCGCTTTGATCATTACATTTAAATATGCATTCATGACAGTGCCGCTGAAGCTTGTCTTCGCTCTGTTCATTGCATATATTCTGAACTTTAAAATCAAGGGTGTGAACTTCTTCAGAACTGCTTACTATATTCCGTCTATCTTAGGCGGATCTGTAGCTATCGCTGTTCTGTGGAAAGCACTGTTTAAGGATGACGGTGTCATCCATACGCTGTTTGCACTGTTCGGTGCAACATCACCAAGCTTCCTTTCCGATCCTGGCTGGGCTCTGTTCATCATATGCTTATTGCGTGTATGGCAGTTCGGTTCCGCCATGGTCATCTTCTTAGCCGCTTTGAAGGGCGTACCGAATGACCTTTATGAAGCAGCTTCTATTGATGGTGCCGGAAAGTGGAAACAATTCTTCTCCATTACGATCCCGCTGATCACACCGGTCATCTTCTACAACCTGGTTACACAGCTTGTACAGGCATTCCAGGAATTCAACGGACCGTTCATTATTACACAGGGAGGACCTCTGAACTCAACAACATTGATGTCATTGCTGATCTACAACAACGCCTTCAAGGTCTATGACATGGGCAAAGCATCCGCTCAGGCATGGGTACTGTTCGTCATCCTGATGATCTTCACATTGATTGCATTCTGGAGCCAGAAGCATTGGGTATACTACCAGGATGAAGGCAGGTAATCGGATATGACAGAAAAGATAAAAACAATCTCAGATTCTCAGAAGAAGATCCGCAACAGACGTATCCGGTCCGAAATTATTCGCTATACTGTTTTGATTCTCGTTGGCATTGTGATGATCTATCCACTGATTTGGATGGTCGGTGCAACCTTTAAGAGCAACAGCGAGATCTTTACATCTCTGAACCCAATTCCAGCAAATCCTACTCTCCAGGGATATGCGGATGCGATGGCAAACTACGGCGGCAAGATCAATATCTGGACAGCTATGCTGAATACGTATAAATTCGTTATTCCAGAAGTCATCTTCACATTGATCTCCTGCACATTGACAGCGTATGGGTTCTCAAGATTCAACTTCAAGGGCAGAAACCTCATGTTTACACTCATGCTTGCTATGCTCTTCCTTCCGCAGGTCGTTCTGAACGTACCGCAGTACATGATGTTCCAGAAGTGGGGATGGGTTGGTTCTGATCTCTATCTTCCATTGGTCGTACCGGCACTGTTTGCAACCGAATCGTACTTCGTCTTCATGCTTGTTCAGTTCCTGAGAAATATTCCTCGCGATCTGGATGAAGCTGCGAAGATCGATGGCTGCAATGCCATGCAGATCCTGATCAAGATCATCGTACCGATGCTGATGCCAGCAATTGTATCCTGCGCATTATTCAAGTTCATGTGGTCATCCAATAACTTCTTAGGACCACTGCTCTATGTCAACAAGCCTGCTCTGTATCCTGCAACCATCTTTGTTAAGCTGTCGATGGACAGCGATGCAGGATTCAACTGGAACCGTGTATTGGCAATCTCTTTGATTTCTATTCTGCCGAATATCACAGTCTTCTTCTTGGCACAGAATCAATTCGTAGACGGTATTACAGCAGGCGGTGTCAAGGGCTGAGCAATCAGCCTTTGCATCACCTGTTTCATCATTTTTATAAGAAAGGGAACAGTTATGAAAGGTCTATTCAGTGTCGACAATCCAGTAATGCACTTTATTGCCAAAGTAGGCTATCTATGGTGGCTGGATATTTTATTCATTATTACAAGTCTGCCGGTCTTTACCATCGGTGTTTCCATTACTGCTCTGAATTATGCATGCATGAAACTTCTGGATGATGAAGGAAGTGTCACGGCAAATTATTTTAAGAGCTGGAAAGAGAACTTTAAGCAAGGCTCCGGTCTGGGCATTCTGTACATTGTATTTGCTGCCCTGCTGGCATTGGGACTTGTCTTCTACAATCGCATGGATCAAAGCGAACTGAAGATCATGTGGGCAATCGTGATTGCCATCGGTATCTTCTATCTGATCTCTTTATCGTGGGTCTTTGCAATCCAATCCAAATTTACGCATAAGATCATGGATACCATTCAGTATTCATTTGTGATCGCTTTTCAGAATCTGCCGGAAACATTCCTGATCCTGATCACGATCGTGGCCGTTGTCTTCCTCAATCTGACACAGCCATATATTGTTCTATTCATCACTTTGAATTTTGGCATCGGCTGGTGCTTCTATCTGTTTGCTTATTTTTATCGCAATGTTTTTGATCGCTATATCAATAAGACAGCACATCAGAAAGCAAGCAAGGATGCCACACCAATTTTGAAATAAAGATAGCAGGGGAAAGCATATGCAGTTAGGAATCCGTTTTCATGATACAGAAGAAATGCCATTTGAAGAACGGCTGAAGAATATCAGGCGCCAAGGATTTTCCTGTGCTCATATTGCTTTGAAAAAAGTCAAAGATCTGCCTGATGAGACAGATGCGCTGACACCTGGCTATGCAGCATATATAAAGCATGCCTTTGCTGAGAATCATATCGATATTGCGGTCCTTGGCAATTATCAGAATCTGGCCAATCCAGATCCTGTGAGGCTTCATGAGATCCAAGCACGCTATACCGCACATCTGCGTTTTGCGTCCTTAGTGGGATGCAGTGTCGTTGGCACGGAAACGGGCGCACCGAATGAAGATTATCATTATGACAAAGAAGCCTGCCACAGTGAACAGGCCTTGGATACATTCATCACGAATTTAAGACCAGTTGTGAAAGATGCTGAAAAGTTCGGCGTCATCTTAGCAATTGAGCCGGTCTATAAGCATATTGTCTGGAACCCAGAAAGAGCACGCACGGTCCTGGATGCAATCGGCAGTCCGAATCTGCAGATCATCTTTGATCCCGTCAATCTGCTGCATCCTGATAACCTTGACCAGCGCGATGCAGTGATTGGACAAGCAATCGATCTGCTGGGGAAAGATATCGCCATTATTCATCTGAAGGATTACAAAGTGATCGATGGTGAGATGGCATGCATGGCATGCGGTCTTGGCGACATGGATTATAAACAGGTCATTGCTTTTGCCCATGAACATAAGCCATATATCCAGGCGACCCTGGAGAACACCAAACCTGACAATGCCGTACAGGCACGAGAGTATATACAGAGAATTGAGGACACATTATGATCGACCAGAATACCGATGCAAAGATCCAAGCATATTTAGAATATCTGATGGCCAAGAGCACGGCCGAAGAACCTTTTTGGAATAAAGAAAAAGTGCTCAGCGGCAAACCGAATAAGTGGAATTATATTGATGGCTGTATGATCAGTGCCGTTCTTTCTATGTATGAACTGACAAAAGATGAGAAGTATCTGAAGTTTGCGGATGACTTTGATGGCTGGTTCGTACAGGAAGATGGATCGATCAGGACCTATGATCCAAAAGAAAAGAACTTGGACAATCTGAATGCGGCTAGAAATCTATATCCGCTCTATCAGCTGACCAAAAAAGAAAAATACCGCAAGGCTATGGATACGGCGCATGCACAGCTGCTGATCCAGCCGCGTACAGCAGAAGGAAACTTCTGGCATAAGGAGATCTATCCGAACCAAGTATGGCTGGATGGACTGTATATGGCACAGCCTTTCTTCATGCAGTACGAAACGGAGATCAACGGCATGCAGGGATGTCATGATTCCTTCCTGCAGTTCATGAATGTTGAAAAGAAGATGAGAGATCCAAAGACAGGTCTTTACTATCATGGCTACGATGCATCAAGAAAAGCTAAATGGGCGGATCCGAAGACGGGATGTTCCAAGAGCTTCTGGCTCAGAGCAATGGGCTGGTTCATGGCATCTTTGGTCGAAACGGACAATGTCATGAATGAAGCATTGTACTATGAATACCGCTATCTGCAGAAGATGCTGAAGGATACAGCAGATGCATTATTGAAGTATCAGGATGCCAGCGGCATGTTCTATCAGGTCATTGACCGTCCGCAGGATGAAGGAAACTATCTTGAAACAAGCGGCACTGCACTGATTGCTTATGCATTGCTGAAGGGCGTGCGCTTAGGGTATCTGCCGAAAAGATATGGCGAAGCAGGCGAGAAGGCTTTCCAAGGCATCGTTGATAAGTATCTCAAAGTCAATGAAGATGGAACGATCCAGCTTGGCGGCATCTGCTTAGTAGCAGGTCTTGGCGGCGAAGACCGCCGCGATGGCACACCTGCGTATTACTACAGTGAACCAGTCGTTGAGAATGAGGCCAAGGGAACCGCACCTTTCATTCTTGCATATACTGAGATAGCAAGACGTCAGAAATAAGCATCATTGCAGGGGGAGACACATATGCAATTTACCGCTTCAATCTTCAATCGTTCGGCAACGATTGAATTGATGAATAAAGATATCTATAAAATGGATCAGCCAGCTGATGTGCTGCTGGATGGTCAGAAGATCATGAGCACATCGCAGAATGTTTTCTCCATCATGGGCCTTCTGCCGGATCATACCTATACAGTCACGGTTGGCTCAGATGAAGAACAGATCCATACACTGAAAGAATCCGTTCTGTTCAATGTCAAAGATTTTGGCGCTTCAGGGGATGGAAAGACCAATGATACGGCCTATCTGCAGGCTGCTATTTCAGCCTGTCCGAAAGATGGTACTGTACTTGTGCCAAAGGGAACGTATTATACCTCACCGCTCTTTTTAAAGAGCGATATGACTTTGTGGCTGGATGAAGGAGCCGAACTGTTAGGCAGCAATGATCGTCATGACTATCCTGTTCTTCCCGGCATGACGCAAAGCACCAATGAAGAAACGGAATACAATCTGACCAGCTGGGAGGGCAATCCGCTGACCTGTTTCGCATCTTTGATCACGGCAATCGGATGTGAGCATGTAGATATCATCGGACCTGGCTCGATCAACGGCAATGCTGATACAGCTGACTGGTGGGAAAATCCGCGCAATAAGCGTATTGCATGGCGGCCGAATGCTGTGTTCATGAACGCATGCCATCATATGCGCATGCAGAATGTCCATGTCAGCAATTCTCCATGCTGGGCTATTCATCCATATTACAGCGATGATCTCAGCTTCCTGAACTTAGATATCCGCAATCCATACAACAGTCCGAATACCGATGGCTTTGATCCGGAATCCTGCCGCAATGTTCTGCTGCTTGGCACAAAGATCAGTGTCGGCGATGACTGTATCGCCATCAAGTCAGGAAAGTATTATATGGCAGCCAATCATTACAAGGCTACCGAGAATATTATTGTCCGCAACTGCCGCTTAGAACGCGGCCATGGATCGGTCACCATCGGATCTGAAATAGCCTGCGGCGTCAGCGGCATCAAAGTAGAGCAGTGCATCTTTGACTCTACTGACAGAGGTGTCAGAGTCAAGACAAGAAGAGGCAGAGGAGACCGTTCATTGATTGATGATATCTGCTTTGACAACAACCTGATGGATCATGTACATATGCCGATCACACTGAACATGTTCTACTTCTGCGATCCAGATGGCCATACAGATTATGTGCAGAATACAGATCCGATGCCGGTGGATGATATGACACCGAAGATCGGACGGATCCGGATCAAGAATACGAAATGCATAGGTGTAGACAGTGCTTTCCTCTGTGCATATGGTCTGCCGGAAATGCCAATTGAACAGATCTCTTTAGAGAATGTAGAAGCAGATTTCCTGCCGGAAGATAAGCAGAGAAAAGATCGGCCTGTCATGATGGACCGTTTTGAACCAATCAAAGGCATTGGTATCTGGGCATGCAATGTCAAAGAGATCGATATGAAGAATGTGAAGATCGTTGGATCTTCTGAGAAAGAACCAATTCTTCAGAACGTCAGTAAAACAATGATCAACGATTGAAAAAAAGCGTGATTGTTCGCTTCTTTTTCTGGAATGAATCATATCAGCAAATAAGTATACGGATATCAGCCAATCAGAAGGCCCTCACAGTAACTCAAACATTTTGAACACACTTCATATTCGCAGGATCATTATTTAACTCTCAGATATTTAATGCATGCAAGAATAATGAGGATCAAGGCTATGAATTGAACGCCATAATAAATGATCTGTATGATTGTTAATATATATCCCATAAGTGTTCTCTCTTTCTGCAAAACTAAGTATTCCTTGAAACCAGCTTAATCTTAAATGCGTGATTCCAAGACAGCTTCAAGCTTGAATATGTCATTAGCAGAATAAATTACAATGAAAACAAATACAATGATATATGCATGAAAGGTCGCATTATGTGCTGAATGGTCATCCATTCAGCAGAATACCGCAATCTGTTTCATTATGAATGTTCCTTTGCAATGTACCTTGATACTTATGAACAATATTATTTATGATATTGCCTTCATACATATCATAGGGACTCTCATCTTCTTCATCTGGAAGCTGAGAATCAATGAGAAGGGAAACCATATTTTCGCGCTGCGATATCTTTAAATAGATTTCTTTTTTTAGATTGAATTTGTTGATATATGAAATTCTTTGGTCAAGCAGGTTCATGACCAGAATACCGAGATCTAATGGATCAATATTGTTCTCATTTCCTATTTCAGAGACGATATTAAATATGATGTCTTTCTCAGCCTTTGTTTTGTAATTGATAACAGCATTGATATATGTATTCTGTGAGTATACTTTCAAGCTTTGCTTATCCGATAATAAGCCGCAGGTTTTCTGAAGGTACAGGTCAGCCGCTTCATAGTTATCATTATTCATAAATGTTTGAATCATGCTGAGATGAGAGATAATATCATGCTTTACTTTGATTACCTCAATATCTTTATCATTCAAAATAGATAATTGCTGTCGGCTGAGCATTAATGCTTTTACCGTGTCTTCATGAATGATTTTCTCTTCCTGCGTTTCATTGAGCTTATTTAACATAAGAAGGAGTGCTATAGGTACAACAAGCATCCCTGAAAGAACAAACATATCTTCAATTCTAAATATGCTGCTGAAGGATGTGTTTTGGGATATGCCGTCAATAAACAATGTCATGATGCCGGCAAAAAGACAGATTGTGAATGGATTTTCTAAACGCAGGCGATGATGACTGCTGATATACAATCTTGTAAATGTGATGAGAATCAGAATGATCACTATTCTAATGATGAAGATCCATGTACTGCTAAGTTCATTAATAGAATGATGACTGAGCATGTGGTATGCCCATGTGCTGGCGGCATTTGCAAATAATGTATAGATCTGTGTAAGGAAATAAATAAACAGCGATAATGTATAGGAAGTGTGATTTAGATAATGAATATATACGGTACAGATGATAAGTACGGGAAGCTTGCAAACATTATATATAAATTTATATAAATAAACGTTTGATGATATGTCCGGAAAGGAAGGGAAAATCTGCAAGAATATGAAATCAACGAGAAAGAGAGCAGATCCAGAAAGTATAAATACAGATGTATTTCTCAGCCAGCTGTCTTTGGCCCGATGATAAAATGGAATTGCCATGATCAGCAGTTCAAAGATGATCCAGATAAGAGAGCTGATATATTGATTCTCCATGATCTTTCCTTTCTAAAATCACCATAATCAGGCAAACCGCAGTATGCAATATTTCTTGATTGAATGGTTAAAATGATGGATGATTGGTACGCTTTACAGGAATTTTTTCAGCCAGGCTCTTTCAATGTCTTTTTTTGATCTTCGGCTCATATATAGTATTTCTCCGTGGACTAGACGGATATGATCTTGTTCAATTGATGAAATCATATTGATGTTAACAAGTTCTTCACGGTTGATCTTGATAAATAGTGAAGGATCTAACTGTTCCTGTATTTGCCTCAGTGTAGTTTTTCTTAATTGCAGTTTGCGATTTTCATTTAAACAGCATGTAGGAAAACGGCCTTGCAGAGTGATGTATATTATTTCCTGCTGCTGAACATCAATCTGACCATTTGCTGTATCTAAATGGATCAAGCGCATAAAATACTCTTCAAAGATTGTTTTAAAGCAATCAATAATAGCCTTGTTTGTATCACATTTATTAATGAAGCCAATTACTTTATATCCAAATGCTTCTCTCATTTTTTCACGGAGGGCTGTGGCATAGACAATATAAGATACTCTTTGACTGATTTCTTTGGATAAACGGATGCCATTGGTATCGCCAAGATCAATATCAAGAACTGCAATGGTGTATGATCGATTATTATTTATAAACTTTTCGGCAGAAGAAAAACAGGAAATCTGGCTGTGAATACCGGCAGCTTGTATGAGTATGCTCAAGCGCTGCAGATCATTTTCGCAATCATCAATAATAGCAATTGTCTTATCTTTGGTATGCTCCATATGATTTTCCTTATTATCATAATACTTTACTATTTTCAAATCGTGAAGAAGCAACTGGAGAAATGATGGATATGGAAATGAATTGCAATGAGGCAATGCGATGCCTGAAATTCAATGTATCGTTCTGGAATAGAAGCAGATTTTTACGTCAAAATGCCAATGCAATACGTACTGAATTGCAAAGCAGGCTTCATTGATTATCGGCTGAAAAGAAAAATACCGGCGGGATCATCTCTCGTCGGTATTGCTTTACTTCATATCTTTAATGGCAATCTCATCCATATCATCGAAGGTCTGGTTCTCTCCGCCCATGGCCCAGATGAAGGTATAGTTTGTTGTGCCTACACCGGAATGAATGGACCAAGATGGAGAATAGACTGCTTCTTCATTATGCATGATGATGTGACGTGTCTGCTGTCCCTGTCCCATCATATGGAAGACGGCCTGATCTTCAGGAATATCGAAGTATGTATATACTTCCATGCGTCTTTCATGTGTATGAGCTGGCATAGTATTCCAGTTGGAACCTGGATCAAGTACTGTCATGCCCATAGAAAGCTGGCATGTTGGCAGAACATCTGGATGAATGAACTGATTGATCGTACGCTTGTTGCAGTGGGCTGCATCGCCGAGCGGACGATGATTGGCATCTGCAAGCTTCAGCAGACGTGTTTCATAGGAACGGTGCGCTGGCGTGGAAGCCATGTAGAACTTTGCTGGCTTCGCGGCATCCTTGGATGCGAAGGTAACTTCCTTTGCGCCCATGGTGATATATAAGCAGTCTTTGTTGGCTAGTTCATACTTCTTGCCATCGACTGTGATGATGCCGTTTCCGCCGATATTGAAGATACCGATCTCTCTTCTTTCAAGGAAGAACTTCGTACCGAAGTTGTGCCAGATATCTATGCCTTTATCAATGGAAACTTCTTCTTTGACCGGCATGCATCCTAAGGTAACGACTCTGTCTACATGCGTGTAGAAAGCCTGTACGGTATCTGCCTGATACAGATTCGTGTAAAGGAATTCTTTGCGGATCTGTTCGGTAGTGTACGTTTTGAAATCTTCTGGGTTGACTGAATAGCGAATGTCCATAAATCCTCTTTTCTTTTTACTCTGGCTGTCTGCCTAAATAGGCGAGAATGCCGCCGTCAACGTACAGGATCTGTCCATTGACGAAATTGCTTGCATCAGAAGCAAGGAAGACAGCAGGTCCCTGCAGATCTTCTGGGGTTCCCCATCGGTTGGCTGGTGTTTTTGCTTTGATGAATGTATCGAAGGGATTGTCTGATCCATCGGTCTGGCTCTGACGCAGGACGGCAGTCTGTTCGGTCGCAATATAGCCGGGGCCGATACCGTTGCACTGAATGTTGTACTGACCGTATTCGGAACAGATGTTCTTGGTCAGCATCTTCAGCCCGCCTTTGGCAGATGCATAGGCACTGACTGTCTCACGGCCAAGTTCAGACATCATCGAACAGATGTTGATGATCTTGCCATGTCCCTTGGCAATCATTGCAGGAATTACAGCCTTGGACATGATGAATGGTCCGACAAGGTCGATCTTTACGACCTGTTCAAAGTCATCGGCAGCCATTTCGGTCATTGGAATGCGCTTGATGATCCCGGCATTGTTTACCAGGATATCAACGGTACCGTACTGCTTGGCAATGGTGCCGAGCATTTCTTTGACATCTTCTTCTTTGGTCACATCGCAGACAAAGCCATGTGTTTCGAAGCCCTCTTCAGTATATGTCTTTTCTGCTTGGATGACTTTATCTTTGCTCCGGGCATTGAAGCAGACAAGTGCGCCCGCTTTGGCCAGAGCCTGGCCAATCGCAAACCCGATGCCGTAGGTGCCGCCGGTGACCAGAGCTACTTTTCCATCCAGCCGAAAATCTTTTGCTTCAAGCATAAATTAACGCTGAACGCGTCCGTTGGCGCTGCCATTGGCTAAAGTCAATGCTTCGTCTTCAGATACAAGGTTCATATCACCAGGGATCGTATGCTTCAGAGCAGAAGCAGCTACCGCAAACTCCAGAGCCTTCTTCGGATCATTCCACTTTGTTAAGCCATGGATCAGTCCGCCGGAGAAACTGTCGCCGCCGCCGACACGGTCAACGATCGGTGCAATATCATAATGCTTGGATTCATAGAATTCTTTGCCGTCATAGATCAATGCTTTCCAGCCATTGTCAGAAGCACTGCGTGATTCTCTCAAGGTGGAAGCGACGATCTTGAAACCGAACTTTTCAGCCATCTGCTTGAAGATCGTATGGTATCCGGAGGCATCTGTATTGCCGCCTTCAACATCTGCTTCCGGTTTGAAGCCTAAGCACATCTGGGCATCTTCTTCATTGCCGATGCATACATCAACGTACTGCATCAGAGGAGTCATGACCTGCTGTGCTTTTTCTTCTGTCCAGAGCTTCTTGCGGAAGTTCAGATCGCAGGAGATCGTAACATTGTGGCGCTTTGCGGCAATGCATGCCTGCTTTGTCAGTTCTGCGGATTTATCAGAGATAGCTGGGGTAATGCCGGACCAATGGAACCAGTCTGCACCATCCATAATGGCATCCCAGTCAAAGTCGCTTGGTTCTGCTTCGGCAATGGAAGAGCCGGCGCGGTCATAAATGACCTTGGAAGGACGCATGGAAGCGCCATTCTCTGCATAGTAGATGCCTAAGCGGTTTCCGCCGCGGGCAATATAGTCTGTATTGACACCGTATCTGCGCATGGCATTGATGGCTGCCTGGCCGATCTCATGAGCTGGTACCTTTGTTACAAAGTATGCATCATCACCATAATTGGCGCAGGATACCGCAACGTTTGCTTCACCGCCGCCATAGATGATATTGAACTTATCTGATTGGATGAATCTGCCGTTTGGCTCTGACGGTGTCAGGCGCAGCATGATCTCTCCGAGTGTGACTACTTTTGTCATGATAGTATTATTTTCTCCCTTTTTCAGTTGTTAACGAAATGAACTCTGAAGCCGCCGATCTCATCCTTGAAGTAAGCAAACTTTGCATCGCCTGCTTCATCATATGTGATGGAATCTTCATCAAAAGCAAAGCCCAATGCTCTGTAGTAGGCAAGAGCTCTCTCAACATTGTTGACACCGATGGCAATGTGTCCCTTTGTGCCGAAGTGCTCCTTGACCATGACTTCGATCATCTCACTGCCAAAGTATCCCTTGCTTGTTTCACGAACGGTTCCCTGCAGAAGGTTGGCAAAGGTATCTGCTGTCTTTCTTCCATCTGCTTCAGTGCAGTTGATGCCGATGTGCTTGATATGCATGCCGAGCATCTTGAGAACTGCTTCTCTGGAGATTCTTTCGACTTCATCAAATCTGCCGTTTTTGATCAGGTCGCCCTTGACCATCCATGTACCGCCGACAGCGAAGATCTTATTGAAAGAAAGATAATCCAGCATATTGTTCGTATTGACACCGCCTGTAGGCAGGAAAGTCATTGTCTTATAAGGACCGCAGAGCGCTTTAATTGTTTTGATGCCGCCCATGGCCTCTGCTGGGAAGAACTTTACGGTATGCAGACCTAAAGCAAGAGCCTGCTCTAATTCGGAAGCACTGGAAATACCTGGGCAGACAGCGACGCCCTTTTCCTGGCAGTACTTGACAACTTCTGGATTCAGGCCTGGCGCGACGATGAACTCAGCGCCTGCATCCAAAGCAGAATCGACCTGTTCTTTTGTTAATACAGTGCCAGCACCGACGATCAGTTCTGGTCTCTGTTTCTTCATGGCAATCATTGCATCATGCGCTGCAGGTGTGCGGAATGTTACTTCTGCCGCTGGCAGACCGCCTTTGCACAGAGCATCTGCCAAAGGTGCAGCATCTTCTACTCTGTCTAAAACGATGGCAGGGATAATGCCAATGCCATGCAGTCTCTTCATTACATCTTTTGAATCACTCATACTCGCAAATTTCCTCCTATTTGTTAGTAAACCGGTATACCTATAAGGTAATCTTTCTGCCTGCCATTGTCAAGGGTAAAATCGGGTTTTTTATGGTATATATAATGCATATTGAATTAACGTATAAATTTCAGGATTGGATTGACAACGGTTTCATTCGGTTGTACTCTTATGGCATAAACCGGTTAACATACAAGGAGAAGGATATGGCAAAAAAAATAACAATCAACGATATCGCGAAACTTTCTGGAGTTTCGAAAACGACTGTTTCCTTTTACTTGAATGGGAAATTTGAAAAGATGTCAGAAGATACGAAGCATCGTATCGAAAGTGCTATTGATAAAACGAATTACCGTCCGAATGCAATGGCGCGTTCACTGAACTATAAACAGACACAGCTGATCGGTGTCATCATCGGTGACATCACAAACTCTTTTGCCAATCAGATCGTCAAAGGAATTGATGACTATGCCCGTGACCATGGGTATCAGATGATCGTTGGTTCCAGCAACTATGATCTGGAGAATGAAAAGATCTGTGTCAGCGGAATGGCTGGCATGGGTGCAGATGGCTTTATTGTTCAGCCGACGGTCCACTTTGAAACAATGTGGTCGGAAAGCAATGTTGAAAAGCCCATCGTTTATTTTGATTCGCCGAATAACG
Source organism: Solobacterium sp. (assembly GCA_022486705.1). Taxonomy (GTDB): domain Bacteria; phylum Bacillota_I; class Bacilli_A; order Erysipelotrichales; family Erysipelotrichaceae; genus Bulleidia. The sequence goes on along the minus strand of JAKVKC010000001.1, from coordinate 51,221 downwards.
ATGATGCTGGCATGTGGGTCAAAACGAACAACTATGAAGCGGTCTATGAAGCAACGGAGGAACTGTCGCAGCAGAAGTATGACAATTATGTCATGATCACGGCGGATCCCTATGTACTGAAGACACGTATGGAACGTACCCGCGGTTTTACCGACTGTCTGGACATCAAGAAGCTGCCATATGAAGTGATCGTGGCAGATGCGAAGACAACACCGGAAGATCTGGAAAAGAAGCTGCAGGTATATCTGAATGACAAAAAGAAGAGCACGCTTATCTTTGTGGCCAACAACTGGCTGCTGGATAAAACGTATCTTGCATTGAAGAAGTATAAGAATCTGATTCCAAAGCAGCTGGGCCTGATCGGCTTTGACTCTTTGGAATGGTCGGAAATGTCAGTGCCGAGCATCACCACGATCGTACAGCCTGCCTATGAAGAAGGTCAGACTGCTGCAAAGATCCTGATCGATGCGATTGAAGATAAGAACGAAGTGGTCCCGAACTGCATCCTGCCGTGCAGAATGAACCGCTTGGAATCAACAAATCACGAAAAATGAAAAGAAAGAGGAAATGAAAAATGCAATTATTAAATAAATCTATGACGAATCCCGTTGATCGTCCGGTAAAGGTCGTTCAGTTCGGTGAAGGAAATTTCTTAAGAGCGTTTGTGGACTATCAGGTCGATCTGGCAAACGAAAAAGGTTTGTTCAACGGAAGTGTTGTCTTGGTAAAGCCAATCTCCTTTGGATCTATAGACAACTTTAAGAAACAGGATTGCCAATATACGCTGCAGCTCAGAGGCAGAGTCAATGGCGAACCATATAAGGAAACACGTCAGATCACATCCGTAAAGGATATTGTATGTCCTTTTGTCAATTATGAAGATTACATCAATGTAGCTAAGATCGATACGCTGCGCTTTGTTGTATCCAATACAACGGAAGCAGGCATTGTCTACCATGATGAAGATAAGTTTGAAGATAAGCTGAATATTACCTTCCCTGGCAAGCTGACACAGTTCCTGCTGGCTCGCTTTGAAGCATTCAAGGGCGATATGAACAAGGGATTGGTCATGCTGCCAGTTGAACTGATCGATGACAACGGCATTGAACTGCATAAGGATGTCCTGAAGTATATTGATCTCTGGAAACTGAGCGCTGAATTCAAGAATTGGGTCGAGAATGCATGTATCTTTACATCAACACTGGTCGATCGTATTGTTACCGGCTGGGTCAGAGATGATGCTGAAAGACAGGCCATCTATGAAGAGCTTGGCTATCAGGATAATCTGCTGGATACCGCTGAACCATTTGCTTTATGGGTCATTGAATGTCCGAAGGGCAAAGATATCTCTAAAGAATGGCCGATGGACAAGGCATTTGAAGGCAAGACTGGCATGAATGTCATCTTTACAGACAACCAGAAGCCATATAAGCAGAGAAAAGTCAGAATCTTAAATGGTGCACATACATCCTTTGTTTTAGCATCTTTCTTAAAGGGCAATGATTATGTCAATCAGTCCATGGCAGATCCGATCATCCGCAAGTTCATGGATGAGACGATCCATGGTGAAGTCATTCCAACATTGACGCTGCCAAAGCAGGATCTGGAAGATTTCGCCAATGCAGTTGTTGATCGTTTCAACAACCCATTTATCAAGCATGCTTTATTAGCTATCTCGCTGAACTCTGTTTCCAAGTGGAGAGCAAGATGCATGCCTTCCTTCTTAGGATATGTTGAGAAGTATGGCAAGCTGCCGGAACATCTGACATTCTCGATTGCTGCATTGATGGCATTCTACAGTGCTACGGATCTGCAGGATGGCGTACTGAAGGGCAAGCGCGGAAATGATTCCTATGATATCAAGGACGATGAAGCAGTCCTGAAGTTCTTTGCAGAGAATTCTACAAAGGATACAAAGGAATTTGTCCATGCATACTTATCCAATACAGATTTCCATGGTCAGGATCTGACAAAGGTCAATGGCTTGGAAGCTAAGGTCACAGAATATCTGGATGCGATCCGCAAGAATGGCATGGAAAAGGCATTGGAAGAATACTTCCCTGCCTAAAGCATATGCAGAGAGCGATCAGAATTCATGCAAAGGACAATGTTGCGGTAGCTTTGACAGCATTGAAGAAGGGTGAGACCTTCACCTTTGGTCAGGATCAAGTCACTTTAGCGGAAGATATTGAACAGGGACATAAGTTTGCTTTATCTGATATTGATGCCAATGAGAACATCATTAAATACGGCACCAAGATCGGACATGCCACAGTCAAGATTGAAAAGGGACATCATGTCCATACGGAAAATGTCAAAACAAATCTTGGCGATGTCCTGAGCTATACGTACCATCCAGAGACTTTTGAACAGCCGAAAGCAGAGGGCAGGACCTTTAAGGGATTTGTCCGCCGCAATGGCGAAGTCGGTATCCGCAATGAGATCTGGATCATCCCTACGGTTGGGTGTGTCAATAACATTGTCCAGCATTTAGAGAAAGAAGCACAGCCATTGGTACATGGCTCCATTGACCGCATTGTTTCCTATACGCATCCGTATGGATGCTCGCAGATGGAAGGCGATCAGGAGAATACAAGAACGATCTTAGCAGATCTGATCCATCATCCGAATGCCGGCGGTGTTCTGGTGCTGGGACTTGGCTGTGAGAATTCAAATATTGATGTATTGAAGCCATATCTGAAGGACTATGATCCTCAAAGAATCCGCTTTGTTGTCGCACAGAACGAAGAAGACGAAGTTGCTGCCTGCATGGTTCAGCTGCGGCAGCTGGCTGATATTGTGTCGAAGGATGTGCGCACAGAGTGCCCAGCATCCATGCTGAAAGTCGGTCTGAAGTGCGGCGGAAGCGATGGCTTGAGCGGCATTACCGCAAATCCTGTTGTCGGCAGATTCTCTGATAAGCTGGTGGCAGATGGCGGAACGACCATCTTGGCTGAAGTGCCGGAAATGTTCGGCGCGGAGACACAGCTGATGGATCGGGCAAAAGATGAGGCAACATTTGATAAGACAGTCTCATTGATCAATGATTTCAAAGCATATTTCCAATCCTATCACATGCCGATCTATGACAACCCTTCCCCAGGCAATAAAGCGGGAGGCATCACGACCTTGGAGGATAAGTCCAATGGCTGTGTGCAGAAGAGCGGCAGTGCTGAAGTGGCAGATGTCCTGAAGTATGGCGAACGTCTGCATACAAAGGGCCTGAATCTCTTGAGCACCCCAGGCAATGATCTGGTCGCTGCTACAGGAGAAGCTGCAGCCGGCTGTCAGATGGTCCTGTTCACGACAGGACGCGGGACGCCGTTTGCGACTGCCGTACCGACGGTGAAGATCTCGACCAATACGCCTTTAGCTGAAAAGAAGGCAAATTGGATCGATCTGAATGCCGGAAAAGCATTGGAAGACGATAAAAGTATTGAAACGGTAAGTGAAGACCTATATGATTTAGTTATCCGGATTGCCAGCGGTGAACTGTGCAAAGCGGAACGCAATGGTTTCCATGATATTGCGATCTTCAAACAGGGAGTGACCCTGTAATAGTGGGTTCTTGGATATTCTGCAGTCCTGTCGCCGCAGAAAGTCCTGACCATAAATGCCAGTAGGCTCTAGCATAGCTCTATATCGCGATGAGTCTCATAATCCACAGTAAGTGGGGCAAGGAGAAAATTAAAATGGCAGAAGTAATTTTAAAAAACATCGAGAAAGTTTATCCAAACGAAGGCGCCAAGAAGCACAATCTCAAAGTTACCGATGAAGGAGTATTGGCAGTAGAAAATTTCAACTTAACGATCGCAGACCATGAATTCATTGTTCTGGTCGGTCCTTCAGGATGCGGAAAATCCACAACCTTAAGAATGGTCGCAGGTCTTGAAGACATCACCAGAGGTGAGCTGTATATCGACGGCAAGCTGATGAATGATGTTGAGCCAAAGGACAGAGATATTGCCATGGTCTTCCAGAACTATGCACTGTATCCTCATATGACGGTGCGTCAGAACATGGAATTCCCTCTGAAGCTCAGAAAATTGCCAAAGGAAGAGATCAAGCAGAAGGTCGATGAAGCCGCTGAAAAGCTGGGCATCACTGAATATCTTGACCGTAAGCCAAAGGCTTTATCAGGCGGCCAGAGACAGAGAGTTGCTATCGGACGTGCTATTGTACGTAATCCAAAGGTACTGTTAATGGATGAACCTCTTTCCAACTTGGATGCGAAGCTCCGCAACCAGATGAGAACAGAGATCATCAAGCTGAGACAGGTACTGAATTCCACCTTCTTATATGTAACGCATGATCAGACGGAAGCTATGACTTTAGGTGACAGAATCGTCATCATGAAGGATGGTGTCATTCAGCAGATCGGCACACCGCAGCAGGTGTATGATTCACCAGTCAATCTGTTCGTTGCTGGCTTCATCGGCGTACCGCAGATGAACTTCTACGATGGCAAGCTGATCAAGAATGGCAGCAGCTATTCTGTTAAAGTTGACAATGCAACCGTTGAACTGAGCGCAGACAAGAGTGCCAGATTGGCAGCTAAGAATATTGCTGAACAGGATATCACTGTCGGTGTCAGACCGGAGCATATTGAACTGAAGGGCGATCCAGCTCAGATGATCAAGGCTAAGGTCGATGTCAGTGAAATGATGGGCTCGCAGATCTATCTGCATGTCAATGCTTTAGGAAAAGACGGCATTATCATTGTGCCTACTCTGGAACTTGGCGGCAAGCAGTTCGGTCTTGGTGAGGAAATCAGCTTCACATTCCCTGGATCTGTTGTCCATGTCTTCGACAAGGATGGCAAGAATCTGGAATACGGAGAATAAGTATCAAACAGGAAGGGACTTTGGTCTCTTCTTTTTATGTGCAATGGCGGTATTGAAACATGTAAAACTACCACTTATGTATGAAAAACAACCATTTGTGTATATGAAATTGACAGACTAAGAAAAACAGAGAATACTTTGGTTGGGGGCGGGAATCATATGCAAGTTGAAGTGAAAATTGATCCTCAGTATACTGAATTGAAAGTATTTATACTTACAGACAAAGAAACTGAGAATATCGAAAATCTTGTCAAAATGATTGAAAGCGAATACTCAAATCAGATTATAGGTTATAAAGAGAATAAAATTGTTGCAATGAATCGCTCTGAAATCATTCGAATCTATTCAGAAAATAGGAAGATTATTGCTTGCACGACATTAGGTGATTATTATCTTCATCTGAGATTGTATGAACTGGAAGAGAATCTAAAAAACGATAGATTCATAAGGATATCAAATTCTGAAATAATTAATCTACGAAAAGCAAAGCATTTTGATATGAGTGGAAATGGGACGATTCGAGTAGTGTTTTTTGATGATACATATACATTTGTTTCTAGAAGATATGTGTCAATTATCAAACATTCACTTGGTTTGTAAGGAGGCAATATGAAGAAAGAAATGAAACATTTGATTCTAATTGGAGCACCATGTGGAGTGATGATATATGTATTTTTGATTATCATTATTTCATTGCTATTCAATTGGGGAATGGTTATTTCGGTCCCGGGAAAGCTAGCAGTACTTGTTAAAAATGAACTTAATGCATTTATTACAATAGTTGTTTATTCGATGATATGTGGTTCAATATGGGCATGTGCTTCATTGATTTGGAAAAATGATCGCTGGAGTCTAACGAAACAAACAGTAATTCATTTTATCATCTGTACAGTATCAGCATTTCCTATAGCTTATTGCTTTTATCGAATATCAAATGCAAAAGAAATGTTGGTCGTATATTTCATTAGCTTTGTAGTGATTTATCTATCTGTATGGATGTATCAATATATATCATTGAAACAATCAATCAAAAAAATCAACAGATTTTTGTCCAATGATCATTAGGTAGCAATAGTATCTTATACTTACTGTCGTTTTCAAACTGGAGGACTTAATTGTATGTGTTTCATAACAATGAGAAGAAATTTCCTTCGATATTATAATCAAGGAAGGTATAAGAATGGCAAGTAATTATAATAGTAAAACTGTACAAAAAATAATAATTGATTATTAACATTAATGACTTCAAGAAAGAACATAAATAGTGCTGACAAAGCACTGGAGGCTATGTGAAAAAAACAATTATAGAGTGTTGTTGAATGCTGCGTTAGGCATCGGTTTATTAATAAGTCAAACAAACGTACTGTTGGCAGAAGGAAAGCCGGAAGACAATAATTATAATGGTGTATCAACAAATTTGGAAAAAGGTGAAGTAATCGATGTAAATGTTTATTCGGAGTTATTTGCAACAACCTTACTTCATGAAAACGAAAAGAATCTCAACAGCAATATTGTGAAACAAGACATTCAGTATCACGAAAACTATTTGACAGTACAATCGACGGCATTTGAGGAAGTTACTGAATTTGCAGATGCATATATTACAAATCTATCATATGTGGCATATGATCCTATTGGAGGAACGTTTATTGGCTCGCTTTACAATGCTCAATTTATTGTTTACGTTAATAATGCATATTCATCTGGTCTGACTTTTAGAAAACCTGTGTATTATTCTCAACAAATTAACAGCTTTGACGCTGGCTTGGGTAATCCTGCATTATTGACTTCAAACTCACATTTTGTAGGTGTATGGGGTGATGTTGGAAATCCGATGAATTATTATCGTATTGATCCATCTTCATTGTCTACGTATGGTACTGGTATTGGGACAAGGTCCACAGGGATATCAAGCTATTTTGTTGTCAGTTTATCAAATTCGTGTTTTTTCGATATTAGTGTTTTATGGAATGTTAAGGGTGGTTCTCAAATTCAACTCAATAATACATTCACCTTGTGGTAAGAAGCAAAAAGATATTATAGTAACCTCAAAAAGCAAAGTAACAAATGAAGGACTGTAGTAAAGAGGCAATTGAATTTCGTGTTCGTGTTACAATACTGCTATGACAATGTCACATCCAACAGAATCAACGAAACTTGCGTTAGCAGAAGCATGCAAAGAATGCATGCATAATACACCGGTAGAAAATATCACAGTCAGACAGATCTGTGATACAAGCCATTTATCACGTCAGACATTTTATCGCTGTTTTTTAGATAAATATGATTTGATCAACTGGTACTTTGACCGTCTGCTCCATGAATCCTTTTCCCAGATGGGATCCGGCAAAACAATTCAGGAAGGATTGATCCTGAAATTCCGCTATATTGAGCAGGAATATATTTTCTTTCGCGCAGCCTTTTCCAATGATACCCAGAACAATCTGCAGCAGCATGACTTTGAAATGATCTTTGCCTTCTATCAAGACTTGATCAGAAGCAAACATGCGGCATGCAGTCAGGAGATCTTGGATATCTTAGAGATGTACTGCTGGGCTTCTATCTATATGACCGTAAAATGGGTCATGCAGGAAATGCCGAAGAGCCCGGAGGAACTGACCGCGACCATGATCGCAGCGATGCCGAAGGATCTGTCGGATCTGTTTAAAAAGTTAAAAATACTGGCTTAATCACGAAGGTTACATTTCGAAAGAGATGTAACTTGTTTTAGTTTTCACAAATCATTAGATTATAGGTAGCAGCGGGAAAATACCGCAAAGAAGGAGAATTGATATGTCGAATCGTATTTCTTTAAACCCAGTATCCTATCATGGCGCGGGTGCCATTCAGGAAATCGTCAATGAGATGAAAGCACATGGCTTCAAGAAAGCATTTGTTGCCAGTGATCCGGATCTGGTAAAGTTTGGAGTCACGGCAAAGGTCACAGATCTTCTGAAGCAGTCCAATGTTCCTTTTGAAGTTTACAGCAACATCAAGCCAAACCCAACGATTGCAAACGTACAGGGCGGTGTGGAAGCATTTAAGAAGAGCGGAGCTGACTGCATCATAGCCGTAGGCGGCGGTTCTTCCATGGATACATCAAAAGCAATAGGCATTATTATTGCCAACCCTGAATTTGCTGATGTCAGAAGCCTGGAAGGCGTTGCCCCAACAAAGAATCCTTGTGTTCCTATTATCGCCGTTCCTACAACAGCTGGAACAGCTGCTGAAGTTACCATCAACTATGTCATCACAGATGTTGAAAAGGAAAGAAAGTTTGTCTGTGTTGATACACATGATATGCCAATCGTTGCCGTAGTAGATCCAGAAATGATGTCTTCTATGCCAAAGGGACTGACCGCTGCTACCGGCATGGATGCACTGACGCATGCCATTGAAGGATACACGACCAAGGCAGCTTGGGAGATGACAGATATGTTCCATATCGAAGCCATCAGACTGATCTCTGAGAATCTGCGTTCGGCTGTCAGAAATGAAAAAGAAGGCAGAGAAGGAATGGCTCTTGGCCAGTATATTGCCGGGATGGGGTTCTCCAATGTCGGCTTAGGCATTGATCATTCCATGGCACATACGCTGTCCGCTCACTATGACACACCTCATGGTGTAGCCTGCGCATCATTGCTGCCGATCTCTATGGAATTCAACCGTGACTTCACGGGTGAAAAGTATCGTGAAATTGCCCGGGCAATGGGCGTCGAGAATGTCGATGCAATGAGCCAGGAAGAGTACAGAGATGCTGCTATCAATGCCGTCAAGAAGCTGTCCAGCGATGTACAGATCAATCCAAAGAATGACCGCATCAAGGAAGAAGATCTTGATCAGCTGGCGACAGATGCATTGAATGATGCATGCTATCCTGGCAACCCAAGAGAAGCAACAAAGGAACAGGTCATTGCGATGTTCCGTCAGTTAATGTAATAAATTCAGTGAGGGTGCCTGCGGGCACCTTTTCTTTTGGGATAGGCAAGAATGAAGAATGATGTTCTGTCAGATTGGAAATATCTTGAAGCCTCCTTGTGATGTGGAGAATTTATATATTCTTTTCAGAAATATGGAGATTGATGGCATCACCACTGATCTCAAACGTTATTTCCTTGATGCAGTCTGTCATTGATGTACACCTGCCTGTGTGTGAGGCCTTTGATAATAATCAATCTCATGTTAGAGTTAAACAAGATATTTGTTTCGGGAGGATGATAATATGAAACGAATTACGAGCATGATCATATGTATCGGTATGATGCTGAGCTTATCTCCAATCTGTATGGGTACAGTTGTGAAAGCAGCGGATATGATGATTTCAAATTCTCACATGGACTTTACAATTGAAAATGATGGAGATTCTAAGTTTAAGGTGGTTAGTGAAGGAAATACGATATTTAGTGGATTTACAAGCAGTGATTCAATAATTTTTGAAAGTATTACTTCATCTATTACTGTTAATGTTACAAATGGCATGCCTGTAAATATTGGCTTTGGAAAATATCTAGATATAGATTGTAAAGATTCTGATAAAGCAGCATTTTCAATTGCGAGTACCGCAAAATGTACAACTAATATCATTATCAAAGATGGAACAACAAGTACTTTAGTTTCCGGAGATAATCATGCTGGAATTGAAAAGAATAACGGTAATGACTATGCATTGAATATCTTAGGTAATACGGGGACTCTGAAAGTAACGGGCGGAGTTTATGGCGCGGGTATCGGCGGTGGATACAGTGGATCGGGCAAGAATATTACAATTTCTGGCGGAAATGTGATTGCAACTGGAGGAGAGTGTGGCGCGGGTATCGGCGGCGGTTATTCATCAACAGCTAGTAGTGAGATAGCCATAATAAGCGGAGATGTTACGGCAATAGGCAACTATTTATCAGATGACAAACAAACATATAAGGGCGTGTTTGGAAATACTACATTAAAATTCAGCAATACCACTCAAACGAACAATACGTGGTATCAGTATCAAACAACCACTTCTCTTAAATCTCCTGTATCTGATAGTATTTACACCAACAGTTCCGTTGCACCTTTGACTGCAACTAATACATCACCGGACACGATTAAGGGAGTTCATATCATTGCATATACGGATCCTACTGTTAGCCCAACAACCGCATTGTATGATCTGCATGATCCTTCAGCAGTCACTACAACGATAGATCATGTCTTTGGAGCAATTAAAAATGAAACAATTGACCTTGTGAACGGAACTGACTTTATAGTGAATGATAAGACAGTCATCTTCTCTTCATCGTTCTTAAATAGATTAAAAGTAGGAATTACGAAATTGACGTTCGATTATGGATTGGGCATCAAGAATCCTGTGTTTACAATAAATGTTACAGCCAGTACTCCAAAAACTGATGCAGCCATAGTCCCCGCTTCCTTAAAATTTGACAAACGTATCTCTGAAAATCTCACAATCATTAAATCAGATGGAGATTATTCTCTTATAGGCATTAGAAATGGTGAGGATACGTTGGTAAAGAATCAGGATTACACAATCAGCGGTAATACTGTCACGATTAATAAAACTTATCTGTGGAAACAAAAACCTGACACATATACAGTTCTCACTTTTGACTACGGGATGGATGTGAATCCCATTGCGACTATAGCTATCTACTTGACTGAACCGACCTTTATTAAAGGAGAAGGATTCAAATACACGAAAAAATCAAATGAGGATCAAATAGTTACTTGTGATGAAAGTATTGAAAAATTTGAAAATCTTCTTGTTGATGACATTAAAGTCGATACAAAGAACTACGAATTGAAATCAGATTATACGACGGTAACACTGAAGTTTTCCTATCTTGATTCTTTATCTGCAGGAAAGCATAACCTGACATTTTGTTACGGAGATGGAGAATATTCATCGACATTCTATATACTTGACGAGGAAAATGTAAATAACGAGGAAAATGAATACAAAGTACCTGAAACAGCAGTTAAGAAATAATTTATGAGGCTCACATAATTGAAGTGTATTCAATTATTAGAGCAACGGAATTTAATACTAGGGCTTAATTCCGATACCGACGGGGTTGAGCCTTTTAACTTGACTTTAATTTTCTCAGTATTGTAATAGAGATTACCGCTCATGATTCATAAGAGCATCAGGCTGAATTTCCATATGATAGAGTGCCTAATCTGATGATATTTTAATAAGAAAAGCAGTATATTCGTTTCTTAATCGATTGTACGATATCTTTCGAAAATGTGTTCCAGCAGTATAATAAAAGTATTGTTTGGAGGCAGTGAATCAATGAAAATTGCACATTTAGCAGATCTTCATTTAGGCAAGAGCGTCAATGGTTTTTCGATGATTGAAGAACAGAAGCATATCCTGAAAGAGATCCTGGATATTTTTAAAGAACAGCAGATCCAGACAGTATGCATTGCGGGGGATGTCTATGATCGTCAGATCCCTTCCATTGAAGCTGTCAATCTTTTGAATTGGTTCCTGGAGGAACTGAACAAAGAGTCCTATGAAGTATTTATGATTGCGGGCAATCATGACAATGGCGATCGGCTGAGCTTTGGTTCTTCTTTGTTTGATCAGATGCACATTCATATTGCAGGAAACTTTGCGGGAGAAGTCCCATCGTATGAGATGGAGGATGAATACGGCGCAATCGTATTTCATCTGCTCCCTTTTATCAGACCGATCACGGTCAATCGATATATTGAGGAAGAAAATGAAAAAGCAGGGGACTATACACAGGCCGTGCAGAAAGCACTGCAGAGAGATACGGTAGATCCGGATAAGCGGAATATCATTCTCTCCCATCAGTTTGTGACGGGTACACAGGTGGATGAAAATGGTTCCGAAGAATTGACGGTAGGCGGCTTGGACCAGGTCGCTGGTGCTGTCTATGATGCATATGATTATGTCTGCTTAGGGCATATACATCGTCCGCAGAAAGTATGCCGTGACACGATGCTCTACAGCGGCACGCCGCTGAAGTATTCTTTTTCGGAATGCACGCAGGTAAAGAGCGTGCCGATCGTGACATGCAAAGAAAAGGGCAGGATAGAGATCGCATATGTCCCGCTGCATCCAATGCACGAAATGAGAGAGATCAGCGGTACTTTCCAGGAGATCATGCAGACAGAGAAGAGCGAGGATTACATGCATGTGACCCTGCGCGATGAAGAAGATATTCCGGATGCGATCCGCAGTCTGCGGCAGATCTTTCCTAATATCATGAAATTAGACTATGACAACCGTCGTACGCAGCAGGCGAAGCATAGCGAAATGGCAGCGCAAGAGATGACACATTCTCCAATGGAGATCTTTGCGTCTTTCTATCAAGCTCGCACCAATGCGCCGCTGAATGAAGCACAGAAGAAACTGATGGAAGATCTGATCCATGAGATCTGGGAGGATGAACAATGAGACCATTGAAATTGATCATGTCCGCCTTCGGACCATATACGGATGTACAGGAATTGGATCTGGATACATTGGGTGCCAATGGTATCTACCTGATCACAGGCGATACAGGGGCAGGAAAGACAACGATCTTTGATGCCATTATGTTTGCGCTGTATGGCACATCTTCCGGTGATCAGAGAGATCCAAAGATGCTGCGCAGCAAGTATGCAAAAGATGATACGGAAACGTATGCTGCCTTGGATTTCCTATATAAGGGACAGACATATCATATTGTGCGGAATCCGGATTACAGCTATGTGCATCAACTGAAGAATGGATCGGTCCGCGTCAGTAAAAAAGCTGCCTATGCAGAAATGACTTTCCCGGATGGGCACAGTATTGAAAAAAGTACGCAGGTGACCAAAGCAGTAGAAGAACTGCTGGGAATCGATGCCCATCAGTTCTCTGAGATTGCGATGATCGCTCAGGGTTCCTTTCAGAAGATCCTGAATGCGGATACGAAGGAGCGCGGTGAACTGTTCCAAAGATTATTTCATACGGAGAACTATGATCGTCTGGCAGCTCGTCTAGCAGAAATGTCGAAAGGATTGGCGGCCGAGGCAGAAGAACGCCGTCAGCATATTTCTTATGCCGTGAATGCCATCCAGAGCGATAGAGAAGATGATGAAGTATTGCAGCAGCTGAAAGCGGCAGGCAAAGATGTTCTGGTAAGTGAAGCAGCAGCGTATGCCGAAAAGCTGATCCATCAGGATGAAGATGCGTATCAGAAAGCAAATACAGAACTGGGCACCGTCAGTCAGGGGGCGGAAGAACTTGTTAAAAAGATCAAAGCAGCACAGGATGCGGAAACGATCCGAGCACAGATGGATGCGCTCAGCCGACAGCTTCCGCTATTGAAACAGAAAGCAGAAGACAGTGCGGCGGCTTGGAAGGCCTTGGAAACTTCGCAGGAAGCAGAGAAGATCAATGCACTGCGCATTGCGGCAGCTGAATTATCAAAGACACTGCCGATGTATACAGCATGCATGCAGTATAAAGAAGAATTGAAGCAACAGGAAGCAGAACTGCAGACATGCATGCAGGATAAAAAAGAGAATGAGAAATTGATCCAGGAACAGACGGCACAGATCCAAGCTGATGAGAAAGAACAGTCCTCTCTGCAGGCTTCTCTGTTAGAACGCACGGATCTGGCCCAGAAGCAGAACATGATCGATGGCAGGATCGCACAGCTGACAAAGGTATCAAAGGATTGGCGTACTCTGCAGAAAACAGAGCAGGAATACAAAGCAGCTGCTTCTCAGTCGGAAAGTGCACAGCAGATCTATGAACATGCACGCAGTCTCTATGAGGATGTACGCCGTACCTTTCTGAATCAGCAGGCTGGTATTCTGGCTTCTTCATTGAAAGAGGGAGAACGGTGCCCGGTATGCGGCAGCTATGAACATCCGCAGCCAGCATCCTGCAGCAATGCAACACCAAGTGAAGATGAAGTCAATGCGGCAGAAAAGAAAGCTGGACAGGCTGAAAAGAAATGGCAGGCATCTGCTGGTGAAGCAATAGCTGCCAATGCACGGCAGAAAGAATGTCTGCATAATTTGATGAACAGTGCAATGGAAACGGGACTGCAGATTGAAAAAGCAGATCAGGCATTCTATGAAGAACTGCTCGAAGTATCTAAGACATGCAAAGCACAGAAAGAGGAATTGACAGCATCACTTGCAAAGAACAGCCTAGCTGTTGACCGCTTTCATGCGCTCAGTGAGGCTATTCCCCAGGAACATGCACAGCTCAGTCAAAGAAAAGCAGCGCAGGAGAAGTATGCCGCGATGAATGCATCTTTGCAGAATCAGATTGAGAATCAAAAGAAGAAGATTGAAGAGACAGGCAAAGAATTGGCCTATCAGGATCTCAATGCGGCCAAGCAGGAACTGCATGTACAGACAAAGCACATTCAGATAAGAGATGCCGCATATGCAAAGGCGCATCAGGAAACGATCGATGCCAAGACCGCATATGAAAAGGCGGAAAATGCCGAGAAAGAACTGCAGAAAACAATCGGTTCCTTTGGCCCGAAGATTGATCTTGGCAAAGAAAAAGAAGCTCTGGAAGAAGCTCATCATGCCCAGAGCAGTCTGCAGCATACATGCAGTATGATCCATGGACGCATGGTATCCAATCAGCAGCAGAGCAGGATCATCCAGAAAGAGAATCAGCTGCTTTTTCCGATCAAAGAGAAATATCAGCAGATCAAAAATCTGTCGGATACAGCCAATGGCAGTCTGAGCGGCATCAGCCGTGTCACTCTGCAGGAATATGTGCAGATGGCATATCTGGACCGTGTACTGCATTATGCCAATCAGAGATATGCCCAGATGAGCAATGGCCAGTATGAGCTTGTTCGTGAGAATAATGAAGAGAACCGGCAGTCGCATGTTGCCTTGGATCTGGATGTGATCGATCATTACAACGGTACGCAGCGCTCGGTAAAATCTTTATCCGGCGGAGAATCCTTTTTAGCATCGCTTTCCCTTGCTTTAGGCATGTCAGATGAGATCCAGGCAGAAGCCGGCGGCGTGCAGATCGATTCGATGTATATTGATGAAGGCTTTGGAACACTGGATCATGAAGCATTGGATCAGGCTGTCACGACACTGATGTCTCTTTCCGGCAAGGACCGTCTGGTCGGGATCATCTCGCATGTTGAAGAACTGCGGGATCGGATCCACAGTGAGATCATTGTGACAAAAGACCTGAACAGCGGCCAGGGAAGCAGGGCTGTGATCAGTCAGGACTGAAACTGTGCTTTCATTGTGTTAAAATATCCCCATGACGATCTGGGGAATACTGCTGATATACTTATGTGCGATCAATCTCATTGCCTTTGTTCTGTATGGCAGGGATAAGCATAAAGCGGAACGCCATGAATGGCGGATACCGGAAAACACACTGCTGCTTTTTTCTGCCCTTGGCGGCGGGATCGGCAGCGGACTTGCGATGAAGATCTTTCATCATAAGACACGGCATCGGAAGTTCCAGTTCTTAGTGCCATTCTTTACAGGTCTCTGGATCATCGGACTGATGTATTTCACCATGCATACAAAAGGATAAGGGGAAACATATGGCAATCAAAGCAATTCTATTGGATATTGACGGAACACTCACCAACAGCCAAAAAGAGATCACACCGGATACAAAGCTTGCCCTCATGAAGGCACAGGAAAAAGGCATTCGTTTAGTGATTGCCAGCGGCCGTCCTTCCCGCGGTATTTTCAAATATGGCGATCAGCTGGATATGCGGCAGAATCATGGCCTGTTTGTCTGCTACAACGGCGCCCGTGTTGTGGACTGCAGTACGGGAGATGTCTATGTGGATGTGACGATCCCGCCGGAATTATCCAAAGAAGTACTGGCTCATATGAAGAAGTTCAATGTCCGTACGATCATTACGCATGGTTCTCATATGGTCGTGGAAGATGTCTATAACTGCATGATCCATGATGGGGACCGCGAGTTCAATGTCATTGAATATGAATCAAGAATGAATGGATACCGTCTGATGGAGACGGAAGATCTGGAAGAATATACCAATTTTCCAGTCAATAAGATCTTAACGGCAGGGGACAGTGCCTATCTGCAGGAACATTATCAGGAGATGGCAGCTCCTTTTCAAGGCAGACTGTCCATGATGTTCACAGCTGATTTCTATTATGAATTTACTGCTTTGGGCATTGATAAAGGAACGGCTCTGAAGACAGCCATGGCGAAGATCGGCATCCAGCCGGAAGAATGCATTGCTTTCGGCGATGCGGAGAATGATATTTCAATGCTGAAGTATGCTGGTATCGGAGTGGCCATGGGCAATGGACAGCCGGCAGTGAAAGAGATGGCGGATATCATTGCGGATGACAATGATCATGACGGCATTGCCAAAGTATTGGCACCATATCTGGACTAAAAAAAGATCTCTGGTTTTTTCTGCCAGAGATCCTTTTATAAGTATTTGCAGTCTTCCAATCTGCGCTTGATGCCATTCAGGACAACATAGCCAAGTTCAGGCTGGGCATGTGCAACGACATGGTTATCCACGATATCTTTGTGATTGGAACCGTATTCACCCGAAGGCTCATGCCATTGATGCGAGTTCTCTATGATCGGAGAAGAAGGCATCGGCCGGCCTGTTTTCTTGGTGCTGGTGCTCAGGATGAGGACCAAGATCGTCATGAACAGAACAAACAGGACGAAAATAATCATATCCATAGGATTACTTCTTTACCGACTCGGCGATTCCTTCGGCGAGCCCTGCGAGACCCTGGATCTCTGAAGGAATAATGATCTTCGTAGCCTGACCATTGGCTGCTGCCGCAAATGCTTCTAAGCTCTTCAGTTTAATGACCGCATCATCTGCAGCTGCATCTTTGACAGCTTTGATGCCATCTGCGGTTGCCTGCTGCACTTTGATGATGGCTTCTGCCTGACCTTCTGCTTCACGGATCTCTTTTTCTTTCTGACCTTCCGCTGCTAAGATGACAGACTGCTTATTGGCCTCTGCTTCCAAGACCTTTGCTTCTTTGTCACCCTCTGCTTTTAAGATCATGGACTGCTTTTCACCTTCTGCGGTCAGAATGACAGCTCTCTTTTCACGCTCTGCCTTCATCTGCTTCTCCATGGATTCACGGATGGCAGCCGGCGGCTGAATGTTCTTGAGCTCGACTCTGGTGACTTTGATGCCCCAAGGATCGGTCGCTGCGTCAATGATCTGCAGCATCTGTTCGTTGATGGTCTCACGTGAAGTCAGGGTTGCATCCAGTTCCAGATCGCCGATGATATTTCTCAATGTGGTCGCGGTCAGATTCTCCATGGCCATGATTGGATTCTCGACACCGTACGTGTAATCATGGGAATTCATGACCTTGAAATACACGACAGAATCGATCATCATCGTAACATTATCTTTGGTAATGACGGGCTGCGGGGCAAAGTCAGCGACCTGCTCCTTTAAAAGTACTTTTCTTGAAACACGTTCGATCACTGGTATCTTCAAATGGAAACCAGCACCCCATGTGGCACTGTATTTGCCAAGACGCTCAATAACATAGGCGTGCTGCTGCGGAACAATGTTGATCATTGAAACAAACAGAAAGAGAATGATCAGGATCAGTACGATCCAGATGATGATTCCGATTGCATGCTGCATATCTACCTCCCTGAATGGGCAGATTCCCCAATTCATATAAATAGAATACTCGTGATTTGACCGTCGGTCAATACAGATTCATCAGGATGCGGAAATGTCAAGAGATGACTATTAGAAGGGAAATGGTAAAATGGAGTGGCTTGAAAGGAGTTATAAGATCATGAATGAAGAGATCATTAAAGCGATATCCGCACAGCTGAAGATTACGATCGATCAGGTGCAGAATACGCTGTCTATGCTGGAGGAAGGAAATACGGTCCCATTTATTGCCCGCTACCGCAAGGAACAGACAAAGGGATTGGATGAGGAACAGATCCTGTTTATCCAGAAACAATATGAGTATCAGGTCAAACTGAAGGAAAGAAAAGAGAATGTCCTGAAGCTGATCGAAGAACAGGGAAAACTGACAGATGAGATCCGCAAGTCGGTCAATGATGCAGAGAAGCTGTCACAGGTAGAAGATATCTACCGGCCATATGCTCAGAAGAAAAAGACCAGAGCCGCAACGGCAATTAAACTTGGTTTGCAGCCATTGGCAGATTGGATGATGGCACTTCCGGAAGAAGGTTCTTTGGAAGAGGAAGCTGCCAAGTATGTAAATGAAGAGGTCAAGACAGCAGCGGATGCTATTCAGGGCGCCAAGGATATCATTGCTGAAGCAGTCTCTGACAATGCCAAGCAGAGATGGGCCTTCAAGGATGTCATCATGAAGGCAGGTGTCTTAAAGACAGCACTGAAGAAAGATGCCAAGGATGAGAACCATGTCTATGAGATGTACTATGACAGATCAGAAAAGATCTCTCAGCTGGCAGATCATCGGATCATGGCCATTGACCGTGCCGAAAAAGAAAAGGTCATTTCTGTTACTTTTGTCTTTGATGAAGAAAAACTGATGAATGATGCGCTGAATAATCTGACGCATCAGAAGAAGACAGCTGTAGAAGCACAGCTGAAGGAAGCCAGTGATGATGGCTGCAGCCGTCTGCTGTTCCCGTCAATTGAACGTGAGATCCGTTCTGAACTGAGCGACCGTGCCCAGACACAGTCCATTGAGATCTTCTCCATGAATCTGGAAAAGCTCCTGCTGCAGGCACCATTAAAAGGAAGAACTGTATTGGGCTTTGACCCAGGTTTCTATAATGGATGCAAGCTTTCGGTCATTGATTCGACTGGGAAAATGCTGACAGTAGATAAGGTCTTCCCATTCCGCGGCAAAGAAAATGCAGCGGATATCGAAGCAGCTAAGAAGAAAGTATTGGCTTTGATCAAAAAGTATGGCGTGCAGATCATTGCTATCGGCAATGGCACGGCTTCGCGTGAATCAGAAAAGCTCTGTTCTGAACTGATCCATGACAATGCTCTGGATGTTCAGTATGCGATCGTTTCGGAAGCAGGTGCTTCGGTATGGTCAGCACAGGAAGAAGCAAGAGAAGAATTCCCGGATATGGCTGTTGAAGAAAGATCGGCCGTATCGATTGCCCGCAGATTATTGGATCCTTTGGCTGAATTGATCAAGATCGATCCGCAGTCGATCGGGGTCGGTCAGTACCAGCATGATCTTCCGCAGAAGGCTCTGACACAGCGTCTTGATGAAGCTGTCATGAAGTGCGTCAACCGCACTGGGGCGGATGTCAATACAGCATCTATTGATCTATTGACACATATTTCCGGTCTGAATAAGGGCATTGCCAAAGAGATCATCAATTACCGCAATGAAAATGGACGCTTTACCAATCGCAAGCAGTTCATGAAGGTCAAGAAGCTTGGAGCCAAGGCATTTGAACAGTGCGCTGGATTCTTACGGATCCAGGGCGGGGATGAACCATTGGATGAAACAAGCATTCATCCAGAATCTTATGACACGGCAAAGTCGATCATGAAAGCATGCGATATCAAGGAACTTGGTGCTTCTGATATTCAGTTCCCAGAAGATAAGATCAAAGGCCTTGCGGTCGATTCCTATACTCTGAAAGATATTGAAGAAGCGATCCAGCAGCCTCTCAGAGACTATCGTGATCAGTTTGACGGAGCTCTTCTGAAGAGCGATGTACTGAATATCACGGACCTGCATGCAGGGGATCAGCTGAGCGGTACGGTCAGAAATGTTGTTGATTTCGGTGCCTTCGTCGATATCGGTCTGCATGAAGATGGCTTAGTCCATGTATCTCATATGTCAATGAATCGGATCAAGCATCCTTCGGAAGTTGTATCTGTTGGCGATATTGTGACGGTATGGGTCTATGCAATCGATGAAGCACGCGGAAGAGTACAGCTGTCGCTGCTTCCATTGGAGAAGCTGACGGAAAGAGATGCGGCCATGAAGCACCAGAAATCTTCCCGCGATCGCAGGAAGTATGATAAGCCGAAGAAGCCGGAAAAGAAGGAAGTAACCATGGATGATGCTATGGCAAATCTGATGGCTAGATTTGGCAAATAAACTATTTGGAAGAGCTGCCTGAAGGCGGCTTTTCTTTTGGCTTGGGAAATCGTGATAAAAGGGTTGCATAAGCAGTAAGAGAGCTTTATATTCATAAGAGAAATCGAGGTGATTGCGAATGGAAGCAGGCGGTACGTGCGGCATACATACGAATGAATACAGCAGCCTGTTCCTGAGCAGTTTTTTTCACGTATAAGCTTCATCGCTGCTGATATTCCTGATTGAAAGGAGAAGCAGTGTATGAAAAAGACGATCATACAGACGGCAAAGGATCTGCGGATCAAAAGGATCGAACAGGATCTGGCAGAGGCATCGGTCCTCACCGTCGAAGAAACAAGGAAGAAATGGGGATGCTCTGATCATGGTCTGAGCCAGGTACAGGCAGAAGATCATCGTGCTGCCTATGGCAGGAACATTCTCTCTAAGAAAGAAAAGAGACCGGCATGGCAGCAGTTCCTGCTGTCTTTTGCGAGCCCTTTTACGTTTGTGCTGATGGCAATCGCAGCTGTATCTGCAGTGACAGACATCATCACAGCAGCGCCGCAGGATCGCAATCCATTTACGGTGATCCTGATCTCTCTGATCATTCTGCTGAGCGGAGTGATCCGCTTTGTGCAGGAAAGAAGATCTGACAATGCTACAGAAACTCTGCATGAAATGATCAAGGTGACGGCATGCATTGAGAGAAAAGAAGATGGCGAGAAAGAGATCCCGGTCGCTGATATCGTCTGCGGCGATCTGGTCCATCTTTCAGCCGGCGATATCATCCCAGCGGATCTGCGCATCATCAGTGCTAGAGATCTGTTCCTGTCGCAGGCTGCTCTGACGGGGGAAAGTGCACCGGTCGAGAAGCTGCCGGATCCGGAAAAAGAAGGGACAGACGCTTTGGACTGTCAGGATCTTGCTTTTATGGGGACGACTGTATTGAGCGGTACCGCAGAGGCAATTGCTATCGGTACGGGAGATGCGACATTGATCGGTGAACTGAACAGCCATCTCAATGAGAAACGGCCGCAGACTTCTTTTGAAAAAGGCGTGAATGCCGTATCTGTACTGCTGATCCGGTTCATGGCTGTTATGGTGCCAATCGTCTTTCTGCTCAATGGCTTTACCAAAGGAAATTGGATCAGTGCCGGTCTGTTCGCTATTTCTGTTGCGGTCGGTCTGACCCCAGAAATGCTGCCGATGATCATGACGACCTGTCTTGCCAAAGGCGCCGTGACAATGTCAAAAGAAAAGGTCATTGTAAAGAATCTCAATGCGATCCAGAATCTTGGCTCCATGGATCTTCTGTGCACCGATAAGACAGGGACGCTGACCCAGGATCAGATCGTTCTGGAATATCATCTGGATATTGCAGGGAAAGCAGATGACCGTGTACTGCGGCATGCTTTTCTGAACAGCTATTATCAGACTGGTCTGAAGAATCTGATGGATATTGCCATCATTGAAGCGACAAAGAAATTAGATGACAATGAAACGGAATATCAGGATTTTATTCAGAAATATAAAAAGGTAGATGAGATCCCGTTTGATTTTGAAAGACGGCGGATGAGCGTCTTGGTCAGTGATGAAACAGGAAAGACCCAGCTGATCACCAAAGGCGCATTGGAAGAAATGCTGCAGATATCTTCACAGGTAGAATATGGCGATCAGATCATGCCGCTGACCGAAGAGATGCGGCAGATCGTCCGGCAGAAAGCATGCGAATTGAATCGCGAAGGCATGCGGGTATTGGCTGTTGCCCAGAAAAATGATGCGGCAGCTGTCGGTCAGCTCTCTGCAGCGGATGAAAGCGAAATGATACTGATCGGCTATCTTGCCTTTCTGGATCCGCCGAAAGAAACGGCAGCGCCGGCCATCCAGGCATTGGATCATCATGGTGTCAAAGTGAAAGTGCTGACAGGCGACAGTGAGAATGTAACGGCGTATATCTGCGGCCGTGTCGGTCTGCAGGCAGGATCGATTCTTTTGGGCGAAGACTTGGATCGGATGAATGAAGAAGAATTCTCGCAGGCAGTGGAGAAGACCGATGTCTTTGCCAAGCTTTCACCATTGCAGAAAGCAAGAGTTGTTTCCTGTCTGCGAAGAAATGGACATCATGTCGGCTACATGGGAGATGGCATCAATGACGCGGCTGCGATGCGGGCCAGCGATGTTGGAATTTCCGTGGATACCGCGGTCGATATTGCAAAAGAATCAGCGGATATCATTCTGCTGCAGAAAGATCTGATGGTATTGGATACGGGCATTAGAGAAGGGCGCCGTACTTATGGCAATCTGATCAAGTATATAAAAATGACAGCTTCTTCCAACTTCGGAAATACGCTGTCTGTTCTGATGGCAAGTGCTTTTCTGCCATTTCTGCCGATGGCGGCACTGCATCTGATCCTTTTGAATCTGATCTATGATATTTCGTGTACGGCTATTCCTTGGGACAATGTAGATGAAGAATTTGAAGCAAAGCCGCGTCAATGGAATGCCAATGGGATCGGCAGTTTTATGCTGTGGATGGGACCGGTGAGCTCAGTCTTTGATATTGCGACATATCTGCTGATGTTCTTTGTGATCTGCCCGCCGATCTGCGGCGGCACCTATGGCGTCTTGGATGCCTCAGGCAAAGCACTCTTTATTTCACTGTTCCAGACAGGATGGTTCATTGAATCTATGTGGAGCCAGACATTGGTCATTCATATGATCCGCACGGCCAAGATCCCATTTCTGCAGAGCAGAGCTTCCTGGCAGCTGTCTCTGCTGTCTTTGCTGGGCATTGCCTTTCTGACAATCATTCCGTATACAGACATCGGCACACAGATCGGTCTGCATGCATTGCCGGCATATTATTTTGCCTGGCTTGCGGCACTGGTCCTTGGCTATATGAGCTTAGCGACCATCGTGAAGAAACTGTACATCCATCATTATCATGAACTGCTGTAGCTATTCTTTCAGCAGACGGATCAGATACGGAATTGCCTGCTCAAAATTGACACCGTAAAGATTGTGATCTTTTTCTGCTATTGTCAGATGAATGGATCTTTTGACAAAGCAGCAGGCGATCTTCAATGACTGTTCAAATGATCTGCCATTGACGATGGCACCTAACAGAGCAGCCGCAAACAGATCTCCCGTCCCATGGAAGCTTTCTGGTTCTTTTCTATCAAAATAAGAAGTAAAGTGATCTTTTTTCCGATCATAAGCATAGGCACCGATATGATCTTTCTGCAGAGAGACGCCAGTCAGCACAGCGGCGCGGCATCCCAGAGAAGTCAATTTCTTCAATACCTCTTTAATGTAAGCTTCATCATATTCTTTTTGATAAGGGATCTGCAGCAGAAAAGAAGCTTCGGTCATATTCGGTACGATAATATCTGCCTCTCGGCAGAGATCTGCCATCTTTGCGGCAAATTCTTCAGTGAATCCTGTATAAAGACGGCCATCATCACCCATGCAGGGATCGGCCATGCGGATGCCGGTGCCGAAGTCCTCAAACAGCATCGCCGCATCTTTCAGCTGTGCGATCGAGCCAAGATAGCCGGTATACACAGCATCAAAGTGAAACTGTTCTTTCTGCCAATGATCCATGATCGGTGGGATCTCATTTGTCAGATCATGAAAAGTAAAGCCATGGAACATGGTATGTGTCGACAGTACGGCGGTCGGCAGTACGGCAGTTTCGATCCCCATTGCCGATAATACCGGCAGGGCAGCCGTTAAGGAACATTTTCCGACACAGGAGATATCCTGCATTGTCGCTACTTTTTTCATTCGGTTCCTCCCAGCAGTATTTCCCGTAAAATACGCTATAATAATAGCAGTTCCTTTACTGAATACGAAAGAAAATGCAAAGTTATCCAGACCTAAAAGATCATCAGGCAATTGTGCGGAGAATAGAAGATAAAGATGCGGATGCGTTCTGCCATCTTTTTGATCAGCCAATGTCAAAAGAACGGTCTCTGCAGATGATCCGTATCCTGAAGGGGCAGAAACTGACAAAGACGTTCTTAACGATCGCTGATGCAGAAGATGAGGCGGCTGGTATCCTGGAACTGCATGCACTCAGTGAGGAACAGACAGAGATCGGCTATCGCATCATGCCGGCATACCGTCATCAGGGATATGCCAGCCAAGCAGTGAAAGAAATTGTGCAGATCCTGTTTGCTTCAGGAAAGACAAAGATCTCTGCATATATAGATGCAGAGAATCAATACTCTGAAAAGGTCCTGCTTCATGCAGGCTTTGTTCAGACAGAAGAAAACAATGCGGTAAAGACATATCAGATGGAGGCAGTGAAATGATCAGAATCAAAACTATCTTCCCGGATGGAAGAAATGAAGAGAATGAATATGAAGAAGGGATCACCCCGGAAAAGATCTTAGCAATGGCGAAGCAGAAACCGCGCCATCAGATCTATGCATGCTTGATCGATCATTACTATGAGAGATTGAATACTGAGATCCGCAAGGACTGTACCGTAGCGTTCTGCGATATTGCGGACAGCTATGCCAATATGGCAATGCAGGGGAGCCTGATCCTTTTATACTGTGCAGCCGTTCATCACGTTCTGGGGAAAGCAGTGAAGGTGACGATCGCCAATTCTTTATCCAAAGGACTGTTCACGATCATCCATGACGGCAATGTCAGTGACAGTACACTGCGCCAGATCCAGCTGAAGATGTCAGAAATGGTGCGCGATGATCTGCCGATTGCAGAGACAGAAATGGATCGCAGAGCATTGTCGGAATGGCTGAAGAAGCATAACCTGAAGGATGAAACAGAACTGTATCACAGTGCACCGGATCTTTCGCATGCTTTGGCCTGCCGCTTGGACGAGGAAGAAGACCTGCTGTACTGCCATGCGGTGCCGTCAGCTGGCTATCTGAAACTGTTTGAACTGCGCCGGTACCGCAATGGTGTGCTGCTTCGCTTTCCGCATCCGGAATATCCAGATGAAGTCTGTGCTTTTGAAGAACAGAAGCTTCTGTATGAAGCATTCTCGGAAGAAACACATTGGGAGAATGTATGCGGCGTCAACTTTGCCAGCGACCTGAATGCATGTGTAGAAAATAATACATATAAGCAATTGATCCAGGTCAGTGAGGCTCTGCATGAAAAAAAGATCGCTGAGATTGCGGAGATGATCAGAAACAGCCATAAGCGGATCATTCTGATCGCTGGGCCTTCTTCTTCCGGCAAGACATCTTTTGCGAAACGGCTGTGCATCCAGCTGCGGGTCATTGGCCTGAAGCCGCTGTATCTGGGCACCGATGATTACTTTGTGGATCGGGATGATATGATCCCGGGACCGGATGGCAAAAAGGATCTGGAGAGCATCAGTGCCGTGGATATTCACTTGTTCACAGCCCAGATGAATGATCTTCTGTCTGGTAAAAAAACAGATCTTTCGACCTTTGATTTTATCCAGGGGAAAAAGATCTACGGCAGTCGGATCACATCGATCGAACCGACGCAGCCAATTGTGATTGAAGGCATCCATGGCCTGAATCCTGCTTTGACTGAAGGTATTCCTGCGGATGCTAAATTCAAGATCTATATCAGTCCGCTGACCCAGCTGAATCTGGATCATCATCATCGGGTACCGACCACCGATGCAAGAATGCTGCGCAGAATGGTCAGGGATTATCGTACTCGGGGCAGGAGCGCTGCTGTAACGATTGCCACCTGGCCAAGTGTTCGGGCAGGGGAAGAGCGCAATATCTTCCCATACAATGATGAAGCAGACGCTTTCTTCAACAGCCAGTGCATCTATGAATTGGCGGTATTGAAAAAGTATGCGGAACCGCTCTTGAAAGGAATCCACGAAGAAGAACCGGAATATCCGGAGGCACAGAGAATGCTGCAGTTCCTGGAATTCTTTGTCTCTATTCAGGATGATTCATATATTGCTAACAATTCCATTATCCGTGAATTTATCGGCGGAAGCATCTTAGTAGACTGAGGAGAGAAATCTCCTTTTCTTTAGGCTTCCTTCCCAGGAAATAATCTGATATACAGAGAATATAGGAAGGCACCGATCAAAGCTCCGCAGGCATTCGTGATGATATCGGTAATATCAAAGACCCGGATCGTGGAGATCAAGGGCTGCACTGTTTCAATCAGCAGGCTGTACAGGATGCCCAGCAGCAAGGTCTTCCATAAAGAAGTCTTTTCACTCATGCGGCAGGCAAAGGCAAAAGGAATAAAGAGGACAATATTCTCAATGCATTCCTGCAGCGGACTGCCATAGCCATTCAGAAGATCCACAAAAGGGTCAAAATTATACCGGCTGACCATACCCGAGAACAGGTGCGGAATATCCATGATAAAAGGAGACAGGGTCACCAGAAAAATGAAGCAGGTACACAGATAGAACAGAAAATGTGCGCCGGGACGGCATTTTGACCAGTGCTGATGCAGAAATAATATATAGATCGCGGCCATTGCAGCGATATCTGGAATATACAGTAAGAGATCCATTGCGCGTTTATTCTACCAAATATGACGAATTCAGTAAATGCTGATTCATTTCCATGATATGATAATGCGTACTCTAGGTTGACAAATTTTCAGATGGCCGTAGAGTAAAGAACAGTTTCTTAAAGAAACAGGAAAGGCTGGTGATTTCTTTGAAATTCCTGGATATGTTCCAAATATTCTCTGTTATAGTCGCTATTTCGCTGACAGTATTCTATCTGTATCAGTTCATATATATTGTATATGCCATCTTTCATCGTCATGTGCCAAAGCTTCCGGATGCGAAGGTCAACCATCGCTATGCAATCTTTATCAGTGCAAGAAATGAAGAATCGGTGATCTTTGAACTGCTGGACAGCTTAACCAAGCAGGATTACCCCAAGGAATGCTATGACATTTATGTGGTTGCAGACAACTGCACCGATCATACGGCTGAAGTATCCGCGCAGCATGGTGCGGTAGTATTTGAAAGACAGGATCATGAAAAAGTGGGCAAAGGATATGCCCTGAACTATATCTATGGCAAAGTACAGGAATTGAAAGGCAAAGGATATTATGATGCTTATTTTGTCTTTGATGCCGATAATCTGGTCGATGATCAATTCCTGAAAGAAGCCAATAAGACGTTTGATACCGGAAAATATGATGCTTTTACTTCATATCGGAATTCGAAGAATTATGATGTCAACTGGATCACTGCTTCCTATTCTCTGTGGTTCATGCATGAGGCAAGACATTTGAATTATCCAAGAATGTGCATGGGCGCACAGTGCATGATCTCCGGCACGGGCTTCTGTGTTTCGGAAAAAGTCATGCAGGAGAACAATGGCTGGCCATATTATCTGCTGACCGAAGATATTCAGTTCTCCGTTGCTTCAACTTTGAACAATCTGCGGATCGGCTACTGCGACTCTGCCATCCTCTATGATGAGCAGCCGGCAAGCATGAAGCAGTCATGGAATCAGAGACTGCGCTGGGCGAAGGGCTTCTATCAGATCGATGCGAGATATATCGGCAAGCTGATCAAAGGCATCTTCACAATGCCGAAAAGAAGATTGGCCTGCTATGATGTCCTGATGACTGTTGTGCCTTGTTCGCTGCTGACGGTCATGACGATCCTGATCTGCGGCTATGTATTATGTTCCGCTTGGTTCATGCCGTATTATGTGCAGATGGTATTCCGCCAGCAGATCTTTGTACTGCTGGGATTGACCCTGCTGAACTTCTATGGCGGTCTGATCATTGTCGGCGGATTGACGATCATTATGGAAAACGATCGTATTCATACCACAAAGTGGAAGAAGTGGAAGAACTTATGGCTGTTCCCTGTATTTATGCTGACATACCTGCCATTGACCATTGAAGCAATGTTTGCCAAGGTCAAGTGGACACCGATCAAGCATTATTCTACGGATGAGATCTCCAACGGAGAAATGAAATAAGTATAGCTGTCAGCGCACGTTCCTGTACGCTGACTTTTTATATAGCGCAGATATGCCATAAGAAAACGACGATCTTCAGAAGACCATCGCTTTTTTGTTATCAGTCGGGATGACGGGATTCGAACCCACGACCTCTTCGTCCCGAACGAAGCGCTCTACCAAGCTGAGCCACATCCCGAAATGCTGACCAGCTCCATTATTATACCAAAATATGCTCTAAAAAACTATCTTTTCTAGACACTTCGCAATCATGATATGATGAAAAGACATCGGGGGACAGAATATGGCGGAGAGAAAGAAAAGAAGATTGCGGAAAAGTTCCATTGTATTGATGATCGTCATGGCAATGGCGGTAGGGGCATTGGGGGCTTTTCTCTATTGCAGGCAGTTTGCCAAAGCGGATCAGGCAACGGCGGCAGAGACAGCATCCTCACAGCCGACGGAAGAAGCGACACCGGTAACTACAGTCAGCAATGCTTCATTATTTATGGTAGGCGATGCTCTGCTGCATGATGTGATCCCTTATGATGCCGCAACCGGCGCGGGAACGTATGACTTTACCAAAGAACTTCATCGTATCGGTGCCATTGCTGAACCATATGATCTGCAGTATTACAATCAGGAGACGATCTTGGGCGGGGATGAATTAGGCATTCATGGCTATCCGCAGTTCAATGGACCGCAGGCCTGGGGCGATGCCATGGTGAACTATGGATTCAACTTAGTTTCTTTGGCAAACAATCATTCCTTGGATATGGGAACCGTCGGTGTAGCGAATTCTCTGAACTATTGGAAGACAAAAACAAATGTTGTTACCAGCGGTGTCTATACATCGCAGGCTGAACGGGAAGCCATCCCGATCCATGAAGTCAATGGCATCACTTATGCATATTTCTCCTGGACGTATGGGATGAATGGCTTAGAACCGCCGGCAGATGAACCATACATGGTCGCCTGCTATGATGGACATGAAGAAGAGATGCTCAATCAGATCAAAGCAGCGAAGCAGCAGGCAGATGTTGTCATAGTAGCGATGCATTGGGGAACAGAATATGTAATGGCAGCGACCGAGGATCAGCAGAGGCTTGCACAGGAAGCGGCTGATGCGGGAGCGGATATCATCATTGGCAATCATCCGCATGTGATTGGACCGGTCCAATGGCTGAACAATCATAAGACAATCTGTTTCTATGCTTTAGGCAATCTCTGTGCTGCTCAGTTTGATGACTGCCGGATCGAAATGATGGCAGCCCTGAATATTCAGAAGACTGTCACGGATGGAAAGACAGCGATCGAGATCAAGGATGTCAAGACAGATCTCATGTATCAGTACTGTACGGATAACTGTCATAACTACGAGATCGTTCCCTTTTCTCAGATGACAGATGATACTTATGTTGCCAATCATGAAGCAGTCTATGAACAATATAAGCCGATCGTAACGCAATTGGATCCAACGATCCCTGTAGGTGCGTTCTAAAGAAAGAAGATCAGATATGAAAGTATTAGAATTGGGCGCAGCACGATAATGAAGATAACGATACTGACAATGTTCCCTGAGATGCTGGACAGTTTATGCAGCGCACCGATCATTGCACATGCAATAGCGAAGGGCATTGCGGAAATAGAGATCATTGATATAAAAAAATATGCCGCCGGCAGCTTTCGCGATATTGACGATTCGCCGTATGGGGGAGGAGCAGGCATGATCCTGCGCTGCGAACCGGTACTGAAAGCATTAAGCGCTTGCCGGACAGAGCATAGTTATACAGTGCTAAGTGCCGCAGCGGGTGTTCCATATACACAGGCTAAAGCACATGAGTATGCAAAGAAAGAACATCTGATTCTCATCTGCGGTCATTATGAAGGTGCCGATGCACGTATCATGAAACACGCGGATGAATCTGTATCTATAGGTGACTACATTGTATCCGGCGGTGAATACCCCGCAATGATCATTGCGGATTCCATCATTCGTTTATTAGATGGTGTGATCAAGAAACAGAGCACAGAAGAGGAATCCTTTGAGACCGGATTATTGGAATATCCTCAATATACCAGGCCCTTAGAGTATGAAGGAGATTCTGTACCGGAAGTGCTTCTCAGCGGCAATCACGAAAAAATACGTGTCTATCGCAGAAAAGAATCTCTGCGCATGACACTGAAGTACAGGCCGGAACTATTAAACAATCTTGAGCTCACGGAAGAAGATCAACGACTGTTGGATGAGATCAGGAATGATCCGCATAAGATGCAGTGAAGTTCAAAAGCTGAATGGCAGCTGGTGAACTTCTTATTTGTGACCCGCAGCTTTTCCGCTTGGTCAAATAAATAGAAACCGTCCCGCCAAAACGGCAATCCGTCCCACGTATGCTTGCAAACATGTATGCAGGACATTATATTGATGGAAAGAAACGATGGTCATTGATCCTGCATGCTGTTATTGTACGATCGGCAGTTCGGCTGATAAAGGAGGACGTGCGCATATGATGATCAAAGGCAATTTGCAGCGGCTGTATAAAACGGAAGATCTTGATAAGAAACAGAAAGTTGAAACAATTCTGCATGAAAATCAGATCCAGTATGTCACGATCATGGATGATATGTTCTGGGCGAACTTCATGGGCGAGCAGAGATTTGCGGCCAATCGGAAAGCACCGCAGAGCTATTCTGTCTATGTCTATAAGACGTATCGGAATGAAGCCTTACTGAAAGCCAAGAAACTGATTGCAGATATGTAAAAAAAGAAGCTGTCATGCATGCATCTTTAGGTTTTCTGCCAGAGGATCCTCTCTGGTTTTTTTATACAAGGAAGAACTCAAGAAGCAGTACGGTGATGCAGCAGGCAGAAGCTACGATCGGCAGTGTTTTCCCACGCCAGGCCAAGAAGATGCCAACCAGCAGTGCGGCTGCCCCAGCATAGGGAGAGAGCGTTGTTTCAGTGATGGCAGGAAAGGTCATGACAGCCAATGTTGCATAAGGAACATAGTAGAGAAAGCTCCGCAGAAATGGATTGGTGATCGGTCTTCTGATCAAGGTCAAAGGGAGCACACGGAGAAGATAGCTGACACCGAAAGCAATCAGGATATAGATCCATATGGAATGTGTCATTGTCCATCCTCCCCAATTGGCTTCACGGCGGCTGCGATGCCGGCAATGAGCACAGTCAGAATGATCGTGCGGGTACCGGAGGAAAGAGAAGAGACATAGGGCAGGATCCCGCAGAGCCAAGAGCTGAGAAAACTGGATGCGACAATGATCAGGATCGAAAACTGCTTCCTGCATGGCGGGATAATGATGGCCAGGAACATCCCATAGAGTGCTACAGATAAAGCAGAGACAATGCGTACCGGAAGTACATTTCCTAAAGTGATGCCCAGGGCTGTGCCGATGGCCCAGCTTGGTACAGAGAGCGACATGGCACCATATAAGTAGAAGGGATCCAGATAGCGGCTGTGGGATACGGCAATAGCGAAGTGTTCATCTGTGATGCCATAGCCGCAGAGCAGCCGATGGATCATTGGCGTATCAGCTGAGAATTTCTGTGAAAAGGCACAGGACATCAGCAGATATCTGGCATTGGCAATGAGAGTGATCAAGGCCATCTGCAGATAGGAGCCATTCTCCGCAATGACTTCGGTAGCGGCATATTCTCCTGCGCTGGCAATGTTTAAAAAGCTCATGATAAATCCCTGCAGAGCACCGATGCCGGCATTTGCCATGGCAATGCCTAAAGCAAAAGATACGGCAAAGTATCCTGCTGCAATCGTGATGCCGTCTTTCTGTCCTGCCTGAAATCCTTCTTTTGTGAGTGTCATAGAATTTGTCCTGCATCTTTTATACAAAATATTGATGCATAAGTAAAACGAATATATATAATAAAAGTATAAGGAAAACTTATGCTGACAAAATATGAGATCTTTCTGAAGGTCGTTGAAAAAGGTTCCTTTACATTAGCTGCCGAAGAATTGGGGTATTCGCAGTCGGCGGTATCGCAGACGGTACACAGCTTAGAAGAAGAACTGCAGACGGTGCTGATCCATCGGGGACGAGATGGGCTGTGCCTGACAGCAGATGGGCAGTCCTATCTGCCTTATTTTCAGTCGATCGGCAAAGCGGAAAAGAACCTGGCAGAGAAAAGAACACAGATGCTTGGTCTGGTAGATGAGACGATCCGGATCGGTACAGTAACATCGGTATCGCGGAATCTGCTGCCGATCCTGCTGCAGAAATTTCATACGCTGTATCCGCAGACGCACTTTTCCCTGCGCCAGGGGGATTATGATGAGATCCATGCATGGATCAAGGAAGGCAGCGTAGATTTCGGTTTTCTGAATCCGGTAAATTTTGATGATCTTCGCATTGAGGTCATCTATCGTGATAGTATGGTAGCCGTACTTTCCAAACAGAATCCTTTGGCCAAGAAGAAGATCGTGACGCTGAAGGATATGGCAGAAGAGGAGTTTATTCTTTTGGATGAAGGAAAGAACAGCGTGCCGATGAAGGCTTTTGCGGATGCAGGACTGCAGCCGCATATTGAATATACGATCTATGATGACTATTCGATCCTGGCCATGGTACGGCAGAACATGGGCGTTTCGATCCTGTATCGCCTGGTCGTGACAGGCTTTTCTCAAGGCCTTGTATTGAGACCGATCAGGGAACCGATTGAACGCACTATCGCGGTGGCATATGCGGACAGCCGAGAGATGACTTTGGCTTCCCGTACATTTTTAAAATTTGCGATGCAGGAAACACCGAAAGTTGTTAAAAAGTTAGGAATTGATCAGTGAGGATATGAGAAGAACAAAACTGGAAAAATTTACCGCATTCTTATGCGTATTGGATATTATCACAGGCATTGTCTTGGCTTCCGGTGTCTTTGAAGGAGCGTTCCATGCGGATCCTTTTAAGATGTTCACGGTGCTGAATGCATTATGGGCATTGCTGTACTATCTGCTGGAGATGCGCTGGCTGCAGATCGGCGGACGGGGCTTTCTGTCTACGGGGATGCGCTTTACGGTGATGACCAATGCCGTTGGCATGGCAGTGATCAGTCTGCTGTATCTGGGACCGATGCACGCTTCTCTTGCCGGACCGGATTATCTGGCACTGATCCTGCTGCAGTATCTGCTGCCGCTTCTTTTGATCCTGGATTGGCTGGTCGGGCCAAAGAATTATTTCCGCAAAAAGCACATTCTTTATGCGATGATCTTTCCTCTTCTGTATAATGCGGCTGCTTTGATCTTGGGAACGCTGGGCTTTGGCATCGGTATGGATGGGGCGCAGTATCCTTATCCTTTTCTGCATGTCGAGCAGCTGGGCTGGGGCATTGTGCTGGCAAATATCGGGATGATCATGGTCGGACAGTATTTCTTCTGCCGCATATGGATCTGGCTGGATCGGATGGGCAGCAGGAAATGATCCGGGCGATTGCAAAAGATCCGCTGAGCCTGTCGAAAAAGGCGGCACCAGTCGGAAAGGAAGATCTGGCGGATGTGCAGGATCTGATCGATACGCTGCGCAGCCATCAGAATGAATGTGTCGGTATGGCGATGAATATGATCGGCATTGCCAAAGCTGCGATAGCGATCGATGCAGGAAATATGGTGATCGTGATGCTGAATCCGAAGATCCTGAAAAGAAAGGATCCGTATCAGGCCAAAGAAGGCTGTTTATGTCTAAGGGGTATAAAAGAAACGGTGAGATATCGGGAAATCACGGTCTCTTATCAGGATCTTTCTCTGCAGAAACATACGAAAGCCTTTCAAGGCTATACAGCTGAGATCATCCAGCATGAATGCGATCATCTGGCGGGGATCCTCATATAAAAAAGAAGGATCTCTCCTTCACTCATAAATATAATTATAGCAGAACGGCTGGGCTAAAAACAGACTGGTCTATGGTCAGAATATTGGCTAAACTATTTATAGAAATATGGATTCAAGCCGTTATCTCCAAGTGAAAAGCGATCCAGTACATGGCATATCATTGACGATAGGACGCAAAGGAACACGGGGAAACGGACTGGAACAGGGATCCTGCATTCATTGCGGGGTCCTTTTGTTTGCCTGAGTCGATATATGGTATAATCGTACCAAGCAGAAAGCGCGTTTTTTCGTAGTGCACACTGCATAAATAAGATGAAAAATGATGTAAGAAAAATGACAGATGGCGCTATGATGGCAGCCATTATGGGAGCGGTCCTGCTGATCGATCGGCAGACAGCCGGACTGCTGCAAGCGACGGTACTGTTTCTTTATCCGCTGCCCTTGGTATTCTATGGAGCCAAATACGGTTGGAAGAGCAGCTGGATGGTGTTTGCGGCCATTGTGATGCTGGCGGCTGTGATCGACACACCGGCGACGGTGCTGACGGTCGCTGGGGAGGCATTTGTCGGTATGGTCTATGGCTGCGGCATTTATGCCAAGACAGACATGAAGCGCATTCTCCTGCGCACAGTGATCGTTTCTGTTGTAATGCAGGTATTGATCACGATCGTCTTCGCTGAGTTTTTCGGCTATGATCTGATGGCTGAAGCATCGGAGATGGAAGGTATCTACAGTCAGATGCTTTCATCTATGGGAGGCTCCCTGCCAAGCAATATGAACTTGGAAGAGATCATCCTGGCGGCCTTGATGGCATCGGTGATCCTGACAGGCGTATTGGAAGCACTGATCCTGCATCTGATCGCAAAGATGATGTTCAAGCGCATGCATATCACGGTACCTGCCAGCATGCCTTTGACAGCATATATACCGCCGAAGTGGAGCGGATATGCAGGAATTGCCGGTGCAGCATGTTTCTTTATTGCCACCTCGTCGCAGGTGTCTCTGTCTTCCGGCATGCGCATTGCCCTGCAGGGCATCGGCATGTGCGGGGGACTGTATCTTGTCTTTTATGGCTTGATTGCGGCGGCAGTGTATTCAGCCCTGCATACAGGCGGAAGCAGATTTCTGATCATGGCTTTTGCGGTACTGATGCTGATGATGGCATGGTACATTGTTGCCTTGATCGGTTTCCTATATATTACGACAGACATGCATCATAAAATGATGCAGAGGAGGTTCCAGCATGAATGAGAAGATCGGCAGCCTGAAACGGACCATGATCGCTGTACTGATTGTCGAAGCGGCAGCCTTGGCCATTCTCGGTGTGTACTTTCATTTTGATATTCTGACGGCAGCCCTGATTGTTGTCAGTGAAGCCGCGTTCATGTTCTATTTATTTGAAAAGTTCCACGAATATTCCCAGCAGCAGACCGAGGGCGTCAAAAGCGTTCTTGGCAATGCGGCGGCGGAAGCGTTCCTGACCGGTGGGGTCGGCATGATCATCTATGATGATGATTATGTCATAACCTGGATGAGCGAATTGTTCAAATCACGTTCGATCGATCGGGTAGGCACGAAGGTGCTGACTTGGATCCCGGAGGCGGATGATCTGATCTCCGGCAAAGAAGATACTGCCTATGTGCAGCTGGATGAGAAGATCTATGAAATGCATCGCAAAGAAGATGAACCGATGATCTTCTTTAAAGATGTTACAGAATTGACCGACTGCAAAGAGAAGTACCACAATGAACATGTTGTCATCGGTATGGCTTCTTTGGATAACTATGATGACAGTTCTGCCTATGGCGATGAGAACCAGGAAGCTGCTGTCAATGCAAGTGTCAGAGGACCATTGCTGGAATACTGTGCAGGTCATGGCATCTTTACCAAACGCCTGAGCAGTTCTAAATATTTAATGATCTTAAATGAAAAGATCTTCTCAGATCTGGCGGCAGATCATTTCTCAATCTTAGGAAAGGTCAGAAAAGGTGCGCAGAAGCAGGATATGGTCATTACTCTGTCCATGTCTTTTGCCAGAGGCACCAGTGATTTTGAACAGTTGGATCAGATGGTGACGAACCTGATGGATCTTGCCCAGACCAGAGGCGGCGATCAGGTCGCCATGCAGACATACGGGGAGGACGTCAAGTATTTCGGCGGCTCAACCGAAGCTGCCGAGAAGCGTTCCAGAGTCAGAGTCAGGGTGATGTCGCATGCCCTGCGCGATCTGATCATGCGTTCAAGCAATGTGATCATCTGCTGCCATAAGACAGCGGATTTTGACTGCATCGGCAGTGCCATCTGTTTGGCCCGCATGGCAGAATCTCTGCATCGCCCGGCTGTCATCATTGCTAAGACCGGCGGTATTGAAGAAAAACTGAATGCTGCACTGCAGGCAAATATGGAAGATATCAAGCAGGAAGTCAATTTTGTGACGGAAGGAGAAGCTCTGAATCATTTAGGTGATACGAGCTTGGTGATCATGACGGATCATCACAATATCAAACAGTCCAATGGGGCCAAGGTATTGGAAAATGCCAATCGTGTGGTGATCATTGATCATCATCGCAGAAGTACAGAAATGGGCGTCAAGCCAGTGCTTGTCTATATTGAGGCCGGTGCAAGTTCGACCTGTGAACTGTTAACAGAAATGATCCCGTATGTATCCAATACAGCAGAGATATCGCCATTAGCCGCAACTATTATGCTGACAGGCATGATCGTCGATACACAGACATGGCGTGTGCGTACCGGCGCACGTACATATGATGCGGCAAGTGCATTGAAGGAAATTGGTGCGGATTCAGCAAAGGCCTATGGCTGGCTGAAGGATTCGTTTGATGACTTTGCCCTGAAAGCAAAGGTCGCGGTAAACAGTGAACGGTATCCGAATGGCATTGTGATCGCAGAAGTCAAAGACCGTGTGCTGAGCAGATCCATGATGAGCCAGGTGGCAGATACACTGCTCGGTGTACAGGGCGTGCAGGGTGCTTTCGTTATCGCCAATGACAATGACAGTGAATCCGCAATCAGTGCACGCAGCGATGGACATATCAATGTCCAGGTCATTATGGAAAACATGAACGGCGGCGGTCATATGACAGCAGCAGCCGTGCAGAGACCGAAATGCAGCCTGGATGATCTGAAGCAGGAACTGCTGGATGCGATTCAGGATTACGATAAGGAGGATGAAGAAAATGAGAGTGATTCTTAAAGAAGATGTAAAAAAGGTTGGCAAGCGCGGGGAGATCGTTGAGGTCTCTGATGGCTATGGGCGCAACTTTCTGATAGCTAGAAATCTGGCAGTGCCGGAATCCAAGAAGAGCTTAGAGATCCTGGGCGAGCAGAAAAAAGAAGAAGCTGCTGAAGAAGCAGCCGAAGTAGAAAAGGCAAAGGAAGTCGCAAAGGTACTGGAAAAGACAGTATTGGAGTTCCGCGTTAAGAGCGGAGATAAAGGAAGAGTGTTCGGTTCGGTGTCTACGAAGCAGATCGTTGAAGAACTGCGCAAAAAAGAGATCCGTGTTGATAAGAGAAAGATCATTGATACATATCCAATCTCTTCATTGGGCACGACAAAAGTCAAAGTGGAACTGCATCATGGTGTGATCGGTACGATCAATGTACATCTGACAGGAAGTGAAAAATAATATGGCAAAGACATTGCCTTCTGCCCCTGAAGCAGAAGCGAGCTTACTTGGTACAATGATGGTCTATCCTTCGGCTGCCCGTACGGCAATCGAAGAAGGACTCGCGGAAGATGATTTTTTCCTGGATGCAAATCGCAGGATCTTTCAGGCATGTCTAGCTTTATACCAAGAGGGAGATCCCATTGATCTGACAACGGTATCAACACGTTTGAAAGATACCAATCTATTGGATAAGACCGGCGGTCTGAATTATCTGACAGAATTGACGAATGCCGCAGTTACCAGTGCCAATACAAAGATGTATGTCAATGTGATCAAAGATAAAGCATTGATGAGACAGATGATCGATGCGGCTGAAAAGATCGCAGCGGATGGCTTGGATGGACAGACGGATATTGATGAATATCTCGATGAAGCAGAGAAGAGCATCCTGAATGTATCGCGCAACCGCAAAGCTGGAAATTTTAAGACATCGACAGAATTGATGACAAATGTTCTGAATGAGATCAGCAAGATGTCGGAGAATAAATCTGATATTACCGGACTGAAGACCGGACTGAATGATCTGGATCATATGACGCATGGTCTGCAGAGAGGCGATATGCTTGTCTTGGCAGCCCGTCCTTCTATGGGCAAGACGGCTGTGGGTCTGAATCTGGCGATGAATGTTGCGGCCTATCAGCGCAAGGGAGCTGTCGCTATCTTTTCTTTGGAAATGGCGGCAGAGCAGCTGGCTATGCGTTTGTTAAGTGCGAAGAGCCATGTACCGGCGGATAAATTAAAAACAGGACGTCTTTCCAATGATGAATGGAATCAGATCAATGAAGCAGCCGGTGAACTGAAGAGCGAACAGATCTATATTGATGATGCTTCTATTGTCAAAGTACCGGAGATCTTTTCGAAATGCCGCAAACTGCAGGCCGAACATGGCCTGAACCTGATCATGATTGACTATATTCAGCTGATTGCTGGATCTTCCCGCAATTCGGAAGCCAACCGTCAGCAGGAAGTATCAGATATTTCACGTTCCCTGAAAGCATTGGCCCGTGAACTGCAGGTGCCGGTCTTGGCATTGTCGCAGCTGAGCCGTACGGTCGAGCAGCGAGAAAAGAAACAGCCGATGCTGAGCGATCTGCGTGAATCCGGTGCCATTGAGCAGGATGCCGATATTGTCATGATGCTGTATCGTGAATCCTATTATGATGAAGCAGCTAAGGAAAAAGCCAATCAGACGGGCAGTGAACGTTTGGAGATCAATCTTGCCAAGCACAGAAATGGTTCTACCGGCAAGATCAACGTTGCTTTTGAAGCAGCGACCAATGCGATCTATAACATTGAGAATTCACAGGACTATTCGCAGGAATAAAGAAACGGAGTGAACATGGGAAAAAAGCTTCTCATCTTATTAGGATGCTTTGCAGCAGCAGTGCTGATTGCTGTTTTTATCCCATCTTCACTGTCTTCTTTTCATATTTCTTCCGATGAGACAGGCATCTTCCAGCAGGAGATCCTGCAGGTCAATGAAACAGCGCAGAAAGTATACCGTCTGTATGACAACGGCAGATATATCGGTGTGCTGTCAGATGAAACAAAGCTCGATGCCCATCTGAAAGATGTCTATCAGGAAAAGTATGCAGAGACATATCCTGGATCGGCATGCCATCTTGGGCGCAATGTCTATCTGATCGAAGAAGAAAGCTATTTTTCGTTTAATAATATCGATGAGGAGATCCTGGATTATCTAGACCGGAATTCTCTGTATTCTTTAGAGAGCACCGCCATCACTTTCTCTGATAAAAATGGGGATTATGCGGAGATCTATGTATCGGATGCCAAGATGTATGATGCGGCGATGAATCAGTATCTGTCGAATTTTATTGACCCTGATGCTTTTGCGGCACTGCAGAATGGCGGCACGGTTTCTGATCTGACTTCCTATGGTACCAAAGATGTCGGTGTCAGTATTGCCCAGACGATCACGAAGTCAAAAAAGAATGCGTCTGTGCAGGAGATCAAGACAAGTGAAGATGCGATCCTGCAGTATTTGGAATATGGCGATCATACGGAAAGAGAATATTATACGGTAGAAGAATATGACACGGTAGCCGGTGTCGGTTCTAAGAACTATGGTCTTTCAGCTTCCCAATTGATCAGTATCAACCGTGATCAGCTGACCTCGAAAGATCAGATCCTGTCAGCCGGCATGAAGCTGTGCATTACGTATTTTGAATCACCGATCGATATTGTGGTGACCCGGCAGAAACTGCAGAAAGAGGATCTGTATTTTTCTACGGTGACGCAGGAGGACAGTACGCTGCTGAAAGACACTTCCCAAGTCGTTCAGACAGGGATCAATGGCAGCCGCAATGCGCTCTATGTTGAAAAGTGGGTCAATGGCGTTCTGAGCAGCGGCACGCTGAAGTCCAGCATGGATACCAAGCAGCCGGTCAATGAGATCGTTGCAGTAGGCACCAAGCAGCCAAGCAATGTTGGCACAGGCTCCTATCGTTTCCCAGTGGACAATGCCAAGCTGACATGCGGCTGGGGATGCTACTATGGACATGAAGGAAATGACCTGGCAGATGCATATGATCCATGGGGCGATGTCTATGCAGCAGATAACGGTACGGTGATGGAAGTCTCGTATGATGCGATCAGCGGGAACTATATCAAGATCAATCACAATAACGGATACATTACATATTACGGACATATGCGGGTGCCTTCAGAATTGAAAGTCGGAGACACGGTGCAGAAAGGACAGGTCATTGGCCATATCGGTATGACAGGTATGGCAACGGGGCCCCATGTGCATTTCTACATCCAGCAGGATAATGAAGTTCTGGATGCATGCAAAGTGACGGGCTTTCCATCCTGTGAGGAGATCAGCGGATGATGGATTTTGCATTATTGGCTTCAGGTTCGAAAGGGAACTGCTTTCTATTGAAAGATGAAGGTACGACCCTGCAGATCGACTGCGGCACAACAAAAAAATATTTAAAAGAATGCTTTCAGGCACTGCATCACAAGGAAGAAGATACCGATGCATTGCTGATCACACATGATCACAGCGACCATGTATCGCAGATCCGGATGTTCAGGGATCTGAATATCTATGCACCGATCGAGATCCCGGATATCGATACGTTCCGCGTCAGATCGCTGCAGAAGTTCCAGGTTGGAAATCTGCAGATCACACCGATCGGTCTGTCGCACGATGCCCTGAATACAACGGGCTATATTATTGAAGATGGGCAGGAGAAACTGACGTATGTGACCGATACGGGATATCTCAATGAACGCTATTATCCTTTGATCCAAGGATCGGATTATATTGTAATGGAAAGCAATCATGATGTTGAGATGCTGATGCAGACAAGACGACCGCAGTATGTCAAAGCACGGATCTACAGCGATCAGGGGCATCTGAACAATGATGCATGTGCGGAAATTCTGGATGCAGTGGTCAGCGAGAATACAAAAGAGATCATCCTTGCGCATATTTCGCAGGAAGGCAATACAAGGCAGAAAGCCTTGGATACGGTATGCAGTGCAATGCGCAGACATCATGGGGCATTGAATCAGGAACTGATCATCTCAGCTGCCGGACAGTTTGAAATGATCAGGAAAGGAGAAAATGATGAAGAAAGCGATCCTGGCAGCGTTAGCTGTGCTGTTGGTATGGAACATCTGGCTGACGGCACGTGTCTTTAAGTACACGACCGTAGGTACAGACAATCGTACGGTCATTCAGAACACGGTCAATGGCTATACAACAGATATCTCAGAAGCAGCGGACAATGCCAAAGCATCATTAGTGTCTGTTCTGCAGGGCGCACATCGAGGTTCCGGTGTCATCATTGCTTCGGATAAAGATACGGCATATATCATGACGGCGTCACAGGGCCTGCAGGCAAATGGGTCAGCGGCCATTGAGTTTGACAATGGCATTGTCAGCGAAGGAAAGATCCTTGGCGAAGATGATGATACGGGACTGGCTTTGATCAGCATTGCCCCTGGCTTTGATGTCACACCGCTGCAGCTGGGCGATTCTTCTTTGATTGTACCTGGGGAAACGGTCATCGTGATGGGCGGCCGAAGATCCAATGACAGTGCTTTGATCACCTCCGGCACTCTGTCGGCACCGCTGCAGACTGAGTTCAGTGCTGCATCGGATTGGATCGCCAATCTTTTGGAAGCAGACTGCAGTGTCAATGATGATAATATCGGCGGTGCAATGATGAATCTGTCCGGTGAACTGCTGGGCATTGCCATCAGCAAGCCGATGAATGGACAGATGGAAATGGGCTATGCAGTCAGTGTCAATGAAGTGAAGAATGTATATGCCGAGCTGAAGAATACCGGTACGATCACCAGAGGCAATCTTGGGGTCACGGCCCGCAGTATTTCGAAGATGAATTCTTATGAAAAGAGCGCCAACAGCATTTCTTTGGATCTGACATCCGGTGTGCTGATCAGCGGGATCCAGACAGGATCCAGTGCGGATGGTGCTCTGCATATCGGCGATCTGCTGACAAAAATAGATGAGAAGAAACTGCTGAATGAAGAAGAGCTTCATACGATATTGTTCAGTCATGCATCAGGAGATGTGCTGAATCTGACGATCACCCGTGATGGTGCGGAGCAGCAGATCGCGGTGACGCTGAAATGATCCGTCTGTTAGCCTGCGGCAGCATGAAGGAGAAATGGATGCGAGATGGCATGCATGAATATGCCAAGCGCATCCAAGCCTATGATAAGCTGGAGATCATTGAAGTGCCGGATGAAAAAGCACCCGAGAACAACAGTGATGCACAGAATGAAAAGGTCAAAGAAAAAGAGGGAGAACGTCTCTTGGCAAGGATCAAGCCGGATGAATTTGTCATCCTATTGGATCTGGCAGGAAAGAGTATGGGCTCCGTTGAATTGTCTGAAGAGATCGATGCTCTCCATACACAGGGGAAAAGCAGAATTGATTTTGTGATCGGCGGTTCCTTAGGTGTATCCAAAGATCTGATCGCTAGAGCGGATTATCGCTGGTGCTTATCCAAGAATACTTTTCCGCATCAGCTGTGCCGGATCATCGTCTTAGAACAGATCTATCGGGCCTTTCGCATCCTGCACCATGAGCCGTACCATAAGTAGTGAAAAATTGCACAGGTATTCCTGCCGGAGCAGACCTGAAAAGAACGATGCAGAAGCATTATTTTATCTCTCAAAAAGTGCGATTTTCAGCCATTTATAGACATTTTTAGAAACATTTTAGGTGTAAGCGCTTGTAACTAAAACGCGCCTGTATTAGAATAACCATAGGTATTGAAATAGGAGGAATATTCTATCTATGAAGCAAATTTCAGTCACAGTCATTGACCCTGTTGGATTACATGCACGCCCAGCTACAGTAGCTGTTAATGCTGCAAGCAAGTTCAAGAGCGAAGTAAAGGTAGCTTATAAGGGACGTTCAGTAAACATGAAGTCAATTATGGGTGTTATGTCTCTGGGTATTCCGACACAGTCCGAAATCACTGTATCTTGTGAAGGTGATGACGAAGATGTCGCAATCAAGACAATTGAAGATGTACTTCGCGCTCAGAAAGTAATTGCCTAAGTATTATCAAACAGGAAACAAAAGGGAGAATGCAGAAGAGCTTCTCTCTTTTTTTCAACAAAAGGAGAAGAATAATGTCATATCGTGATGAGTACGAGAGATGGATGAAAGCGGATCTGATCGATGTAGATCTCAAGAGCGAGCTGCAGAAGATCAAAGACGATGACGATGCCATCAAAGAAAGATTCGCAGTTGCTCTGCAGTTCGGTACCGCTGGCCTACGAGGAACCTTGGGGGCTGGTACGAATCGCATGAACATCTGGGTCGTCAGACAGGCGACGCAGGGCGTGGCAGATTGGGTGAAGACCCAGGGCGGTACGCAGACTGTCGCAATTTCCTATGATTCACGGATCAAGGGATGGAACTTTGCGAGAGAAGCGGCTGGTGTGCTTGCGGCCAATGGCGTGCATGTCCGGATCTATGATGAACTGATGCCGGTGCCGGCACTTTCATTTGCGACAAGATACTATAAATGCAATGCTGGGATCATGGTCACGGCATCGCATAATCCAGCGAAATACAATGGCTATAAAGCATATGGACCGGATGGCTGTCAGATGACAGATGATGCGGTCGCTGTTGTATATGATTCCATCCAGAAGACAGATGTCCTGACTGGTGCGAAGTATATGGACTTTGCGCAGGGCGTTGAAAAAGGACTGATTGCTTTTGTACAGGAAGACTGCAAAGCTTCTCTGTATCAGGAGATTGAAAAGAGACAGGTCAGACCAGGGCTGTGTGCAACGGCTGGCTTAAAGCTTGTCTATTCCCCATTGAATGGCACGGGACTTGTACCGGTGACGCATGTCTTAAATGATATCGGTATCACAGATATTACGATTGTTCCGGAGCAGGAATATCCAAATGGATACTTCACGACCTGTTCCTATCCAAATCCAGAGATCAGAGAAGCATTGGCCAAGGGATTGGAATTGGCTGAAAAGACAGGGGCTGATCTGATGCTGGCAACGGATCCGGATGCGGACCGTGTCGGCATTGCCATGAAGTGCCCGGATGGTTCGTATGAACTTGTATCCGGCAATGAAATGGGTGTTCTCTTATTGGATTACATCTGTGCCGGCAGAATCGAAAAGGGCACGATGCCAAGGAATCCTGTGGCGGTAGAATCGATCGTATCGACGCCGCTGGCAGCGAAGATTGCAGAGCACTATGGAGTTGAACTGCGGCATACATTGACGGGCTTCAAGTGGATCGGTGATCAGATCGCTCAGCTGGAAGCGAAAGGCGAAGTGGACCGCTTCATCTTTGGCTTTGAAGAATCCTATGGCTACTTGGCTGGACCGTATGTCCGTGATAAAGATGCCATTGTCGGATCAATGCTGATCTGCGAAATGGCTGCTTATTATCGCAGCCAGGGCTCCTCTTTGAAACAAAGACTGGAAGAGATCTATCAGGAATACGGCAGATATCTCAATGCTGTGGATGCTTTTGAATTCCCAGGCCTGTCCGGTATGGATAAGATGGCTGGCATCATGAGCGATCTGCGCCGCGAAGCACCGAAAGAATTTGCCGGCCGCCGGACCGTAAAAGTGACAGATTATGAAGATACAGCTGCCACCGGTCTGCCAAAGGCAAATGTCCTGCGCTATGACTTGGAAGATGGGGCTGTTGTCATTGTCCGTCCTTCCGGTACGGAACCAAAGATCAAAACATACTTCACTACTTTAGGCAAAGACCTGAGTGAAGCAGAAAAAGAAAGAGAAGATCTGGCCAAAGCAGTGAAGCCGATCCTTGCTTGAACAAATGAGAAACAGGATTCCTGAGGGAGTCCTGCTTTTTTTTATCTATCGTCATCCTGATTTCCAGTGAGTATTATCTGTAGTTGCGGTGCCTCAGCTTTGTTTATAGAAGGTATTCATAGTATAATTGTAACCGTTAATAGTATATTGCTGCAGGGAGGAAAACGATG
Source organism: Solobacterium sp. (assembly GCA_022486705.1). Classification (GTDB taxonomy): domain Bacteria; phylum Bacillota_I; class Bacilli_A; order Erysipelotrichales; family Erysipelotrichaceae; genus Bulleidia. The sequence goes on along the minus strand of JAKVKC010000001.1, from coordinate 6,391 downwards.
GATTCAGGTAAGATCGCAGAAAGCTTCCATCAAGGTCACTGCATTGACGCATATAAATTGTTTGGCGCTCATTTCTCTTATGAAGGAAATGAAGGAGTCCGGTTCACGGTATATGCGCCTCATGCACATAATGTTTTTGTGATAGGCAGCTTTTCTCAATGGGCAGAACATCCGATCCGGATGGAACGTACGGGCCTTGAAGGAATATGGAGCGTTTTTGTCAAAGGTGTGAAGGAATGGGATTCTTATAAGTACCGTATTGAAGACTGGAATGGTGCTTTCATTGATAAAGCGGATCCTTATGCTTTTTATGCGGAAACAAGGCCGGAAACGGCTTCAAAGGTCTATGACCTGGGGAATATTCATTGGCACGATGGGCCATGGATGGATGGCCGCAGAGCGCAGTATGATGCCCCGATGAACATCTATGAAGTCTATGCCGGGGGCTGGAAAAGGAATGGAGAATATCCATATACCTATGGCATGATGGAAGAGAATCTGATTCCTTATGTAAAAAAGAACGGCTATACGCACATTGAAATGATGCCTTTGACCGAATACCCTTTTGATGGGTCTTGGGGATACCAGGCAAGCGGATACTACGCCCTGACCAGCCGCTATGGCAACCCGACGGAATTTGCGTCCTTTGTGGATGCCTGCCATCGCAATGGCATTGGCCTGATCATGGATATGGTGCCGGTGCACTTTGTCAAAGATGCGTTCGGTCTTGGCTGCTTTGATGGACAGCCGCTCTATGAGTATGCAAAAGACAGCGATGCGCAATCGCAGTGGGGCACACTGAATTTCAATCTGTGGAAGGATGAAGTTCGTTCCTTTCTGATCAGTTCGGCGGCTTTCTGGTGCGATATCTATCATATAGACGGTATCCGTATCGATGCCGTATCCAACCTGATCTATTGGGAAGGCAATCGAGATCGCGGTACCAACGAAGGTGCACTGGATTTTGTGAAACGCCTGAATGACTGCATTCACCAAAGCTTTCCGGGCGTGATCACCATTGCCGAGGACTCTTCGGATTATCCCAGAGTTACAGGATCTTTGGCACATGGCGGACTTGGCTTCGACTATAAATGGGATCTTGGCTGGATGAACGATACCCTGAAGTATTATGCCGAGGATCCTCTGTACCGCAGCTATGATCATCATAAGCTGACCTTCTCTATGGCGTATTTCTACAGCGAGAGATTTCTTCTGCCGCTGAGCCATGATGAAAACGTGCATGGCAAAAAGACGATCATAGACCGTATGTGGGGAACCTATGACGAAAAGTTCTCCCAGGTCAGAAATCTGTATGCATACATGTATGCCCACCCAGGCAAGAAGCTGAACTTCATGGGCAATGAGATCGCAAGCTTCCGTGAATTCGATGAGAAGAGAGAGCTGGATTGGTTCCTGCTGAAGTATCCAAGGCATCAGGCTTTTGTCAGATACATGCAGGATCTGAATGCACTGTATCTTGCCCATCCCTGTCTCTATGCTTCCGATTATGATACGGCAGGCTTCCATTGGATCAATGCGGACAATGCAGCGCAGAGCATCTATTCTTTCTATCGTGAGGGAACAGATGAAAGGATCATATGCATCATGAACTGTTTAGCCAAAAGCTATGAAAGCTATGATATCGAAGTGCCGCAGAAAGGCATTTATACAGAGATCATGAATACCGAGAATGAACGCTATGATGGCTGCGGCATGGTCAATGCGGAGCCTATGCATGCATGGGATGTGGCAGGTCAAAAAAAGTATGCAGTAACACTGAAGATCGCACCATTTGCGGCACTGTGGCTGAGCGTCAGGAAAGAACATTGAGAGGGGACGAAAATGTTTAAGAATAAGACGGAGTTTAAAAAAGAATTCACCCGGAGACTGGTAGAGTCCTATGGCTGTACGGTTGAAGAAACACACATCACCGAGAAGTATGTTGCTTTGGCAAAGATGGTGCGCGACTATGCCAATGTCAATTGGCGGGATACAAAAGTCGCTGCCAAACAGGCAGATGCCCGTGAGATCTATTATTTCTCCATTGAATTTCTGATCGGCAGAATGCTGACGAGCAATTTAAAAAATCTTGGCATTTATGACATGGTAGTCGAAGGACTGGACGAATTGGGCATAGATTATCATGAACTTTCTGAATATGAATTGGACCCGGGTTTGGGCAATGGGGGATTGGGAAGATTGGCAGCCTGCTTTATGGACAGCGGTGCTTCTTTGAATTATCCGCTGAATGGCAACTGCATCCGTTATAAGTCCGGTCTGTTCAAACAGTATATCGATCATGACGGCAATCAGGTAGAAGTGCCTGATTATTGGCTGAAGTACGGCAATCCATGGGAGATCCGCAAGCCGAAGCATTCGGTCGAAGTGAATTTCTATGGGCAGATCGAGACATCGTATGATGCACAGGGGAACATGCATTTCCAGCATGTCAATCCGATCCGCATCGTAGCAGTTCCTTATGATATGGCAATTATCGGTGCCGGTACAAAGACCACAAATACATTGCGCTTATGGAGCGCGGAGCCTAGTGAAGAAAGCGGCACGGCAAATACAAGAGATTATTTATCATTGGTAGATGATATTACGGAGAAGCTGTATCCGGATGATTCAACGGATGAAGGAAAATATCTGCGTCTGATGCAGGAGTATTTCTTTGTGTCAGCCGGCATCAACAGCATTGTCCGCTCGCATCTGAAACAGTATCCATCCCTGAAGAACTTAGGCAAGAAAGTTGCCATTCAGATGAATGATACGCATCCGGTATTGGTCATTCCGGAACTGCTCAGAGTACTGATGGATGAATATGAATTCAGCTGGGATGATGCATGGGCAATCGTCAAAGAAACGGTATCGTATACGAATCACACGGTCATGTCAGAAGCCTTGGAGAAGTGGCCGGTACCAATCATTTCCAATCTGCTGCCGAGGATCTATATGATCATTCAGGAAACAGACAGACGCTTTATCCAGTGGGTATCGGAAAGATGCGGCAATGATCATGAGATGATCCAGCGCATGAAGATCATCAAGGACAATCAGGTCCACATGGCGAATCTCGCCGTGATCGGATCCAATCATGTCAATGGTGTTGCGGAGATCCATACGGAGATCTTAAAGAATGATCTGTTCCGTGATTTCTATCATATCTTCCCTGAGAAGTTCACCAACAAGACCAATGGCATTACGCCGCGCAGATGGATGCTTTACAGCAATCCAGAACTGAAGGAACTGCTCGATAAGAAGATCGGGAAATCCTATGCCAGCAATTATAAAGACTTTGAAAAGCTGATGGCATATGTGGATTCTAAGAGCACGCAGAATGAATTCCTGAAAGTGAAGAGACAGAGAAAAGAGATCCTGGCGGCATATATCAATCGTACGTGCGGGGTCGCAGTAGATCCGGATTCGATCTTTGATGCGCAGGCTAAGCGCCTGCATGCATATAAGCGTCAGCTGCTGAATATCATGCAGATCATCTATCGCTATGAAAGGATCAAAGAAGATCCGAACTATTGGATGCCGAAGCATACATATATCTTTGCAGCGAAAGCAGCGAGCTCCTATACGTTTGCTAAGAAAGTCATCAAGCTGATCAACAATGTGGCAAATGTCATCAACAATGATCCGGATGTCAAGGACATGATCAAAGTCGTGTTCTTACCGAACTACAATGTTTCGATGGCGGAAGTATTGGTGCCTGGTACAGATGTCAGTGAACAGATCAGTACGGCGGGCAAAGAGGCCAGCGGCACCGGCTGTATGAAGTTCATGATGAATGGCGCAGTGACCATCGGTACCATGGATGGTGCCAATGTGGAGATCGACCGTTTGGTTGGACGTGACAATGATGTGATCTTCGGTCTCAGTGTCGATGATATCAATCGCATCAAGTATTCCTACAATGCAAGAGAGTATTATGAAAAGGATGTACGGATCCGCAAGGTCATGGATACCTTTACAGATGCGGTATGGTCCCAGGATCCGGATGACTTCCGGCTGATCTTCAATGAACTGATGACGAAGAATGATGAGTTCTTTGTCTTGGCAGACTTTGATGCCTATGTGAAAGCCCAGGAGAAGATCGAAGAACTGTATCAGGATCCGCATCAATGGGCTAGAATGTGCCTGGTCAATATCGCTAAGAGCGGCTATTTCTCAAGCGATCGTACGATTGAGCAGTACACCAAAGATATTTGGAAAGTAAAGAAGCTTGAAGTATAAGAAGGAAAGGAATCTGTCTTTATGCCTGCAATGAATGCATATCTGGATGATTTCGGCAGGATCACTGTCTGGATGAACCGCAATTTCTACAATGGGAGAAGCGACAGCTTCACCCTTTTGGGCGAGAACGGGGAAGCGACACATCTGATCACTGCCGGTCTGGAGGAACATGAGACGAATTTCCGCTATGATCTGACCGCACCTGCAGGCATGGAATTCGGCACCGACTATGAGATCCGCGAACAGCACGGGCTGATCGTTCCTCTGATCGTCCGTCTGATCACGCAGACAGAACAGTTCAATCAGCGCTTCTATTATGAAGGTGATGACTTGGGCGCAGTATATCATCGCGATGTGACTTCCTTTGCTGTATGGGCACCGACCGCAGTGGACATTATTCTGCGGATCTATGAGGATCATGAGATCCGGACCATGGCCATGGAACGCACCGAGAAAGGTGTCTGGCGTGCCCAGGCAAAAGGCGATCTGAAACATGCGACCTATGTGTACCTGATCAAGCGCAATGGGAAATATGTGGAATCATTGGATCCTTACGCGCTTTCCAGCAATGGCAATTCGCGGCAGTCAGCTGTCATCGATCGCAGTGCATTGGAACAGATTGAAAAAGTACCAGTTCCAGGACAGATCAGCGGCACGGATGCTGTGATCTATGAAACATCTGTTCGTGATATCACTTCTTCGCCATTGGGCGGTACGAAGGAACATGGGAATTTCAATGCGTTATGTGAAGAGAATACAAAGTATCAGGATCTTCCGACTGGCCTGAGCTATCTTGGCTGGCTGGGGGCGACCCATATTCAGCTGATGCCGGTGCTGGATTTCAGCACCTTGGATGAATTCCATCCGAAGGACAGCTACAACTGGGGCTATGATCCAGCACAGTATCTTTCTTTGGAAGGAAGCTATGCCAGCGATCCGCAGGATCCGTATGCACGCATGAAAGAAATGAAGCAGATGGTCTCTCATCTGCATCAGCATCAGTTAAGAGTGAATCTGGATGTGGTCTTCAACCATGTCTATGATGTTGAAACAAGCTGTTTCAATACAACGGTGCCATACTATTATTTCCGCTATAATCAGTCGGGCTTTCTTTCCAACGGCTCCTACTGCGGCAATGATTTTGCGACCAATCAGCCGATGGCACGGAAATATCTTGTGCATGTCATTGAGACTTTGATGGATCTCTATGATGTGGATGGCTTCCGCTTTGATCTGATGGGGATCTTGGATACAAAGACAATGAACTGCATCCATGATGCGGCTGTGAAGATCAAGCCGGATGCGATGATCTATGGGGAAGGATGGGACATGCCGACGCAGCTGGACTGGTCGCAGAAGGCCTGCCTGACCAACCAGGATAAGATGCCTGGCATTGGACACTTCAATGATTATTTCCGAGATGTGATCAAAGGCAAGACATCCAATGATCAGAAATATGAACAGGGCTATGCGACGGGAGATGTGAACCGGGCCTATGACGTGCTCAGTGCCCTGAGCGCAAATGTACTGACAGAACCGTATTTTATGCGCTTCAATTCACCGGATAAGAGCATCAACGGGCTGGAGACACATGATAATGGAACGGTCTGGGACAAAATGCATTTCTGCTGCAATAATGAGAACCGGGATATCCGAAAAGCCAGACAGAAGATGATGATCGCGATGACTTTGGTAGCGCAGGGCGTGCCTTTTCTGCACAGCGGGATTGAATTCTGCGGCACAAAGAATGACAATGACAATTCCTACAATGCGGGAGATGCCATTAACCAGCTGGATTGGAAACGGGCGGAATACTATCGGGATGTGATCGAATATACCCGCCGGGCGATTGCTTTAAGAAAGAAATATAAGGCATTTCGCTTTCATAAAGCGGAACAGATTGCTCACTGTGTCCGTCTTTCAGTTGCGGAAGGCGGTGCAGTATTCTATGATATAGACTATTCTGATTCAGATACCGGAACGTCTTTGATCCGGGTCCTGATCAATCCCTCCTTTGAAGAAAAACAGTTCGATTATGAACCGGGCTGGCAGGTCGTGTTTGATGAGAATGGAAACAGTCACGAAGAGAAGACAGATCATGTATCTGTACCGGGACTGTGTGTCGTTGTCTGTGTCAGGTAATGGAGGA